>JACRIY010000031.1 GCA_016235805.1 Rhodocyclales bacterium
ACCGCCTGGTCGAGCGCCAGTCGATGCTGCGCCGCGACGGCCGCCTGCCCTGGCTGCGCCCGGACGCCAAGTCGCAGGTCACCGTGCGCTATGTCGATGGCAAGCCCTTCGCGATCGACACCGTGGTGCTGTCCACCCAGCATTCGCCGGAGATGTCCGATGGCGCGAAGATGAAGGCATCGGCCATCGAAGCGGTTATCGAAGACATCATCAAGCCGGTGCTGCCCAAGGAGCTGATCAAGGGCGAGATCAAGTACCTGGTCAACCCCACCGGCCGCTTCGTCGTCGGCGGCCCGCAGGGCGACTGCGGCCTGACCGGCCGCAAGATCATCGTCGACACCTACGGCGGTGCCGCGCCCCACGGCGGCGGCGCCTTCTCCGGCAAGGACCCATCCAAGGTCGACCGCTCGGCAGCCTACGCCGGCCGCTACGTGGCGAAGAACATCGTCGCCGCCGGCCTGGCCAGCAAGTGCCTGGTGCAGATCTCCTACGCCATTGGCGTGGCCCAGCCGACCTCGGTGTGGGTCACCACGCAAGGCACCGGCAAGGTCTCCGACGAAAAGATCGCCGAACTGGTGAAGAAGCACTTCGACCTGCGCCCGAAAGGCATCGTGCAGATGCTCGACCTGCTGCGCCCGATCTACGAAAAAACCGCCGCCTACGGCCACTTCGGCCGCGACGAACCGGAATTCACTTGGGAAAATACGGACAAGGCAGCCGCGCTACGCGCGGATGCGGGCCTGTAAGGCCCAGGGCCGCAGGCCCTTGTCCGTATTTCGTCGCAGGCTAACCTGCCCGCCTTTTGGGCAGGTTAAGGCCCGCCAGGGCCGGCCGAAGACAAAACACGGACCAGGCCCGCTCCGCGCCGATGCCGGCCTGTAAGGCCGGTTCGCATAGCGAACTTTGGCGGTATCTCGTCGCAGGCTAACCTGCCCGCCTTTTGGGCAGGTTAAGGCCCGCAGGGCCGGCCGAAGACAAAATACGGACACGTCGGCAGCGCTAAGCGCTGACGCCAACCACCAAAAAAGCCTATTCAGCTTGCAAGGAAATGGCCCGCATCGCGGGCCATTTTTTTATCCAACGCAAACTTGTGACGCCCTGCTTGGTCGATAATCGGAACCGATATCGGAGAACGACATGCACGATCTGGCAAAAAATGTATTGGGTGGCCTGCTCCAGCCCTGCAGCACGGACCCCATGACGGGATTCTTCCGCACCGGCGACTGCCAGGTGACCGAAGAGGATGTCGGCAACCACGGGGTATGCATCGTCGCCACGGCGGAATTCCTGGCTTTTTCGCGGTCGCGCGGCAACGACCTGTCGACGCCGCATCCCGAGTTCGATTTTCCGGGAGTCAAGCCCGGGCAGCGCTGGTGCCTGTGTTCCGCGCGCTGGCAGGAAGCCCTGCAGGCCGGCAAGGCACCGCAGGTCGTGCTGGAAGCAACCTCGGCCGCGGCGCTGGAAGTGGTGCGCCTGGCCGATCTCAAACGCTATGCCGTGACACTCGACGAGGAGAAATGATGAGCGCGCTCTACAAGTTGTCCGCCAAGGCCATCGACGGTTCCATCAGGTCGATGGGTGACTGCCGGGGCAGGGTCCTGCTGTTCGTCAATGTCGCCAGCGGTTGCGGCTTCACGCCGCAATATGCCGGCCTCGAGGAGTTGTGGCGCAAGTACGGAGAGCGCGGGCTGACTGTGCTGGGATTTCCCTGCAACCAGTTCGGCGGCCAGGAGCCCGGCAGCGAAGCGGCGATCGGGGAATTCTGCAGCCTGAACTACGACGTAACTTTTCCCATGTTCGCCAAAGTTGACGTCAACGGTGACGATACCCACCCCATCTTCGCCTTTCTCAAGGCGGGTGCCCCCGGGGTGCTGGGTACCGAGGCCATCAAGTGGAACTTCACCAAGTTCCTGGTGGATCGCGAGGGCAAGGTGGTCGGCCGTTATTCCTCGTCACACAAACCCGAGGACATGGCCGCCGACATCGAAAACCTGCTCGGTTTCAGTGAAGGCTGACGCCGGTTCTATCGGCGTCAAGCGCAGCGGCCGAAACTAGAAGTTGCTCTAACCGGCCCCGTCAGCGCGGAAGGATCACGCCGCCAGCGACTGCAGGCGGCCGCGCTTGGCCTTCGGCGTTTCGTCCTTTTCGGCAAACTCATCGTCACCGTCGCTGAAACGGACGATCTTCACGCCGGCCGGCAGGTCGGTCTTCCGACGCGACAAATCCTTCAGCCAGTCGTTACCGGGAGGGGTGAGAACATCCATGAGACTCATGGCATGCCGGGTCATTTACGGCTCCTGCATTGCTATTGCTGCGGTGGCTGGATTCACATGTCCAGGATCATGTCCTCGATGTCAGGCGAAGGCCCCGCACACGCGGAGCCTTCGGGCGACCGGAAGGAGGAAACCGGTCGCCGGGGGAGCCGTATTTTACCGACTGAAGTAACGACTTGAATCGGAAAGAAATTTTAAAACTGCGTCGGACTGGATCATCAATTTGCTCAGCGGGTTAGCGTCAGGAGTGCTGACATGGAAGGATAGATGGGGCCGCAGCCGATCGGTTCAACGAGAATTTGCAACAACTTGTTGCAAAGACCTCGCCGCGTCACCCCTGCAGGGCGTCGAGGTAGTACCAGCGGCCGTCTTCGCGGACGAAACGGCTGACTTCGTGCAGGCGTTGCCCGCGTCCGCCGACGCGAAAGCGGGCGACGAAGTCCACCGTCGCGGCATCGCCGCTTTCCGTCTGGGCGCGGACCTCGAGTCCCAGCCATTTCGGCGCCGGTTCGGCTGCCAGATCGAGCGCCGATGGTCGCGTCGTCGCATGCCAGGTCGCCAGCAAGTAGCCTTCCAGTCCCCGTACATAGGCGCTGTAGCGCGAACGCATCAGGGATTCCGCGTCCGGAGCCGGAACGCCCGAGTGGTAGCGGCCGCAGCAGGCGGCGTACGGCAGCGGCCGGCCGCAGGGGCACGGGTCCGGGATTCTCGGCGAGGCCGACCCGCCCATCAGGGTCCCTTGCCGGGTTCCGGCGGCAGCGCGCATTTCGGGCAGTCGCGACCGAAGGGCGAGATGTAGCGCCACCAGATCCAGGCCAGCACGGGCAACACGGCGATCAGCGCGACGTCGGCCCAGCCCGGCAGCGCCAGCTCACCCTGCCACCAGGCCACGGCGGCGCGGATGGCTTCGATCAGCAGCACCATGTAGCCGAAGCCGGCTCCGAGCATCAAAACGCGCTTCATCACTTGCCGGCGTGTACCCATTCCAGCAGCGCGTCCTGCGCCGCCTGCGCGCCGCCGGCATTGGGGTGATTGACGAAAAAGACCACGATCCAGCGCCGTCCATTGCGATCCAGCACCCAGCCGGCGATGCTGCGCACGCCTTCCAGCGAGCCGGTCTTGATGTGTGCCTGGCCGGCGACGCCGTTCTGCTTGAGTCGCTTGCGCATGGTGCCGTCGGTCGCCGTCACCGGCAGCGAGGCGACCAGTTCCGGCATCACCGCGCTTTTCCAGGCCGCCTGAAGCACGCGGCCGAGGCCCTCGGCGGAGATCCGCTCGCGCCGTGACAGGCCGGAACCGTTCTCCAGCACCAGTTCGGGCAGCGCCAGGCCGCGCGCCTCGAGCCAGGCGCGGATCGCGGCATCGGCATCCTCGGTGCCGGCGGGGCGGCGGCCGGCTTCCATGCCAAGCGTGAGGAACAACTGCCGGGCCATGACATTGTTGGAGAACTTGTTGATGTCGCGCACCACTTCCGCAAGAGTCGGCGATGGCAACACGGCGATTGGACGGGCATCAGCGGGAACCGGGCCGTCGCGCACGCCGCCCGACAGGCTGCCGCCCAGTTCGGCCCACAATTGCTGGAAGACGCCGAGCACGAATTGCGGGTGGTCCATCACCGCGATGTTCCAGCGTTGCTCGGGACAGGCCCCGGGAAAGACCCCGGTGAGGACCAGCCGCGTCGTCGGGCCGTGGGCAAAAACGTCGGCACGCAGGCGCTCCTTCCAGTCGCCGCAGCCGTTGCCGTTGCCCAGCGTGACCTTGTTGATCAGGTCGAGGTTGGCCGGGGCCGGCTCGGTGCTGACCAGCAGGGTTTTTTGCTGCAGGTCGGGAACCAGTTGCAGCGTCACCGCCTTGAAATTCACCAGCAGCGCGTCCGGCGCCACGTTGTAGGGCCGCATCGGCTGGGCGTCGAAACGTGAGGGATCGCCGTTGGCGGTGACGAAGGCACCGCGATCGAGCACCAGGTCGCCGCGTATCTCGCGGATGCCGCGCGCGCGGATCTGGCGCAGCAGGCGGCCGAACTGGTCGTAGGTCAGCTTGGGGTCGCCGCCGCCCTTCAGGTGCAGGTCACCGGTGAGGACGCCTTCGCTCACTGTGCCGCCGGCGAACGCCTCGGTTCTCCAGACGTAGGCCGGGCCCAGCAGGTCGAGCGCGGCGTAGGTAGTGACCAGCTTCATGGTCGAGGCCGGATTCAGCGCGGAGCGCGCATTCACCGCCAGGCGCGGCGACGCGGCGTCGACCTCGCGCACCCAGGCGGCGGTGGCCGAGGCCGGAATGCCGGCGGTCTTTAGCGCCTGCGCAACGGTGGACGGCAATTCTTCGGCCTGCGCCGTCAGCACACAGACAGAGGCAAGCACGGCAGAAACGATTCGCATGCTGCGATCTTAGCGCGGTATGCGCAGTTGCCTCGCATCACGGACAGATAGAATCCACCGAAAACGAGGAGCAAACAAGAATGAATAACCCCGCCTGGCAACCCTCGGCAGAGACGATACGCGCGGCGAAGCTGACGGCCTTCGCCGACTGGCTGGAACGCGAGCGCGGCCTGCGCTTCGCCGACTACGAGGCGCTCTGGCGCTGGTCGGTGCACGACCTCGAAGGATTCTGGAGCGCGATCTGGGACTACTTCGCGATTCCCGCCGCGACGCCGCGCGGCCGGGTGCTGGCCGAGGCGAAGATGCCCGGCGCACGGTGGTTCCCCGGCGTCACGCTGAACTACGTCGACCAGGTTTTTCGCCACGCGACGACGGCGCGTCCGGCCATCGTCTCGCGCAACGAGGCGGGTGAGAACCGCGAGATGTCCTGGCCCGAGTTGCAGCGCCAGGTCGGCGCGCTGGCGGCGAGCCTGCGCGCGATGGGCGTCGGGCGCGGCGACCGCGTGGTCGCCTACCTGCCCAACATTCCGGAAACCATGGTTGCCTTCCTCGCCGTCGCCAGCATCGGCGCGGTCTGGTCGGCCTGCTCGCCCGACATGGGGCGCATCGCGGTAGTTGATCGCTTTCGCCAAATCGCGCCCAAAGTGCTGATCGCGGTCGATGGCTACCGCTATGGCGGCAAGGGCTACGACCGGCGCGAACTGATCCACGAACTGCTCGCCGAACTGCCGAGCATCGATCACATGGTGCTGCTGCCCAGTCTCGACCCGCGGGCCGATCCTGCCGAATTCGAGCACTGCACGGCCTGGGCACAGGCCACGGCCGGCGACGTCCCGCTGCGGGTGGAACAGGTGCCTTTCGAGCATCCGCTGTGGGTGGTGTATTCCTCCGGCACCACGGGGCTGCCCAAGCCCATCGTGCATTCGCAGGGCGGCATCGTCGTCGAGCACGTCAAGATGGGCGCCTTCCATCTCGACCTCGGGCCGGAAGACCGCTTCCACTGGTTTTCCAGCAGCGGCTGGATCATGTGGAACTGCCAGGTCGCCGGACTGCTGATGGGCAGCACGGTCTGCATCTACGACGGCAATCCGGGCTGGCCGGACTGGAATGCGCTGTGGCGCTTCGTCGGCGAAACCCGGGTGACGTTTTTCGGCGCCGGCGCGGCCTTCTTCCTTTCCTGCCTCAAGACGCATGTCGAACCCAACGCCGTTGCCAACCTCAAGGCCCTGCGCGCCGTCGGCTCGACCGGCTCGCCGCTGCCGCCCGAGGGTTACCAGTGGATCTACGACCATGTGCGGCCCGACCTCTGGATTAACGCGATTTCCGGCGGCACCGATTTCGCCGGCTGCTTCGTCGGCGGCGTGCCGACGCTGCCGGTGCATCTGGGCGAGATGCAATGCCGCTGCCTCGGCGCCCGGGTCGAAGCCTGGGACGAAGCCGGCAAACCGCTGATCGACGAGGTCGGCGAACTGGTCTGCAGCGCACCCATGCCCTCGATGCCGCTGATGTTCTGGAATGATCCGAGCGATGCGCGCTACCGCGAGAGCTATTTCGACATGTACCCCGGCGCCTGGCGCCACGGCGACTGGATCCGCATCACGCCGCGCGGCGGCGCCGTCATCTACGGCCGCTCGGATGCGACCATCAACCGCCACGGCATTCGCATGGGCACCAGCGAGCTGTACCGCGCGGTGGAGGAAATCCATGAAATCCTCGACAGCCTGGTGGTCGACCTCGAATACCTCGGGCGCGAGTCCTACATGCCGCTGTTCGTCGTGATGCGTCCCGGCCACGACCTGACGCCGCAGCTCGAAGCGACGCTGCGCGAGCGCATCAAGGTGGCGCTTTCGGCGCGCCACGTGCCCAACGAGATTTTTGCCGTGGCGGAGATACCGCGCACGCTTTCGGGAAAGAAGATGGAGCTGCCGGTGAAGAAGCTGCTGCTTGGGCAAACCATCGACACGGTCGCCAACCCGGACGCAATGGCCAATCCGGCCAGCCTGCACTGGTTCGTCGACTTCGCCGCGCGGCGCGCCGCAACGGAGCACAAGGCATGAGCGAACGGATCGCGGTGCCCCTGCCCAAGGCTTACCTGCTACTCAACCACGGGCCGACCGTGCTGGTATCCAGCGCCTACGGCGACCGGCGCAACGTCATGGCGGCGGCGTGGAACATGGCGCTCGATTTCGATCCGCCCAAGGTGGCGGTGGTGATCGACAAGGCGACGCTGACGCGAGAACTGGTCGAAGCCTCGGGCGAGTTCGTGCTCAACGTGCCCTCGCGCAAGATCGCGGCATTGACGCTGGCGGTCGGCAGCGAGTCCGGGCGCGGCATCGACAAAATATCAAAAGTCGGCGCTGGTGCTACGGCGGGCGGGGTCGTCAAGGCGCCGCTGATCGACGCTTGCCTGGCCTGGCTGGAATGCCGAGTGATCCCGGAGCCGCACATCCAGCAAACCTACGACCTGTTCCTCGGCGAAGTGGTCGCCGCCTGGGCCGACCCCGAGGTGTTCTCGAACGGCCGCTGGCATTTCCCCGATGCCGAACGGCGCAGCATCCACTACCTGGCCGGCGGCAGCTTTTTCGCCACCGGCGAGCCGTTCGACGTTTAGCGCAATAGAACAGAAGGCGCCCGGTGTGATATCGAGCGCAGCGAGCAGATCAGGAACCCCCCGAGAGGGGGGCGAAGGGGGGCGGGAGTTTGAAAAGGCTTACTCGCATGATGCGGGGTAATGATTCCCGCATCATGAGAGTCAGACCCGGAACGGCGCCACGCCGATCAGCCAGGCGTGGCCCCAGAGCGCGAACACGGCCCAGGCCAGGGTGCCGATGGCCACCACCGAGGCATCCCGCGTCCAGCAGCAGACGGGATAGGTGCGGCCGGCAATCCGGTCGCGACGCCGCGAAACGATGAAGTCGGCGATCGCCCAGGCGAGGAACGCGCCGAAGAGCAGCGCATCGGCGCGGTTGCCGTTGGCCAGCAGGTGGGCCAGGGCCCAGAGCTTGACCCCGGCCACCATCGGGTGGCCGACTTTGGCCTTGATGTGGCTGCCGGGCAGGTAGGCGGCGACCAGCAGGATGAAGGCCGGCAGGGTCAAGCCCGCCGCCAGATGGCGCATCGGCAACGGCGGCACCCAGAGCGCCACGTCGCCGACCCGCGCCAAACCGTAGCCCCAGATGATCAACCCCAGCCCGGCCGCCGACAAGAGTGAGTACACGCCCTTCCAGCGCATTTCGCCGATGTTGGCGATTTGTGCGCTACGCCATGGATCGGCGAAGATGCGCACCGAATGGACGCCGAGGAACAGCAACAGGCCGAGGATCAGGATGGTCATGGAACACTTTCCGCAACAAAGTAGTGCGGCCATGATACTTGCGATGTAAAGCGTCCGGGCCCATCTTGACGCTATCGCACCTAACGCTCATGGCACCAAGAGCCACCCGCTGAGATGAAACACGCGAAAGGCAAATTGAAGGCCCCCCACCCCCGTTCCACGGCCGGCCCTGCATGGCCGGCCGGCTGCGGCGGCGCGAAGCAGTGCTTCGCGAAACCCCGCCTGCGCCCCCGCCCCAGGGCGGGGCTACCACTCGGCTCGCTTCGCTCGGCTATGACCAGCCGCTTCGAACGCGTTGTTTCACATTAAGGAGACTTCCATGTCCAGCCGCCGCCTGCAGCAGATCATCCCTTCCGTCGCCACCTCCGACGGTGCCGGCGTCAGCCTGCGCCGCAGCCTGGGCCGTGCGCCGGAAGCCCGCGTCGATCCCTTCCTGATGCTTGACGAGTTCTCCTCCGACGACCCGGACGACTACATTGCGGGCTTTCCGTCCCATCCCCATCGCGGCTTCGAGACCGTGACCTACATGCTCGACGGCCACATGCTGCACGAAGACCACCTCGGCAACCGCGGCGACCTGCTGCCCGGAGGCGCACAGTGGATGACGGCCGGGCGCGGCATCATCCATTCCGAAATGCCGCAACAGGAAAGCGGCCGCATGCGCGGCTTTCAGCTCTGGATCAACCTGCCGGCGGCGGAGAAGATGAAGCCGGCCTCCTACTGCGACATCCGTCCCGAGGACATCCCGACCGTGGCGCTGCCGGGCGGTGGCGAAGTGCGCGTGATCGCCGGTCGAGTCCAGATCGATGGACGAGAGGTTGCCGGTCCGGTGCAGGGCATCACCACCGAGCCCCTCTATATGGATGTGCGGCTGCCCGCCAACGGACGTTTCCACCACCCCATCCCCGATGGCCACAGTGCCTTCGTCTACGCCTACGAAGGCAGTCTCGCCATCGGCGACGAATCCGATGTGCGCCGCCTGCCGGCGCAGTCGGCCGGCGTGCTGGGTGGCGACGGACCGGTGACTATCCGGGCGACGGACGGCCCCGCCCGCTTCCTCCTGCTCGCCGCGCGCCCGCTGCGGGAACCCGTGGTGCAATACGGCCCCTTCGTCATGAATACCCGCGAAGAAATCGAGCAGGCCGTCGCCGACTACCGCGCCAACCGGCTCACCTGAAGGATTTCTTTCGTTCTGCCTCTTGAAACAAGGGACACTTGCCACTATTATTAGCACTCCACGGCGATGAGTGCTAACAACTGGCGCCATCCCTGATCCGAAGCTGCGGCCAGCCCGCACCCGATTTTTTGTAACGACCCTGTTCAAGAGGAGAGTAATCCCATGAAAATCCGTCCCTTGCATGACCGCGTGATCGTCAAGCGTCTCGAAGAAGAAAAGAAAACCGCTTCCGGCATCGTCATTCCTGACAACGCCGCCGAGAAGCCCGATCAGGGCCAGGTCATCGCCGTGGGCAACGGCAAGATTCAGGACGACGGCAAGGTTCGCCCGATGTCCCTCAAGGTTGGCGACCGCGTTTTGTTCGGCAAGTACTCCGGCCAGACCGTAAAGGTCGACGGCGATGAGCTGCTGGTCATGCGCGAAGAAGACATCATGGGCGTGGTTGAGCTCTAATCCATACAGAATTTCAGGAGATACATACAAATGGCAGCTAAAGAAGTCCTATTCGGCGATTCCGCGCGTCAGCGCATGGTGGCTGGTGTCAACATCCTGGCCGACGCGGTCAAGGTTACCCTCGGTCCCAAGGGCCGCAATGTCGTGCTCGAGCGCTCCTTCGGCGCCCCGACCGTGACCAAGGACGGCGTTTCCGTCGCCAAGGAAATCGAACTCAAGGACAAGTTCCAGAACATGGGCGCCCAGATGGTCAAGGAAGTCGCTTCCAAGACCTCG
>JACRIY010000029.1 GCA_016235805.1 Rhodocyclales bacterium
ACATCGCGCGCCTGATCATGCACCGCTACGCCATGCTCGGCATCCTCGACGAGAACGGCTACCCGACCCGCGAAATGGGCATCCTCGAAGTCCCCGAGCAGAAGAGCGGCGGCGTCAAGGTGATGCAGGGTTCGCTGTGCAGCGAGTGCGGCAATTACACCGTCATCCGCAAGGACGGCTGCGATTTCTGCTCCGCCTGCGGCGCGGTGGGAAGCTGCGGCTAAGCGACACGAATCGCTTTCGTTTCACCGAAGCCCCGGAGCCACAAGGCTGCCGGGGCTTTCTTTCGCCGTGTCGCCAGCGCCGACTTTTGCTTGGCTTGTCCCCTATGCTGCGGCGTGATGTCCCGGTTCCACGGACAACTTCATCCCCACCGCCTTCAGCACCGCAAGGATGGTCTTCAGCGTCGGATTTCCCTTGGCAGACAGCGCACGGTACAGGGCTTCCCTGCTGATTCCGGCTTCGGCCGCCACGGCACCCAGACCGCCATACGCCTCGGCAACGGTACGCAAGGCCAGCAGTCCGGCCGCACGGTCGCTCGGATCATCGAGCGATTCCATCGCCGCCTTGAGGTATTCCACCGCCAATTCCCGGTCCGCACGCAGTTCCGCGACTTCACGTTCGTGATGCGAAATGGCTGCCACTACTTTCTTGCTCATGCCTGCCTCCGTTTCCAATCGGCCCAATAGTCCCTGGCCTTCCTGATATCCGATGCCTGTGTCTTCTTCGATCCGCCACACAGGAGAATGACGATCGACTGGCCGTGCCGAGCGAAATAGACCCGATACCCGGCACCCAGATGTTCCCGTAGTTCCAGGACACCGTCACCAACCGTCTCGCAATCGCCGAAAATCCCGGCCTCCAGACGTTTCAGGCGAATTCGAACTTTCGCTTGCGCCCGTTTGTCCCGCAGCGACAGCAGCCAGTCTGTAACGGGCTCATCGCCGTTTGCGGTCTGGTATCGAAAGACTTCGATCATGGTCGAAATGTAACTTATAAGCTACTTACTGGCAAGCAGAAGCGTCGCTGCTGCCAACAAATGGCACGATCAAACTGGGCACTCGCCCTTGCTGAGCAACGCCGTGTCGCCGGCGCCGACTTTTGCAAAACTCAGCCCCGCCGCGACGCGACGAAGATGCCGGCGACGATCAGCAGAAAGGCAAGGCCGTGGTAGGCCTCGGGCCACTCGCCGATCACCAGCACCGAGAGCACGGCGGCGATCAGCGGCGTCAGGTTGTAGAAGATCGCTGCCATCGCCGGTCCCGCCTCCGCCACTGCCAGCCCCCATGAGCGGTAGGCGATGACCGAGGGACCGACGGCGATGAAGACGATGGTGGCGATCAATCGCCAGTTCCAGTCCGGCGTCATCGAAGGCTCGACGGCTTCGCCGATGCCGGCAGCGGCGAAGCCGATCACCACCCCGAACAGGCATTGTGCGAGCAGGAACTCTGCCCAGTTCCAGTCCGGGCGCGCGGTACCGCTCATGTGGGCCGGCGGCCGCGCCAGCATCCAGCTATAGATCGCCCAGCCGATGATCGCCAGCACCATCAGCAGGTCGCCCTCGACCAGCTGGATGCCCAGCAGCACACCGATGTCGCCACGCGACAGCACGGTCAGCACGCCCGCCAGCGAGAGCATGGCGCCGAACAGTTGGGGCCGCGTCGGATGAACGCGGTAGAACAATGTGCCGATGATCATCGACCACAGCGGCAGGCTGGCGGCGATCAGGGTCACGTTCACCGGCGTACTGGTGCGCAGGGCCACGTATTGCAGGCCGTTGTAGGCGCCGACGCCGATCAGGCCGAGTACCCCGAGGTAGCCCCAGCGTTCGGCGATCTGCGCGCGCGCGGTTGGCGTTGCCAGCGCCCGCCAGCCCAGCACCAGCAGGATCAAAAAAGCCAGGCCCCAGCGCAGCGCATTGAGCCACAGCGGGCCGATGCTGTTGATCGCCAGCCGGGCGAACACGGCATTGGCAGCCCACAGCAGCGGCGGCAGGATCAGCAGGAGTACCAGGCGCGGGGAAAGGTGCATGCGGGATCCGCTGCTGTGCCCGCGGCGTCGATTCAGGCGGCCGCTGCCGCGTGGTCGAGCCGCGCGATCCAGTCGAGCACGGCGGCGGTGGTTTCCTCGGGCTTCTCGAAGGGAAACAGGTGTGTGCCCTCGATCCAGCTGATGCGCCCCTGCGTGAGCTTCCGTGTCGCCGCGAGGCCGACCTGCCCGACCTCGCGCGAACGCGTGCCGGCGATGAAGGCGATCGGCCCGCCCGGCGGATGGGTGCTCAGGTAAGGCACCAGGCGATGCGGCACCGTGGAGTAGATCTCGGCTTCAATGTCGGGGCGGAACTTGAGGCGCCGCGCGGCACCCGCGGCATCGGCCGGATCGGGCTCGGTGCCGTGGCGCACGTAGTCATCCAGCATCGCCGGATGCCAGCGCGCGAACATCGGCTTGGCGGCGAAATGGCTATGGACTGCGCCAAGGTCGGACCAGCGGTCGCGCCGGCGCAGCGCGCCGGCGGCGGGCGAAACCCGCGGCATCTGGCCGGTGGCCTTGACCACGCTGATCAGGCCGGATTTCCAGCCGTGGATGATCGGCGCATCGAGCACAATGACGCCGCGCACGCGGCGCGGCCGCTGGCCGGCAGCAAGCAGGCTGAGGTAGCCGCCCATGGAGTGGCCGACCAGCCACACCCTGGGCTCGGCGAGACCATCGATCAGCGTCGTCAACTGCTGCGTCATGCCCCGCCAGCGGCGGTCGACGGGAAACTGCGCGTCATGGCCGAAATGCTCGATGGCAGCCACCTCGTGGCCGGCGGCGCGCCAGCCGTCGAACAGGCGTTGATAGGTGGAGGCGCAATAGCTGTTGGCGTGCGAAAAAACGATCATGGCATGGCCTGGGTCATGCAGTGGGGGCAAGGGGGTTCGCGGTCATGCCGGCCGCCACGGCGCGCTTCTGTGCCGCGCTGAGCTGCTTGATGCGGTGTTCCGCCTTCGATGCCGCCGAGCGGTCGGCATGGACCTCGGCGGCCAGCATGCGCAGCGGCGGATGCGACCGCGTGTAGTGCCCACCGCGACCTTCTCGGTGGGCGGCGAAGCGGGCCGCCAGGTCCACCGTAATGCCGGTATACAGGCTGCCGTCGACGCATTCGATCAGGTACACGAACCAGGTTTTCGGTGCGGTCATGGGCTAACCTGATAAAACTCGTTCGGAGCGGCGGGTGATAGCCGAGCGAAGCGAACTGACCAGAAGCCTCCCCGTGAGGGGAGGATGGGAGGGGTGGGCCATTAATTCGCTTTTCGCGTGTGTCATCACCGGCGGGTGTCTCGCTGTGCCAAGTACGCTAGGTCAGCAGCGGGTGCATCCAGACGAACAGCACCTGGCCCTGGGCATCGGCCAGGCGCGCCAGGTCGGCAAGATCGAGGACCAGCGCCAGCACCTCCTCGGGATCCCACTGCTCCATTTCGAAATCCTCGGTGGCCGCCAGTTCGCCGGCGACGAGTTCCAGGGCCTCCTCGTCCAGCGTCGCCAGGCGCTCGGTGACTTCGTCGGCCAGGCGCAGCACCACCGCCCCCTCGCCGCCGATGTGGACCGGCTCATAGGCGCTGATCGCCATGTCGAATTCCTCGCCGGTGAGCAGGCAGTGCAGCGTGGCGATCTTGGCGGTGTCGATGCCGCGCCGCTCGATGCCGCTCCACTCTTCCAGCGGTCGCAGAGATTCACCGATGGCGACGCATTCGTCTTCTTCGGCGGCAACGATGTTGGTCAATATTCCCAAGCCATGGCTCCTTGTTCAGCGAAGCGGATCATAGCGGAAGCCGCCTGCCGTTCCGGTGCGAAAAGGGGTCAGCGACGGCCGCGACGGCGATGCGCCGCCCTCGGGGCGGCTTCGGGCAGGCCCAGCGCCTGCCGCGACAGGCGATCGGCGTCGCGATTGCGATGACGCGGCAACCAGAGCAACTGCACCTCGTCGAAGCGGGCGATGAGCAGACGTGCGCGCGTTGCCAGCACCTGCAGGCGTTCGATGGACGTTGCGTCGGGGCCATGCCCGTAGCGCACGGCGACGTCGCTGTCGCTGTGCAGCCGAAGCCGTCGGGCACCCGCCGCCGCCGCCATTTCGAGTGCGGCGCACAGTGCATGCAGTTCGGCCTCGTTGTTGCAGCCGTAGCCACCGGTCAGCGATGAATTTTCCGAGCGCGTGCCGTCGGGAGCGACGAGGATCACGCCGATGCCGATCTTGCCCGGATTGGGCAGCGCCGATCCGTCGCACCAGGCTTGCCAGAAGGGCTCGATCTCGGCCCTTAAAAGAGGCTGCCGACGACGAACCGGTCGCGCGCCGCGAGCTTTTCGAGGCCCTTGACCACTTCCAGCGAAGCTCCCCACTTCATGATGTGGGCGAGGAAAGTGGTCATCGCCTGCGACAGTGCGTAACCCGTCTCCTGCCAGTCGCGGCGGAATTCGTCGAATGCCACCGTCTTGGCCGAGAGCCGGCCGCTCTTCATCGGCACCAGGGTCACGCTGTCGCCCCGGTTGCGAATCACGATCGCGGTAGTGCGTTTTCCGTTGATGACGACCACATGCGCCTCCCTTGTCCAGCTGACGGGGCAAGAGTATCCGCCGCGGCCGATGCATGAGGCTGGGAAAAAAACGCCTTTTCGGCGCCAGCTTTCAGCCCTTGGCTTCTAGAACTTCCCAGCGCAGCAGCGCGGCGTCGATCTCGGCATCGACGGCGGCCAGCCTTTCCTGGGCAAGGCGTTGAGTTTCGGCCGGCTCGAGGTAGAAGGCCGGGTCGGCGAGGCGGGCGTGCAGCACGCCCTGCTCGGTTTCGAGCGCGGCGATGCGCGCGGGCAGTTGATCGAGTTCGCGCTGCTCCTTGAAACTCAACTTTTTTGCCGCTGCCGGCTTCGCCGGCGCCGTGTCGCCAGCGCCAACTTTTGCACTGCTTCGACCATCGACACCGCCAGTGGTATCGAAACGCGCCGCCACCGCCGCCGGCCGCTGCCGCAGCCAGTCGCTGTAGCCGCCGACATATTCCTTCCATGCCCCGCCACCCTCGGCGGCGATGGTCTGCGTCACCACGTTGTCGAGGAAGGCCCGGTCGTGACTGACGAGGAAGACCGTGCCGCTGTAGTCCTGCAGCAGGGCCTCGAGCAGTTCCAGGGTTTCGATGTCTAGGTCGTTGGTCGGTTCGTCGAGCACCAGCACGTTCGCCGGCCGGGCGAACAGGCGCGCCAGCAGCAGGCGGTTGCGTTCGCCGCCCGAGAGCGACTTGACCGGGGAGCGGGCGCGTTGCGGCGCGAACAGGAAATCTTCGAGGTAGCCGATCACGTGCTTCTTCGAACCGCCGATCTCGACATAGTCGGAACCCGGGCTGATGATTTCGCACAGCGGCGCCTCGGGGTCGAGCTGGGTGCGGAACTGGTCGAAGTAGGCGACCTCGATCCTGGTGCCAAGCTGCACCTTGCCCGAGTCGGGCTGCAGTTCGCCGAGGATCATGCGCAGCAGCGTGGTCTTGCCGGTGCCGTTGGCGCCGATCAGGCCGACCTTGTCACCGCGCTGGATGCGGCAGGTAAAGTCCTTGACGACACTCTTCACGCCAAAGCGTTTCGACACGTTCTCCAATTCGGCGACCAGCTTGCCGGAGGCATCGCCGCGCACCACCTTGAATTCGACCTTGCCCAGTTGCTCGCGCCGCGCCGCGCGCGCCGCACGCAGATGTTCCAGGCGCTGGACGCGGCCGACGCTGCGCGTGCGCCGCGCCTCGACGCCCTTGCGGATCCAGATTTCCTCCTGCGCCAGCATCTTGTCGGCGCGGGCATTGGCCAGCGCCTCCTCATTGAGCATGAATTCCTTGCGCTCCTGGTAGGCGGCGAAGCGCCCCGGAAACGAGACCAGCTTGCCGCGGTCGAGTTCGACGATGCGCGTCGCCACGCCGTCGAGGAAGACCCGGTCGTGGGTGATCACCATGATTGCGCCGGCATAACCGCGCAGCAGGTCCTCCAGCCAGAGGATGCCATCCACATCGAGGTGGTTGGTCGGTTCATCGAGCAGCAGCAGTTCCGGCTCGGCTACCAGCGCGCGGGCCAGGGCAACGCGCTTCTTGCCGCCGCCGGAGAGCGCATCGACGCGCGCATCGCCGTCCAGCGCCAGGCGCGAAATGGCCTGTTCGACGCGCGAATTCAGGGTCCAGCCGTCGTTGGCTTCGAGCTGCGCCTGCAGGTGCTCCAGGCGGTCCATGGTCGCCGTGTCGCCGGCGCCGACTTTATGGGTAACTTCGTGGTACTCGGCCAGCACCCGCGCCACCTCGCCCAGACCCGCGGCGACCGCCTCGAACACCGTGTCATGGCTGGCGAATTCCGGCTCCTGCGGCACGTAGGCGACCGACAGGCCGGGCTGGCGCCAAAGCTGGCCATCGTCGAGCGCGCCGAGGCCGGCCAGCGCCTTGAGCAGGCTGGACTTGCCGCTGCCGTTGCGGCCGATCAAGCCGACGCGTTCCCCCGCATCAAGCTGCAATGCGGCATGGTCAAGCAAGGCTACGTGGCCGTAGGCGAGGCAGGCGTTGTCGAGGGTCAGGACGGGCACGGGGAGGAAGCCGGGAAAGAGGGTGCGGGATTATAGGCGCGCGGCCCGGCCCAAGGCCGGAGAAGGCATTCGTGGTGTTATAGAATTCGGGCCTTGCGCCCTTGTAGCTCAGTGGATAGAGCGACCGCCTCCTAAGCGGTAGGTCTCAGGTTCGATTCCTGACTTGGGCGCCAGAACTCGCTAGTCGGGCGTATTATTCGCGCAATGATTGCCGATCTCTCGTCCCTGGAAGAGCAGTTGATCCTGGCCCAGGCCGATTCCCGTGACATGAAGCGCACGGTGATCGCGCTGCGCACGGAACTCGAAGCCGCGCATGCCGAAATCCATGCCGCGACGCTGCGCGTCACCCAGGCCAACGCGGCGGAAATCTCCCAGTTGAAAACCACGGTGGGCGTCCTGCGCGAGGAACTCGAGCGCGCGCGCACCGAGCGCGAAACGGCGATCCAGCAGGAACGCGTCGCTGCCAGCCAGGAAATCCAGATGCTCAGGGCCACGGCCGCCGCGCTGCGCGAGGAACTGGAGCAGTCGCGCGCCGAGCGCAACCACGCCGTACAGCAGGAGCGCGTCGCCGGACACAACGAAATGCAGCAACTGAAAGCCACGTCCACTGCGCTGCGCGACGAACTGGAACGCGCGAGGGCCGATACCGACAATGCCGTGCGTACTGCGCTGGTCGGGGCTCAGGGCGAGATCGCGCAACTACGCCAGACTGTCAGCGGCCTGCGCGAAAGCCTCGAACTGGCGCAGATCGACCGTTCCAATGCCGTCAGCCGCGAGCGCAGCCTGTTCGCCGACGAAGGCACCCAGTTGCAGAACACCATCCAGGCCCTGCGCGACCAGGTCGAAAGCCTGCGCCGCAGCTGAATGCAACCACGATGAACAATCCCAGCGAACCCATCGAACACCGGAAACGGGCCACCGCCGAACGCGACCAGGAGGGCCGTCGCCGCCTGCGCCACCTGGAATTGCTGCTCGAGGTCACGCGCCGCATGGCCGGCTACGGCACGCTCGACCAGGTGCTGCAGGCGCTGGTCGAGATGACCACCACCGAGCTGAATGCCGAGCGTGGCTCGCTGTTCCTCAACGATCCGGACACCAACGAGCTGTATTCGCGCGTGGCCCAGGGCAACATCCAGCGCGAGATACGCATCCTTAATACCAGCGGCGTCGCCGGCTATGTGTATACCGCGGGCGAGGCACTGATCATCCACGATGCCTACGCCGACGACCGCTTCAACCGCTCGATCGACGAGCAGACGGGCTTCACCACGCGCAACATCCTCTGCGTGCCGATCAAGACCGTAAAGGGCGAGATCATTGGCGTCGCGCAGACGCTCAACAAGCGCACCGGCAAATTTACCAAGCAGGACCTCAACCTGCTCGAAGCCATGACCAGCCAGGGCACGCTAGCCCTGCAAAGCGCCCAGTTCATCGAGCGCATGCAGTCCATTCGTCGCCAGGAAATGGAGTTCATCGACGTCGTATCCGAGGTGACCGCCGACATCAAGCTGGGTTCGCTGCTGCAGAAAGTCATGGGCGAGGCCACGCGCCTCCTGAATGCCGAGCGGTCGACGCTGTTCCTCAACGACGAGAAGACCAGCGAACTGTGGTCGGAAGTCGGCCAGGGCCTCGAATCGGTGCAGATCCGCCTGCCGAACCACCTCGGCATCGCCGGCGCGGTGTTCACTTCGGGCAAGGCCATCAATATCCCATACGCCTACGCCGACCTGCGCTTCAACCCGGCCTTCGACAAGAAGACCGGCTACTTCACCCGCTCCATCCTCTGCGTGCCCATCGTCAACAAGCACGGCAAGGTGATCGGGGTGACGCAGGTGCTGAACAAGCGCGGCGGCCCCTTCACCGGCGAGGACGAATCGCGCTTGCGTGCCTTCACGGCGCAGATATCCATCGCGCTGGAAAATGCCAAGCTGTTCGCCGACGTGCAGAACATGAAGAACTACAACGAGGCGATGCTGGAGTCGATGTCGAACGCCGTGATCACGCTCGACGAAGCCGAAAAGATCGCGACCTGCAATGCCGCCGGCCTGCGCATCCTGCGCGTCACCCCGGCGCAGATCCTGCAGAAGCCCGCGGTGGAGTTCTTCGCCGGCAGCAACGCCTGGGTGCAGGAAAAGCTGAAGCGCGTCGGCGAAACGCAGACCACCGAACTGGCGATGGAAGCCGAACTGATGGTCGGCGAGGACAAGCTCTCGGTTAACCTGACCGCCCTGCCGCTCCTGTCGGCGGAAAAGAAGCGCCTCGGTTCGATGCTAATGCTGGAAGACATCTCCAGCGAGAAGCGCATGCGCTCGACCATGTCACGCCTGATGGACCCCGGCATTGCCGACCAGATGCTGGCCGGCGGCGTCGATGCATTGGGTGGGAAGAATGTCGTGGCCACGGTGCTTTTCTCCGACATACGCGGCTTCACCACGATCACCGAAACCCTCGGCGCCCAAGGCACGGTGGCCCTGCTCAACGAATACTTCACGCTGATGGTGGATTGCATCCAGCGCGAGGAAGGCATGCTCGACAAGTTCATCGGCGACGCAATCATGGCCGCCTTCGGCATCCCGGTCGGGCATGACGACGACGCCGACCGTTCGGTGCGCACCTCGATCGCCATGATCCGCGAGTTGTGGAACTGGAACAAGGTTCGCATCAGCGAAGGCAAGCTGCCGGTGGACATCGGCATCGGCCTCAATACCGACAACGTCGTATCGGGCACCATCGGCTCGAAGAAACGCATGGACTACACGATCATCGGCGACGGAGTGAACCTCGCGGCACGGCTGGAATCCGCCTGCAAGCAGTATGGCGCGCACATCCTGATCAGCGAGTTCACCTACAAACAGTTGCGTGGCACCTACTACAGCCGCGAACTCGACCTGGTGGTCGTCAAGGGCAAGACCAAGCCGGTCGCAATCTACGAAGTCCTTGATTACCACACGGATGAAAGCTATCCGCAGATGACCGATGCCCTGCGCCACTTCAGGTCGGGGCTGATGAAGTACCGGCAACAGAAATGGACCGACGCGAAGAAGGAGTTCGGCGAGCTGCTGGCGCTGAACGGGCACGACAAGGCCGCGAAGATGTATGTCGAGCGCTGCGACCATTTCCTCGCCAATCCTCCCGGTGATGACTGGGACGGCGTCTGGGTGATGGAATCTAAGTAGCAGGGCTTTCGCCCCGGGCGATCTGGTCGCCCTGAATGTGCTGCCCTACTTTACCCGGGTGAGGAAGGGCTTTCCCGCCGGTCGCTCGACTGCAGGATCGGGGACAGGAGGCGCATTGTCGGCGGCAGGTTCGGATGCGGTGGCATCGACCGCGGTCTCGACCACTTCAAAGGCCATCCCCTCCCCGTTCTCGCTGGCATAGATCGCGGCAACGCGCTCGATCGGCACCACGACGGGGAATGCCTTGCCGCCGAAACGGGCCTGGAAGGTGATCTCCTCGTTGCCCATGGACAACTGGTGGGTCGCTTCGAGGCCCACATTCAGGACGATCTCGCCGTTCTTGACGAATTCCCGCGGCACACGCGTCGTTGCATCCACCTTGACCGCGAGGTAAGGCGTAAAGCCCTGATCCGCACACCATTCGTGGATGGCGCGGATCAGGTAGGGTTTGGTGGACTTCATGGGAATGCGCCGGAACAGGCCGGGCAGCCGGCGGGGACGATGCGCCTCAACGGCGCATCATCTTTTCCGTCGGGGTCAGCGCGTCGATGAACCCCTGGCGCGAAAAGATGCGCTCGGCGTACTTCATCAGCGGAGCGGCGGTCTTCGGCAACTCGATCGCGTAATGGTCGAGGCGCCAGAGCAGCGGGGCAATGGCCACGTCGAGCATGGAGAAGTCGTC
The DNA here is from genome assembly GCA_016235805.1 of Rhodocyclales bacterium. GTDB lineage: Bacteria > Pseudomonadota > Gammaproteobacteria > Burkholderiales > Rhodocyclaceae > Sulfuritalea. The sequence continues at coordinate 10,435 of JACRIY010000029.1, forward strand.
GCCGAGCAGGAACTTCTGCTTGTTGAACATCGGCGCCAGTTCGATCAGGCGGTCGCGCATGTGCAGGCGCGCCTTGTCGGCCGATTTCAGGTTCTTTTCCACGGCGTCAATGTAGCTGAACAGCTCGTGCTCCATCGTGAACAGCAGCTGGCGCGCCTTGGCGCGGGTCTGCGGATCCGGCGGCATCAGTTGCGGATGCGGAAAGCGCTCGTCGATGTACTCGTTGATGATGTTCGACTCGTACAGCACGAGGTCGCGGTCGACAAGAACCGGAACGCGGTTGTACGGGTTGATGATGGCGATGTCTTCCGGCTTGTTGAACAGGTCGACATCGATCACCTGAAAGTCCATCTGCTTTTCGTAGAGGACGATGCGGCAGCGATGGCTGAAGGGACAGGTGGTGCCGGAATACAGGTTCATCATGGCGCTGGTGCCCCACGAGTAATCCGCATCACGCACCACTTTGCGGACGGGTGGCGCGTTCATTTCTCGATGCCCCATAGTTTGCATTCACGTATCAGAAGTTAATGGACTTAATGGACGTCTTTCCAGTACTCGCGTTTCAGCGCGTACGCAAAGACAAAGATCACGGCCAGGAAAATCAGCACGATCACACCCAACTGCTTGCGGAACTCCCCCACCGGTTCCCCCATGTACTTGAGGAAGCCCACCAGGTCGCCGATTGCCGCATCGAATTCCTGCGGCTTCATCTTGCCGGGCTTGACCAGCGTCAGCTTGTGGTCGGGTCCCATGACCTGGTCGCCCTGGAGTTCCCAGAGTACGTGAGGCATGCCGACGTTTTCAAAGATCGCATTGTTCCATCCGGTAGGACGGCTCTCGTCGCGATAGAAGCTGCGCAGATAGGTATACAGCCAGTCGGCACCGCTACCGAACTCCGATGCGCGCGCGCGAGCGATCACGGTCAGGTCCGGCGGCGGAGCGCCAAACCAGACCTTGGCGTCGGCGCGCTGCATGGCTATCCTCATCGGCTCACCCACCTTGTCGGCGGTGAACAGCAGGTTGTCCTTGATCTGCGCATCGCTCAGTCCGATGTCCTTCAGCCGGTTGTAGCGCATGTAGGACGCCGAATGGCAGTTCAGGCAGTAGTTGACAAAGATCTTGGCGCCGTTTTGCAGCGCGGCCATGTCAGTCGCCTTGTCAGGGGCCGGATCGAGGTGCAGCGTGGCGCCTGCGGCGAACGCCAGGATCGGCGCGAACAGGATTGCGGTCAGGAATTTCTTCATTTCATTGTCACCCGGTCCGGTTCCGGCTTGCAGCGATCCAGCGAAGACCAGATCGGCATGGTCAGGAAAAACAGGAAGTAATACACACTCAGCAGTTGAGCTACCGGGGCGCCGGGAATGAAGCCGACGATCCAGATCGACAGCAGCCACTTGGTGATCGGACCGCGATAGCGGATCGACTTCACCGGGCTGCGATCCAGCCAGGGCAGGAAGGCGAAGATCAGGGTGCCGGCACCCATCGCCACCACGCCCCAGAACTTGGCATCGATACCCAGCAGCGGGTAGGTCACGGCGCGCAGCAGCGAGTAATACGGCGTGAAGTACCAGACCGGGGCGATGTGCGGCGGCGTCTTCAGCGGATCGGCCGGATCGAAGTTGTTGTATTCAAGGAAGTAGCCGCCGCCCTCGGGCATGAAGAAGACGATGATCGAGAACACGAAGAGGAACACCACCACGCCGACGATGTCCTTCACCGTGTAATACGGATGGAAGGGAATGCCGTCCAGCGGAATGCCATTCGCGTCCTTCTTCTTCTTGATCTCTACGCCATCCGGATTGTTCGAGCCGACTTCGTGCAGCGCGATGATGTGTGCGCCCACGAGGCCCAGCAATACCAGCGGCATGGCGATGACATGGAAGGCGAAGAAGCGGTTGAGCGTCGCGTCGCCGACCACGTAGTCGCCGCGCAGCCAGATCGACAGGTCGGGACCGATCACGGGAATCGCGGAGAACAGGTTGACGATGACCTGGGCGCCCCAGAAGGACATCTGTCCCCAGGGCAGCAGGTAGCCGAAAAAGGCCTCGCCCATCAGGCAGAGGAAGATGCCGATGCCGAACAGCCAGATCAGCTCACGCGGCTTGCGGTAGGACCCGTAGAGCAGGCCGCGGAACATGTGCAGGTAGACCACGACGAAAAAGGCCGAGGCGCCGGTCGAATGCATGTAGCGGATCAGCCAGCCCCAGGACACGTCGCGCATGATGTACTCGACGCTGGCAAACGCGACGGGCACGCCGGAGGCGTTGAGCGAGGCATCGGGCTTGAAGTGCATGGTGAGGAAGATGCCGGTGACGATCTGGATGACCAGCACCAGCATCGCCAGCGAACCGAAGAAATACCAGAAATTGAAGTTCTTCGGCGCGTAGTACTCGGAGAGATGCGCCTTCCAGTTCGAGGTGAGCGGAAAGCGCTCGTCGACCCAGTTCAGCGTCCCTTGCAATATGGCGTTCACTTTGCTCATCGCATCAGGCCTTCTTGTCTTCGCCAATGATCAGCTTGGCGTCGCCAAGATACATATGGGGCGGGATTTCAAGGTTGTCCGGCGCAGGCTTGCTCTTGTAGACGCGACCCGCGAGGTCGAAGGTGGAACCGTGACAGGGGCAAATGAATCCGCCCGGCCAGTTGGGATCGACGCCCGATTCGGCGCCGGTCTTGAACTTGTCGGTCGGCGAGCAGCCCAGGTGGGTACAGATGCCGACGGCAACCAGGATTTCCGGCTTGATCGAGCGCGTCGCGTTCTTGGCGTACTCCGGCTGCATGTTCTTGTCGGACTTGGGATCCGCCAGCTGATCGCCGATCTTGGTCATCGCATCGAGCATTTCCTTGGTGCGATTGATGATCCAGACAGGCTTGCCACGCCACTCCACGGTCATCATCTGGCCGGGGGCGAGTTTGCTGATATCGACCTCGACCGGCGCACCTGCAGCCTTCGCCCGCTCGGAAGGCAGCATGCTGGCCACAAAAGGCACCGCTGCTGCCACACCGGCTACTCCGCCCGCGGTTGCCGTGGCAACCAGCAGACGCCGTCGACCGCAATCGACTTTTTCGTCACAACTCATGGTGTTAGTCCCTGAATGCTGAAGAATGCTGAAATGCGAATTCGGAAAGACCGCAATTGTAGCGAATCTCGCGACGCGATTAAAGCCCTGAACTGGGCCAACTTATCACCGCTGACAGGTGTAATGGGTTAGTTCTTTTTAAAAACAACTAGATAACTTCGTCACGTCGCAGGCGAACTAGATCTTCCGGGGAGTATCCGAGGCGACCGAGTACGCTTTCCGTATGTTCGCCCAGGGCAGGCCCCAGCCAATCGGTACCGCCTGGGGTCAACGTCAGTTTGGGAACAATTCCGGGGATGCAAAACTCTTTTCCATCAGGGAGTTGTGCTTTTTCCAGCATTTGCCGGGCGAGAAACTGGGGGTCCTGGAACATGTCTGCCACGGAAAAAATGCGACTGGCGGGCACCTGGGCCTGTGCTGCGATGCGCAAAACCTCGTCCTGGTCATTTGCCCTCACCCAGGCGTCGATCACGCCATAGATTTCGACGGCGCGTGCATCGCGCCCGGCATTGCTGGAGAGTTGGGGGTCTTCGGCCAGGTCGATACGCCCGATGGCGAGCATCAGGCGCTTGAAAATCGCGTCGCCGTTGGCGCCGATGATGAGGTGTTTGCCATCACGCGTCGTGTGGGTGTTCGACGGGGTGATTCCCGGCATCACGTTGCCGGTTCGCTCGCGGATGAAGCCGAAAACGTCGAATTCCGGCACCAGGCTTTCCATCATTGCGAACACCGCTTCGTAGAGCGCGACATCGACCACTTGCCCGGCGCCGCCCCTGACTTCGCGATGGCGCAGCGCCATCAGCGCGCCCAGCGCGCCCCACAACGCGGCAATCGAATCGCCGATGGAAATGCCGGTCTTTACGGGAGGCCGGTCGGCGAAGCCCGTCACGTAGCGCAAGCCGCCCATGGATTCGCCGATGGCACCGAAGCCCGGTTGGCTCGCCATCGGCCCGGTCTGGCCGAAACCGGATAGGCGCACCATGACCAGACCGGGATTGAGTGCCGACAGTGTCTCCCAGCCCAGTCCGAGCTTTTCCATGACGCCGGGGCGAAAATTCTCGATCACGATGTCGGCATCGGCTATCAGGCGCTTGGCAATCGCGATACCTTCCGGATGCTTCAGGTTGAGCGTCACCGACTGCTTGTTGCGCGCCTGGACGAACCACCAGAGCGACGTCTCGCCCTCCCCGGTCGGGTACAGCTTGCGCCACTTGCGCAGGGGATCGCCCTCGCCGGGGGCTTCGACCTTGACCACCTCGGCGCCGAACTCGGCAAGGATGCGCGAGCAGAACGGGCCGGCTATCAGCGTGCCGAACTCGACCACGCGCACCCCGTCCAGCGGTTTGACCTGTCCGCTCAAACGAAATCGCGCCGTTCGCGCAGTGCTTGCGCCACTGTCGCGGCGTCGGAGAATTCCAGTTCCCCGCCCACCGGCAGGCCGCGCGCAATGCGGCTGACCTTGAGCCCGCGCGCGTGCAGTAGTTCGGACAGGTAATGCGCGGTCGCTTCGCCCTCGTTGGTGAAATTGGTGGCGAGGATCACTTCCTTGACGATGCCATCCGCAGCCCGCGCAAACAGGCGCTCGAAAGCCAGCTCTTTCGGTCCGATGCCGTCGAGCGGCGAGAGCCGCCCCATCAGCACATAGTAGAGGCCGTTGTAGGCATGCGTCTGCTCCATGCTGATCGCATCGATCGGCATTTCGACGATGCACAGTTGCGTCGCGTCGCGTCGCGACGAGAGGCAGCGTTCGCAAACCTCGGCCTCGGTGAAATTGTTGCAGCGTGCACAGTGGTGCAGGTGCTTCAGCGCCGCATCGAGTCCCCGGGCCAGCCGATCGGCACCGGTGCGGTCGCGCTGCAGCAGGTGATAGGCCATGCGCTGCGCCGACTTCGGCCCCACGCCGGGCAGGCAGCGCAAGGCCTCGATAAGGTCGTCCAGGCTAGACGGCACGTCTCGCCTCGACGACTCCGCCAACACGACGACAACCTGCCCCTCTCATCTTGCGTGAGAGGGGGTTATCCATGTGCTTGCCGCGCCCGCAATTGCGGGCAGCCTTCGTCATGACCGGAACATCGATCCGCTCAAAACGGCAATTTCATTCCCGGCGGAAGGTTGAGGCCGGCTGCGAAGCCCCCCATTTTTTCCGCCGTGGTCGCCTCGGCGCGCCGGTTGGCGTCATTGAGCGCCGCCGCCACCAGGTCTTCCAGCATTTCCTTGTCATCCATCACCGACGGGTCGATGGCGACGCGCTTGACGTCGTGTTTGCAGGTCATCACCACTTTTACCGCGCCGGCGCCGGACTGGCCCTCGACTTCGATCTGCGCCAGCTGCTCCTGGGCCTTTTCCATGTTGGCCTGCATCTGCTGGGCCTGCTTCATCAATCCGGCTATGCCACCCTTCATCATTTTTCCTGCTCTCCTTAAACGGGTTTGATCGTCGATTCGTCGATGCTCGCGTCGAACAGGTCCACCACGTCGCGCACGAAGGGGTCCTGCTCGATGGAGGCAATGGCGCGTTCCTGGCGCTCGCGCTGGGCGTTGCGGCTGCGCTCGGCCGGGGTTTCGCTGGCCACTTCCGCCACGTCGATTTCCAGTCGCAGCGAACCGCCAAAACTGGCCTGCAACTCGGCCTGCAGTTTTTCCTGCTGCGGCTTTCCGAGCAGGTATTTGTGGGCCGGATCGAGGCGCAGGCGAATCGCGGATTCGCTGCGTTCCGACAACTCGCAGTGCTGCGCCAGTTGCTTGACCATGCCGGTGAGCGGCAAGCGGGCCACCAGCGCGTGCCAATCCTCCGCAACCGGCGCGGCACCGCGCGCTTCTGGCAATGCTTGCGGGGCGGCCGGAGCAGCCGGCTGGGTGATAGTTGCAAAAGTCGGCGCTGGCGATACGGCAGGCGCCGGGGTCGCCGGCTTGGCAGCTACGGGCGCAATCGCAGCGGCGCGCGCGGGGACGGACGGCGCAACCTTTGCCGGAGCCGCTACCGCGCCGCCGCGTTCGGGCCGGAAGGCATGCAGGCGCAGCAGAGCCATGACGAAACCTGAGTAGTCGTCCGGCGCCAGCGCAAGTTCGTCGCGGCCATGGATGGCGATCTGGTAGGCCAATTGCAGGTATTCGGCATCAAGCATCCCGGCATACGGCGTCAGGCGCTCGCGCTCGGCATCATCGAGCAGGGCCTCCGGCGCGAACTGAGCCAGGGCGATGCGATGGAAAAGCGTCGCCAGTTCCTGCAGGCCGCCGTCGAATGACAGGCTGCGCGCATCCATCAACTTTGCCACTTCCAGCATCGCCGGCACGTTCTGCCCAACGAGCGCATCAAGCAGCGCGAACAGGTGCTCGTCACCTACGGTGCCAAGCATGGCGCGCACCCCGTCGTCCTCAATCCTGCCGGCACCGTGGGCAATGGCCTGGTCCAGCAGCGAGAGCGCATCGCGCATGCTGCCGGCGGCCCCTTTGGCCAGGTGGCGCAGGGCCGCGACTTCGAAGGCGACTCCCTCGGCTTCCAGCACCCGCGTCAGGTGGTCAACGATATGCGTTTGCGGCATCTGCTTCAGGTTGAACTGCAGGCAGCGCGAGAGAACAGTGACCGGGATTTTTTGCGGATCCGTGGTGGCGAGGATGAACTTGACGTGCTCCGGCGGCTCTTCAAGGGTCTTCAGCATCGCATTGAAGGCATGCCCCGAGAGCTGATGAACTTCGTCGATCACGTAGACCTTGTAACGCCCGATGGTCGGCGCATAGGTGGCGCGTTCGAGCAACTGCGTCATGTCATCCACGCCGCGGTTCGACGCCGCATCGAGTTCGATGTAATCGACGAAGCGTCCGCCGTCGATCGCGGAACAAGCGGCGCATTGGCCGCAGGGGGTGGAGCTGACTCCCGTTTCGCAATTCAGGGCCTTGGCCATGATGCGCGCCAGGGTGGTCTTGCCGACCCCCCGGGTTCCCGTGAAAAGATAGGCGTGGTGCAGGCGGTTCTGGTCCAGCGCATGGGTCAGCGCCCGTACCACGTGCTCCTGGCCCACCAGGGTAGCGAAGGACTTGGGGCGCCACTTGCGGGCGAGGACCTGATAACTCATGAAGCGATTTTATCAGGGCGTGAAAGGCAAACGGGGCAGCCCGCGCAAACAGGCTGCCCCGCTTCTTGCTTCGGAACTGCCTAGCTCTTGTGGCCTTCGTGGCCGGCGGGTGCGCCGGGGACGTCGCCCCTCGGGCCGCCGCGACCCGGACCCTGGCGGCCCTTGCCCATGGCGCTGAAGTGCTTGTCTGCCGCGGCCTTCTGCTCGGGACTCAAGCCGGCATAGAGCCGCTTGAAGGATTCGTTCACGGTTTCCATCGCCGCCACGCGTTCCTTCATCCGGCTCTGCATCTGTGTCATCCGGTCGGGCGCGCTGAGCGGTTTGTCGTCAGCCATGCGTTCGCGCATGGCCTGCATGCCCTTTTCCGCCTCGGCCTTGGACTTTTCCGCGAAGGCCTGCCACAGCGGTTCCTGTTGCTGAGTCAACTTGAGTTCGCTTTTCAGGCGACCCAGGCGCTGCTCGACTCGCGCGGCCGGATCCATCATGCCGTCGCGTTGCATCGAACTGCGCTTCATGCCCGGCCGGCCGTCGCCGTCACAACCCGGACCCTGCGCATAAGCGATGCCGAATGCGGCGGCGCTGGCGGCGAGAAAGCCGGTGATGATTATCTTGTTGAGTTTCATGCTTTGCTCCTGTGTCGGTGAATGCCTCATGGCAGGAAGCATTTGATCCGTTGGCTGTAAGCCGGATGTGACAGTCGCGCGAAGTTTGTAAGCGGAGGTTGCAGGTCAGCGACTGCCGACGTCAAGAGGTGCGGCGAGCCTGACCCCCGGCACTTGCGGAAAACGGCTGTGGCTGCTTCCTTCCGGACCTGACCAGGTTCACCGCCCCACAATGCGGGGAGACCCGCCGCAGCGAAATTTTAACAGCTTTCGCGGCTGCGCCAGACCAGACTCTGATCTGTCACCTGAACTCAGCGCAGCTTTCGACACGATGCAAAGATCTTCTCAGGCATGGCACCCGCGACCGTTCCATTCTTGCTTTCCAGCGTACATCTGCCGTTCGTGACGGTGATGCTGGTCACCATGAAACTGTCGGACACCGTCCCGCCGTCCTTTTGATACTGGATCGGAAATACATCCCCGACGCTGATGGTTCCCGGAAGCTGGATACCTGCATAGCGCCCACCCCCGGAAGACTTCCCCTCCGAAAGTCGATGCAAATCCCCCGCTCCGAGCAGTGCGACGGAAACCGCGGATTCCTCGGCGCTTGCGCTGGCAGACCAAAACACTAAGAGTGCGATGAGCATTGCATTCCGCTTCATGATCCGGCTCCTGCATGGTTTAGGGCATCCTCAGAAGAGCATAGCCCCGTTCGTAGCGAAAGTCATGGGCATGCGTCACATCCGCTTCAGCCGCCGCCTCGCTGGTAGTAAAGCGTGAAGCGTTGCATGAAGCGCTCCTGCTGCTCCGCGCTCAATCCATCGAAGTCGATTTCGACGCGATGACGTTCGAGTCGCACCAGCCCTATCTCCAGCGGCGCGATGCGGGTCAGCCGCAGCGACCAGCCCTTGCCACGAAAACCGCCATCGATTTCCTGGACTACGGTATGGCCGGTGGCCTGGGGCAGCAGGCGGACGAAATCGTCACGGGTGGTGGTCGCGTCGTACGCAAGCGGGAATTTCATCCCCCCGCCACGGGCGGCCAGATCGCAAGCGTCTCGCCATCCTTCAGGCTACGCCCCGCACGCTCCGAAGGCGGAACGAAGCTGCCATCGATCAGTACAAGATGCACCAGCTTCTCGGGCAGGCTGAAACGCTTGATGAGCTGA
>JACRIY010000030.1 GCA_016235805.1 Rhodocyclales bacterium
GTGCGCGAGCTTTTCCACGCCTTCGAAACAGAGGTAGAGGCCGCCGAGCATCAGGAGCGGCGTGATCGCCGCCGGCAACAGCGCGCTGATCGCCAGCGCCGCCGGCACCAGGATCAGCTTGTTCTTCAGCGAACCGACGCCCACCGCCCAGACCACCGGCAGTTCGCGCTCAGCGCGCACGCCGGCCACCTGCTGCGCGTTCAGCGCGAGGTCGTCGCCGAGCACGCCGGCGGTCTTCTTCGCCGCAACCTTGGTCATCAGCGCCACGTCATCGAGGATGGTGGCTATGTCGTCGAGCAGGGCAAGCAGGCTGGCACCGGCCATGGTTACGGTCCTTTCAACTTCAGCCGCTTACGGCAATTCATTTCTGACTTCATTCCGCATTGGCCATGGCGTTCTGTACTTGGACCATAAGGTCGTCGGTCGCGGCAAGGAGACCTGTCAGCAATGCATCATCGGCGTCGAGGTAGCCCTCGTATTCCGCCAGATTGCGGCGCTCGTGGCACAGCGCAAACATCCGAACCTGCGCCTTGCCTGCATCAACCGTATGTACCAGACACTGGAATACCAGATAGCGCTTGTCCGAGCGATAGCCGTGCAGGCGCAACGCCGTCAGCGCCAATGCATGGGCGGCGTTGTAGGCCAGGTCGAAGCGGCTGGCGAAAGACAGCGCCGGGCTGTGGGCGTCTTTCAGTCGGTCGATGGCGGAACTCAGCAAGCCTTCGCATTCCTTGCGGTCCGGCGGCTCCCTGTTGAGACCGCCGCTGCGCACCAGGTTATCCAGGTTGGCCTTACTGCTCATCGGCAGCCCCCTCCGGCGGTGGGCCGCCGATCAGGTTGATCTTGTCCTGTTCCGATACCCGCAGGACAAAGCTGTTGCCGGCCGCCCGTTTTGCCAGCCAGTCGGCCGGCTTGAAAATCGTCGGATTGATGCTTCGGCCCAAACGCTCTTCCAAAGGCAACAAGCGCTCCACAATCTCGCCATAACCGAGATCCTCGCCGACCAGCATCAGGTCAATGTCGCTGCCGGCATGATCCGAGCCCTTCGCAATGGAGCCATAGACAAAGGCCCACACCAGTTGACCGGCGAGAGGCGCCAGGGCGGCGCGCAATTGATCGCCGATGCCGAAGGTCTTGCGCACGATACCCAGCAGTTCCGCGTAGATCGGGCATTCCGGGTTGGCTTGGTAGTGGGTCTGGTTGCCCTGGCGATTCAGGGTCAGCACACCGGCGCGATGCAGCCGGTCCAGCTCTCGCATCAGACTACCCTTGCCGACCTGCGCCCAGCGGGCGATCTCGTTGGCGTAGAAGCTCTGGTCCGGCTTGCCATACAACAAGCCCAGCACCTTCTGCTGGGTCGCGGTGAACAAGGCGTCGCTGAGCGGCAGAGCCTGCATGACATTTTCGGAAAGTCCCAATAAGGGAATGATAAGTCCTTTTATGGGACTTATCAAGGCGTTGGTGAACTATCGGGTTTTGAGCTCAAGAGAGTGGGCGGGTGTTCCTCTGTTCCCCTACCGTCCAGCGCCGTCCCGCCAGCGCCGACTTTTACGGGTCGGTTTGATTTCGCCCTTTCATCGCCTGGGCATTTCGTATAGACGGGCAAGCCGTCTCTATAAGAGATACTCCACGCACATATTCCTGCTTTGGCTGACTTCTCGCTTTCCAAATTCGCTCGCAGCAAAGAAATCGCTCAGAAATGTTCTGCACGTGACCTGCCCATCGTAGTCATCGAAATGCTAATCACTCCGACCCCTTTGGCTCCCACTTCGCCACGCAATACATGGGTAGCGGGCCGTAACGGCTTTTCAAAAAGTCGGCGCTGGCGGGACGGCGCCACGCGGCTTGCGTCGCACTGAGCGATCGCGTCGCCCGCGAAATGCGCGCATTCGACCTCCGCAAGCCCTTCAGATCGTCAGCTTGCGGTAAATCTCCGCCACCTTGAGCGGCAGCTTGCGCACGTCGTCGAGCACGGAGTAGGCGGCGGGGCCGTACATGTGCTTGAGGTAGTCGGGGCCGTTGCGGTCGAGGGTGACGCAGTAGGAACGGACGCCGGCCTGGCGCGCCTCGAGCAGCGCCTGACGGGTATCCTCGATGCCGTACTGGCTGCGGTAGTCGTCGCCGAAATCGTCGGGTCGGCCGTCGGACAGGCTGACCAGCAGGCGATGCCGGGCCGGCTCGCCGAGCAGGCGCCGCGTCAGGTAGCGGATCGGCGGGCCCATGCGCGTGTAGTCGCGCGGCTTGATGGCGGCGATGCGCGACTGCACGTCGACGCCGTAGTCTTCGTCGAATTCCTTGATTCGGTAGAGATCGCAACGCGTCCGCGTCCAGCCCGAGAAGCCCCAGATCGCATAGCGGTCGTCGAGCATTTCCAGCGCCTCGCAGAGCATGACGAGTGCTTCGCGCTCGGCGTCGTTGATCCAGCCCTCGGTGCTGCCGCTCATGTCCACCAGGAAGGCGGCGGCCAGCGAGCGTTCGTCGCGCTGGCGGCGGCAGAACAGGCGCGGGCTGGGTTCGGCGCCGCCGCGCCGGTCGGCGATGGCTTCGACCAGCGCATCCATGTCGACCTCGGGGCCGTCGGCCTGACGGCGCAGGGTTCTATCCTCGCCGCGCATGGCCTCGAAGCGGCGCCGCAACTGGCGCACCAGCGGCGCATGGCGGGCGCGTACGGCCGGGACGTAGGCGAGGTCGTCGCCGCCGACGGTATGCAGATAGACATGGCACCAGCCACGCCGATAGGCCCGGCGTCGGTAGTCCCACTCGTCGAGCAGCAGGTCGGCACGGGTTTCCATGGTCGCACCGGCGCCGCTGCCCGGCTTGTCGGCCGGCTTCCAGGGAGCTTCGCCGGCCGCGACCAGCAGCTCGGGCGGAATCTCGCCGAGGTCCTGGATCAGCGACTGGGCCGCCGCCAGGCCCTCGGGCGGCAAGGTCAGTTCCTGGCCGTCGACCATTACCTTCACTTCGAGCCGCTCGGCATCGGCCTCCAGGTCGAGCTGGCTGGCGGCCTTCTCCTCGCGCAGCGATTCCAGCAGTTCGGCGACCGACAGGCGCAGCACTTCCGCCTGCTGCCGGATGCGCGCATCGCGCAGGCGCCGCGCCTCGTCCGGACGCAAGGCGCCGAGCCACGCACATGCATGCGGCGGGCTGGCCAACAACTCCGGGTGTTGCCGCAGCCACTCCAGGCTGTCAGCCACTCCCGCCTGCGGCGCGGCGAGCGGCACCCGCGCCGAGTCCAGTTGCGGCGGCAGGTCGTGCAGCAGGACCGCGAGTTCGCCGCGCAAACCGGGCAGTTCGTGCCCCAGCCGAGCCGCCAGGCGCAGGGCTTCGAGCAGCGCCAGCCAGGCCAGCGCGGCATCGCGCCCGGGGCCGGCGGCAAGCGCGGCATCGAGGTCGACATTGAAGGTGCCGTAGCGGGCCTGGGCCCAGAGCAGGGCGGCGATCGCCTTGTAGCGTTCGGCGCCGGCCTCGCGGCTGGCCACCGCGATGGCGGGCGGCAGGAACACGGTTTCGGTGTCGGTCCACGCCGCCTCCGCCGCCGCGACACGCAGCCCGCGTCCGGACAGGCCCTGGAGGAAACGTCCCAGCCGCGCGTCGACATCCTGCAGCGCGAGCACTTCGCCGCGCGCACCGCGCGCAAAGCCTTCGATGTCGCGCAGGCGCACCACGGCCGTGCGCAGGCCGCTGCGGTCGAAACCTTCGAGCGCGGCCACCAGCCAGGCTTCGGCCTGCCGCCGGCTGAGCCGGCGCAGGGCCTGCGGCAGCAGCAGCACGGCGAGGTAGGCGATTTCGAGGTGGGTGCGCGCGGCGACCTGGGCCCAGTGCAGCGCGAATTCCTGCTCCTCGCGCGGCAGCGGTGCCAGCGCGTCGATCAGTTCCTGGTAGCTGCGGCCGGATGAGACGTCGAAGCTGAAAATGCCGTCGAGCCGCGCGCCCAGTTCCTCGCCACCGAGGCGGCCCGCGTCAGAAGACGGCACGGATCAGGTCGTCGACCGAAGCGACCGAGTCGCCGTCATCGGTCAGTGCGCGGCCGATTGCGGCCTGGCAGGCCTCGCGCGGCGCCACGCCGGCGGCGATCAGGTGGCCGGCGTGCACCAGCAAACGGGTGCTGGCACCTTCGTCCAGGCCCTGGCCCTTGAGGTTGCGCGTGAGTCCGGCGATCTTCACCAGTTGCGCGGCGATTTCGCCGGCAATTCCGGTCTCGCGCGCGACGATGGCGGCTTCGAGTTCGGCCGGCGGGTAATCGAAATCGAGGGCGATGAAGCGCTGGCGGGTGCTCTGCTTAAGTTCCTTCAACACGCTCTGGTAGCCGGGGTTGTAGGAGACCACCAGCAGGAAGTCGTCGGGCGCGCGCACCAGTTCGCCGCGCTTTTCCACCGGCAGCACGCGGCGCGTGTCGGTCAGGGGATGGATCACCACGGTGGTGTCCTTGCGCGCCTCGACCACTTCGTCGAGGTAGCAGATGGCGCCGGCGCGCACCGCCGCGGTCAGCGGGCCGTCGAGCCACACCGTTTCCTCGCCGGCCAGCAGGTAGCGCCCGACCAGGTCGGCGCTGGTGAGGTCGTCGTGGCAGGCGACGGTGACCAGCGGCCGGCCGAGCTTCCAGGCCATGTATTCGACGAAGCGCGTCTTGCCGCAGCCGGTCGGCCCCTTTAGCAGGACCGGCAGCTTCTTTTGCGCCGCCGCCGCGAACAGTTCGAGTTCGCGCCCGACGGGCTGGTAGTAGGGTTCGGCGGCGAAGGTTTCGAGCTCCGGCGCCAGGGCGTGCATGTGGGGTCGGTTCATGGGGTCGGTTCCTGGACCGGTCTTGGCTTGCCGGCTGGCTTCACTTTAGCAGCTTCGGCGGCTAGTATCTCTGGCCACGCCAAGGAGAAACCCATGCTGATGACCGCGGGCGAATACACCGAATCCCTGCGCCGGCTCAAGCCGCGCGTCTATGTCGACGGCCGCGCCGTGAGTTCGGTGGCGGACGAGCCGGCGCTGCTGCCGGGCGTCAATGCCGTCGGACTGAGCTACGACTTCGCCTTGCGCGAGGACACCGCCGTGCTGATGCGGGTGGCTGCCGACGGCGGCAGGGATCACAACCGCATGCTGCACGTGCCGCGCAGCAGCGACGAGCTATTGCAGAAACTGGAGGCGATCCGCCTGATCTGCCGCTACACCGGCTGCGCGCAGCGCTACCTGGCCGGCGACGCCATGGCCGGCATCCTGCAGGGCGCGGCGGCGATCGACGCCGAGCACGGCAGCGAGTACCTTGCTCGTGCCCGGGCCTACTACGACCACCTGCGTGCCGCCGACCTGTCCGTCGGCATCGCCATGACCGATGCCAAAGGGGATCGCTCCAAGCGGCCGCACGCCCAGGCCAATCCCGATGCCTACGTGCATATCGTCGAGCGCCGCGCCGACGGCATCGTGATTTCCGGCACCAAGGCCATCGTCACCGGCGGCCCCTACATGCATGAACTGCTGGTGATGCCCGGCCGCGCCATGACCGAGGCCGACGCCGATTTCGCGGTCTGCTGCGCGGTGCCGATCGACGTCGAGGGGCTGACCCTGGTGGCGCGCCCGGCGGGACGGCCGGGCGAAGCGGCCGCGCTGTTCTCCAACCGCTTCGGCCAGAGTACCGCGGTGTGCCTGTTCGACCGGGTCTTCGTGCCCTGGGAACGGGTCTTCCTCGCCGGAGAGTGGCGCCACAGCGAAGAACTCACCTACGCCTACGCCACCCACCACCGCCACACCTGCATCGCCGCGCGCGCCGGCTACGGCGACCTGCTGATCGGCGCCGGGACGCTGATGACCGAGGCCAACGGCCTCGACGTCGAACACGCGCACGGCCTGCGCGAGGCGATGACCGACCTGATCAAGATCGTCGAGGGCTTCTATGCCTGCGGCGTCGCCGCCTCGGTGTATGCCACGCAGGAAGCAGGCGGCATCGCGATGCCCGACGCGGTGTTTTCCAACATCGGCAAGCTGCTGCTGGCGACGCAGATCTACGACATGCAGCGCCTCGCGCACGAAGTCTCCGGCGGCCTGATCGTCACATTGCCGGGGCCGGACGAGGACCACAACCCGGCCACCGCGGGGCGCATTTCCGAGGTGCTGACGGCCCGTTCGGACGTGCCTTACGAAAAGCGCATCGCCGT
Organism: Rhodocyclales bacterium; assembly: GCA_016235805.1. Taxonomy (GTDB): domain Bacteria; phylum Pseudomonadota; class Gammaproteobacteria; order Burkholderiales; family Rhodocyclaceae; genus Sulfuritalea. The sequence goes on from JACRIY010000030.1 coordinate 6,141, forward strand.
CGCGCGCTTCATCGAGGACCTGACGGCCTCCTACCAGGCCGGCTGGTATTCGGTAATCAGCCTGCACGGCGGCGGCTCGCCGGCGGCGATGAAGAAGGAGATATTCCGCCGCTATCCGCTGGCCGAACGCGTCGAACTGCTTGAAAATCTGCTCGACCGGGGTATGCTGTCCGACTCGCGGCGCCGCATCGCCATCGGACGCCAGCCCGGGCGCTGCTGCGCCGAGGGTTGCAAGCCCGACAACTGACGCCTTTCATCAATTTTCCTGCCGGGCCACGCATCATGAACACTGCCAGAATCCACGCCGTCCTCGCGGCAATGCTGTTATGCGTCGCCACCGCCAGCGAAGCTGCCCGCGCCGGCAGCCGCTCGTCGTCCTCGAAGTCGAGCGCCAGTTCGCCGTCGTCCGCGACGAAAAGCGCGGATCGCGACGATGCCAAGCCGGCGGCCAACAGGGAGGTCAGCATCAACATCAACACCGGAAGCGGGAGCTCGGGTAGCGGTTCCTCGTCGGCCGGTGTCGCGGCGGGCGCCGCGGTCGGTGCCGCGGCGGGCGCTATCGCGGGGTCAGCCGCCGCGAAGAAGTCGCCCGACGATCAGCAGCGCGAGCTGGACAGGCAGAGCCAGCAGGTGGAACTGGCGCGGATCGCCGACGAAAAGCGCCGGGCGGATGAAAAGCGCAAGGCCGAGGAACTCGAGCGGCTGGCCAGGGAAGCCGAAGAGGATCGCAAGCAGGAAGCGGCCCGCCTTGCTGCGGAAAAGAAGAAGAAGGAACTCGCGCGGCAGCAGACCGATGTCACGCCCCGCTGCGTGCTGAAGCCGGTCATGACCGACGCCGAAATCGCACGCTGCCGCTGAGTCGGCGCCGGCGACACGGCGGCTCTCGCAGCCGCCGCCGAAACTACTTGCGGTCGCCCTCCGCGTACCGGCTGCGCAACTGCTCCAGCCCCTGGCGAAACGCTTCGGCATCGCCGTAGTCGAAAAATTGCGGGTAGCGCCCGTGGGCTGCGGCGATGCGCCGCGCATGCTTGATCGGGCACCAGTACTGCTCGGTACGCGCGGCCACTTCCCGGGTATAGGCGGCGATGCCGTTGCCGTAGGAACAATAGAAGCAGTTGAATTTCTCGACGAGGTTCAGGTAGGGCAGGTCGGCGCGGTCGAACACCAGGTAGTCGGCGCGACGAACCTTGGGGATCCGGTAGATCGGAAAACAGACGGCCTGATACACGCTGACGAACAGATCCAGCAGCAGGAAGGGAATCCAGCCGGCGTAGATCAGCGGTGCGGTCAGCGCGACCAGCGGCCGCGCCTGGCCCAGGAAGCGGAACAGGCCGACCCGATAGCGGCGCTGCTGACGCAGGAACTCTTCTGCGAGCTGCATCCGCTTCTGCGCGAACTCATCGCTCGCCTTGCGGTACTCGTCTTCGAGTTCATCCTGAAGGCTGCGGATGCGCGCCAGCAGCTCGTCTATGGTTGAAGGCATTGCATCCTCCCGGCGAACGTCCAAAAAAGACGGGCGTCCGGAGGGACGCCCGTTGCCTGCCGTGCCCGTTCGGGCGGAAACGCTATTGCGCCAGGTAGTCCGTCACGGCAACCCAGCGGCCGTTCTGGATCTGGCCGACCTTGGACTTGTCGTTGCCCAGGTGCTGCTTGGGCCCGAACTTGTACTCGGGGCTGCCGAACATGTCGCGCGCGAAGGTGGTGGATTCCAGCGTCTTGATGAAGTTGTCGGTGGTCAGGTTGGCGCCGGTCTTCTTCGCCGTCTGCACGAACATGTCCATCGCCACGTAGCCGTAGGCGGAGAACAGGCCCGGTTCCTCGTTGAACTTGGTCTTGTAGGAAGCGAACCAGTCGCGCACGTTCTTCGACGAGTCGTCGGCATAGGGCACGGCGACCTGGTGCATGGCGTAGAGGCCGTCCATGGCCTTGCCGCCCAGCTTGTGGATCAGGTCGGTGTAGGCCGCCGAGGAACCGATGAAGTTCGGATTCCAGCCCATCTTGCGCGCCGTGCCGATGGTGCCGATGGTCTCGCGGATGATGGTGCCGAGCACGACGGTGTCGCAGTCGGCCGCCTTCATCTTCGACACCTGGGCCGAGAAGTCGGTGGCGCCGCGCTTGAACGAGGTCTTCTCGGCGAACGTCATGCCGATGTCCTTGAGGCCGTCCTCGGCGCCCTTGAGCACTTCTGTACCGAAGTCGTCATCCTGGTAGATGACGCAGAACTTCTTGGCGCCGCGTTCCTTGACCATCCACTTCATCGAGATGCGCATCTGCGTGTAGTAGGGCGCCGCGAAGGAAAACTTCAGCTTGTGCAGGGGGTCGTACATTTCGCGGGCGGCGGTGAGCGGGAAGAGGTTCATCACGCCCTTGTCGAACAGCGTCGGGAAGGTGGCGAGGTTCACCGCCGTGCCGATGGTGCCGACCATGGCGAACAGCTTGTCCTGCTGCACCATCTTCTGCGCCGCGAGCAGGCCCTTCTTCGGATCGTAGCCGCTGTCTTCGGCGATGAACTTGATCTTGCGGCCGTTGATGCCGCCGGATTCGTTGACCTCGTCGACCCGCATCTGCATGCCGAAACGCAGCGCCTTGCCGAAGCCGGCGAGCGGCCCGGACAGGTCCTGGATGGTGCCGATGACGATCTCGTTCTTGCTGACGCCCATCTGCTCGGCGGCGACCGCCGTGCCGCCGGCGCCGACTCCTGCAGCCGCGATCACGGCCGCGGCGAGCCTGGTGTAGTTCTTCATGCGTTCTCCTCCTTCTGGTTAAGACAAACGCCTTAGCCAACCTAGTCGCGATACATCGACTCGATCAACTCGGCATATTTCTGGCTGACTAGCTTACGCTTCAATTTCATGGTCGGGGTCAACTCCTCGTCCTCGGCGCCGAGCTTCTTCTCGATCAGGCGGAACTTCTTGATCTGCTCGACGCGCGCGAACTGCTTGTTGACCCTTTCGATCTCGCCCTCGATCAGCTTCTGCACCTCCATTGACCGAGTCAGGCTGGCATAGTTCGAAAATGGCACGTCGTGGTCCTGGGCGAATTTCTCGACGTTCTCCTGGTCGATCATGATCAGGCAGACCAGGTAGGGCCTCTTGTCGCCGATGACCACGGCGTCGGTGACGTAGGGCGAGAACTTGATCTGGTTCTCCAGCTCGGAGGGCGTGATGTTCTTGCCGCCGGCGGTGATGATGATGTCCTTGAGCCGGTCGGAAATCCTGAAATACCCGTCGCCATCCACCGTGCCGACGTCGCCGGTATGCAGCCAGCCCTCGGCGTCGATGGTCTCGGCGGTTTTCTCCGGCTGGTTGAGGTAGCCCATGAAGACGTTGGGCCCGCGCACCAGGATCTCGCCCTCGTCGGACAGGCGCACCTCGTTGGGCGCGTTGGCGATGCCGATGGAACCGGGCTTGATGCGCTCGATCGGCGTGCCGACGGCGACGCTGCCGGTTTCGGTCATGCCCCAGACTTCCAGCATCGGCACGCCCAGCGCCATGTACCAGCGCACCAGGTCGGGCGAGATCGGCGCCGCGCCGGTGATCAGCA
>JACRIY010000032.1 GCA_016235805.1 Rhodocyclales bacterium
AGATGGTGATGCCGGGGGACAACGTGGCGATGACGGTGCGGCTGATTGCTCCGATCGCCATGGAAGAGGGCCTGCGCTTCGCCATCCGTGAAGGCGGTCGTACCGTCGGCGCCGGTGTCGTCGCCAAGGTCATCGAATAACTTCTATTGCAATGCGACGAAAAGGGCGATAAAATCTCGCCCTTTCGCAAATTGCGGCCTCGCTCTTTAAGGATTTCCCATGCAAAGTCAAAAGATTCGCATCCGCCTCAAGGCCTTCGACTACCGCTTGATCGACCAGTCCGCCCTTGAGATCGTTGACACGGCGAAGCGCACCGGCGCCGTCGTGCGCGGTCCGGTACCGCTTCCCACGCGGATCGAGCGTTTCGATGTCTTGCGGTCGCCGCATGTCAACAAGACTTCGCGTGACCAGTTCGAAATTCGCACCCACCTGCGCCTGATGGACATCATCGACCCGACCGACAAAACGGTCGACGCCTTGATGAAGCTTGACCTGCCGGCAGGTGTGGATGTCGAAATCAAGTTGCAGTAAGTACCCGGCGCCGGACTTCCGGCGCTGCCGCTGTTTCGTAAATCCGTAGTCGTTAGCCCGGCCAATCGTAGCTGGGGTGTTAGGAGAATAAAATGAGTCTGGGCCTTGTTGGACGCAAGGTCGGCATGACGCGCGTGTTTGCCGAGGATGGGTCATCCATTCCGGTAACCGTGGTGGACGTGTCGAACAATCGCGTCACGCAAATAAAGACGCCTGAGGCGGATGGCTATGCCGCCGTTCAGGTGACCTTCGGCAAGCGCCGCGCCAGCCGAGTCAATAAGGCTGCGGCCGGGCATCTCGCCAAGGCCGGCGTCGAAGCCGGCGAAGTCTTCAAGGAATTCCGCGTTGGTGTCGATCAGCTTTCCGGCTTCAAGCCGGGGGATGTGATTGCCGCCAGCATTTTCAGCGTGGGCCAAAAGGTCGATGTCAGCGGCACCTCGATTGGCAAGGGATTTGCAGGTGCCATCGTGCGGCACAACTTCTCCTCGAACCGGGCTTCCCACGGTAACTCGGTGTCGCACAACTCCGCTGGCTCGATCGGTATGGCGCAGGACCCGGGGCGTGTGTTCCCCGGCAAGCGCATGGCCGGGCATCTCGGTGATGTGGCGCGCACGACGCAGAACCTCGAAGTGGTTCGCATCGATGAAGCCCGCCAGTTGCTGATGATCCGCGGTGCCGTGCCTGGTGCCAGGGGTGGGGACCTTGTTGTCGCTCCGGCCGTCAAGGCCTCCTAAGGACGGGGATGACATGGAACTCAAAGTAATCAACGATCAAGGACAGGCGGCATCCACGGTGACTGCATCGGATGCCTTGTTCGGCCGCGATTTCAACGAAGCACTGGTCCATCAGGTGGTGGTCGCTTATCAGGCCAATGCCCGTTCGGGAAACCGCAAGCAAAAAGACCGCGAAGAAGTCCATCACAGCACCAAGAAGCCGTTCCGCCAGAAGGGCACCGGACGTGCCCGTGCCGGCATGACGTCCTCGCCGCTGTGGCGGGGAGGTGGTCGCATTTTCCCGAACAGCCCGGAAGAAAATTTCACCCAGAAGGTGAATCGCAAGATGTACCGCGCCGGTGTTGCCGCGATCCTTTCGCAGCTCGCTCGCGAGGATCGTTTGGCGGTGATCGACAATTTCGCGATCGAGGCACCGAAGACTCGCCTGTTTGCACAGAAGCTGAAGGCCATGGGCCTGGATTCGGTCCTCCTGGTGACCGACAGCCTTGACGACAATCTCGCGCTGGCGTCGCGTAATCTTCCCAACGTTCTGGTGCTCGAAGCGCAGCAGGCGGACCCGGTTTCGCTGGTTCGTTTTCCCCGGGTGATATTCACCAAGGGTGCCGTGGCCAAGATCGAGGAGATGCTGGCATGAGCAAGACTTTCAATCCGGAGCGCTTGCTCCAGGTACTGGTGGCGCCTCAGATCTCCGAGAAGGCTACGTACATAGCGGACAAGAATGAGCAGGTGGTGTTCATCGTAACGCCCGATGCCACCAAGCCCGAGGTCAAGGCCGCAGTCGAAATGCTTTTCAAGGTTCAGGTCGAGTCGGTGCAGATCGCCAATCTGAAAGGCAAGATCAAGCGTTCGGGCCGGACGATCGGTCGGCGCGCCGACATTCGTAAGGCTTTTGTCTGCCTTAAGCCGGGGCAGGAAATCAATTTTGCGGAAGGGGGGGCTGCCTAAATGGCTCTGGTAAAAGTCAAGCCGACCTCGCCCGGCCGCCGAGGCGTCGTCAAGGTCGTAAATCCGAACCTGCACAAGGGACGTCCGCACGACGGTCTCCTTGAAAAGAAAACCAAGACCGCCGGCCGCAACACCCACGGCCATATTACGACCCGTCACATGGGTGGCGGGCATAAGCAGCACTATCGTGTGGTCGATTTCCGTCGCGACAAGGACGGCATCCCGGGCAAGGTCGAGAACCTCCAGTACGATCCGAACCGCTCGGCCAATATTGCGCTGGTTCTGTATGCGGATGGCGAGCGTCGCTACATCATCGCCACCAAGGGCATGGTCGTTGGCCAGACCGTAATCAGCGGCTCCGATGCGCCGATCAAGCCGGGCAACGCCCTGCCGATCCGCAACATCCCGGTCGGCACCACGATTCATTGCGTCGAGATGATGCCGGGCAAGGGGGCGCAGATCGCACGCTCTGCCGGAACCTCGGTGCAACTTCTGGCGCGCGAGGGAACCTACGCCCAGGTTCGCCTGCGCTCCGGAGAAATCCGCCGCATCCATGTCGAGTGCCGCGCGACCATCGGCGAAGTCGGCAACGAAGAGCATAGCTTGCGCAAGATCGGCAAGGCCGGCGCGATGCGCTGGCGTGGTGTTCGTCCGACGGTTCGTGGCACGGCCATGAACCCGATCGATCACCCGCACGGTGGTGGTGAAGGCCGTACCGGCGAAGGTCGTGTTCCCGTCAGCCCGTGGGGTCAGCCAACCAAGGGATATCGCACTCGAAACAACAAGCGCACCGACGTGATGATCGTACAGCGCAGGCCGAAGGGTAAGAGGTAATCCATGGCACGTTCAATCAAGAAGGGCCCGTTCATCGACGCCCACCTGCTCAAGCGCGTTGATGTGGCGCGCGCGGCCAACGACAAGCGCCCGATCAAGACCTGGTCGCGTCGGTCGACGATTCTGCCGGATTTTGTGGGACTGACCATTGCCGTGCATAACGGAAAGCAGCACATCCCGGTCTATGTTTCAGAAAACATGGTGGGCCACAAGCTCGGTGAGTTCGCATTGACGCGAACCTTCAAGGGCCACACCGGCGGCAAGAAAGCCGCGGCGAAGAAGTAAGGAGCCATCATGGAAACCAATGCAAACCTGCGCGGTGTGCGCCTCTCGGCCCAGAAAGGCCGTCTGGTGGCCGACCTCGTTCGTGGCAAGCCGGTCGATCAGGCCTTGAGCATCCTCGCCTATTCGCCAAAAAAGGGTGCGGGGATCATCAAGAAGGTCCTCGAGTCTGCCATTGCCAACGCGGAACACAACGACGGTGCCGACATCGACGCCCTCAAGGTCACCCGCATTTATGTTGAAAAGGGGACCGTGCTCAAGCGGTTTACCGCACGGGCCAAGGGACGCGGCAATCGCATCCTCAAGCCTACCTGCCACATTTACGTGACCGTCGGCGCTTAAGGGGAACTCATGGGACAAAAGATTCATCCGACCGGCTTCCGTCTTTCGGTCACGCGCAACTGGACTTCGCGCTGGTACGCGAATAGCAAGTCGTATGCGCAGATGCTCAAGGAAGACATCGAAGTTCGCGACTATCTGAAGAAGAAGCTTGCTCACGCCTCCGTTGGCCGCGTCGTCATCGAACGTCCGGCAAAGAATGCGCGCGTTACCGTCTATAGTGCCCGCCCCGGTGTTGTCATCGGCAAGAAGGGCGAGGACATCGAGCACCTGAAGGCTGAGTTGCAGCGCAAGATGGGCGTGCCCGTGCATGTCAATATCGAGGAGATCCGCAAACCCGAGATCGATGCTCAACTGATCGCGGATTCGATCGCTCAGCAACTGGAAAAGCGCATCATGTTCCGGCGTGCGATGAAGCGCGCCATGCAGAACGCGATGCGCCTTGGCGCCCAGGGCATCAAGATCATGAGTTCCGGACGCTTGAACGGTGCGGAAATCGCCCGTCGCGAGTGGTATCGCGAAGGTCGTGTGCCGCTGCATACGCTGCGTGCCGACATCGACTACGGCACTTCCGAGGCGAAGACCACCTACGGTGTAATTGGAATCAAGGTCTGGGTATTCCGTGGCGAAATGCTTTCCCGTCATGACGCGATGGCAGCCGCACCCGAGCCGGCGATCGAGGACCAGCGTAAGCCGCGTCGCAGTCCGGCGAAGAAGGATGGCGAAGGTGAGGGCACGCCAAATCGTCGCAGTGCCACAAAAAAGGCGGATGAGCCCAAGACGGAAGGTGCCGCCGCGCCCAAGCCGCCGGTCAAGCGCGTCCGAAAGGCGCCCGCCAAGGTGGAAGCGGCCGGCGGCGCAGCAAAAGAGGTCAAGGAGTAAGCCATGCTGCAACCCACCCGCAGGAAGTACAGGAAAGAACAGAAGGGCCGCAATACGGGTCTCGCGACTCGGGGCGCCAAGGTTAGTTTTGGCGAGTACGGGCTCAAGGCCATCGGTCGCGGCCGTCTGACGGCTCGGCAGATTGAAGCCGCACGTCGTGCGATGACCCGCCACATCAAGCGTGGCGGGCGCATCTGGATTCGCATCTTCCCCGACAAGCCGATTTCCAAGAAGCCGCTTGAGGTGCGCATGGGCAACGGCAAGGGCTCGCCCGAATACTGGGTTGCCGAGATTCAGCCGGGCAAGGTGCTGTACGAAATGGACGGCGTGGACGAGACGCTGGCACGCGAGGCTTTCCGCCTGGCCGCCGCCAAGCTTCCGCTTGAAACCACGTTCGTCACTCGTCACTTGGGGTAAGAGACATGAAGGCAAGCGAGTTGAGAACGAAGGGTGCAGAAGAACTGCAAAAAGAACTGCTGGATCTGCGCAAGGCGCAGTTCGGCCTGCGCATGCAGGTGGCGACCCAGCAATTGACCAATACGAGCCAGCTTGGCAAGGTGCGCAAGGACATCGCACGCATCAAGACCATACAGCGTGAGAAGGCGGTAGCGAAATGACTGAGGTAAGCACCCAGACCGTGCGTCGGACCCTGCAGGGGCGTGTCGTATCGGACAAGATGCAAAAGACGGTAACCGTTCTCGTCGAACGCAAGGTTAAGCATCCCGTGATCGGCAAGATCATGACGCGCTCGAAGAAATACCATGCCCACGTCGAAGGTCTCGAGGCCGCGTCGGGGGATCTGGTCCAGATCGAGGAGTGCGCTCCGATTTCGAAGACCAAGGCATGGCGCGTCGCCAAGGTGGTGGAAAAGGCCCGCATCGTTTGATATCGCGTCGCCACTGCAACAAGTAGTTGACAAAGTCGGGGCGCAGGATAAAATCCCGCCTCTTTGCTCCGCCAGGCAGCTTGTCTTCCTGGCGATCCAGCCCCTAGCGGGCTCCAAGACTGATCGCGGCGCATCGTTCGCCGCGAATTAAGTTGGAGATGAAAAAATGATTCAAATGCAGTCCCTGCTGGATGTCGCCGACAATACCGGCGCCCGTTCGGTCATGTGCATCAAGGTTCTCGGCGGCTCCAAGCGTCGTTACGCCGGGATTGGTGACGTCATCAAGGTCAGCATCAAGGATGCCGCACCCCGTGGCCGGGTCAAAAAGGGCGAGGTCTACAGCGCCGTGGTGGTCCGTACTGCCAAGGGTGTTCGCCGTCCCGACGGTTCGCTGATCAAGTTCGACGGCAATGCCGCCGTGCTCCTGAACAACAAGCTCGAGCCCATCGGTACCCGAATCTTCGGGCCGGTGACGCGCGAGCTGCGTACCGAGCGATTCATGAAGATCGTCTCGCTCGCCCCCGAGGTTCTCTGAACCCCAGCAATCGAGGAATCGATCATGAACAAGATTCGCAAGGGTGACGACGTGGTCGTCACGACGGGCAAGGACAAGGGCAAGCGGGGCGTGGTTCTCACCGCGGTCAGCGCCGAAAGCCTGATCGTCGAAGGCATCAATCGCGTCAAGAAGCACACCAAGCCCAACCCCATGAAGGGCCATCAGGGCGGCATTGTCGAGAAGGAAATGCCGATCAATATTTCCAACGTGGCGCTGTTCAATCCGGCCACCCAGAAGGCGGATCGCGTCGGCTTCAAGATGCTCGATGACGGACGCAAGGTCAGGGTGTTCAAGTCGAACGGCGAAGTCGTTGACGCGTAAGGACTAGTCATGGCGCGCTTGCAGGAATACTACAAAAAGACCGTCGTTCCCGAACTGCTCGGCAAGTTCGGCTACAAATCCGTGATGGAAGTGCCGCGCATCACCAAGATCACCTTGAACATGGGTGTCGGTGAAGCCGTCGGTGACAAGAAGATCCTCGATCATGCGGTTGCCGACATGACGAAGATTGCCGGCCAAAAGCCGGTGGTAACCAAGGCCCGCAAGGCAATCGCCGGCTTCAAGATCCGCGAAGGCTATCCGATCGGCTGCATGGTCACTTTGCGCGGCAACCAGATGTATGAGTTTCTCGATCGCCTGGTGACCATCGCCATGCCGCGCATCCGCGACTTCCGCGGCATCTCCGGCAAGGGCTTCGATGGTCGCGGCAATTACAACGTGGGCGTCAAGGAGCAGATCATCTTCCCCGAGATCGAGTACGACAAGATCGATGCGCTGCGTGGCATGAACATCAGTATTACCACCACCGCGAAGAACGACGAAGAAGCGAAGGCGCTTCTCGCCGCATTCAAGTTCCCCTTCAAGAACTGAGGGACATATGGCGAAACTAGCACTCATTAACCGCGAAGAAAAGCGCGCAAAGACGGTTGCGAAATACGCAGCCAAGCGCGTCGAACTGTTCGCCGTCATCAACAACGTCAACCTGTCGGACGAGCAGCGCATGGAAGCGCGTCTCAGGCTCCAGCAGCTTCCCCGCAACGCCAGCCCGTCGCGCCAGCGCAATCGCTGTGCATTGACGGGGCGCCCGCGTGGCGTGTTCCGCAAGTTCGGCCTGTGCCGCAACAAGCTGCGCGACATTGCCATGCGCGGCGAGGTGCCGGGCATGACCAAGGCAAGCTGGTAAGGAGACCGATATGAGCATGACAGATCCGGTTGCCGACATGCTGACCCGCATCCGCAACGCGCAGATGGCGGAAAAGCTCTCAGTGTCGATGCCATCGTCCAAGTTGAAGGTGGCGATTGCCAAGGTCCTCAAGGACGAGGGTTATATCGACGATTTCGCCATTCGCGAGAATGGAGCCAAACCCGAGCTCGATGTCGCGCTGAAGTACTACGCCGGCCGCCCGGTTATCGAGCGCATCGAGCGCGTTTCGAAGCCCGGCCTGCGCGTCTACAAGGGCAAGGATGACCTGCCCCGCGTCATGAACGGCCTTGGTGTTGCCATCGTCTCCACGCCCAAGGGCGTGATGACCGACCGCCGCGCGCGGGCAGGCAACATGGGTGGCGAAGTTCTCTGCATCGTCGCCTAAGGAGCCCCTCATGTCACGTATTGCGAAATATCCGGTCGAGGTTCCGAAGGGCGTCGAAGTCATGCTGTCGGATTCCGAGATTTCCGTCAAAGGACCGCTTGGCACACTGAAGCAGTTCCTGTTGCCCTCGGTGAAGATCGAGAAGGACGGCGAAAAGCTGCTGTGCAAGGCAGTCGAAGGCGCTGCCGATGCGGGCGCGATGTCCGGCACCATGCGGGCACTGGTCAATAACATGGTGATCGGCGTCACCAAGGGGTTCGAAAAGAAGCTGACGCTGGTTGGTGTGGGCTACCGCGCGCAGGCGCAAGGCGCCAAGCTGAACCTGACGCTGGGTTTTTCCCATCCCGTGGTTCACGATATGCCAAACGGCATCAAGGTCGAGACGCCGACCCAGACCGAGATCCTGATCAAGGGTATTGACAAGCAAGTGGTTGGGCAGGTGGCCGCTGAAATTCGTGCTTACCGTTCGCCGGAGCCCTACAAGGGCAAGGGTGTGCGCTACGCCGATGAGGTTGTGGCCATCAAGGAAACCAAGAAGAAATAATCGAGGCGCTGAAACATGGAAAAGAAACAGGCTCGTCTACGCAGGGCGCGTAAAACCCGCGCCAAGATTGCGGAGCTCAAGGTTGTGCGCCTTGCGGTGCATCGTAGCAACCTGCACATCTCCGCCCAGATTTTTTCAGGCTGTGGCACGCGCGTGCTGGCGGCGGCTTCCAGCATGGAGCCGGTCGTCCGCAGCCAGGTTCCGAACGGCGGCAACGTCAGTGCCGCACAAACGGTCGGCAAGCTGATCGCCGAGCGGGCCAAGGCCGCCGGAATCGAGCAGGTTGCATTCGATCGTTCCGGATTTCACTATCACGGCCGCGTCAAGGCGCTGGCTGAAGCCGCCCGTGAGGGCGGTCTCAAGTTCTGAGCGAGGCCGACATGGCAAAACCGCAAGGCAGGAAACAGCAGCAGGTCCAGGAAGAGCGTGATGACGGCATGCGCGAGAAGATGGTATCCATCAATCGCGTCACCAAGGTCGTCAAGGGTGGCCGCATTCTCGGTTTCGCCGCGCTGACCGTCGTTGGTGACGGCGATGGCGGCGTCGGCATGGGCAAGGGCAAGTCCCGCGAAGTTCCGGTTGCCGTGCAGAAGGCAATGGAGGAGGCGCGCCGCAAGATGACCAAGGTCAGCCTCAAGGACGGTACCTTGCATCACTCCGTAACCGGCAAGCATGGTGCGACCACGGTTCTGATGTCCCCGGCGTCGCCTGGTACCGGCGTGATCGCCGGCGGCCCGATGCGCGCCGTGTTCGAAGTCATGGGCATTACCGATGTGGTTGCCAAGACCATCGGCTCGACCAATCCTTACAACGTGGTGCGTGCAACGCTGCACGGTTTGCGCGCCATGAGCACGCCGGCGGAAATTGCGGCCAAGCGCGGCAAGGCCGTGGCGGAAATTCTGGAGTAAGACATGGCGGACAAGAAAATCAAGGTCACGCTGGTCAAGAGCCTGATCGGCACCAAGCAGGACCACCGTGCCACTGCGCGCGGACTCGGCCTGCGCAAACTCAACAGTTCGGCCATGCTTGAGGATACGCCTGCGGTGCGGGGCATGATCCGGAAGATAGCCTATCTGGTCAAGTGCGAAGGCTAAGGGGAAGACAATGGGTATGGAACTCAACAACCTGAAGCCGGGTGCCGGTTCGAAACACGCGCCCAAGCGGGTCGGTCGCGGTATTGGGAGCGGTCTGGGAAAAACGGCTGGACGTGGTCACAAGGGCCAGAAGTCCCGCGCAGGCGGTTTTCACAAGGTCGGTTTTGAAGGCGGTCAGATGCCGCTGCAGCGTCGTTTGCCGAAGCGTGGCTTCGTCTCGATGACGGCGAGCAGGAACGTTGAAGTGCGTCTCTCCGAACTCGACAAACTTCCGGTCGAGGAAGTGGACCTGCTGGTATTGAAGCAGGCCGGTGTGATTGCCGGTGACGCTCTTTCGGCAAAGGTCATCCTGTCGGGCAAGCTCAGCCGCAAGATCGCGCTCAAGGGCGTGGGTGCAACGAAGGGCGCACGTGCGGCTATTGAGGCTGCCGGCGGCTCCGTGGCGGATGTCGCCGCAGCCTGATAACGGACGGTAAAGGCGGTGGCGAACAACCAGGCAGCGGCAATCGGGAAGACCGGCAAGTTCGGCGACCTGTGGCGCCGCTTGTGGTTTTTGCTTGGCGCGCTGGTTGTTTACCGCATTGGTGCGCATATTCCCGTGCCGGGAATCGATCCGGTCAAGCTGGCCGAGTTGTTCCAGGGCCAGCAGGGCGGGATCCTCGGCGTCTTCAACCTGTTCTCCGGTGGTGCGCTGTCACGCTTTACGCTGTTTGCCCTGGGCATCATGCCGTACATCTCCTCGTCGATCATCATGCAGCTCATGGCGGTCGCGGTACCGTCCATCGAGCAGTTGAAGAAAGAGGGTGAGGCCGGGCGTCGCAAGATCACCCAATACACTCGCTACGGCACTGTCGCCCTGGCGCTGTTCCAGGGCCTGGGCATTGCGATTGCGCTGGAATCGCAGGCCGGCCTGGTGCTCGATCCCGGCCCGATGTTCCGCTTCGTCACTGTCCTGACCCTGCTCACGGGCACGATGTTCCTGATGTGGGTCGGCGAGCAGATCACCGAACGCGGCCTGGGCAATGGCATCTCCATCATCATCTTCGCTGGCATCGTCGCCGGTCTGCCGAGCGCGTTGGGCGGATTGTTCGAACTGGTGCGGACTGGCGCGATGCACGCGATCTCCGCATTGTTCATCTGTGCCCTGGTTGTTCTGGTCACCGGCTTCGTGGTCTTCGTCGAAAAGGGTCAGCGCAAGATTCTTGTGAATTACGCCAAGCGCCAGGTCGGCAACAAGATCTATGGTGGACAGAGCTCCCATCTGCCCTTGAAGCTGAACATGTCCGGCGTGATCCCGCCCATCTTCGCCTCGTCGATCATCCTCTTTCCGGCTACCGCCGCAGGCTGGTTCGGATCCGGCGAGGGCATGACCTGGCTCAAGGACATTGCGGCGACGCTGTCGCCGGGCCAGCCCATCTATGTGATCCTTTATGCCGTCGCGATCATCTTCTTCTGCTTCTTCTATACCGCCTTGGTCTTCAACTCGAAGGAAACCGCGGACAACCTGAAGAAGAGCGGTGCCTTCGTTCCGGGGATTCGCCCCGGCGACCAGACCAGCCGCTACATCGACAAGATCCTTACCCGCCTGACCCTGGTCGGTGCGGTCTATATCACCCTGGTTTGCCTGATTCCGGAATTCCTGATCCTGAAATGGAACGTTCCGTTCTATTTCGGCGGCACCAGCCTGCTGATCATTGTCGTCGTGACCATGGACTTCATGTCCCAGGTCCAGGCCTACGTGATGTCGCACCAGTATGAAAGCTTGTTGAAGAAGGCCAATTTCAAGGGAGCCGGATTCCCCGGTCGTTGAAGTATGGGCAAGGAAGATGTAATTGAAATGCAGGGAGAGGTCATGGAGAATCTCCCGAACGCCACGTTCCGCATCAAGCTGGAAAACGGGCACGTGGTACTCGGCCACATCTCCGGGAAGATGCGCATGCACTACATCCGCATCCTTCCTGGCGACAAGGTCACCGTGCAACTGACACCTTACGACCTGTCGAAGGCACGTATCGTGTTTCGCGCCAAGTAGTCCTGTATTTTTTCCGGAGAAATCCAATGAAAGTTCTGGCTTCGGTCAAACGTATCTGCCGCAACTGCAAGGTCATCCGCCGCAACGGCGTGGTGAGGATCATCTGCACCGATCCGCGCCACAAGCAGCGCCAGGGTTGATCAGGCGGTAGCGATCGGATATACTTAGCAGTTTCCCAAATTTCAGCTAAGCCCCCACAACGCAAGGGCGGCGACGAACAGGTAAGCACATGGCTCGTATAGCAGGCGTCAATATCCCGAATCACCAGCACGCCGAGATCGCACTGACGGCTATCTACGGCATTGGCCGCACCCGCGCCAGGAAGATCTGCGACGCCGTCGGCGTCAAGCGGTCGACCAAGATCAAGGAGCTCACGGACAGCGAGATGGACCGCCTGCGTGAAGAGGTAGGCCGGTTCACCGTCGAGGGCGACCTGCGTCGCGAAGTGACGATGAACATCAAGCGCCTCATGGATCTTGGCTGTTACCGCGGCGTGCGTCACCGCCGCGGCCTGCCGGTTCGGGGCCAGCGTACGCGCACCAATGCCCGAACCCGCAAAGGGCCGCGCAAGGCGATTTCAATGGGCAAGAAGTAAACCAGGAACCAGCACATGGCAAAGACCGCAACCAAAGTTCGCAAGAAGGTCAAGAAGAACGTCGCCGAAGGCATCGCCCACGTTCACGCTTCCTTCAACAACACCATCATCACCATCACCGACCGCCAGGGCAATGCACTGTCCTGGGCGACGTCGGGTGGCGCTGGTTTCAAGGGTTCTCGCAAATCGACTCCGTTCGCTGCCCAGATCGCTGCGGAAGCAGCCGGCAAGGCGGCCCAGGAGTGCGGCGTGAAGAACCTGGAAGTCCGCATCAAGGGCCCCGGCCCCGGTCGTGAATCTGCCGTGCGCGCCCTCAACGCGCTGGGCATGAAGATCACCAGCATCACCGACATCACCCCGATTCCCCACAACGGATGCCGGCCGCCCAAGCGCCGTCGCATCTAAGGCAATAAGGACCCGACACCATGGCCCGCAACCTAGACGCCAAGTGCCGCCAGTGCCGCCGCGAGGGCGAGAAGCTGTTCCTCAAAGGCGAAAAGTGCTTCACCGACAAGTGCTCCGTCGAGCGCCGTTCCTACGCTCCCGGCCAGCATGGCCAGAAGTCCGGCCAGCGCCTGTCGGGGTACGGCACGCAACTGCGCGAAAAACAGAAAATCCGCCGCATTTACGGCATCCTCGAGCGCCAGTTCCGCAAGGTGTTCGCCGATGCGGAGCGCAAGAAGGGTCAGACCGGCGAAAACCTGCTCAAGCTGCTCGAAAGCCGCCTCGACACGGTGGCCTATCGCATGGGTTTTGGCGCCTCGCGTGCCGAGGCTCGCCAGGTCGTGCGCCACAACGGCGTGCTGATCAACGGCAAGCGCGTGAACATCCCGTCCTACAACGTGCGCCCCGGCGACGTCATCCAGTTGACCGAAGGCACCCGCGGCCATCTGCGCACCAAGGCGGCCATGGAAGCCGCCGAGTCGCGCGGTTTCCCGGAGTGGATCGAGGTCGATGCCAAGGCTGGCAAAGGTACATTCAAGGCTCTGCCTGCCCGCGAGGACCTGCCGCCGTCGATCAACGAAGGCCTGGTTGTCGAACTGTATTCGCGTTAATCCGTTTCATGCGCCTGGCGTCCAGTGGACGCCAGGCGTTGCCCATTTGAAGGAATGCACATGCACACACTTCTGAAACCCCGCAGTATCGATGTTCAGCAACTCTCGCCGGTGCACGCCCGTGTGGTGATGGAGCCCTTCGAGCGTGGCTACGGCCATACGCTGGGCAACGCGCTGCGCCGCATCCTGCTGTCCTCAATGGAAGGTGTTGCTCCGACCGAGGTTTCGATCGAGGGGGTGCTCCACGAGTACTCGACGCTGGACGGCGTGCGCGAGGACGTGGTGGATGTGCTGCTCAACCTCAAGGGCGTGGTGCTCAAGATGCACAATCGTCGTGAGGCGACCCTGACGCTGTCGAAAAGCGGCGAAGGCGTGGTGACTGCCGCGGACATCGAATCCACCCACGACGTCGAGATCGTCAATCCCGACCACGTGATCGCCCACATCGCTCCGGGCGGCAAGCTCAACATGCAGATCCGTGTCGAGTCCGGTCGCGGTTACGTTCCGGCCAACCAGCGCGAGATCGCCCGCGAGAACCGCGCCATCGGCCAGATCATGCTCGACGCCTCGTTCAGCCCGGTGCGTCGCGTCAGCTATTCCGTGGAATCGGCCCGCGTCGAACAGCGCACCGACCTCGACAAGCTGATCCTCGACATCGAAACCAACGGCGCGATCGACAATGCCGAGGAAGCCGTCCGCACGGCGGCGCGCATCCTGATGGAGCAGCTTTCGATCTTCGCCGATCTTGAAGGCACGCCGGTTTCCGATGTTGCGCCGAAGCAGACCTCCGTGGATCCCGTGCTGGTGCGTCCGGTCGACGATCTCGAACTTACGGTGCGCTCCGCCAACTGCCTCAAGGCCGAAAACATCTATTACATCGGCGACCTGATCCAGCGCACCGAAACGGAGCTGTTGAAGACGCCGAACCTGGGCCGCAAGTCGCTCAACGAAATCAAGGAAGTGCTCGCCTCGCGCGGCCTGACCCTGGGCATGAAGCTGGAAAGCTGGCCGCCCGCCGGTCTGGAAAAGCTCTCCTGATCCGTCGCCGGGCCGGTGCCCGGCATCCACTCTCTTAAAAACCATTAACCGGCCGCTTGCAATGCGCGGCGGCCGCACAAAAAAGGGAATTCACCATGCGTCACGGTAACGGACTTCGCAAACTCAACCGAACCTCGGCACACCGCCAGGCGATGCTGCGCAACATGGCGGTTTCGCTGCTGCGCCACGAGGCGATCAAGACTACCCTGCCCAAGGCCAAGGAACTGCGCCGCGTGGTGGAACCCCTGATCACACTGGGCAAGAAGCCCAGCCTGGCCAATCGCCGCCTGGCCTTCGACCGCACGCGCGATCGCGACATCGTCGGCAAGCTGTTCGACGTGCTCGGGCCGCGCTATGCCGCCCGTAACGGTGGCTACCTGCGCATCCTCAAGATGGGCTTCCGCGTTGGCGACAACGCACCGATGGCCTATGTTGAACTGCTGGATCGCCCGGCCGGCGAAGTGGTCGAAGCGCCTGCTGCCGAATAAGGCGTTCAGCGCCAACAAAAAGCCAGGCGTCGCCTGGCTTTTTTGTGTCTGTTTCGGATGCGCTAAAGAATCATTCCCGCCCCGACCGTGTTGTTGGTGCTTTCATCGATGACGATGAAGGCTCCCGTGGCACGGTTCTCCGCATAACGATCGATGACCAGCGGCTGGGCCAGCTTGAAGGCGACCCGGGCGATGTCGTTCATGCCGATGCCCCCAACCGGAAGCTGTTGCAGCGAATTGATGTCAAGGCGATAGGCGATGCCGTCGAGCAACCCGCGTGCCTCGCGTGTCGTCTGCCGGATCAGGTATTTGCGGTTCAGGTCGAGCGGGCTGTCGGCAAGCCAGCATAGCATGGCTTCGAATCGGCGTGTCACCAGCGCCGACTCTTCCTCGCCGCTGCGCACGATCATGTCGCCGCGCGAGATGTCGATCTCGTCTTCCAGCAGCAGCGTCACCGACTGCTCGGCGACCGCGTGTGTCAGGGAGCGGCCGCCGATCTGGATGCCCTTGATCCGACTGCGGCGTTCGGAGGGCAGCACCACGACTTCATCGCCGACGGAAATGCTTCCCGACTCGACACGGCCCATGAAGCCGCGGTAGTCATGCAGCAGCGGATCGCCGGCCCTCTGCGGGCGGCAGACGTATTGCACCGGGAAGCGGAAGCGCTCGTCGTTTTCGCTGTGCGCGACCGGCGCCGACTCGAGGACCTCGATCAGCGTCGGCCCTTCGTACCAGCCAAGATTGGCACCACGATCGACCAGCATGTCGCCGTTCAATGCCGACAGCGGAATGAAGCGTACGTCGCCGATGCCGAGTTGTCGTGCAAACCCGAGATACTCGTCGCGAATGCGCTCGAAGATCGCGCGGTCGTAACCGACCAGGTCCATCTTGTTCACCGCGACCACCAGGTGCGGAATGCCGAGCAGATGAGCCAGGTAGGAATGACGCCGGGTCTGGGTCAGCACGCCTTTGCGCGCATCGATCAGGATGATCGCCAGGTTGGCGGTGGAAGCGGCGGTGACCATGTTGCGCGTGTATTGCTCGTGGCCCGGCGCGTCGGCAATTATGTACTTGCGCCTGCCGGTGCTGAAGTAGCGATAGGCAACATCGATGGTGATTCCTTGTTCGCGTTCGGCCTGCAGTCCGTCGGTCAGCAGGGACAGGTCCACCGCTTCCATGCCCCGCCGCTGCGAAGTCGTCGCGATGGCGTGCAGGGTGTCGGCCAGGATCGCCTTGGTGTCGTAGAGCAGGCGGCCGATCAGCGTGCTCTTGCCGTCATCGACGCTGCCGCAGGTGAGGAAGCGCAGCAGGCCGTTGTCCGTGGGGCCTGAGAAACCGGGGATGGATTCGATGGCGCTCATCAGAAATACCCTTCCTTCTTGCGTTGCTCCATTGCGGCGTCGGAGGCCTGGTCGTCAA
This sequence comes from Rhodocyclales bacterium, assembly GCA_016235805.1. Classification (GTDB taxonomy): domain Bacteria; phylum Pseudomonadota; class Gammaproteobacteria; order Burkholderiales; family Rhodocyclaceae; genus Sulfuritalea. Next base: position 15,844 of record JACRIY010000032.1, read on the forward strand.
GCCGGGTGGCGCCGCGCTCCGTGATCGTGGTGGTCGCCGTTTCGGCGATGATCTTGCCTACCGTGTCGGCGTCCGATTCGACGGGCGCCGTGCAGGTGCTGTCGCCGACCGTGCGAAAACGCACCCGCAACTGCTCAACCATGTCGCCGTCGTGCGCCGGGGTCAGTTCCGTCACCGGCTGGAGCAGCCCGCCCCGGCGGATTACCGGGCGCAGGTGGGCGAAGTAGATCGGTGGCAGGGCCAGCCCTTCCCTCTCGATGTACTGCCAGACGTCGAGTTCGGTCCAGTTCGAAATCGGGAAGGCGCGGATGTTCTCGCCCTTGTGCACGCGGGCGTTGAACAGGTCCCACAACTCGGGCCGCTGGTTTTTCGGATCCCAGCCGCCGAACTCGTCGCGGAAGGAAAAGATGCGCTCCTTGGCGCGGGCTTTCTCCTCGTCGCGGCGGGCGCCGCCGATGCAGGCATCGAAGCCGAATTCCTCGATGGCTTCGAGCAGGGTCACCGACTGGTGCCGGTTGCGCGACTCGTCGGCCGACTTGAGGCGTACCGTGCCGCGCGCCATCGAGCTTTCGACCGAGCGCACGATCAGCCGTTCGTTGAGTTCGCAGGCGCGGGCGTCGCGGAAGTCGATGACCTCAGGATAATTGTGCCCGGTGTCGATGTGCAGCAACGGAAACGGAAAGCGCCCGGGTCGAAAGGCCTTTTCCGCCAGGCGCAGGAGGACGATGGAATCCTTGCCGCCGGAAAACAGCAGGGCCGGGTTGCTGCACTGGCCCGCCACCTCGCGCAGGATGTAAATGGCTTCCGCTTCCAGCCAGTCGAGGTGGTCGAGGGCGGGGCGGTACAAGGCCGGCGCCGGATCGAAGATGGGCGCGTTCATGCGGCCGCCGTCCCGTCAGCGCCGACTTCCGGCTTGGCGACGCGCTGCAGCTTGCCATCCACCAGATGCAGGCCGCATTCCTTGGTTTCCGGGGTCTCCCACCACCAGCGCCCCGCGCGCACGTCCTCGCCGGCCTGAACTGCGCGCGTGCAGGGGGCGCAGCCGATGCTCGGGAAGTTGCGGTCGTGCAGCGCGTTGTAGGGCACCTTGTTGGCGCGCAGGTAAACCCAGACCTCGCGTTCGCTCCAGTCGGCCAACGGGCTGATCTTGACCAGTCCGTTGGCGTGATCGAAAGCCACGGGCTTGAGCTTGTCGCGGGTCGGCGATTGCGCGGAACGCAAGCCGGTGATCCAGGCCTGCTTGCCGGCCAGCGCCCGTTGCAGCGGCTCGATCTTGCGCGCCTGGCAGCAGGCCTTGCGCGCCGCCACGGAATCGTAGAAGCCGTTGATGCCATGCGCGCCGATGCAGTCCTGCACGGCATCGTGGCGCGGCGCGTAGATCTCGATGCGGCGCTGGTAATGGGCTTCGGCGCGCGCGATCAGCTCATAGGTCTCGGCCGGAAGGCGGCCGGTGTCCAGCGAAAAGATGCCGATCGCCAGGCGCTCGCTCCAGATCATGTCGGTCAGCACCATGTCCTCTGCGCCCAGGCTGTTGGCGAACACCACAGGCGCGTAGTCGCGGGCGACGTCGCGCAGCAGTTGTTTGGCACGGACGGCCTTCTCGGCCACGGCGGCGACCAGTTCGAGGTCGGCCAGATCGGGGATGTTTTCGCGCAGCATGATGCGGCTCCTTGGGTAATGCAGTTCAGGCGGCCCGTCGGCGGAACAGGGGTAGCGGCTGGACCGCGTCGCCCTGGTAGCTCTCGGGGAAGTCGTCGAAGGCGGCCAGAGCGTCCTCCGCGCTCTTGCCCTCGCCGATGACAAAGGCGTCGAAGCCGACGCGGTTGAGGAAGAAAAGCTGGTCGCGGCCGATGTCGCCGAAGGCGCGCAGCTCGCCGTCGTAGCCGTAGCGTTCGCGCAGCAGGCGGGCGGTGGAATAGCCGCGGCCGTCGGCGAACTTCGGGAAATGCACGGCGATCACCGTGAAGTCGTCGATGTCGGCAGCGATTTCGGCGAGATCGTCTTCGGGCGCAAGCCAGATGCCCAGTGGCGTACCGTGTTCGTATTCGCGGTGGATCAGGCAGGCCTTCTTTGCCTTCCACACCGCGACGGGCACCAGCAGCGGGCCGACCGGCAGGCAGACGTCGATGGGTGCCTTGCCGTCGACCAGGTTCACGACTTTCCATGCGTCGTCCTGCAGACGACGTTCCTTGATGAGCTTAGCCATTTGCGACTCTCCTTTTCTGGGCGGGTTTTGGTAAATACGCGGCGGTTCGAAAGATTTCGATGCCGATGCGGTCGAAGGTATCGATGAAGCGCTCGTCGGCATGACGGTGCGCGAGATAGGCACCGATCAGGCGCTCGACGACGTCCGGAACTTCGGCGGCGGCGAAGGCGCGGCCGATCACTTCGCCGATGCGGGCACGATTGCCCTGGCGGCCGCCGAGCGTGACCTGGTACCACTCCTCGCCGTTCTTGTCGACGCCGAGGATGCCGATCGCACCGAGGTGGTGGTGGCCGCAGGAATTCATGCATCCGGAGATGTTGAGTTCCAGTTCGCCGATGTCGTGCTGGTAATCGAGGTCCTCGAAGCGCTCCTGGATTGCCGCGGCCACCGGCAGCGAGCGGGCATTGGCCAGGGCGCAGAAATCGCCGCCGGGGCAGGCGATCAGGTCCTGGATCAGGCCGACCGTGGGCGAGGCCAGCCCCGCCGCCTTGGCGCGGTGCCAGATGGTGTAGAGCTCGCGCTGGGGTACGTCGGCGAGGATCAGGTTTTGTTCGTGCGAGACGCGGATTTCGCCGAAGCTGTAGCGCTCCGCCAAATCGGCTGCGGCTTCCATCTGTTCCGACGTTGCATCGCCCGGCGCCGAATTGAACCCAACTGCGGGCTTCTTCAGCGACAGCGTGACGGCGGCATAGCCGGGGACCTTGTGTGCCTGCACGTTGCGTTCGACCCAGCGCGCGAAGGCCTTGTCCTCGCGCAGGTGGGTGAGGTGGCAGAGGTCGTCTGCGGCCAGGATCTCGTAGGCGGGTGCGGCGAACTGCGCGCTGACACGCGCGACTTCCGCCGCCGTCAGGGTTGCCGGACCGTCCTTGAGCTGGGCCCATTCGGCTTCGACCTGGCGCGAGAACTCCTCGCGTCCGAGCGCCTTGACCAGGATCTTGATGCGCGCCTTGTAGGCGTTGTCGCGGCGGCCGTGGCGGTTGAAGACGCGGACCAGGGCCTCGGTGTAGGTCAGCAGGTGCTGCCAGGGCAGGAACTCGCGCACCACCGGACCAAGCAGCGGGGTGCGGCCGAGGCCGCCGCCGGCATGGACCCTGAAGCCGATTTCGCCCGCCTCGTTGCTGACCAACTGCAGGCCGAGGTCATGCACCTGGATCGCGGCGCGGTCTTCCTCGGCGCCGGAGATCGCGACCTTGAACTTGCGCGGCAGGTAGGCGAACTCGGGATGGAAGCTCGACCACTGGCGCAGCAGTTCGGCCCAGGGGCGCGGATCGGCGATCTCGTCGGCGGCGATGCCGGCGAAATGGTCGGTAGTGACATTGCGGATGCAGTTGCCCGAGGTCTGGATTGCGTGCAGTTCCTCTTCCGCGAGCTCGGCCAGGATGTCCGGCACCTCCGCCAGCTTGACCCAGTTGAGTTGCAGGTTGTGGCGGGTGGTGAAGTGGCCGAAACCCCGGTCGTAGCGGCGGGCGATGTCGGCGAACTTGCGCAACTGGCGCGCGGAAAGCAGGCCATAGGGCACGGCCAGGCGCAGCATGGGGCCATGGCGCTGGATGTAGAGGCCGTTTTGCAGGCGCAGCGGGCGGAATTCGTTGTCGCTCAGCCTGCCGGCAAGATAGCGCTCGGTCTGGCCGCGAAACTGGGCGACGCGGGCCTTGACGATGGCGTGGTCGTAGTCGTCGTAGCGGTACATGGCGTTTCCTCAGGAAAGAATCAGCTTGCCGCCGACCAACAGCAGCACGGAAGCCAGCAGGCCGCGCAGCGTGCGCTCCGGAACCCTGGCGGCGAAGTGGGCGCCCAGCGCGATGCCGGGAAGGGAACCGATCAGCAGTGACACCAGCAGCAGCACGTCCACCGTGCCCAGGTACCAGTGGCCGAGGCCGGCCACTAGGGTCAGCGGCACGGCGTGGGCAATATCGGACCCGACGACGCGGCGGGTGGCCAGTTGCGGATAAAGGAAGCTCAGCGCGGTGACGCCCAGGGCCCCGGCGCCGACCGAGGAGATCGTCACCAGAACGCCAACGATGGCACCGACCAGGACCGTGAGGCCGGATGCATGCCGCGAAAAGTCGGCGCTGACGGCACGGCGTTTGGCGATGTCGAGCAGGCGCTGGCGGAAGATCAGTGAGGCGGCGGTCAACAACAGGGCGACACCAAGCACCGCGGAGATCAGCGCCGGAGCGCCATGGCTGCCGATGCCGAACTGCGCCAGCAGCAGCAGGGTCAGCGCGGCCGCCGGGACGCTGCCCAGCGCCAGGCGCCCGGTAATGCCCCAGTCGATGTTGCCGTGGCGGTGATGCACCCAGGAACCGCCGCCCTTGGTGATCGCCGCATAGAGCAAGTCAGTGCCCACTGCGGTCGCTGGCTTGAAGCCGAAAAGCAAAACCAGCAGCGGCGTCATCAGCGAGCCGCCACCGACGCCGGTCAGGCCGACCAGCACGCCGACGGCGAAACCGGAAAACGGGAGCAGGGGATTGATGTCGAAAGTCATGATGGGACGCATCCTAGAGCGCCCGTTTAGTTCTGAAAAATACTTATTGGCGATTTACATATAGCTTGAAGTTATAATTAGCTCATGAAGCTGCAACAACTGCGTTACCTGGTGGAGGTCGAGCGTCGGGGCCTGAATGTTTCCGCCGCCGCCGCCGCGCTCCATACCTCTCAGCCCGGCGTATCCAAGCAGATCGCCATGCTGGAGGCGGAACTTGGGATCACCATCTTCGATCGCGCCGGCAAACGCCTGACCGGGACCACCGCCGCCGGCCGTATCGTCCTCGCCATGGCGCAACGGATCCTGGGCGAGGCGCAGAACATGAAGCGCGTCGGCGAGGATTTCGCCGCCGACGGCCGCGGCGCGCTGTCGATCGCCACTACGCATACACAGGCCCGCTATACCTTGCCAGCGGTGATCAAGGACTTCGTCCGCCAGCATCCCGGAATCCGGCTGCACATCCAGCAGGGCAGTCCGCGGCAGGTCGCGGATTGGGTGCTGGATCGCAGCGCGGATCTGGGCATTGCGACCGAGGCGCTCGACCTTTACGACGAACTGCTCACCCTGCCCTGCTTCCAGTGGGCCCATCTGGTGGTGACGCCGCGCGGCCATCCCTTGCTGGCGCGGCAGCCCCTGACCCTCGCCGGGCTGGCCGACTATCCACTGATCACCTACGACGCGACATTTACCGGCCGCTCCCGCATCGACCGGGCGTTTGAACGCCAGCAGTTGCGGCCGGACGTGATGCTCACCGCGATCGACTCGGATGTCATCAAGACCTACGTCGAGCTCGGCCTGGGCGTCGGCATCATCGCCGAGATGGCCTTCGATCCGGAGCGGGACAGCGGACTGGCCGCCATGTCGGCGACCCATCTGTTCGAAGGCAATACCACCCGCATCGCATTTCGCCGCGATGCATGGCTGCGCCGCCACGAGTTCGATTTCATGCAGCTTCTCGCGCCGCAGTTGAACCGCCAGATGATCGAAGCCACGCTACGGGCCGGCGGCGCCGATCCGGGTTTGTAGATGGCCGGCGACAGGCAATTCCACTGACGGGAATTCTGCGACCCATCTCGCGGCTACAATGGCCGAATTGCCGAGACCAACGCATCCTGACAGAGGAATCAAAATGCCTTTTTCGCCCGAGCTTGTCGATGAGATGAACACCTTGGTGCGCTTCGATCTGGCCACCAGCCAGCAGGGCATCAAGGTACACAAGACCGCGGCGCCGGAAGTCATTGCCGCGACGCGACGCCTGCACGCCAAGGGCCTGCTGACGCTGGCCGATGGCGGCTACCTGACCGGCCTGGGGCGAGATGCGGCCGAACATGCCCAATCCTTGCTGATGATCCTCGACCCCGTGGTCGAGGCGCAGACGGATACGATTTAGGGTTCCGCTTCACCGGCGCCCGGCGGGCCGCCAAGTTCGCGCAATTCGCGGAACAGCTCGCGGTAGGCACGGGGCGGCCTGCCCTGCTGCGCTTCCCGCAGTGCGTTGCGCCGCAACTGGCGCAGGTGCTGGATGTCGGCCGCGGGGAAATCGCGCGCCAGCTCGCCGAACGCCGTTTCGTCCTCCATCAGCCGGGTGCGCAGCGCCTCGAGGTGGTGCTGTCTGGCGTTGGCTGCGGCGGACACGCCCTTGATTTCATCCAGCGCCTCGCGAATGGGGGCGGCATCGATGTCGCGCATGATCTTGCCGATGTACTGCATCTGCCGCCGTCGCGCCTCGTGCTTGCTGATCCGCTGGGCATCGAGCACGGCATCGCGCAAACGCTCCGGCATGTCGATCCTGGCCAGACGCTCGCGCGACAGCCCCACCAGTTCCTCGCCGAGTTCCTGCAGGGCGGTCATGTCGCGCTTGAGCTGCGATTTACTTGGACCGCGGTACTCCGGCAGCTCGTTATCGATATCGTCCACGGTTATGATTATAGCTTCGCCTTCTCAGGGGTTCCTGCATGTCTGACGGCTTTGCCCATTCCCAATCCGCGCTGCGCGAACTGGCGCAAACGGCGCTTGACCACGCCGCCGCCACTGGTGCCAGTGCCTGCGAAGTCGATGTCTCGGAAGGTTTCGGCCAGTCCGTCAGCGTGCGTCGCCAGGAGGTCGAAACCATCGAGTACAACCGCGACAAGGGGCTGGGGGTCACGGTCTACATCGGACAGCGTCGTGGCCATGCCAGCAGCTCGGATTTTTCCGCCGCCGCCATCCGGGCCACGGTGGAAGCCGCACTCTCGATCGCCCGTTTCACCGCCGAGGACGACTGTGCCGGCCTGCCCGAGGCGAAACTGCTGGCCAGGCGCGACATGGACCTCGACTTGTTCCATCCCTGGGACATCCCGGTCGAAGCCGCCATCGATATCGCCCGGCGCTGCGAGCAGGCGGCCTTCGACGTCAGCCCGATGGTCAGAAATTCCGAGGGTGCCACGGTCTCCGCGCAGCAGTCGCATTTCGTCTCCGCAAACAGCCTGGGTTTCATGGGCGGCTTCGCCACCTCGCGACACTATGTCTCATGCTCGGTCATCGCGGGCGAGGGGGAGGACATGCAGCGCGACGACTGGTACGCCTCGCGCCGCAATGCCGCCGAGTTTCCCGATCCCGCGCTGATCGGCGACTACGCGGCGCGGCGCGCGCTGGCGCGCCTGGGTTCGCGCAAGCTGAAGACCCGCAAGTGTCCGGTGATCTTCGAGGCGCCGCTGGCGGCCGGCCTGATCGGCAGCTTCGTGCACGCGATATCCGGCGGGTCGTTGTACCGCAAGACCTCCTTCCTGCTCGACAGCCTGGGCAAGCAGATCTTCCCGGAGTTCGTGCGCATCAGCGAACGGCCGCACATCCGCGGCGGCTTTGCCTCCTCGCCCTTCGATGACGACGGCGTCGCCACGCGCGACCGCGAAGTGGTCGAGCAGGGCGTCGTGCAGGGCTATTTCCTGTCCACGTATTCCGGGCGCAAGCTTGGCCTGCCGACGACGGGCAATGCGGGCGGCTCGCACAACCTGCTGGTGCAGCAGGGCAGGCATGACCTGCGCGGCCTGCTGCGCGAAATGGGCAGCGGCCTGCTGGTCACCGAACTGCTCGGCCAGGGAGTGAACTATGTGACTGGCGATTATTCGCGCGGTGCCGCCGGATACTGGGTCGAGAATGGCGAGATCGTCCATCCGGTCGAGGAGATCACCATCGCCGGCAACCTGCGCGACATGCTGCGCGGCATCGTCGACATCGGCAATGACATCGAGATTCGCGGTTCCAAGCAGGTGGGCTCCATCCTGCTGGAGCGCATGACTGTTGCAGGGAACTGAAATGCGCGGGAGTCGGCGCTGGCGCCACGGCGACGGATGGGGTGAAAAGGGCGGTGCGACGGTCACGCCGTTTTGCGATCCGAGGGGGCCCGGGTGGGAGACCTGACACGCTTCAATTTGTCGTTGCTCAGGCAGCAGCTGGGCATGACAACTCTCTACGAAACTGGCACCGGCCATGGCAGGTCCCTGCGCTGGGCTCATGATTCCGGCATGACCGACCTGATGTCGATCGAGCAGCATGTCGAGACCCTGGATCAGGCCAGGGCCAGGCTCAAGGACCTGCCCCATATTCGTTTGCTGCAGGGCGACTGCATCGAGTTGGTGAGGCAAATCCCGCCGGCTGCCGACGGCCCGCGCCTGATCTTCCTCGATGCCCACTTCGTCGACGGAGCGGACTTCAAGGACCAGAAGGCCTATCTCGAGTCGGTCGACCACCCGCGTTCATTTCCCTTGCTCGAGGAACTCGCGGTTCTGGCAGAACGATTCACAGCGCAGGATTGGATCATCATCGACGATGCCCGCCTGTACGTCGACGGTGTGTTCGCCCGGGGCGAGTGCCCGGACTGGGCGCGGCAGTGGGCCCATCGTGCCCGGCTCGACGAGTGCCTCGCCCGTTTTGCCGCCACCCACGACGTGCATCTCCTGCGCCAGGACCATGGCTATTTCATCCTCGTACCGAAGCAGTCTCCGCTCGACTGGCGCGACGTGGTGCGCTTCCTGCCGGGCGATCCGGCCGGAAACGGCGTGCTGGCCTTCTCGGTCGATATCCCCGGGGTCACTTCCATTTCGATACAGCGACGGATCGCCGACCATCGCTTCGCGACGCGCTATTTCGTCGGCCAGGGGCTGGACGTCGGCGGCGGCGGCGATACGCTGGCTCTGTTCCAGGAGTTCTTTCCCCTGGCAACCTGCATCAGTCGCTACGACCTCGAAAACGGCGATGCGCAGTTGTTGAGGAACGTCGACGACGGCGCCTTCGACTTCCTGTATTCATCGCATTGCCTCGAGCATATGCGGGATGCGCGCGAGGCCCTGGGTAACTGGCTGCGCGTGGTCAAGAGCGGTGGCCACCTGGTCATCCAGGTACCGGACGAGGATATGTACGAGCAGGGTCAATGGCCATCGCGCTACAACTCCGACCACAAGCTCAGTTTCACGATCTGCAAGCCGAAATCATGGTCTCCGGTTTCAGTCAATCTCCTCGACTTGCTGAGGGAGTTCTCGCCCGTTGCGAAAATCATTTCGCTGGCGCAGATCGACCAGGGCTATCGGACCCGACTGGTGCCGCCAGGAGTGGACCAGACCCGAACCCCGCTGGGGGAATGCGGCATCGAGTTCGTGCTCAGAAAATACTGAGCCGGTAGCAGGGCTTTGGCTTCCGGCGAGCCGAAGCCTCAGGGCGAGCGCGCGCTATCGACATCCGCGCTGTTGCGTTCGTCCGAATAGATGCGGGTCGGTTCCCGGGAGTCGACGGCAAAGCAGGTCACGATGACATTGCTGCGCGCGGCGGACTTGTATAGCACTTCCACGGCGCAGCGGTCGTAGGCGCTTTCGATGGTCGCCAGCAGGTTGCGGGCGTAGGAGCTGGCAAGTTGTCCATCGAGGATCAGGTTGGCCAGCATGGCGCCGCCCGGCTTGAGGGCGCGACGTGTGTCAATCCAGAACTCCCGCGTCACCAGGTGGCCCGGAATCGAGGTGCGGGCGCTGAACACATCGACCACCAGCGCGTCGTACCTCTTTGTCGTTGCGGCGACGAAGCGCCGGGCGTCGGTGGCGATGAATTCGCCGGCGGCCGGCTCACGCAGGAACTCGCGTTCGGCGATGGCGCGGATGGCGGGGTCGATATCGACGAAGGTATAGCGGTTCAGAGGCTCGCGGTGCGACAGGGTGAAGCCGCCAGCGCCCAGCACCAGGATTTCGCTGCCGCGCAGGGCGAGATCGTCGAGCAGGATGCGGCGGATGTGCTGGACGTAGCGCGCATAAAGCGGCGGCTGGCTGCTGTCGATCAGCGATGCATTCTGGTTATTGACGACAAAGACGCGCGGACTGAGCATGCCGTCCCGTGCCACGGCTTGAACTTCATAGTCGGCATAGGCGGTATCGATGCGGCTGCGGTCGTGCAGGTTAAGGCCCAGGGCCAGTGCCAGCGTCGCCGCCATCGACGCCGTCACCCACTTGCCCGGGCGCTGCACCAGCACGGCGCCTGCAACCAGCATCAGGCTGCCGAGCAGTACCGCGGCCCAGACGCCTGCCACCTGCATCACGACGAGAGAGAGAGTGATCGAGCCGAGGAAGGAGCCCAGGGTTGACCAGTACAACGCGCGGCCGGCGGCCTCGCCGCTGCGCTGCGCCAGCATCAGGTTGGTGAGGATGGGTACGGTCTGTCCCAGCAGCCAGGCCAGGGGAGCGAGAATTCCGCCAATGAAGATCAGGTAGGCGAAGGCTGGCTGGGCGCCGGCGAAGATCGCATTCACCGTGGTCGCCGCCAGGCCGCCGCCCAGCAGCGCCGCGGAAATCAGGACGTTGCGCGCCACCACGGCGCGGTAGTCGGCGTCGACGCGGCTGCCGGAGTGGTAACCGAGGGCCAGCGCCAGGAGGAAGAAGCCGATGGTCGGCGCGGTGACCACGATCGAACTGCCGACATGCGGAATCAGCCGGCGCAGGGCGATGATCTCGGCGCCCAGCGAGCAATAGCCTTCGATGAAAACAATGGTGAACAGGAGGCGGGCCGGCATGGTGAAGGCGCGGTGTGCGGGGACAGGGACTTTACCGCAGGAGTCGGCGCTGGCGACACGGCGATTCCGTCGCCGCGGCGAATTTACAGCCTCGCTGCGGCCGCGTAGCATGGTCGATTCCGCTTTCATCGGTGACCGACCATGAACCCTCGATTCGACATGCCGCATTGGCCAATGCCGTGAGCGGCGCACTACCCGTGGTGACGTGGGAGGAGGAGGGCGCGACCCGCCAGGCGCCGTGGCGCTCGCTGGCCGGCATCGCACCGCCGCGCCGCACCGTGCTGGCCGACGATCGCATGCCGGCGGACGAGGCCTTCCACCTGGCGGCGGAGGGTACGGCGCTGTTGTGGCGGGGTGACTTCAACAACGCACGCCAGTTGCTGCAGGCCATGGCCAGGCGCATCGAGCGCAGAGCGAAAAAGGCGGAACCCGGGGGCGACATCTCGGCGGAGGCGTTTCACCGCTATCGCCTGGGGCAGGCGCAGCGTGCGCGTACCCTGGGCATGCTGCTGCTGCCCTTCGAGGCGGATTTCGGCATTCCGCTGCGCCGCGCCCCGCAAGTGCGCGATGCCTGCGTCGAAGCCTATGGCCAGGCCGGCGGCCCCTTCATCGCCTCCCTGCGCGAACTGCTGGGCGTGATCGGGGCCCACGAATGGCGCAAGAAAGGCGTCCCGGTGGCGGCGGTCGGAGGGCGAATCCACCCGCACTATGGGGTGTTCTCGCCGGTACGCGGCGAATACCTCGAACTGCCAGCCAGTGCGCCGCTGCCTGCGGACTGCCCGCTCGCCTTCGATATCGGCACCGGCACCGGCGTCCTGGCGGCGATTCTGGCGCGACGGGGCGTGGCGCGGGTGGTGGCGACCGACAACGATGCGCGGGCCATCGCCTGCGCGACGGACAACATCCGCCGGCTGGGCCTGTCCCGGCAGGTCGAGGTCGTCGAGACCGACCTGTTTCCGCCGGGCCAGGCACAACTTGTCGTCTGCAATCCTCCCTGGCTTCCCGGGCGAGCCGCCACTGTGCTCGAAAAGGCCGTGTATGACCCCGACAGCCGCATGCTGCGAGGTTTCCTTACGGGCCTGGCGCCGCACCTGGTCCCGGGCGGCGAGGGCTGGTTGATCCTGTCGGATCTGGCCGAGCACCTGGGCTTGCGCTCCCGCGACGAACTGCTGGCGGCCTTCGCCGGAGCCGGCCTGGAGGTGGTGGGGCGCCTGGACGCCGCCCCGGTCCATGGCCGGGCGAGCGATCGCAGCGACCCCCTGCATGCCGCCCGAGTCCGCGAAACCACGTCCCTCTGGCGACTGCGCCCGATACCCGCCGGATAGCCGGAATCCTCAGTATTTGCCGCAGAAACGAGACGTCGCTCTAATATTTGTGCAACGCAGCAATATAATGATCGGCGAGCTCTCCGAATTCCGTTGAAGGCAAGCCATGACCCATGACGAACTGATTCCCTTCCTGCTGGAAAAGGCCTCCCTGTTCGAGAGCTTCGGCCGCGACGGCGTCGCCGCGATCGTCGAAGAGTCCGAGCTGCGTACCTTCGAAGGCAATGAGTCGATCATCCAGTGCGGCGAGGAAGGGCGTTTCATCGGCGTCCTGCTCGACGGTCATGGCGAGATATCGGTGGCGGACAATACCGGCGGGCGCATCGTCATGAGCCCGCTGGAAGTCGGCGACGTGTTCGGCGAAATGTCGGTGCTGACCGGAGATCGCACCGTGGCCGACGTCATCGCCGGCAATCGCTGCCTGGTGCTGATGATTCCGCAGGACGTGGTGAGCAGCCACATCCTGGTCAATGCCAAAGCCATTCTGTACCTGTCCAAGCTGCTCGCCGACCGCGCCCGCGCCCAGGCCGTCGATGTCACCAGCAGCCAGTTGCGCGCCCGCGCCCTGGCGCAATCCGACGACCCCTATGCGCTGAGCCTGAAGAAGGAAGTGCACGGCAAGATCCTGTCGATCAATGCCGGCCTCTCCCAGATCCGCTTCGGCATCTACGACACCCACGACGAGGCGCTCGACGTCCACGGCGTGGTCGATTGCGCCGACTGCGAGTCGGTGCATATCACCATGACCGCGGCCGGCAAATCGATCCGCCGCGAACGACCGTCCTTTGCCATCGGCGAGTTCTTCAACGTCCTCTTCGAGTCCATGCTCGAACTCGACAACCGCTTCCTGTTCACGCCGCTGGACGTCATCGCCGTCGGCCACCGCGTGGTGCATGGCGGCAGCAAGTTCTCCAGCGCCACCGTGGTCACTCCGCAGGTGCTGGCCGACATCGAGGCGCTCTCGGCGCTGGCGCCGCTGCACAATCCGCACAACCTCGAGGGCATGCGCGAGGCAATCAAGTTCTTTCCCGGCGTGCCGCATGTCGCGGTGTTCGACACCGCCTTCCACCAGACGCTGCCGACCTACGCCTATCTCTACGGCCTGCCCTACGACTGGTACAAGAAGGAAGGCATACGCCGTTACGGCTTCCACGGCACCTCGCACCGATACGTGTCGCTGAAGGCGGCGGAAGTCGTCAAGCGGCCGCTCGGCGAGCTGGAGATCATCTCCTGCCACCTCGGCGTCGGCGCCTCGATGTGCGCCATCGACCACGGGCGTTCGGTCGACACCACGATGGGCATGACGCCTTCAGACGGACTGATCATGCCCAGCCGGTCCGGCAGCCTCGATCCGGCGGTCATGATCCAGTTGATGGAGCGTTACAAACTGGGTCCGGACGAGCTCAACAGGCTGATCAATTCGGAAAGCGGCCTCAAGGGAATTTCCGGAATTTCCAGCGACATCCACGAGATCGAGGCCGCCGCCGCCGACGGCCACCACCGCGCGTTGCTGGCGCACAAGGCCTTCTGCTACCAGATCCGCAAGAACATCGGCGCCTACGTCGCCGCGATGGGCGGCGCCAGCGTGCTCGCCTTCACGGGCGACATCGGCGAGACCAGCCCGGCCGTGCGCAGCCTGGCCTGCCAGGGCCTGGCCTACATGGGCATCAAGCTCGACGAGGAGAAGAACCGCAAGCTCGGTGCGGCCGGTTCGCATGCGGTGATTTCCACCGACGATTCGCCGGTCAGGATCCTGGTCGTCGCCAACAACGACGAGCGCCTGCTGGCCTGGGAAACGCTGCGCGCCATCGAACGCAGCCAGATCACGCTGGCGATCAAGGAGCAGCCCGAGGAGCCGATACCCATCGAGGTTTCCGCCCACCACGCGCACCTGTCGCAGGCCGATGTGGACAAACTGTTCGGCCCCGGCCACCAGTTGACACCGGAGCATGAACTGTCGCAGCCCGGCCAGTTCGCCTGTCAGGAGAAGGTCAACCTGATCGGTCCCAAGGGCAAGATCACCGGCGTGCGCGTGCTCGGCCCGACGCGCAAGGAAACCCAGATCGAGATCGCCATGACCGAGCAGTTCAAGGTCGGCGTGCAGCCGCCGATCCGCGAATCGGGCGACCTGGCCAATACGCCCGGCATTGTCCTCGAAGGGCCGGCCGGCTCGGTGACGATTCCGCGCGGCGTCATTTGCGCCCAGCGCCATATCCACATGTCGCCCGATGACGCGATGCGCTTCCGCCTGCGCGACAAGTACGTGGTCCAGGTGCGCGTCGACGGCGCCCGCGAACTGATCTACGGCGACGTGGTGGTGCGGGTGAACCCGAACTACCGGCTGGCCATGCACATCGATACGGACGAGGGCAACGCCGCCAACATCAGCACCGGCATGCTCGGCTACATCGAGGAAATCCAGAGCCGCGGCTAGGCAGGCTTGCGGGCGATCAGGTCGATCAGGGCCGAGCGGCCGCGATGGCCCTTGCCTTCATCGACGTCGGCTTCGTAGGCATGCAGGGCCTCGATTTGGAAATCGGCAAATGCCGCGCGCAACAGGTCTTCCGTGTAGAGGTTCTCGACCGCCGAGGGGCCGCCGGTCTTGTATTCGATCTGCTTCGGCGTATAGCCGTGCAGCAGCAGCAGTCCGCCCGGCTTCACTGCCTGCTTGAGGCGGGCGAACTGGATCTCGCGCTCCTGCGGACCGACGAACTGGATGAAGATGCCGACCACGAAGTCATAGGTCGCCGGCGGCCAGTCCATGGCCAACATGTCGGCCTGGGTGAAGCTGACCTCGACGCCACGGCCGCGCGCCAGGCGGCGAGCCTTTTCCAGCGCGATCGGGGAGATTTCCAGCGCCGTCACGGCCAACCCCTGTTCGGCCAGCCAGACGCTGTTGCGTCCTTCTCCGTCGGCAACCGACAGCACCGTGGCGCCGGAGTCCAGCACGTGGCGGTGCGTTGCCAGGAAGCGGCAGGGCGCGACGCCGAAGAGGTAGTCCTCGCCGGCGTCGCGGTAGCGTTGCGACCAGAAGGTTTCCTGGTCGATCTTGCTCATGTGGCGGTCAGGGCTTGGCGGCGGCTTGCGCCATCGCCTGCTCGAGCTGCGCCTTTTCCAGGAAGCCCGGCAGGCGGGTGCCGTCGGCGAGGAAGATGGCCGGCGTGCCGCGCACCCGCAGCTTCTGGGCAGTTTCCATCACCTTGTTCAGCCCGGCCGTATCGCACTTGCCGGCGGCCGGTGCCGAGCCGTTCAGCATGTAGTCGTTCCAGGCCTTGGCGCGGTCGGGCGCGCACCAGATCGCCTTCGACTTGTCGTGCGAATCCTGGGACAGGATCGGGTAAACGAAGGTGTAGATGGTGATGTCGGTGAGGCCCTGCAGCTCCTTCGCCAGCTTCTTGCAGTAGGTGCAGTTCGGATCCTCGAAGGTGGCGATGGTCCGCTTGCCGTTGCCGCCGTTGCCCTTCACCTGCTTGATGGCGAGGTCGAGCGGCAACTCGGAGAACTTGATTGCCGACATTTTGTTGAGGCGCTCCTGGGTCAGGTCCCGGCGCGTCTTCGGGTCGATGATGTGGCCGAGCACGAAGTGCGTGGCCTTGTCGTCGGTATAGAGGATCTCGCCGCCGACCACGACTTCGTAGAGGCCGAGCATGCCCGCCTTGCGCACGCTTTCGACCTTCGGCCCTTCGCCGAGGGCAGCTTCGACCTTCTTCTTGACGTCCGCATCCGTCGCCTGGGCAAAGGCGCTGGCGGCCAGCGCGGCGGCGCAGGCGGCCGCGAGCAGTTTCTTGATCATGATGTCTCCATAGGGGGTGAGGTGTTCTGTCGGCGTCAGCCCATGGCGTAGCGGACCAGCAGGTCCTTTACGACAGGCAAACGATGGGTGAAGTTCAAGCCGGCATTGCGCAGCAGCGCAAAGGGCTGGCCCGGCAGGGCGAATAGGCGCTGCAGGCTATCAGTGACAGTTTGCAGGGCGATGACTTCCTCCTTGCGGGCGCGCTCGAAGCGGCGCAGCCAGGCCAGGTCGCCGCAATCGACGTGTTCCGGCTGCTGGATCAGGGTCTCGGCGAGCACGCGGGCATCCTGGAAGCCCAGGTTGATGCCATGGCCCGAGAGCGGGTGGATGGCATGGGCGGCGTCGCCGATCAGCGCCAGGCGCGGCGCCACCATGCGCGGCGCGCGCATCAGCCGCAGCGGGAAGCCGGCGGGCGGGGTGACCAGCGACAAGGCGCCGAGGCGGCGACCGCCGGCGTCGGCGACGCGGTCGCAGAAGGCCTCGGGCGACAGCGCCAGCAGTTCGGCGGCGTGTTCGGGGGGCGTCGACCAGACGATGGAGATCAAGTTGCCGGGCAGCGGCAGGTAGGCGAGCACGCCGTCGTGGCGGAACCACTGGCAGGCCACCTCGCGGTGCGGTTTTTCGGTGGCGAAGTTGGCGACCACGCCGTGCTGCTCGTAGGGCTTGAACGCCACTTCGATGCCGGCCGCGGCTCGCGTCCAGGAATCGGCCCCGTCGGCCGCCACCACCAGCCGGCTGCGCAGTTGCTTGCCGTCGGCCAGGGTCAGCGTCGCCGCATCCCCGGCAAGAGTCAGGCTGCGCGGCACGCCGGGGCAGAGCAGGGTGACGTTGCCCTGGCGCCGGGCGGTCTCCCACAACTCCAGTTGCATCAGCGAGGATTCGATGATCCAGGCCAGCTCCGCAACGCCGGCGTCGTAGGCCGAGAAATCCAGCCTGCCGCCCTCGTCGCCATAGACCTCCATGGTGCGCACCGGCTGGATGCGGGCTGGGTCGAGGTGCCGCCAGGCGCCGATATCGGTCAGGAAGCGGGCATTGGCCGGGCTGATGGCGTAGATACGCGCATCCCAGCCTTCGGGCTGCACAGGCGCGCGCCCCTCCACCAGGCCGATCGAAAGACGGCTTCGTTTCAGGGCAACCGCAAGGGAAAGGCCGGCCAGACCACCGCCGACGATGACGACATCAAAGTCCATCCCACCATTGTCGCGGACCCGGCCCGCCTTGACAATAGAGGCCTCCGCAGACGATAATCGCGCCCCTTTCGGTGATGTAGCTCAGCTGGTTAGAGCGACGGATTCATAATCCGTAGGTCGAGGGTTCAAGTCCCCCCATCACCACCAGA
>JACRIY010000033.1 GCA_016235805.1 Rhodocyclales bacterium
ACCGGCGCGGTGCTGCGCATCGACCGCATCAAGGAAATCCACGCCCGCATCCCGAACACCCACCTGGTGATGCACGGTTCCTCTTCGGTACCGCAGGACTGGCTCAAGATCATCAACCAGTACGGCGGCACCATGGGCGAAACCTATGGCGTACCGGTCGAGGAAATCGTCGAAGGCATCAAGCACGGCGTGCGCAAGATCAACATCGACACCGACCTGCGCATGGCCTCCACCGGCGCGATCCGCAAGTACATGGCCGAGAACTCGAAGGACTTCGATCCGCGCAAGTACCTGGCCGAAGCCCGCAAGGCCATGAAGGCCATTTGCGTGGCCCGGTACACCGCCTTCGGCTGCGCCGGTCAGGCGGGCAAGATCAAGGCCGTGTCGCTGGAAAAGATGGCCGAGCGCTACAAGAAGGGCGAGTTGAACGCGATCGTCAAGTAGCAACGGTTTTGGAGTAAAGTTTCGGGCCGTCGGAGCGATCCGGCGGCCTTTTTCTTGGGTCTTCCATGGATATCAAGTCCCACACTTTTGATCGGCTGCGCAAGATCTTCAGCGGCAGCCTCGACATTGTCGAATATGCCGGCCTGCTGGTAATCGCCGTTGCCACGACCATCGCCATGTATCAGGAGGCGGTGGTGATGGTCGAGGCGCGCCGGGTTTCTCTGTCGGACCTGCTGCTGATGTTCCTTTACCTCGAGGTACTGGCGATGATCGGCCAGTACGTGAAGTCCGGGCAGTTGCCGGTGCGCTTTCCCCTTTATATAGGCATGGTCGCTTTGGCGCGTTACCTGATCCTTGACCTCAAGGAGATGAACGAATGGCGCATGCTGGCGGTCACCTCGGCGATATTCCTGCTGACCGTTGCCGTACTGGTGATCCGCTATGGTCACGTGCGCTACCCCTATCGCGAAGATGCCGAAAAGGATTCCGGCAAAGCCTACGTTCGCGAATAAACCCTTTTTTCAGAGCACAGCCATGCCCCTAGTCGCCACGCCTCCTCTGTTCGAATCGACCATCACGAGCCTGCCGCTGCTCGGCCGCGGCAAGGTGCGCGACATCTACGCGGTGGGCGAGGACAAGCTGCTCATCGTCACCACCGACCGCCTGTCGGCCTTCGACGTGATCCTGCCCGACCCGATACCCGGCAAGGGGGCGGTGCTGACGGCGGTCGCCAACTTCTGGTTCGGCAAGCTGGCCCACGTCATACCGAACCAGCTGACCGGCATCGATCCGGAAACCGTCGTGGCCGCCGCGGAGGAAAAGGCCCAGGTGCGCGGCCGTTCCCTGGTGGTCAAGCGCTTGAAGCCGCTGCCGATCGAGGCGGTGGCGCGCGGCTACCTGATCGGTTCCGGCTGGAAGGACTACCAGTCGACCGGCGCCGTATGCGGAATCGCATTGCCGCCGGATCTGAAGATGGCGCAGCAACTGCCCGAGCCGATCTTCACCCCGGCTACCAAGGCCGAGATGGGCGACCATGACGAAAACATCGATTACGCCACGGTCGAGAAACTGCTCGGCGCCGATCTGGCGAAGACGGTGAGGGATACAACGCTGCGCCTGTATCGCGAGGCTGCGGCCTTTGCCCGCGTGCGCGGCATCATCATCGCCGACACCAAATTCGAGTTCGGCCAGGACGAGGAGGGGCGCCTGCACCTGATCGACGAAGTCCTGACGCCGGATTCCTCGCGCTTCTGGCCGGCCGATCGCTACAAGGTCGGCATCAGCCCGCCCAGCTTCGACAAGCAGTTCGTGCGCGACTACCTGGAAACCCTGGACTGGAACAAGACGGCGCCCGGGCCGAAACTGCCGCAGGACATCGTCGAAAAGACCACCGCCAACTACCTCGAGGCGCTGACCCGCCTCACTGGCATCCAGGCGGCGTGATGCCGGCCAGGGCTTCGGTCCGATGAGCGACTCTTTCGCCGTGCCGCCGGCGCCGACTTCCGGCGCCACCTCGCTGCCAAACGTGCGCCGCATCGGGTTTTCCGCACCCCTGCGCTGGCTGGGGCTCGGTTGGCGGGATCTCTGGCGGCAACCGGCGGCGAGCCTGTTCTACGGCATTGCGATCGCGGTGACCGGTGCCGTGATACTGGGTGTCACCGCCAGCCTGCCCTATCTCTTTGCCGCCGCCATTACCGGCTTCCTGCTGGTGGCCCCGATGCTCGCGGCCGGGCTTTACGAACTCTCGCGCCGCTACCTGGCCGGCGAACCTGCGGCGCTGACGGATTCCATGCTGGCCTGGCGACGCAATCCTTCGGCCCTGGTCGGTTTCGGCCTGCTCTCGATCCTCGCCGGAACGGCCTGGCAGGTCGCCTCGGTGGTGATCGTGGCGCTGTTCTACAAGGGGCCGGCGCTGGCGCCGCAAGCGATGATCATCGAGGTCCTGGTCAATCCCCAGCATTACCTGATGTTCTTCATCTACATGTGCAGCGGCGGCCTGCTTGCTGCGGTGGTGTTTGCGCTGAGCGTGGTATCGATGCCGATGCTGGTCGATCGCCGCAGCGACCTGCTGGCCGCATTGTCCACCAGTGTCAATGCGGTGGCCGAGAATCCGCTTCCACTGGCATTCTGGGCGGCGCTGCTGATGCTGCTGACGGGGCTGGGTTTCGCC
Source organism: Rhodocyclales bacterium (assembly GCA_016235805.1). Classification (GTDB taxonomy): domain Bacteria; phylum Pseudomonadota; class Gammaproteobacteria; order Burkholderiales; family Rhodocyclaceae; genus Sulfuritalea. The sequence goes on from JACRIY010000033.1 coordinate 2,615, forward strand.
ACCGCGCTGCTGGGCCTGATCGTGGTCATGCCCTGGCTCGGCCATGCCAGTTTCCATGCCTACAAGGAGCTGGTCGAGTAGGCGGCACAAGTACCGACGGCGCAGGCCGCGCGCCGGGTGCCCTTGCGTTTTCCGGGCTTCGCCCCAACCTGCAGAACCATTCCCCATCCCAGGACAGAAATGAATCCATTGCTCGATTTCTCCGGACTGCCGCGTTTCGACGCCGTGACCCCGGACCACGTGGCGCAGGCGATCCGCCAGCTCATTGCCGAAAACCGCAGCCTGGTCGAGCGCCTTGTCGCGCGGGACACCCCCGCGACATGGGATGACTTCGTGCAGCCCATGCTCGACGCCGGCGAGCGGCTGTCGCGTGCCTGGGGCATCGTCGGCCACCTGCACTCGGTCAATGACGTGCCGCCCTGGCGCGAAGCCTATAACGCGCTGTTGCCGGATGTTTCCAGTTTTTATGCCGACCTCGGGCAGAACCTGGCGTTGTTCGCCAAGTACAAGGTACTTGCCGCAGGTACGGAATTCCCCGCGCTGTCCCCGGCGCGGCGCAAGATTGTCGACAACGAACTGCGCGACTTTCGTCTCTCCGGTGCCGACCTAGCCGAGGACCTCAAGCCGCGCTTCAAGGAGATCCAGGAAGAGCTCTCCGCGCTGGGGGCGAAGTTTTCCGAGAACGTGCTGGACGCCACCAACGCCCATGCGGAATGGATCAGCGACGAAGCCGACCTCGCGGGCCTGCCCGAGGACGCTAAGGCTGCCGCTCGTGCCGCTGCCGAGAAAGACGGCGATTCAGCCAAGCACGCGGGTTGGAAGTTCACGCTGCACGCGCCGTCCTATATTCCGGTCCTGCAGTTCTGCGACAACCGCGGCTTGCGCGAGCGCATGTACCGGGCCTACGCAACGCGCGCGTCCGAATTCGGCCCCGCGGAGCGCGACAACGGGCCATTGATCGAGCGCCTGCTCGCCCTGCGCCACGAAGAAGCGCAAATGCTCGGTTACGCCAGTTTCGCCGAGGTGTCGCTGGCGACCAAGATGGCCGACACGCCGGCGCAGGTTGCTGCCTTCCAGCGCGACATGGCCGCCAAGGCCCGTCCGTTCGCCATCCGCGACGTCACCGAACTGCGCGATTTCGCCCGGCAGGAACTGGGTCTGGAGACGCTGGAGAGCTGGGACTTGTCCTGGGCCTCGGAAAAGCTCAAACAGCAGCGCTACAGTTTCTCCGACGACGAGGTGAAGCAATACTTCCCCGAACCCAAGGTGCTGGGCGGACTGTTCCGCGTCATCGAGTCGTTGTTTGCCGTCAAACTGGCGCCCGACGTCGCACCGGTCTGGCATCCCGCCGTGCGTTTCTTCCGCATCGAACGCGACGGCAAGCTGATCGGCCAGTTCTACCTCGACCTCTACGCCCGCGAAACCAAGCGTGGCGGCGCGTGGATGGACGAGGCGATTACCCGTCGCCGCGTCGCGTCCGGGGTGCAGACGCCGGTGGCCTACCTCAACTGCAACTTCCCGGCCCCCGTCGGCGAAGGTTCGCAGATGCGGCCCGCCACTTTCAGTCACGACGATGTCATCACCCTGTTCCACGAGTGCGGCCACGGCCTGCACCACCTGCTGACCCAGGTTGAGGAGTTGCCCGTGTCGGGAATCCATGGCGTCGAATGGGATGCCGTGGAACTGCCCAGCCAGTTCATGGAAAACTTCTGCTGGGAGTGGGATGTGCTCGCCGGCATGACGGCCCACATCGACACCGGCGCGCCGCTGCCGCGTGCGCTGTACGACAAGATGATCGCGGCGAAGAACTTCCAGAGCGGCCTGCAGATCCTGCGCCAGATCGAGTTCGGACTGTTCGATCTGCTGCTGCACAGCGAGTTCGTGCCCGGTGCCGGGCGTGGGTTCCTGGATCTGCTGGGCGAGGTGCGCCGCGAAGTCGCGGTGCTGGTGCCGCCCGAGTGGAACCGCTTTCCGCAAAGCTTTTCGCATATTTTCGGCGGTGGCTACGCGGCCGGCTATTACAGCTACAAGTGGGCCGAAGTCCTCTCCGCCGATGCCTACGAAGCCTTCGAGGAAGCCGCGAAGACCTCCGGCAGCACGCTCGATGCGGGGGTCGGGGAACGCTTCTGGCGCGAAATCCTGTCTGTCGGCGGCTCGCGTCCTGCACTGGAATCGTTCAGGGCCTTCCGCGGCCGCGATCCGCAGCCGGATGCCCTGCTGCGGCACAACGGGATGACCGCTGTCGCCTGATTCGCGCGGCGGTCAGCGCTGTTCGCAGGGAATGCCGCCTTCGGGTTGCCGCAGGCGCAACTATTCGAGGCGCTCAGCCTTCCCGGACCAGACTGCTGAATTCCCGGTCAAGCAGCCCCGCGTCGCCGCTGTTGAGCTCCACCAGGCGGCGCAGGTGGGTGATGCTATCGACATCGATCGTCCGGCAGCGCAGGCCCAGATGGGGTCCTTCGACATGCATCACGTCGGCATCCATGGCAATGGTGGCGCCCGGCGCCAGTTCCAGTGACAGGCGACACTGGTCGCCCGGCTTCCCCTGCCAGGTAGCGTCGGTTTCCAGCAACGCACCTTTCAGGGAGATGTCCAGGAGTTGAGCGGAAAACGTGCGGCCCGCCGTGGTCAGTCGTACCGGTGAATGAAACACGGCTCGCCAGAAATTGCGCCGCTCAGTAGCCTTTGTCACGAAGTTTCTCCTTTGGCTGCTCAATGCTGAAGTCGATTCCGGTGAAGCAATCCTGCAACGGGCATGGCAATGCACCATCGCAATGATGCTCCCTCGCGCATTCGGCCTGGGTCTGGTCGAGAACGACATATTGCCCGCAAACCGGACACGGCCCTATCGGCGAATCGAACATGATTGACCTCCCGCTATGTGATGGTCGGCCTGCCTGTTTTGATTATAGACGGTGGCCCCGCTCGGGTATCATCGGTGCATGAAGATCGCCACATGGAACGTGAATTCCCTCAAGGTGCGCCTGCCACATGTGCTCGACTGGCTGGCGGCGACGCAGGCCGATGTGTTGTGCCTGCAGGAAACCAAGATGGAGGAAAAGGCCTTTCCCCATGCCGAACTCGAAGCCGCCGGCTATCGCGCCGTGCATAACGGGCAGAAGACCTATAACGGTGTTGCCGTTCTCGCGCGCAACGGGTTGGACGAGGTGGCATGCGACATTCCGGGTTTCACCGATGAGCAGAAACGTGTGCTGGCCGCCACGGTGGATGGTGTCCGCGTCGTCTGCGCCTACATGCCCAACGGCCAGGCGGTCGGGTCGGACAAGTACGAGTACAAGCTGCGCTGGCTGGCGGCACTGGCCGACCATCTGCGCGACGAACTGCAACGTTTCCCGAAACTGGTCCTGCTCGGCGATTTCAACATCGCTCCCGACGATCGCGACGTGCATGATCCGGTCGCGTGGAAGGACCAGATCCTGTGCAGCGAACCCGAGCGTGCCGCGTTCCGGCGCTTTGTCGACCTCGAACTGGTCGACGCCTTTCGCCTCTTCGAACAGCCGCCCAAGCTCTATTCCTGGTGGGATTACCGGCAGATGGGCTTTCGCCTCAATCGCGGCCTGCGCATCGACCACATCCTGCTGTCCGCGCCGCTCGCCGCCACCTGTACCGCCTGCAGCATCGACAAGGCGCCGCGCAAGCTGGAGCGCCCTTCCGACCATGCGCCGGTGATCGCCACGCTGGATGCCGCGCCGTGAGCGCTGACGCACTGCTGGCCCTTTACCCTGTCCTGGCCAATCTGCCGGAGGGGCTTCTGCAGCGCATCCGCGAAACGCTGCAGACGCTGTCTATTGCGCCGGGCACCGTGGTGTTCGACGAGCGACAGCCCTGCCGTGGTTTTCCCTTCGTTCTCGAAGGCTCGATTCGCGTCACCAAGATCAGCGGCAATGGCCGCGAACTGCCGCTGTATCGCGTGCTGGCGGGCGAAAGCTGCATCATCACCTCGAGCTGCCTGCTGGGCCACGCCGACTACAACGCGCGCGGCACCAGCGAAGGCCCGACCACGCTGGCCCTGTTGCCGCGTCCGCTGTTCGACGAAATGCTGGGCGAGCCCGCCTTCCGCGATTTCGTCTTTGCATTGTTCTCCGAGCGCATGGCGGAGCTGATGCAACTGGTCGAGGAGGTCGCCTTCCGCAAGCTCGACCAGCGCCTGGCGGCGCTGCTGCTGGGCAAGGGGAGGGTGGTGCACGCCACGCACCAGCAACTGGCGGACGAACTGGGGAGCGTGCGGGAAATGGTCAGCCGGCTGCTGAAGGGCTTTGCCGAGCAGGGCCTGGTCCGTCTGGGGCGCGAACAAGTGGAGGTGCTGGATGCCGCCGGTTTGCGAAAAACGGCCTCTGTGACTTAGGTTACATTCAGGTGCCGACGCAACTGGTGTAATGCCCCCACTGTTGCACAACCCCTCAAGGAGAAAACCATGAAACTGAATGTCGGCGGAATCGATCGTGTGTTGCGTATTGGTGCGGGTCTCGGACTGGTTGCCTGGGCGGCCATGGGTGGACCGGTGTGGGCCTGGATCGGCGTCGTGCCCCTGGCCACCGGTGCCATCGGCTGGTGCCCGGTGTATCCCCTGATTGGCCTGAATACCTGCCCGATGAAGAAGTCGGCCTGAGGATTCATCGCGCAAGGCCCGTGCCGCCGATGGGTGGTACGGGCCTTGCGCTTTTTGCGCGGCGCTAGAACTCCATTCCCAGGTTGATCGAGTCGAAGGTCTGGCGGCCGCCGTTGCCGCCCGCGGAGAAGAACTCTTCGCTGCGGCTCACCCGCGTCAGTGAAATCCGCAATGCATCGATGCGCAGGCTGAATCCCGCCGTGATGTCGTAGACATGCGGCCGTCGTCGCACACCGGGACTGTCGCGGAACACCGTGCCGTCGAGGAAGATGTTGTGGGCGACGAGCCGATGGTCGAGGCCGGCGAAGACCCACCATTCGATGCCCTGCGCGCGCGCCGGTTCGATGTCGCGACGTATGTTCTTCAGCATCGCGCCGCCGGGCTCGACAGTGTCGGTACCGAATCCCGTCATATTGCGGCCCATGCGCAGCATGCCGCCGGCGCGGGCCAGGGTCATCGTGGTGCCGAGCGTGGCGCCGCCATGCGGAATCAGCTCCAGGTCGATGCCGTTCGTGCTGCCGAGCCGGTGCTTGCCCTTGGCGAGCCAGGAAACCAGGAAGGCCGGCTCGTTGGGAATCTGGTTGTGCCAGCCCATGGGCTTCGGCGCATCGATCAGCTTGTGCCAGCCGGACTGGATTTCCCGCCCCAGCGCGGCGGGGCCGACCACGCCGAGGTCGATTTCCACCGTGTCGAGGCGATCCTGCGTCGCTTGTTGGGCTACGCCGCCGAGGTAGAGCCAGGCGGCCCAGGGTCGGTCGAGCGGCTGTGCGGCACTGACCGTGATCGTTCTCGGCGTGTACAAGTTCTGGCCGAGGAACAGTCCGAAGCGGACTTCGCTGCCGGCCTTGGGTGCGATCAGTTCGAGAACTTCGGTCGGCAGGCGCAGCAGGTCATGGGACGCGCCGCCGCCGAACTTGATGCCGTTGGTGTAATAGCGGTCGGTGCGCGCCAGCAGGTCATTCTCGACGAACAACTGCAATTCGCTGCCCTCGGGCGGGCGCGCCTGCGCTCCCCCGGCGGCGACCAGTGCGGCAAGGGTCGCGACGATGGCAATTGCATTGAGCAGCAGGCGGCGCGCAAGGGATTCCACCATGGTCGGGCGACGCGCTATCGACCGGACGTGGCGTCCTGGCCTGCCAGCCAGCGCAGCACACCGAGGCCCGCGGCACGGCCGCCGGCGATGCAGGCGGTGAGCAGGTAGCCGCCGGTCGGCGCTTCCCAGTCCAGCATCTCGCCGGCGCAGAAAGTGCCCGGCAGGGCACGCAGCATCATGTTCTCGTCGACTTCCCCGAATTCGATGCCGCCCGCGCTGCTGATGGCCTCGTCGAGCGGGCGCGGTGCAAGCAGTCGGATCGGCAAGGCCTTGATCAGCGCCGCGAGGGTTTCGCTGGTGGCAAGCTGGTCCGGCGTGGCGAACTCGTGTACCAGCGCCGCCTTGACGCCATCGATGCCGGCGCGACGGCGCAGGTGGTTGGCCAGCGAATCGCGCCCGCGCGGGTGCGCGAGGTCCTCCGTGAGCCGTCGCAGCGTGCGTCCCGGCGCGAGGTCGACCTGCAGCAGGGCGCTGCCGGTGGCCTCGATGCAGTCGCGCAGGGGCGCCGACAGCGCGTAAATCAGGCTGCCCTCGATGCCGTCGCGGGTGACCAGGAACTCGCCTTCGCGCTTGGTCACCGCTCCGTCCGGCGAGACGAAGCCGACGGCGACGGACTTCACCGGCGTGCCGGCGAAACGATTGCGCAGGTGCTCGGTCCAGGCCACGTCGAAGCCGCAGTTGGCCGGACGCAGCGCTGCCACGGCGATGCCGCGCTCGCGCAGCAGGGGAACCCAGGCGCCATCCGAGCCCAGCCGCGCCCAACTGCCGCCACCGAGGGCCAGCACCGTCGCGCCAGCGCCGTCCCCAGGGATACCGCTTCGTATAACTTTTGACTCGCCGTTCGGCGTGGCGAAGCGCAGCGCACCGTAGGCATCCCAGCCCAGCCAGCGATGCCGCGCATGGATCGTCACGCCGGCGGCACGCAGGCGGTGCAGCCAGGCACGCAGCAGCGGCGCGGCCTTCATTTCACGCGGGAACACCCGTCCCGAACTGCCGACGAAGGTTTCGATGCCGAGCTCGCCGGCCCAGCGGCGCAGGTGTTCCGGGCCGAAACTCTCCAGCCATTTTCCGACCTGCTCGCGGCGGGCGCCGTAGCGCGAAAGAAAGCGGTCGCCCGATTCCGCGTGCGTCAGGTTGAGGCCGCCGCGACCGGCCAGCAGGAACTTGCGTCCGACCGAGGGCATGGCGTCGAACAGCTCGACAGGCCGACCTGCGGCGCTGATCACTTCCGCCGCCATGAGTCCGGCCGGTCCGCCGCCGATGACGGCGACACGGCGGCCGCGATCCGCCGCTTCAGTGCCGCCCAAGGTCGGCCAGCGAATTGGCGAGGCGCACGTAGTCCGCCACCGGGATGTCCTCGGCGCGCGCCGTCGGTGGAATGCCCAGCGCGGTGAGCGCGGCTTCGTCGACAAAGCCGCGCAGGGTGTTGCGCAGCATCTTGCGCCGTTGGGAGAACGCCGCGGTGACCACTTTGGCAAACAGATCGGCGTCGCTTGCCGTACCGCCAGCGCCGACTCTTGAGAAATCGACGGGAATCATGCGCACGATGGCCGAGTCGACCTTGGGCGGCGGGTTGAAGGCGCCGGGCGGCACGACGAACAAGCGCTCCATGTGGAAGCGGTACTGCAGCATTACCGAGAGCCGGCCGAAATCCTTGCTGCCGGGTTCGGCCACCATGCGGTCGACCACTTCCTTCTGCAGCATGAAGTGCATGTCATACACCAGCGGCGCGAACTGCACCAGGTGGAACAGCAGCGGGCTGGAAATGTTGTAGGGCAGGTTGCCGACGATCTTGAGCCGGCCTGCGGCCTTGAGGCTGGCGAAATCGAATTGCAGCGCGTCGCCTTCGTGGATGCTCAGGCGCTCGGGCGGGAAGCGCTCCCGCAGGCGGGCGATCAGGTCGCGATCGATTTCGACCACGTGCAGGTGGTCGCTGCGCTCCAGCAATGGTTCGGTGATGGCGCCGAGGCCGGGGCCGATCTCGACCACGGTGTCGCCGGCGCGCGGATCGATCGCATCGACGATCTTGCGGATCACGCCGTCCGACACCAGGAAGTTCTGGCCAAAACGACGGCGGGCGACGTGCCCGGCCACGGACTTCATGCGGTGCGCGCCTCGGCCGCCGGCATGCCCTCTTTGAATACCATCAGGGTGCCTGGCTCCATCGTGGTCCAGGCTTCGTTGTCGGTCAGTGGCAGCGTGGCGATCACCGCGACGCGGTCGTCGGGATTCGTCACCGCGCTGAAGTCGACGCTGACGTCCTGGTCCTTCAGATGCGCGACCGCGAACGGGGCCTGGCGCACGATGTAGGCGAGTTTGGTGGCGCAATGCGCGTAAAGACAATTGCCGTTGCTGAGCAGGAAGTTGAACTCGCCGTGGGCGGCGATTTCACGCGTGATGCCGGCAAGGAAGTCGAACATTGGCTTTCTGAGCGGCATGGCGTCGCCGAACTCATCGCGCAGGCGTTGCAGCAGGAAGCAAAAGGCCAGCTCGGAATCGGTGTCGCCGACCGGGACGAAACTGCCGTCGAGCGTCGGGCTGAATTCCTTGAGGTTCCCGTTGTGGGCGAAGATCCAGTAGCGACCCCAGAGTTCGCGCTGGAAGGGATGGGTGTTCTCCAGCGCGACGCGGCCCTGCGTCGCCTTGCGGATGTGGGCGATGACGTTCTTCGAATGGATCGGGTAGTGGCGCACCAGTTCGGCCACGGGGGACTGGGCCGATGGCTCGACGTCGATGAAGACCCGGCAACCCGGCCCTTCGAAAAAGGCGATGCCCCAGCCGTCCTTGTGCACGTCGGTGAGTCCGCCACGGGTGCGGAAACCTTCGAAGGAGAAACAGATGTCGGTCGGCGTGTTGCCGTTCATGCCGAGCAGTTGGCACATTTAGCCATCCCCCCCTCCCCCTTCCCGAGGAAGGGGGTGACGGTGGTTCGCCGGCTGCGCCGGCTCCGGGTCATGGCTGCGTCGTCCTTGGGGCGGCCCTGCGGGCGGCGCGCTCCGGCGCGAGGCCATGTCGATCGCGGCGTCGACGGCGGCGAACAGGCTGGTCGGCGACGCCTTGCCGCTGCCGGCGAGATCGAGCGCGGTGCCGTGGTCGACCGAGGTGCGGATGATCGGCAGGCCGAGCGTGACGTTGATGCCTTCGTCGAAGGCGGCGTACTTCAACACGGCGAGGCCCTGATCGTGGTACATCGCCAGTTGCGCGTCGGAACCGGCAAGCACATTACGGGTGAAAAGTGTGTCGGCCGGCAGCGGGCCGACCAGGTCCATGCCTTCCCCGCGCAGTTTTTCCAGTACCGGGGCGATCACCTCGATCTCTTCGCGCCCCATGTGGCCGCCTTCGCCGGCATGGGGGTTGAGCCCAGCCACCAGGATGCGCGGCGCGGCGATGCCGAACTTGATTTGCATATCGGCGTGGAGGATGCGCAGTGTGGTTTCCAGGTCGTCGCGCGTGATGGCGGCCGGAACGTCCTTCAGCGCCAGGTGGGTGGTGGCCAGCGCCACACGCAGGCCCGCGCCGGCCAGCATCATCACCACCCTGGGCGTGGCGGTGCGTTCTGCAAGGTATTCGGTATGGCCGCTGAACGCGATGCCGGCATCATTGATGACGCCCTTGTGCACCGGCGCAGTGACCATCGCCACGTATTCTCCGGCAGCGCATCCGTCGAGCGCCGCGTCGAGCATGTCGAGCACGTAGGCCGCGTTGGCGGTGGCGAGCCGTCCCGCCAGCGCCGACTCTCGCAGCGGGACATGGCGAATCTCGATGCGGCTTGCGTCGAGCCCCAACTGCTGCGCGCGTGCGGCGAGCAGCTTGCGGTCGCCCAACACCACCAGCCGCGCCGGCCAAACCCGCTCGGCCAGTCGCAGGCAGATGTCCGGCCCGATGCCGGCGGGCTCGCCCGACGTGACGGCGATGGGCAGCGGTTCAGCGCTCTTCGTTGCGGTATTCGACATAGGCGCGGTCGCGCATTTGCCGGACCCAGTCCTGGTAGGCCTCGTCGGACTTGCGCTCGCGCAGCACCTGGCGCGCGGTGAGGCGCTGGCGCTCCGCCGTGGCGTCTTCGGTGCGGCGTTCCTGCACCTGGATAAGGTGGAAACCGAAGGGCGACTGGACCGGTTCGCTGATCTGGTTGAGCTTGAGCGCGTCCATCGCCTTCTCGAAGTCGGGTACGGTGTCGCCCTGGTACATCCAGCCGAGGTCGCCACCCTTGGCAGCCGACAGGTCGTTGGAATGCTGGCGCGCCAGTTCGGCGAAGTCGGCGCCGTTGTCCAGCCGTTCCTTCAGGCCGACCAGTTTGCGCCGGGCTTCCGCTTCCGAGACGAGCTCGTTTACCTTGATCAGGATATGGCGGGCGCGTGTCTGTTTCAGGGCCACCGCTTCCTTCGGTCCGCCGCCACCCTGGCGCGCGACCAGCTTGATGATGTGAAATCCGGCGGGGCTGCGCAGTATGTCGCTGGTCTCGCCCGGTTTCAGCTTCTTCACTGCTTCGGCATAAAGTGCCGGCAGGCGGTCGAGCGGCCGCGCGCCCATGTCGCCGCCGCTCAGGCCATCCGGCGCGTCGGAATAGCTCGCAGCCACCTTGGCGAAGTTCTCGCCGCGGCGGAGTTGGTCGAGCGCGGCCTGGGCGCGGGCGCCGATCCGCATCAACTGGTCGGGCGAGGCTTGTTCGGGCACGCGCAACACGATGTGCGCCGTCTGCACCTCGACGTTGGCGAGGCTTTCGCCCTGTTCGGGATTGGCCAGGTAGTTGTCGATCTCGCCGTCGGACACCACGATTCGGCTTTCCACCTCGCGGTCGCGCAGGCGCGAGAGCACGATTTCGTCGCGGATCTCCTCGCGGAACTTGGTCCACAGGACGCCGTCCCGTTCCAGCGCGGCGCGGAAGTCCGGCAGGGAAAGCTTGTTGCCCTCGGCGATGCGGCGCAGTGCCGCGTCGAGTTCGATGTCGGATATGCGCAGGCCGGTGTCGCGGGCGAACTGCAGTTGCACGCGGTCGGTGATCATCCGCTCGAGCAGTTGCCGTTCGAGGATGTCGCCCGGCGGCAGTTGCACGTTCTGGCTGCGCAACTGGCGTTCGACGGTGGCCATCCGCGCGCGCAGTTCGAAGGCGGTGATTGCGTCGTCATTGACCACCGCGACGATGCGATCGACTTCGAGCGGCTGGGATCGCCGCGCCTGGGCGTGCGCCGGGGCGCTGGCGGAAAGGCCTAACAGGCACAACAGCAGGAAGCGGAAAATCATGGTGGGGTGAGCGGTGCCGCCGGGTCTTGTTGGTTGATCGCGCCGTAGCCCGGCACGTTGCGCTTCAGGATATCCAGAGGATTGGATCCGACCTTTGCGAATCCATTCAATTCGAGCTGGAAGAACAGCGCGGTGTTGGAACGTTGCGTCAGCGTCGCCAGGCGCTGCATGACGACGCGTCCTACCCAGCAGCCGCCGTCATACTCGAGGCCAGCCACGGTTTCGATCATGCGCCGGTCCTTGGTCGAATAATTGAAGCGCCCCACCGCATGCCAGCCGCCGAACATCGGCCATTGTCCCGACAGGTCGAGCTGGCCGAGCTGGTCGCGCGAGTAGCGGTAGCCGGCGTTGAGCACCTTGCCGGTTTCCGGCTGGTAGCGTCCGCCGACGTTGAGGCGTTCCATGCGATTCAGGCGCGGGTTGTACTGGACGCCGGTATCGACGTAGGTCTTGGGCAGGATGCGGCCGGACAGCGAGGCGAGGAAGTCCGTCTGGCGGTCGCTGCGAAGAACCTCACCGGGCAGGCCGACCTTCTGGGTGGTGAAATAGAAGCGCTGGCCGAAGGCCGCGCGCAGGGTTTCGGCACCCGTGGCGGGATCGATCAGGCGCGAGGTGAGCATGGCCGTGGCCTGGTTGGCATCGCCGAAGCGGTCGCCGCCGCCGTAGCGGTTCTCGCCGAAGATCTGGGCGAAATTGAAGTCGGTCAGGGCGCTGTCGAAAACCGGTATCCGGCTCTGGTCTCGCGCCGGCACATAGAGGTAGAAGACCCGCGGCTCCAGCGTTTGCGTCAGCGCCGTGCCCATCCAGTCGATGTCGCGCTCGAAGGTGACCGACGAGTCCACGCTGAAGACGGGCAGCTCGCGGGTCAGCTTGTCCGGCGTGCCGGCGGCCTGGCGGTCGAGCACGTAACGCGTGGAATGTATGCCGATCTTGGGCGTGAGGCTGAGTATCTCGGTCTGCAGCGGCAGCGACATCTGGGGGTAGAGCGTCAGGCGGCGTCCCTGCACCAGGGTCGGATTGCGGAAATTGACGTGCTCGCCGGCGAACGCGAAATTCATGCCGAGCGGCAGGTCGCCGCGGCTGGCATTCACCGTCAATTGCGGCAAGCGGCGGTAGGGTTCGGTCACCGCCGGCAGCGAGGGATCCTGCAAGGTCTGGTAGCTCTGCGCCAGCAGGTTGGCGGACCACCAGCCGCCACCATAGCTGAGCGTACCCTGGCGCAGCAGGTTGGTCTGTGCGATCACGGTCGAACCGCTCGCCAGGTCGCTGAAGTAGGTACTGTCCGACGCGTGGTTGAGTGCCAGCGAGCCGGCGAAGCCGTTGCCGAAGTTCTGGTTGTGGTTGAGCGAATAGGATGAGCGGCGCTGGTGGGTCAGCCTGTCCTCGGGCAAGTACTGCCCCTGGAAACTGCCGGCATATGACGGCTGCAGGTAGCGATATTCGCCGTTCCACATCGTGCCGCGCTTGGCCATGATGCGCGGCGCGAGGGTCGCGTCCATGTTCTGCGCGATGTTCCAGTAGAAGGGCTGGGTGAACTCGACGCCGCCGCTGCTGGTGGAGCCGAAGGTGGGTGTCAGCAGGCCGCTCTTGCGCTCGTTGTTGAGCGAGAAGCTCATCCACGGCGCATACAGGATCGGCGTGCCCATGAAGACCAGGGACGCGTTGCGCGCGCTGCCTTCCTCGGTGTCGTAGTCGAGGCGCAGGTCGGTGGTGCGCGCGAACCAGTCGGGATCGCGGCCGGCGACCGGGGCGCAGGTACTGTAGGTGGCATCGGTCAGGTGATACTTGCCTTCGCCTTCGAATTCCATGCGGGCAGCCGTACCGCGCCCGGTGGTGAGGTCGGCCGAGGCGCGCTCTTCGTCGCCGGTCCAGAGCGTCGCCGCCGAGCCGTTCTTAATGCGGCGGATGCTGTACTCCGGTTGTTCGAAGAAGCCGGTGCTGTCATCCATCTTCATGCGCATCCGGGGGCCCTGCACGCGGTCGCCGTCGCGTGAAAGGCGAACGTTGCCCGACGCTTCCAGTTCGTCCGTGCCTTGCCAGTAGGTCAGCTTGTCGCCGTGCAGGATGGAGTTGCGCTTGCGCAGTTCGACGTTGCCTTCGGCCACTACTTCCACGTCGTTCCTGCCGGCGATCTGGTCCGCGGCGATGAAAGTCGGCAGCACGTCGCCCGGCTGCCGCAGGTAGGGCATCACGGCGGCAGAGGGGCGCAGCGTCGGTTCCGGCAGCGCGCCCGAGGCGACATGGGCGGAATACAGTGGCGGCAGCGCGGGGCGTTCGGCAACCTCCGGCGGCTCTTGTGGCTTGGCGATGGCTTCGACCGGCGTGACGACGACGGGCGTCCGCGCGGGCGTGGGCGGAGACTCGGTGGTCGCCGGTCCGGGCACGGGGCTCGCTGCCTGCGCCGGGCGCGGCGCGACGGCGACCGCAGCGGCTGGCGCAGGGCGCGCGGGCGGTGCGCTCGGCGCCGGATCGGCGGGCTTCGCGGCGGCCTGTTGCGGTACGGGAGCGACGCGCGCCGGTGGCGGGGTGTCGATCTTTGCGGCGGCCGGCTTGGCCGCGACCGGCACCGGAGTCGGAACAACCGGCGGTTCGATGGCGGCTGCCGGGGCGGCAGGTGCGGGTGTGGGGTCAGCAGCGGGCGAGGCGGCGACCGCCACCGCAGGTGCGACGGCCGGTTGCGGCGTGCCGGCACCGAGCAGTGCCGGATTGACGCGCAGCGGCGGCAGCGATTGCGCCGCTACCTGGCCCGAGGCAAGCGCCAGCAGGACAAGCAGTGAATCCGGGCCGAATTGTCCGCGATGCGATCGAGGCATGCCGTGTCGTAGAGTAGCTGCAGCGGGAACGGAAAATCGCAGCGCAAACCCCGCGCGCCACAGGCGGGGTGAGCCATTGCCGGCCGATGCTAGAATCAATAATTCTAACACTTCAACCCCGCGCAAAGCGCTCCAGGACAAAGCTTTTGCGCTGTTCCGGACCGCCAGCGCCATCCGACCATGGAACGCCAGCAGCAGATAACGACCTGGCTCGCCGCCCGCTTTCCGGGGCGTGCTTTTAGCCTTGCGCCGGCCTCGGCCGACGCCAGTTTCCGGCGCTATTTTCGCGTCACCTTCGACGACGGCGCGACCCGCGTCGTCATGGATGCACCGCCCGCCAACGAGGATTGTCGCCCGTGGCTGCATGTCCAGCAGCTGTTCCAGGCCGCCGGCGCGCACGTGCCGCAGGTCATCGCGCAGGACCTCGAGCGCGGCTTCCTGCTGCTGTCCGACCTCGGCAACGCCACCTACCTGCAGGCGCTGGACGCAGACAATGCCGTGCCGCTCTATGCCGATGCGATCCAGGCGCTGGTCGCGATCCAGCGTGCCAGCCGTCCGGGGGCGCTGCCCGACTACGATCGCGCGCTGTTGCGCCGCGAACTCGACCTCTTCCCGCAGTGGTACCTCGGCAAGCACCTCGGCCTCGCGCTGGGCGATGCCGAGCAGCGGGCGCTGGAAGACGCCTTCGCGCGCATCCTGGCGACCAACCTCGGCGAGCCGAAAGTCTTCGTCCATCGCGACTACCATTCGCGCAACCTGATGCGGATCGCACCGGACGCCGGCGGCAATCCCGGCGTCATCGACTTCCAGGATGCCGTGTACGGACCGATCAGCTACGACATGGTGTCCCTGCTCAAGGACGCCTACATCGAATGGGACGAGGACCTCGCGCTGGACTGGCTGGTGCGCTACTGGGAACAGGCGCGCAAGGCCGGCCTGCCGATCGCCGGCGATTTCGGCGTGTTCTTCCGCGATTACGAATGGATGGGCGTGCAGCGTCACCTCAAGGTGCTGGGCATCTTCGCCCGCCTCTGGCACCGCGACGGCAAGGACGGCTATCTGAAGGACATGCCGCTGGTCGCGCGCTACCTGCGCAAGGCCTGCGAACGTTACAGCGAACTCTCACCGCTGCGCAAAATCCTCGACAAGGTCGAGGACAAGGTTACGGTGCTGGGCTACACCATGGATGCGGCGAGCCTCGGCGGGCGCCGTGAGTAGTAAATCCGGTTCGCGCTTTCAGTGGGCTTGCGCCCGATGAAAGTGATGATACTTGCGGCTGGCCGCGGCGAACGCATGCGACCATTGACTGACCACACGCCGAAGCCTTTGCTGCCGGTGGGCGGCAAACCGCTGATCGTGTGGCACCTGGAGCGACTGGCCGGCGCCGGCCTGCGCGAAGTGGTGATCAACCATGCCCACCTCGGCGCGCAGATCGAAGCCGCGCTGGGCGACGGCGCGCGCTGGGGCCTGTCGATCCGCTATTCGCCGGAACCCCCGGGCGCGCTGGAAACCGCCGGCGGCATCGCAAATGCGCTGCCGCTGCTGGGCGACGCGGCCCCCTTCATGGTGATCAACGGCGACATCTGGTGCGACTGGGACGTGTCGCAGGCGGCGCATCGGCTGTTGCCCGGCGACCTCGCCCACCTGGTGCTGGTGCCGAATCCGCCGCAGCACCCGCAAGGCGATTTCAGCCTGCGCGGGACAAGAGTCGGCGCTGACGCCACGGCAGGCGAACCCGGCGCGCGCGCCTGCACATTCTCAGGCATCGGCATCTATCGCCCGCAACTCTTCACCGGCATCCTGCGCGGTACGCCGGCGAAGCTCGCTCCCCTGTTGCGGGCGGCGATGAACGCCGGGCGGGTGTCCGGCGAATTCCATGCCGGGCGCTGGGAGGATGTCGGCACGCCGCAGCGCCTGGCTGCACTCGGTGACGAACTTTGCACGGTTGCCGCTTCGCGTCCGACGCCCGCGCCACGGGACATATAATCGATCGATGGATACGATCCCCCCTTCCGTAAGTATCGACTACGCGCCGTATCGCCAGCGCCGACTGCTGCTGGTCGAGCGCATGAAGGCAAGCGGCGGCGGCGTCGCCCTGATTCCGACCGCGCCCGAACAGACCCGCAACCGCGACACGCATTTCCCCTACCGCGCCGACAGCTATTTCCAGTACCTGACCGGGTTCACCGAACCGGAGGCCGTGCTGGTGCTCGCGGTCGGCCGCGGCGACGCGCCGCCGCAGGCGATCCTGTTCTGCCGCGAAAAGAACCTCGAGCGCGAAATCTGGGACGGCTTTCGCCACGGACCGGACGGCGCGCGCGAGGCCTTCGGTTTCGACGCCGCGCATCCGGTCGCGGAACTCGACGCCAAGCTTGCGGAGTTGCTTGCCGACCAGCCGGCGCTGTGGTTTTCCATCGGCCACGATACGGGCTGGGACCAGCGCATCGCCGCCGCGCTGAACAAGGTGCGCGCCGAAAGCCGCAGCGGCAAGCGCGCGCCGGCGGCCATCCGCGACGTGCGCGCCGAGCTGGATGCAATGCGCCTGGTGAAGGACGCCACCGAACTGGCGACCATGCGTCGCGCCGCCGAAATTTCCGCGGGCGCCCATCGACGGGCGATGCGTTTCGTCGCGCCCGGCCGTTACGAGTACGAAGTCGAGGCCGAGTTGCTGCACGAGTTCCGCCGCCACGGCTGCGAGTACCCGGCCTATACCTCGATCGTCGCCGGCGGCGCCAATGCCTGCGTCCTGCATTACGTCGGCAACGACCAGGTGCTGAAGGACGGCGACCTGCTGCTGATCGATGCCGGCGGCGAACTCGGCGGCTATGCGTCCGACATCACGCGCTGCTTTCCGGTCAATGGGCGTTTCAGCGGGCCGCAGGCCGACATCTACGACCTGGTGCTCGATGCGCAGGCCGCCGCCATCGGGGCGCTGCGTCCCGGGGCCACTTTCGCCGCCCCCCACGACGCCGCGCTCAGGGTGCTGGCCCAGGGCATGATCGACATGAAGTTGCTGACCGGTTCGCTCGATGCCGTGCTCGAATCGGAAAGCTACAAGCGCTTCTACATGCACCGCACCAGCCACTGGCTGGGCAAGGACGTGCACGATGCCGGCGAGTACAAGGAGGGCGAGCACTGGGCGCCCCTGGCGCCGGGCATGGTGCTGACCATCGAGCCCGGCTGCTACATCCGCCCGGCCGACGACGTTCCCGAAGCTTTCTGGAACATCGGCGTGCGCATCGAGGACGATGCCGTGGTCACCGCCGACGGCTGCGAAATCATCACCGAGGCCGCACCGAAGAAGATCGCCGACATCGAAGCGCTGATGCGCGATGCCCGTGGCGCCTGACAGCTCCGCGAGCGCAGCGAGCCAGAATAGTTACCCCTTTCCTAGGGAAGGGGGGCAGGGGGATGGTGCTTCAATTTCCGCAAGGGGGGCGCTGGCGCCCCCCCTTTCTGGGAAGCGGGGCCGGGGGGATAGCAGTCCAGTTCGCGGCCTCGCCGCCGACAATAGCGACCCATCGGTCGCCATTGTCGGCGGCGGGCCGGCAGGGATGGCGCTTGCGCTTGCGCTGCGCCTTCACGGTGTAAGCGCCGAAATCTTCGAGGCGCGCGAACGCGCCGCGGTACGCAACGACCAGCGGGTCCTCGCGCTCTCCGAAGGCTCGCGCCAGATCCTCGACTGGCTCGGCGCCTGGTCCGGCCTGTCGGCGACGGCGATCGAAACCATCCACATTTCGCAGCGCGGCGGCTTCGGCCGCACGCTGCTGTGCGCGTCCGAACTTGGGCTCGACGCGCTCGGCTGGGTGTTGCCGGCGCGCGACCTGATCGTTGCGCTCGACGCCGCGGCAGCCAATTCGGGAATCGTCTACCGCGAATCGGCAAGAGTCGGCGCCGGCGATACGGCGAATTTTTCGCTGACGGCCTGGGCCGAAGGCATGGTCGAGCCCGGCGCCGGCACCCGGCGCGACTACGGGCAGCACGCGGTGTTGTGCAATGTCGGCATCGATGGACCGCATGGCAACGTCGCCTGGGAACGCTTCACCGGCGAAGGGCCGGTGGCGTTATTGCCGCTCGGCGAAGGCTATTCGGTGGTGCTCACCTGCGACGACGCAATTGTTGACGAGGTCAGGTCGCTCGACGACGCGGCCTTCCTCGTGCTGCTGCAAAGGCGTTTCGGCAACCGTCACCGCTTCGTCTCGGCAACGCCGCGGGTGTCCTACCCGCTCGGGCTGCGCTTTCGGCCCGATCCGGTCGGCGCGCGCCAGGTTTGGCTGGGCAACGCGGCGCAGACCCTGCATCCTGTTGCCGGGCAGGGCTTCAACCTGGCCCTGCGCGACATCTGGCAACTCGCGCGCCAACTTGGTGCGGCAACCGACCCCGGGGCGCCGGAGGTGCTGGCCGGGTATGCGCGGGGGCGACGCGCGGATCGGCGCGGAGCGATAGCGTTTACCGACCTGCTGATCGACGGCTTTGCTTCCGATTTCGCGCCGCTCAGGCATGTTCGGGGCGCTGGCTTGCTGGCCATGGACATGGTGCCGGAATTGCGCGGCTTTGTTGCCAAGCGAATGATTTATGGCGCCCGTGCCTGGCCGTGATTTATGTCACACAGGAACGTCGCCCGATAAACATCCTCGATTGCCGGTAGCCTGCTTTGCGCTAAAATCGCGCCCTCCCGACCGCGTTCCCTTCCCATTCCGACATGGACTTCCTCGGCTTTCAGTTGCGCAACAACCTGTTTGTCGCGCCCATGGCCGGAGTCACGGATCGACCGTTTCGCCAGTTGTGCAAGTCGCTCGGCGCCGGGCTCGCGGTGTCGGAAATGGTTACTTCCAATTCGTTGCTATATGGCAGCGCCAAGACGCGCCGGCGCGCCGACCATGAAGGCGAGGTCGATCCGATCTCGGTGCAGATCGCCGGCGCCGATCCGGCGATGATGGCCCAGGCGGCACGCTACAACGCGGACAACGGCGCCCAGATCATCGACATCAACATGGGCTGCCCGGCCAAGAAGATCTGCAACGTCATGGCCGGTTCGGCCCTGATGCAGAACGAGCCGCTGGTGGCCAGGATTCTCGAAGCCGTGGTGGCTGCCGTTCCCGACACCCCGGTGACTCTGAAATTTCGCACCGGCTGGAACAGCGCCAATCGCAACGCACCGACCATCGCGCGCATCGCCGAGGAATCCGGCATCCGCGCCATCGCCATCCACGGACGCACGCGCGCCGACCAGTACATGGGCTGCGCGGAATACGACACCATCGCCCTGGTCAAAACCAAGGTCGGCATTCCGGTAATCGCCAACGGCGACATCGACTCGCCGCAAAAGGCCCGCTTCGTGCTCGATTACACCGGCGCCGACGGCGTCATGATCGGCCGCGCCGCGCAGGGCCGTCCCTGGCTGTTCCGCGAGATCGAGCACTTCCTCGCCACCGGCGAAGAACTCGCGCCGCCGCGCGTCGAGGAAATCCATCGCATCCTGCGCGGGCACCTTGCCGAGCTCTACGGCTTCTACGGCGAGGAGACCGGCGTGCGCATCGCGCGCAAGCACATCAGCTGGTACACCAAGGGCCTGGTCGGCTCGGCGAATTTCCGCCATGCCATGAACCGGCTGCAATCCGTCGGCGAGCAGCTTGCCGCCGCCGACGAGTTCTTCTTCGGCCAGGCGGCCGCCAACGAACGCCTGCGCTATGAAGACCGCGACCAGGAGATGCAGGCCGCATGAGCAGCGAAATCCACGATTGCGTGCGGCGTACCCTGAACCGCTACTTCCGCGACCTCGATGGCCAGGCACCGCATGCCGTCTATGACATGGTGCTCAAATGCGTGGAGCGGCCGATGCTCGAAGTCGTGATGAAGCAGGCGGAAGGCAACCAGACCATCGCCGCCGAGATGCTGGGCATCAGTCGCGGCACCCTGCGCCGCATGCTGGTCGAATACGAATTACTCTGATCCGAGGTTTACATGAAAGTCACACAGGCGCTCCTGAGCGTATCCGACAAGCGCGGCGCGGTTGATTTCGCCCGCGGCCTGGCCCTGCTCGGGGTCAAGCTGCTTTCCACCGGCGGCACCGCCAAGCTGTTGCGAGATGCCGGGCTCGCCGTCACCGACGTTTCCGACTACACCGGCTTTCCCGAGATGCTCGACGGCCGGGTCAAGACCCTGCATCCGAAAGTTCACGGAGGCATCCTCGGGCGGCGCGACCTGCCCGAGCACCTTTCCGTCATGGCCGAGCACGGCATCGAGGCGATCGACCTGGTGGTGGTGAACCTCTATCCCTTCCGCGAGACGGTGGCCAAGCCCAGCTGCACGCTCGACGACGCGATCGAGAACATCGACATCGGCGGCCCCACCATGGTGCGCGCCGCGGCGAAGAACCATGGCAACGAGCAAGGTGGCGTTGCCGTGCTGACCGATCCGGAGGACTACGCGCCGATCCTTGAAGAGCTCAAGGCCGGCGGCGCGATTTCCTATGCCACGCGCTTTGCATTGGCGAAGAAGGCCTTCACCCACACTGCGCGCTATGACTCGGCGATCGCCAACTGGCTGACCTCGCTCGACGAGCAGAACAAGCCCGGACCCTTCCCCGAGAAGCTGCAACTGGCCTTCGACAAGGTCGAGACGCTGCGTTACGGCGAGAACCCGCATCAGCAGGCCGCCTTCTATCGCGAGACGACGACCGTGCCCGGCAGCATCGCCAGCTATCAGCAGATTCAGGGCAAGGAGCTTTCCTACAACAACATCGCCGATGCCGACGCCGCCTGGGAATGCGTCAAGGCCTTCGACGCCTCGATCGCGCCGGCCGCCTGCGTCATCGTCAAGCACGCCAATCCCTGCGGTGTCGCGGTCGGCGCCGATGCGCTGGAAACCTACCGCAAGGCCTTCAAGACGGACCCGACTTCGGCCTTCGGCGGAATCATCGCCTTCAATGTAGCCATCGACAAGGCGGCGGCGGAAGCCATCGCCGGCCAGTTCGCGGAAGTCATCATCGCTCCCGAGATCACCGCCGAGGCGCGCGCCGTGTTCGCCGCCAAGCAGAACCTGCGCGTCCTCGTGGTGCCGCTGGGCAAGGTGGCCGGCCTGCTGGACTACAAGCGCGTCGGCGGCGGCCTGCTGTTGCAAAGCGCCGACGAAGCGCGCATCGTCCAGGCCGACGTCAAGGTGGTGACCAAGCGCGCGCCCACCGCCCAGGAAATGGCCGACCTGCTGTTCGCCTGGCGCGTCGCCAAGTACGTCAAGTCCAACGCAATCGTGTATTGCAAGGACGCCATGACCGTCGGTGTCGGCGCCGGCCAGATGAGCCGCGTCGATTCGGCCCGCATCGCCGCGATCAAGGCCGAGAACAACGGCCTCACCGTGGTCGGTTGCGTCGCCGCATCGGACGCCTTCTTCCCCTTCCGCGACGGTCTCGACGTGCTGGCCAAGGCCGGTGCCACGGCGGTGATCCAGCCCGGTGGCTCGGTGCGCGACGCGGAAGTCATTGCCGCGGCCGACGAGCAGAACTTGGCCATGGTGTTCACCGGCTTCCGTCATTTCCGTCACTAAGATGAGAACATTCCCCCCAGCCCCCTTTCCGGGAAAGGGGGCGACTACGGTTCGCTCCGCTCCACTTTGGTTGGCTGCGCCACCTTGGGGCGGCCCGGCGGAGGCGCCATGAAGATCCTCGTTGTTGGTTCCGGTGGCCGCGAGCACGCGCTGGCCTGGCGCCTGGCGCAATCGCCCGGCCTGCAGAAGGTTTAC
Source organism: Rhodocyclales bacterium (assembly GCA_016235805.1). Lineage (GTDB taxonomy): Bacteria > Pseudomonadota > Gammaproteobacteria > Burkholderiales > Rhodocyclaceae > Sulfuritalea. The sequence goes on from JACRIY010000033.1 coordinate 24,132, forward strand.
GTCGCGCCGGGCAATGCCGGGACGGCGCGCGAACAGGAGCTGGAAAACCTGCCGCTGACCGACATCCACGCGCTGGCCGATTACGCCCAGCGCGAGAAGGTGCATGCCACCGTGGTCGGTCCCGAGGCGCCGCTGGCGGCCGGCATCGTCGATGTGTTCCGTGCCCGCAACCTGCGCATCTTCGGCCCGACCAAGGCCGCCGCGCAGCTAGAAAGTTCCAAGGACTTCGCCAAGCGTTTCATGACGCGGCACAAGATTCCTACCGCGAAGTTCCAGACCTTCGCCGACATCAAGGCGGCCCATGCCTACATCGATGCCGAGGGTGCGCCGATCGTGATCAAGGCCGACGGCCTCGCTGCCGGCAAGGGCGTGGTGGTGGCGATGGACATCGCCGAAGCGCACGCCGCGGTGGACATGATGCTGGCCGACAACAAGTTGGGCGACGCCGGTGCGCGCGTGGTGATCGAGGAGTTCCTCGACGGCGAGGAGGCCAGCTTCATCGTCATGGCCGACGGCCGCCACGCGCTGGCGCTGGCTACCAGCCAGGACCACAAGCGGCTCAAGGATGGCGACCAGGGGCCGAACACCGGCGGCATGGGCGCCTATTCGCCGGCGCCGGTGGTGACGCCGGAAATCCACGCCCGCGTCATGCGCGAGGTGATCATGCCGACCATCAACGGCATGGCCGCCGACGGCATCGTCTATACCGGCTTCCTGTATGCCGGCCTGATGATCAAGCCCGATGGCAGCTTGCGCGTACTCGAATTCAACTGCCGCATGGGTGACCCGGAAACGCAACCGATCATGATGCGGCTGAAGAGTGATTTCGTCGATATCGTGGACGCTGCGATCGACGGGCGCCTCAATGAAGTCGAAGTTGACTGGGACCGCCGCGTCGCGCTCGGCGTGGTCATGGCCGCTGCCAACTATCCGGACACACCGCGCAAGGGCGACGTGATCCACGGGTTGCCAGCGCGCACCGAAGACAGCCACGTTTTCCATGCCGGTACCGTTACGGGCAAGGGCGAGGTGCTGACCGCCGGCGGGCGCGTGCTTTGCGTCACGGCGCTGGGCGATAACGTCAAGGCGGCGCAGAAGCGTGCCTACGAGGTGCTCGACCAGATCAGTTTCGACGGCATGCAGTGCCGCCGCGATATCGGTTTCAGGGCGATAAAGCGCTAGCGCCAAAGACACCCAGGTGAGCTTCTGTGACTAACGAGCGAAGCGAGCAATTCAGTAACCTCCCCCGCGAGGGGGAGGATGGGAGGGGGCGGGCCTTACTTCTGCCTTTGCTTTATCCATGATTCTTCCCCCCGCCACGCTCGGCATGCTCGGTGGCGGCCAGTTGGGCCGCTTCTTCGTCATTGCCGCCCACGAACTGGGCTACCGCGTGGTGGTGCTCGATCCCGACGCGCAGAGCCCCGCGGGGCGCATCGCCGACCGGCACCTGGTGGCGGCTTACGACGATCCGGATGCGCTGAACCAGATGGCCGAATCCTGCGCCGCAGTGACTACCGAATTCGAAAACGTGCCTGCCGGCAGCCTCGCCTACCTGTCGAAATTCCTGCCGGTGCGGCCGTCTGCCGATGCCGTCGCCATCAGCCAGAATCGCAGCGCCGAGAAGGGGTTCCTGAGGCAGCACGGCTTTCCCCACGCCCCCTATGCCGACATTCGCAGCGAAGAAGACATCGCACAGGCCAATGCGGGACTGTTCCCCGGCATCCTCAAGGTGGCGCGCTTCGGCTACGACGGCAAGGGGCAGATCCGGGTCGCGGGCCGCGACGAGGCACTGCTGGCGTTTCGCCAGTTGAAGAACGAGCCCTGCGTGCTGGAGCAGATGCTGGCACTGGACTACGAGGTGTCGGTGGTGCTGTCGCGCGACCAGTCGGGCAGCGTGAAGTGCTTCCCGGTCGCGGAGAACAGCCATCGCCATGGCATTCTGGACGTCTCCATCGTGCCGGCGCGCACCGGCGGCTGCATGGCCGGCGACGCCCAGGAAATCGCCGAGGGCATCGCGCAGGAAATGGGCTATGGCGGCACGCTCGCCGTCGAGTTCTTCGTCGTGCGCGGGCGCTTGCTGGTCAACGAAATGGCGCCGCGGCCGCACAACTCAGGACATTTCAGCATCGACGCCTGCGTCACCAACCAGTTCGAGCAGCAGGTGCGGGCGCTGACCGGCCTGCCGCTGGGCGACGCGCGCGCGCATTCGGCATCCGTCATGGTGAACCTGCTGGGCGACCTCTGGTACCTGCGCGACCCGCAGCACAGCCACGAGCCGGACTGGACCCAGCTGCTGGCCGTGCCCAACCTCAAGCTTCACCTCTACGGCAAGCACCACGCCCGGCCGGGGCGCAAGATGGGCCACTTCACCGTGATCGGCAACGATGCGGAGGATGTCCAAAAGTCGGCGCTGGCGGCACGGCGGCTGATCGGCATCCGCGATGAATGAGGTGGCTCGCGCAGCGCAACTGCTGCGCGCGGGGGAGCTCGTCGCCTTCCCCACGGAAACGGTTTACGGCCTCGGTGCCGACGCCGCCAATCCTGCTGCCGTCGCCAGGATCTTCGCCGCGAAAGGGCGTCCCGCCGACCATCCACTGATCGTCCATCTGCCGGGTGCAAGCCACCTGGAACGCTGGGCCGTGGATATTCCCGAGGCGGCGTACAGGCTGGCGGCGGCGTTCTGGCCCGGCCCGCTGACCCTGATCCTCAAGCGCCATCCGTCGGTCTCCGACGCGATCACCGGCGGCCAGGACACGGTCGGCTTGCGCGTGCCGAACCATCCGCTGGCCCTCGAACTCTTGCGCGAGTTCGATGGCGGCGTCGCCGCGCCCTCGGCCAACCGCTTCGGGCGCATCAGTCCGACCACCGCGGCGCACGTGCGCGAGGACCTCGGCGATGCCGTCGCCCTGGTGCTCGACGGCGGCCCGTGCGCGGTCGGCATCGAATCCACGATCCTCGACCTCACCGGCGCCGCGCCGCGCATCCTGCGCCCGGGCATGCTCGACGCCGCAGCCATCGGCCGGGTGCTGGGCGTCGTTCCGGGTTTTGGTGGCACGGCGGATGCGCCCCGCGTCTCGGGCAGCCTCGAAGCCCATTACGCCCCGCGAACCCCGCTGCACCTTGCCGCCGCGACGGATATTGCGTGGGTCGCCACGCGCGCGCTCGATGCCGGGCGACGCGTTGCCCTGCTGGCGCCGCAAGCGCCCGGTATGGCGCACGAAAACCTGATCTGGCGTCCGGCCGACACCGACCCGGAGCGGTTTGCACACGACCTGTATGCCCGCCTGCGCGAACTGGATGCACTCTCCTGCGACCTGATCCTGGTCGTCGCGCCCCCTGAGGACGAGGCCTGGCGGGCAGTCGCGGATCGCCTGCGACGGGCTGCGGCCGGTTCGAAATAGGGGTGAAACATTAATTTCATCAAAGCCTAAAGTTTTTTGGTCGCGGCCGATAATTTTCCTGAGAGCGGGATTTCCGCCAAGGAGCGACAGAATGGCTGCCAAGGAACGCAGGGGTTTGCGCCCGGGAACAGGCCGGCAAGGCGCGGAACGAGCCGACAATGCCATCGCCTGCGCGGTCAGCGTTGCCATCAAGCAGGGCTTCGTGGTCGGGCGCGAAGTCCTGGTCGGCAACATACCCGGCATCGTCGTTGGCTACAACATCGCTGCGGTCGGTACCTTCCTCGGCAACAGCTTTCCGCTGGTGGTGCGCACCGAACTGGGGGTCACCAAGTGCGCGCTGAAGGAGGTCAGCCTCGTCTGAGGCCGGCTTCCCTTGACTTGGCGCGGTTGATATAATCCGGCCCCTCATGGGGGTGTAGCTCAGTTGGGAGAGCGCGACGTTCGCAACGTCGAGGCCAGCGGTTCGATCCCGCTCACCTCCACCAGAATTCTCAAAGGTCAGGCTTCGGTCTGGCCTTTTTTCTTGCCCGGCGAAAGGCGAGATTGATCCGGCGCTACGCCAGCGAAAGCATATGCCCGAGTCGCGGATCGCCACGTCCGGCGAGCACGTCGGCATAGGCGGCGGACACCGCCTGCGGTCCCCGGTGATGTTTCACCACCAGCCAGGGCGCCGCCGGATTGCTCACGGTGCCGAGAAAAGCCTGCCATGCCTGAAGCAGGCGCTGGCCAAGGATGTCGGCACCCCATTCGCCGCTGCGCTTCTTGATCTGCGCCGGGGCAAAAAACAGCGTCGCCCGGGGACCCGGAATGTCACGCGCGCCACCGAGTTGGTCGACATGGGTGCCGCCGATCGAGCTGCTGTATTTCAGGTTCGCGAAACGCGTGTGGATATCCTTGCGCAGGGCCGCATTGCCGGCGAAATCGACATAGACGCAAGCCGCGTCGGCGGCGATCTGGTCGAGCTGTCCATAGTCGAGGATGCGGTGGTAGCAGCCCAGGCTCTTGCAGAAGTCCACGTTCGCCGCCGAGGTCAGGCCGACCAGTTCGATGCCTTTGCGTTGCGCCAGCTGGAAGGCCGTGCCCCAGGCCGTCTTGCTCGATGCGCTGGAGAGCAGCACGAGGCCGTCGCCGGCGCCGAAGAAATCATTGTCCGCCAGGAAATCGTCGATCAGCCACGAGGTGATGAACAGGGGCCGCAGCAGCGCCTGCTGGTCTTCGGTCTGCGCCGTGTAGAACGGATCGCTGGAACAGCGCAGGTAGCTGTTGTAGACAGCATGCAGCGCGGCCCGATGCGCGGCGCCGTCCGCGAAGCCCGCAGTGGCAAGTCGGGACGGTTGCAGCACGACGGCGGACGACATCGGGTAGTAGCCGTAGAAGCGCTCGCCGACTTCGATGCCGGGGCAGGCCGACGCGATCACGCTGGCGAAGCCCCATACCGGTATCCGTCCCCAGCCGTCCGCGGCCGGATAGAAGCCCCAGTAGTTCATGGCATCGCCGAAGGCCGCGTAAGTGATGTTGTTGGCGGTCAGCGCGAACTTGTCCACGCGCAGCCGGACCTGTCCGGCGTCGAGGGCGGGTGCCGGCATCATGCGCAGTTCCGTGCGCGAAAGCTGGTCCTTGCGGACGAGGAAATCTACGGTATCCATGGAGCGTCCCCTGCACTGTCGTGGCGGATATCTGCGTCGCAAGTCTGGCACAGACGGAAAAGGAAATGGAACTCTAGTATTGCGCCCACCGAATTGGCCGGCAAGTCAGGTAAGGGACTCGGGCGAGGATGCGCGTCGGCCTGGCCTGTTCATCGCATGATGAATAATCGATAATAAATCCATGATCTCGGCTCTTGACCGGTTGCCCTTCCGGAGACCTTTGACTCCCGCCGGGTTGGGCTACTTGGCCGTGCTTGCCCTGCTGATGGGGGCGGGCGTGTTCTACTCTACGGTCGTGCTGGCGGTGCTCCTGAATCCAAGTGTCTTCTGGAAGACGCACGCGTGGCCGCTATTCGACTGGAGCACGTTATTGCAGGTGTCGTTGCCACAGTGCATTCTCGCTGCCGCCGCATTGCTCCATCTCAACGCATGGGGCGCTGAAGCCGATCGAGATGAGCGGGAGACGAGCGTGGTCTGGATGCTGCGGGGAGGCTCCCTGGGAGCCTTTGCCTGCGGCATTGCCTACCTGGCTTCCGGGTACATCGTCCTGTACCTCTTCGAGAGCGCCCTCGGCTTGCAGATCGCCTTGGCGATGGCAGGATTCTTCGGCGCAAAGTTCACCGTCGGCGCAAACGGGCCACAGTGATCCATGCGATCGATGCGCTTCGCTGGCGTCCGGTGCCTCCTGCGGCACCAATGCAAAAAGGCCGATTCCATTGAGAAATCGGCCTTTTTGTTGAAGCTGGCGCGCCCGGAGAGATTCGAACTCCCTACCCCTTGGTTCGTAGCCAAGTACTCTATCCAGATGAGCTACGGGCGCTTGAGAGGGGCGGATTATACCGAAGATGCCGACGAAAACAAGGCGCAAAACCGCCGCAGCGGCCGGCTCGGGCCGCCACGGGTCATTTCTTCTGGGTGGCCCGCACGCGCTGCGCCAGGGCGCGCACCTGTTCCGCCGACAGTTCGTCAGGTGTCTTGTCGCGGAAGGCCAACCACAACAGGGCACCGTTGATCAGGACCAGCGCGACTTCGATGTAGAGGATCGGCGTTACCAGTTGGCGTTGGGAGTTGTCGCCGAAAATGAAATAGAAACCTTCGAAGGTGGGCAGGGCTGCCTTGGTGATCGCGGAGTAATACTCGAAGGGTGGGAACAGCAACATCAGCACCAAGTTGATTCCGACAAGCAGGAGCACGGACCGCTGTCGCCAGTTGCCGCCGAGGCGGCGCGCCTTGGGTGCGGCCGGGGCACGCAGCAGCAGCATGGCGATGCAGGCGTTGATCAGCACCACGATGATTTCCAGCAGGAGGAAATCCATGTTCAGGATGCGGTTGGGGTGCGGGCCGAAGGCGAAGTAGAAGCCGTCGAAAGTCGGCACGTTGCCGCGTTGCAGGGAAATGTAGTCGTATGGCGGGAAAGCCGCCAGCAGCAGCAGGTTGGCCACCGCAACGAGCACGGCGATCCGTTGTGAGGTGTTCATGACGCTTGTATTGCGGGCGGAATGCCGGCTCCAGTGGGGAATTCGGCCATAGCGTAATCGACAAGCGATGAGGGTGCAACCGTTTCGGGACCCGCGTCGTTCGCGTATAAACTTGGTCTGTTCGCATGAATGAAAGTTGGCCGAATGGGAAAGTATCTCGGAATACTGCTTGGATGCTGCATTGCCGGCGCGGCCCTGGCCCAGGACATCAGCTTGCGCCACGACCTCGACGGCCGTGCGCTGGATGCGCTGGCGACGCTGGTGTTGCGCTTCAATGATGGGCTCAAGGGCAAGGGCCGCGTGCTCTTGCAGGACGCGCGTGGCGTGGAGCAGAAGCAGGTGCTGCCGCACCTCGCCTTGCTCGATCCCGACGACAGCATGGAGATCTTCGCGACGCGACCACGTTTTCGCCCGCTGCACGATGTCATGCGCGAGGCCGGGCAGAAGCTCGACACGGCGCAGTTCTATCCTCAGGTGGCCGATGCGGTGGATGATGCCGGCGGGCGGATCCAGGCGCTGCCCCTGGCATTGACCCTGCCCGTGCTGTTCACCAACCGCAGCGCCCTGCGCAAGGCCGGCGTCGACCCGGACCAGCCGATACGAACCTGGTGGGAACTGCAGAAGGTGGCCGGCGAGATTTACGACCGTGGCGGCAAATGCCCGCTGACCACGGCCCGCTTCGCCTGGGTGCATTCGGAGAACATCTCGGCGCAGGCCGGCGAGCCGCTGATGGCGAAAGGCGGCAAGGCAGATCAGGTGTTGCTGAACGGCATGGCCAACGTCAAGCATCTTGCCCTGCTGGCAAGTTGGCAGAAGAGCCGCTACTTCCACTACTCCGGCCCCGGCCGCGAGGGCAACCGGCGCTTCCTCGGCGGCGAATGCGCGATGCTGACCGGCGAGTCCTCGCTCTTTGCCGAGGCCAGGCGCGCCGGCATTGACGTCGGCATCCATCCCTTGCCTCATTACGACGACGCCTATGCGGCGAAGCCCAACGATGTCCTGCCCGACGGCGCCGGACTGTGGGTGCTGGCCGGGCACAAGAAGGACGAATACCGGCTCGCCGCGCACTTCATGAGCTTCCTGATGCGCCCCGAGGTGCAAAAGGAGTGGGTGCAGGCAACCAGCTTCCTGCCGATGACGCCGGGCGCCCTGGCGGCGCTGCGCAGTTCCGACATTCCGCCGAATCTGCTGGATGCGGCGCAAAAGCGCCTCTCGGTGTCGCGCAAGGGCAGCACCCGGATCAAGCACGGACCCATTCGCGACCGCCTGCACGCGTTCATCGGCGAGGAAGTGGAGTTCGTGTGGACTACCGACAGGGCGGCCAAGGAGGCGCTGGACAATGCCATGCGCCGCGTCAATGAGTCGCTCGTGCCGCCGCCCAGGGCGGGAGCAGGTCCGGTCCGGCGATGATCCATCCGCGCATCATCGCGCACCGCTGCGGCGGGGCGCTGGCGCCGGAAAATACCCTGGCCGGTTTGCGCATCGCGGCGCGTCTGGGTTGCCGCGGCGTCGAGTTCGACGCCATGCTCGGTGCCGATGGCGTTCCGGTGCTGATTCACGATGAGACCCTGGATCGCACTACGTCGGGCCGGGGCAGCGTAGCGGCAATCGACTCCACACGCTTGATGCTCCTCGACGCCGGTGGCCGGCATCATCGTGCCTTCAGCGGCGAGCCGGTGCCGAGCCTCGACCAGGCCCTGCGGCTGTGCGCCTCGCTCGGGCTGTGGGCCAATGTCGAGATCAAGCCTGCCGCGGGCCAGGAAGCGGAGACCGGGCGTGCCGTCGCCCGCGTCGCGGCGGCCATCGGCGGCAAACTGCTGCTCTCGTCGTTTTCCGCGCAGGCCTTGCAGGTTTCCGCCGTCGAGGCGCCGCCGTTGCCGCGCGCCATGCTGGTCGAGGCAGTTCCAGCCGACTGGCGTTTCCTGTTGGAACAAACAGGATCGCTGGCCCTGCATTGCGCGGCGAACGCATTGACGGAGGAACAGGCGCTGGCCGTGCGCAACGCCGGCTTTGCGCTGGCCTGTTACACGGTGAATAGCCGCGACGAGGCCGCGCGCCTCTTTGCACGCGGGGTCAGCGCGGTGTTCAGCGATCGCCCCGACCTCTGGCAAGCGGCGGAAATGTAAGCGGGCTTACCGCCGCTTACATTTCCATGTCACCTGGATTGCGGGCCTAGCGTTACTCTGCGCATGGGGTTGTCCCATTCCAGACAAAAGGAGCAACAAATGAAATTCAAGTCGAGCCTGCTGGTTGCCGTTCTCGCCGCATTCACGCTGCCCGTACTGGCGCAAACCGCGCCGGCGAAGGACCCTGCCGCGACGCCCGGCATCGACAAGCGCCAGGCCAATCAGCAGCAGCGTATCGACCAGGGCGTGAAGTCGGGCGAACTGACCTCGAAAGAAGCAGCGCGCCTCGAAAAGGGCCAGGAGCGTGTGCAGAAGATGGAAGACAAGGCCAAGGCCGACGGCAAGGTCACGCCCAAGGAGCGGGCGCGGCTGCAGAAGGCCGAGAACACGCAAAGCCGGCACATCGCGCGCGAAAAGCACGACCGCCAGCATGACCGCAACCACGATGGCAAGAAGGATCGTCCTGCCCGCAACAAATAAGCGCCCGCATCAAATTGAGGCCCGCCGTGAGGCGGGCTTTTCTTCGCCTGGGTTACTGGTGCGGAGGGTATCCCGGCGATGCGCCTTCATCGCGTAAAATCCGCGTTTTGCCTCTCAGGCTGCCCGCCCGCCATGAAAAGCTCCGAAATCCGCCAGAAGTTCCTCGACTTTTTCGCCTCCAAGGGCCACCAGATCGTCGCCTCCAGTTCGCTGGTTCCGCACTAGGATCCGACGCGGCTGTTCACCAATGCCGGGATGAACCAGTTCAAGGATGTCTTCCTCGGCTTCGACAAGCGCAGCTATAACCGCGCCACGACCTCGCAGAAATGCGTGCGCGCCGGCGGCAAGCACAACGACCTGGAAAACGTCGGCTACACCGCACGGCACCACACCTTTTTCGAGATGCTGGGCAATTTCAGCTTCGGCGACTACTTCAAGCGCGACGCGATCAAGTACGCTTGGGAACTGCTGGTCGACGTCTATAAGCTGCCGAAGGAAAAACTCTGGGTCACCGTGTACGCCGAAGACGACGAGGCCTACGACATCTGGACCAAGGAGATCGGCGTGCCGGCCGAGCGCGTGATCCGCATCGGCGACAACAAGGGCGCGCGCTACGCCTCCGACAACTTCTGGATGATGGGCGACACCGGTCCCTGCGGCCCCTGCACCGAGATCTTCTACGACCACGGCGAGCACATCTGGGGCGGCCCGCCGGGCAGCGAAGACGAAGACGGCGACCGCTACATCGAGATCTGGAACAACGTCTTCATGCAGTTCAACCGCGACGAAGCGGGCGTCATGCATCCGCTGCCCAAGCCCTCGGTCGATACCGGCATGGGCCTCGAGCGCATCTCGGCGGTGCTGCAGCATGTGCATGCCAATTACGAGATCGACCTGTTCCAGGCGCTGATCAAGGCCGCCGCGCGGGAGACGTCGGACGCGGACATGGCCAGCCCCTCGCTGCGCGTTCTCGCCGACCACATCCGCGCCTGCTCCTTCCTCATCGCCGACGGCGTGATCCCCGGCAACGAAGGGCGCGGCTACGTCCTGCGCCGCATCATTCGCCGCGCCATCCGCCACGGCTGGAAGCTCGGCGCGCGCAGCGCCTTCTTCCACAAGATGGTGCCCGACCTGGTCGCCGAGATGGGTGCCGCCTACCCGGAACTGGTCAGCGACAAGACGCGCGTGATGGACATTCTCAAACTGGAGGAGGACCGCTTCTTCGCCACCATCGAGCACGGCATGGCGATCCTCGAGTCCGAACTGGAAGCGATGGACAAGGCCGGCATCACCGTCTTTAACGGCGAGACCGCCTTCAAGCTGCACGACACCTACGGCTTTCCGCTGGACCTGACGGCCGACATCTGCCGCGAACGGCAGGTGAGCGTGGACAGCGCCGCCTTCGATGCGGCCATGACGCGGCAGAAGGAACAGGCACGCGCCGCCGGCAAGTTCAAGATGGCGACCAACCTCGACTACGATGGTCCGGCCACCCGCTTCCACGGCTACGAAGGCCTCGAAGCGCGCGGCAACATCCTTGCGCTTTACCGAGACGGCACGGCGGTGAACGAACTGGTCGAAGGCGAAATGGGTGTCGTGGTGCTAGACGACACGCCCTTTTACGCGGAATCCGGCGGCCAGGTCGGCGACGTCGGCGAACTGCGTTCCAGTCACGGCATCTTCGCCGTGGAGGACACGCAGAAGATCCAGGCCAGCGTCTTCGGCCACCACGGCGTGGTGCGCACCGGCACCCTGAAAGTCGGCGGTGGCGTCACGGCGAAAGTCGATACCCTGGCGCGCGCCCGCACGGTGCGCCACCATTCGGCGACCCACCTGATGCACAAGGCGCTGCGCGAAGTGCTCGGGCCGCACGTGCAGCAGAAGGGCTCGCAGGTCGATCCGGACAAGACCCGCTTCGACTTCGCCCATGCGCAACCGGTCACCGCGGATGAAATCACCCGCATCGAACGCCTGGTCAATGACGAGATCATCGCCAACGCGGCGACCCGCTCGCGGGTGATGCCGATCGATGAGGCGCAGAAGACCGGCGCCATGATGCTGTTCGGCGAGAAGTACGGCGACGAAGTGCGCGTGCTCGACATCGGCTCGTCCTGCGAACTGTGCGGCGGCACCCATGTCGCCCGCAGCGGCGACATCGGCCTGTTCAAGATCGTCATGGAGGCCGGCGTCGCTGCCGGCGTGCGGCGCATCGAGGCGGTCTGCGGCGACGTGGCGCTGGCCAGCGTGCAGCGACAGCAGGCGCTGCTCGACGCCGTCGCCGCCGAACTCAAGGCGCAGCCAGCCGAGGCCGCAGCGCGCGTGGCGCAGATCATGGACCATGCGAAGGCGCTGGAAAAGGAACTCGCGCGCCTCAAGTCGAAGCTCGCGGCTTCCCAGGGCGACGACCTCGTGAATCAGGCCGCCGAAGTAAAAGGCGCCAAGGTGCTGGCGGCGATCCTCGAAGGCGCCGACGCCACGGCACTGCGCGAAACGCTGGACAAACTGAAGGACAAGCTGAAGAGCGCGGCCATCGTTTTGGGCAGCAGCGCCGACGGCAAGGTCAGCCTGATCGCGGGCGTCACTGCGGACCTGACCGGCAAGCTCAAGGCCGGCGAACTGGTCAACTTCGTCGCCCAGCAGGTCGGCGGCAAGGGCGGCGGGCGGCCCGACATGGCGCAAGCCGGCGGCACCCAGCCGGCGGCCTTGCCGGCGGCGCTGGCCTCGGTCCGGGCCTGGGTCGAAGCCAAGCTCTAAGAGTCGGCGCCGACGGTACGGCGATTCGCGCCATCACGGCGCCTGCGACGGGCGCCGTGATCGATTCAGAAGCCGGTGTCCAGCCCCGGCCAGATCGCTTTCAACGCCGACCGGAATTCGTCCTGGATGCGGCGCAGCGCCGCCTGGGTATCGGCCTCGAAACGCAGCACGATTACCGGCGTGGTGTTCGAGGCGCGGGCCAGGCCGAAGCCGTCGGCATACTCGGCGCGCACGCCGTCGATGGTGATCAGCTCCTTTGCACCCGGCAGCAGCTTCTTGCCACCCTGGCGCAGCTTCGCCACCAGCGCGTGCGGCTCGCCTTCCTGCATCTTGACGTTGAGTTCCGGCGTCGAGATCGCGTTGGGCAGGTTCTTCAGCGGCCAGTTGGAATCCTCCCAGCGCGAGACGATCTCGAGCAGGCGCGCGCCGGTGTAGAGCGCGTCGTCGAAGCCGTACCAGCGTTCCTTGAAGAACATGTGGCCGCTCATCTCCCCGGCCAGCGGCGCGCCGGTTTCCTTGAGCTTGGTCTTGATCAGGGCGTGGCCGGTGTTCCACATCAACGGTCGGCCGCCCTGGTGGCGGATCGATTCGGCGACCCAGCGCGAACACTTCACGTCGTAGATGATCTCTGCGCCGGGGTTGCGCGTCAGCACGTCGGCAGCGAACAGCATCAGCTGGCGGTCGGGGTAGATGATCTCGCCGTCGCGGGTGACGACGCCGAGGCGGTCGCCGTCACCGTCGAAAGCCAGCCCGAGCTCGGCGCCGGTTTCACGCACGGCACGCTGCAGGTCGACGAGGTTTTCGGGCTTGGATGGATCGGGATGGTGGTTCGGGAAATTGCCGTCGACCTCGCAGAAAAGCTGGGTTACCGTGCAACCCATGCGACGAAACAGGTCGGGTGCGATGCTGCCGGCGACGCCATTGCCGCAGTCGATGACGATCTTCATCGGTCGCGCCAGCCTGACGTCACCGACGATGCGGTCGATGTAGGCCTGGCGCACGCTGGCGTGATGCACGTGGCCATGGCCCTCGCAAAAGTCGGCGCTGGCAATACGGCGGCGCAGGTCCTGGATCATCTCGCCGTACAGCGTTTGCCCGCCCAGCACCATTTTCAGGCCGTTGTATTCGGGCGGGTTGTGGCTGCCGGTGACCGAGACGCAACTCCCGGTCCCCAGCTCGTGGGCAGCGAAATAGGTCATCGGCGTCGGCACCCGGCCAATGTCGATCACGTCGGCTCCGGTGGCGGTGATGCCGTCCGCCAGCGCCCCGGCCAGTGCCGGGCCGGACAGCCGGCCGTCGCGACCGATGACGATGGCCTTGAGGCCGCGCGACACGGCTTCGGTGCCCAGGGCCATGCCGATCAGGCGCACGGTATCGGCGGTCAGGGTGGTGCGCACGATGCCGCGGATGTCGTAGGCCTTGAAAATCTCGGGGGCGGGTGTTTGCATGACGGGTGCTTGGGCAAGAAGATAAGGCGAATTATCGCACGCAGCGGAATTCGGCCGACTGACCGGAAAAGTGCGCCAGCAGTCGCTGCGGCAACCAGTCGATGCGGCCCGGCAGGGCATCGTGTACGAAGCCGACATGGCCGCCGTGGCGGTGGATTTCCAGGGTCAGGGCGGCCGGCAGTTGGTCCAGGCGCGGCATGGCCGCGATAGGTAGGAATGGGTCGTTCGCCGCATGCAGCAGCAGAGTCGGCGTGCGTACGGCGCCGAGCAGCGGACCGGCGCTGCTGCGCGCGTAATAGTCGTCTGCGCCGAGGAAGCCGTGCAGTGGCGCGGTGACGGCATCGTCGAAGTCGCGCAGGGTGCGCGCGGACTCCGCGCGGCGCAAGTCGAAGCGGCCGGGAAACCGCTGCGCCTTGGCTCGTGCCGCGGGGATCAGGGTACGCAGGAAATGCCGCGCATAGACGAGGTTGAACCCCGAAGACAGCGCCAGATTGGCGGCGGCCAGGTCAAGTGGCGCACTGACCGATGCGGCCGCGTCGACCACATCGGCCGCCGCCGCGCCCTGTTCGGCGAGCCATTTCAGCAGGGCATTGCCCCCCAGCGACACGCCGGCGGCGAATAGCGCGGGGTGACCCAGGCCGCGCAGGCGGCGCAGGACCCAGTCGATCTCGGCCGAATCCCCGGAGTGATAGGCGCGCGGCAGGCGATTGGGCTCGCCCGAGCAGCCGCGAAAATGCACCACCACGCCATGCCATCCGCGTTGCGCCACGGTGTGCATCAGGCGCCGTGCGTAATGGCTGCGTGAGCTGCCTTCGAGTCCGTGGAACAGCGCTACGCAGGGTGCGCCGGGCGCGCCGTCGATCCAGTCGAGGTCGACGAAATCCCCGTCCGGCGTTTCCCAGCGTTCGCGTCGATAGCGCGGTACTGGTCCCTTGATCAGCAGTGGCCAGATTGTCTGGGCGTGGCAACCGGGCAGCCACGCCGCTGCCTGGTAGGGTGCGGCGTCGGTGGACGGCCTCAATGCAGGATGCGCGGCGTGTCGCCGACACTGGCCGGCGGCACCGGCGAGGCGTGGTGCGCCACCATGCGCCAGCCCAGCGCGCCGCGCACATAGACGTTTGTCGCGGCCACAGGCGCGCTCTGGCTTTCGTTGTCGGCCTTGGCGATGCTTTCCAGCAGCGTGCTGATCATCGCGAACGGGGTGCTGATCGTGGTCTGTTGCGAAAGGCGGACGCGAAGCTTTCCGCCGCCCGAAAAGACCCGTCGCCAGGCCTCGCGGATTTCGCTGTAACCGACCAGGCGGGGGCCGCCCGGATGCACGCAGACCACTTCTTCGTCCTCGGCCCAGACCGCCATCATGGCCTCCAGGTCGGAGTTCTCCAGCGCTTCGTAGAAAGCCGCCTCGACATCCTGCGGGCTGGCGAAGATCTTCTGGCCGGGCATGGTCAGCGCAATGCCTGCAGGGTTTGCGCGACGTGCTCGGGCGCGATGCCGTTCATGCAGTCGAAATGTCCGAGCGGGCATTCGCGCTTGAAGCAGGGGCTGCACGACAGATTCTTCGAGACGATGCGTGCCCGTGGCGACAGGGGCGGCGTGTATGTCGGCGACGAAGAACCGTAGAGTGCCACCAGCGGCCGATCGAGCGCCGCGGCGACATGCATCAGGCCCGAATCGTTGCTCACCACGCCTTCGGCCGACGCGATCAGGTCGATGGCCTGTTCCAGCGTGCTGCGCCCGCAAAGGTTGAGCGCCGACCCTCGCGCCGCGTCGGCGATTTCATCGCCGACGGCGGCATCCTTGTCCGAGCCGACCAGCCATGCGGGATTCTCCGGCGTGGCGACCAGTCTGGCCAGCGCTGCGAAGTGACGTGCCGGCCAGCGTTTGGCCGGGCCGTACTCGGCGCCCGGGCAGAACACCACGGGCCGCGCAGCGGCGGGCAGGCCCAGCGCTTCGCGCGCCGCCTGCTGTTGCCCGGGCGTCGAATTCAGTCGCGGTTGCGGCAGGTCCGCCGGCAAGGGGCCGGCCAGCGCCGCATAGCGCTGCGCCAGTTGCGGATGGCGGACGGGGTCGAGCCGGTGGCGCTCGTTGAGCAGCAGGTAGCGCGACTCGCCCTGGTAACCGATGCGATGGGGTATGCGAGCGAAGTAGGGGACCAGTGCCGACTTCCATGAGTTCGGCAAGACGAAGGAATGCGAGAAGTCGGCGCTGGCGAGACGGTGTCCGAGGGCACGGCGTGCGCCGAAATTGAAGTCGCCGTGGCGGAAGGGGTTGGCGATGACCGCGTCGACTTCGGACATGCGCCCCAGCAGCGGCGCCGACCAGGCCGCGGCCAGCACTTCGATGCGGGCCGTCGGATGATTGCGCTTGAGCAGCGCGAGGAGTGGCTGGGCGAGGATCGTGTCACCGATCCAGGACGGTGCGACGACCAGTATCTTCACGCCGGAAGGACAGACCGCGTGGCGCGGCCCGCCTTAATGATGGCCCTTGGGCCGTTCGCCGGTGAAACGGTACTGCGTGCCGCAATAGGGACAGGCCGCTTCGCCCGTGGGGCTCTTCAGGACGTCGATGAAGACCTTGGGATGGCGCGCCCACAGGGGGGCGCCGGGCCTGGGGCAGGCCAGCGGCAGGTCGTGGGCGGTCACGGCGACCTGGCGCTGGGTTTCGTCGAGAGTGCTCATGTGGGTTCTCCGGAAGGCGATCAGATATAGCTGAGCCAGTCGGCGTGGGCCGGCACCTTGCCGTTCACCACGTCGAAGAACAGGCTCTGGATTTTGGTCGTGATCGGGCCGCGGCTGCCGGCGCCGATGGTGCGATTGTCGAGTTCGCGGATCGGCGTCACTTCCGCCGCCGTGCCGGTGAAGAAGGCTTCGTCGGCGATGTAGATGTCGTCGCGCGTGAGGCGCTTGGCAATTACCTGGTAGCCGAGTTCGGCGGCCAGCGTGATCACGGTGTTGCGCGTGATGCCCATCAGGGCCGAGGCGATCTCGGGTTCATAGATCACGCCGTCCTTGATCACGAACAGGTTCTCGCCCGCGCCTTCGGCGACAAAGCCATCGACGTCGAGCAGCAGGGCCTCATCGTAGCCGTCCTCGGTTGCTTCCATGTTGGCCAGGATCGAATTGGCGTAGGTGCCGGCGAACTTGGCGCGCGCCATGTTCACGTTGACGTGGTGGCGCGAGTAGCTCGAAGTCTTGACGCGGATGCCCTTCTCCATGCCTTCCTCGCCGAGGTAGGCGCCCCAGGGCCAGGCCGCGATCGACACGTGGGTCGCCGCGCCGCGCGGGCTGACGCCCATTTTCTCCGAGCCGTAGAAGGCGATCGGACGCAGGTAGCAGGATTCGAGCTTGTTGCTGCGCACGACTTCCTTGTGCGCTTCGATCAGCGTCGGCTTGTCGTATGGCATTGGCATGCGGTAGATGTGCGCCGAATTGAACAGCCGGTCGGTGTGCTCCTTGAGGCGGAAGATCGCCGTGCCGGAGACGGTCTTGTAGGCACGCACGCCCTCGAATACGGCAAGGCCGTAGTGCAGCGAATGCGTCAGCACGTGGGTGGTGGCATCGCGCCAGGGCACGAGCTTGCCGTCGTACCAGATGAAGCCGTCACGGTCGGCCATGGACATGGTGGGTCTCCAGCATTGCGTTGGTTGAAAGTGTGATTTTAGCAGGGGCGCTAAAATGCGCGGATGAATCGAGTCTGGAAACCCAATGTCACCGTCGCTGCCGTGGTCGAGCGCGACGGGCGCTTTCTCCTGGTCGAGGAGGAAACCGATGACGGCCTGCGCTTCAACCAGCCCGCCGGCCATCTCGACGAGGGCGAGTCGCTGCTGGCGGCCTGCGCGCGCGAAGCCCTCGAAGAGACTGCCTGGAACTTCACGCCGACGGCACTGGTGGGCGTCTACCAGTGGCAGCGACCGCAAGGCGACATCACCTATCTGCGGTTCGCGTTTTGCGGCGAACTCGGTGCGCACGAGGCCGGGCGCGTGCTGGACGAAGGCATCCTGCGCGCGGTCTGGATGACGCCGGACGAGATTCGCGCTTGTGCGGACCGTCACCGCAGCCCGCTGGTCTGGCAGTGCGTCAGCGACTGGCTCGCCGGTCGGCGCTTTCCGCTGGACCTTATCCGACACTACGACTGAGCGCCATGTCCAAGGGAAAAATCATTGTCGGGCTTTCTGGCGGAGTCGATTCGTCGGTTGCCGCGCTGCTGCTCAAGCGCGAAGGCTACGAGGTTACCGGCCTGTTCATGAAGAACTGGGAGGGCGACGACAGCGACGAATACTGTTCGGCGAACCAGGATGTGGTCGATGCCGCAGCCGCCGCCGACGTGATCGGCATCGATTTCGAGGCCGTGAATTTTTCCGCCGAATACCGCGAGCGCGTCTTTGCCGATTTCCTGCGCGAGTACCAGGCCGGCCGCACGCCGAATCCGGACGTGCTGTGCAATTCCGAAATCAAGTTCAAGGCCTTCCTCGACCACGCCCTGGCGCTGGGTGCCGACAAGATCGCCACCGGCCACTATGCCCAGGTGCGCGAATTCCTAGGCGAGTGGCAGTTGCTCAAGGGCGAGGACGGCAACAAGGACCAGAGCTATTTCCTTCACCGGCTGAACCAGGCGCAACTGGCGAAGACCCTGTTTCCCGTCGGCCACCTGTACAAGCGCGAGGTGCGGCGGATCGCGCAGGAAGCCGGCCTGCCCAACCACGCGCGCAAGGATTCGACCGGCATCTGCTTCATCGGTGAAAGGCCCTTCCGCGAGTTCCTCGCGCGCTACCTGCCGAAGCAGCCGGGTGAAATCCGGGTGCTCGGCACCGACCGCGTGGTCGGCAGCCATGAGGGCCTGATGTACTACACGCTCGGCCAGCGCGAAGGCCTGGGCATCGGCGGGGTCAGGGGCGCACCGGAGGAACCGTGGTTCGTCGCCGGCAAGGACATGGAGCGGAACATCCTCTGGGTGGTGCAGGGTCACGAGCATCCGGCATTGCTTGCGGGCAGCCTGGAAGCGATGGACCTGTCCTGGGTGTCGGGGCGGGCGCCGCATTCGCATTGGGTCTATGCCGCGAAAACCCGCTATCGGCAGCCCGATGCAGCCTGCCAAGTCGAGCGTGTCGATGCGCAGCGGTGCGAGGTGTTCTTTGCCGCTCCGCAATGGGCGGTGACGCCCGGACAGTCGCTCGTGCTCTACGAATCGCGAGTGTGCCTGGGTGGCGGAATCATCGCGGGCAGCGCTGCGCCATCCGCATAAAAAACCTTCCACTTCGCATGGGCAATGGGTTTAGAATATTTTTTGGGCGGGCTGCCCCAACAATATATCCGGAGGAAACCAGAGAATGAACAAGGCTGAACTGATCGAAATTACCGCCAAGGGAGCCGACATTAGCAAGGCTGCCGCAGGCAAGGCGCTCGATGCCGCGATGGCCGCGATCGTCAAATCCGTAGCGAAGGGCGACCCCGTCACGCTGGTGGGGTTCGGCACTTTCAAATCCGCCAAGCGCGCGGCGCGTACCGGCAAGAATCCGAAGACAGGCGCCGCGATCAAGATCGCCGCCACCACCGTGCCGAAGTTCAGCGCGGGCGCCGGCTTCAAGCTGGCCGTGTCGGGCAAGAAGGCCAAGAAGTAAGCGGCTGCTTCCAGCACTGCGCAATCCAGGGGCCCGTTCGCGGGCCCTTGTCGTTTCTTCCGTGGCTATTGCCTGCTGTCCTGCGCGGGATTCACGCCGGGTCGCAGGATTGCCATTGTCTTTTTGCTCCCCGCTGATATTCTTCGCGAGAAGGAGAACCAAAATGATCACGACACAGCATCAGGGCCATCTCGTCGAATTCGCCGTGTTCGGCGAGTTCACGCTGGCCGATTTCATGGAATTCGAGGAGCTCGTGTTGCACGAGATCAAGTTTTCGGGGCCGGTCAATCTGCTGGTCGACCTGCGCGACATGGCGGATTTCACGCTGGACGTGGCGTGGGAGGAAATCCGCTTTTCCAAGGAGCACTCGGGCGACTTCCGGCGCATCGCGGTCATCACCAACAGCCAGTGGGTGGCGTGGAGCGCCTGGCTGTCGCAGCTTTTCGTCAATGCCGACGTCACCGTGTTCGAGGACGAGGCCGAGGCCCGGGCTTGGCTGGCGGAAGCCGACTCATGAGCGCCGCCCGCCGGGCCGCCCCAAGGGCGGCGCAGCCGAATTGTGGAGCCGCGCAGCGGCGAACCATCGTCACCCCCTGCCTTGCGCAGGGGGCTGGGGGGAGGGCTGTCCCGTGAGCGAGGCTGCGTCGCGGCACCTGATCACTGTCGCGGAACTCACCGCGCATCCCGAGTGGCGCGTCTTCGATTGTCGTCACGACCTGCGCAACACGCAGTACGGGCGCCAGGCCCATGCCCAGGGGCACATTCCCGGTGCGCTGTTCCTGCACCTCGACGACGACCTGTCGGGGCCGACGAACGGCAGCAACGGCCGCCATCCCCTGCCGGACGCGGACGCATTCGCCCGCCGCATGTCCGAATGCGGTGTCGATCAGGAGACGCAGGTGGTGGCCTACGACAATGAAGGTGGCATCTTCGCGTCGCGGCTGTGGTGGCTGCTGCGCTGGCTGGGGCACGAGCGGGTGGCGGTGCTCGATGGCGGGCTGGCCGGCTGGAAGCGCAGCAAGCGGGCGCTGGAGGCAACCATCTCCGCAGTGGCGCCACGCCAGTTCGTGCCGCGTCCGCGCGATATGGCGGTGGATGTCGGCCGGGTGCTGGCCGAGCTCGGCTCGCCTCGCATGCTGATGCTCGACGCGCGCAGCCCGGAACGTTTTCGGGGCGAGAACGAGACGCTGGACCCGGTGGGCGGCCACATACCGGGCGCGGTGAATCGTTTTTATTTCGACAACCTTGACGACGACGGCTGCTTCTTCAAGCCGGTCGGCGAATTGCGTGCCGAGTTCGCCGCGCTGCTGGGCGACCGCCCGCCGGAGCAGGTGGTGCAGCAGTGCGGATCGGGCGTGACCGCCTGCCATAACCTGCTGGCGATGGAGTTGGCCGGCCTGTCGGGTTCGAAGCTCTATCCCGGATCGTGGAGCGAGTGGTGCGCCGATCCGGCGCGGCCCGTGGCGCGAGGCTAGCTTTCCGCACCGTGGCGCTGCAGCGCCACGGCCACGTGCTCGCGCACCAGGGCCGACGGATGGTCGGCGCGTGAGCGCAGCGCACTGATCACTTCGTCACTGTCCGGCGCATTGCCCAGCGCCACCGCGATGTTGCGCAGCCAGCGTTCATGGCCTATGCGGCGGATGGGCGAACCCGCCAGTCGTTCATTGAAGTCGGATTCCTCCCAGGCGAAGAGCTCGACCAGTCGGGCCTGGTCGAGGCCGTGGCGTGGCGCGAAATCGCTTTCGCGCGTCAATGGCGCGTCACGGTTCCAGGGGCAGGCCAACTGGCAGTCGTCGCAGCCGTAGATGCGGTTGCCCATCTGCGAGCGCAATGCTGCGGGAATGCTGCCCTTGTGCTCGATGGTGAGGTAGGAAATGCACAGCCGTGCATCGAGTCGCCAGGGCGCAACGATGGCTTGTGTCGGACAGGCATCGAGGCAGGCGCGGCAGGTGCCGCAATGGTCGGTGACCGGCGTGTCGGGTGGCAGTGGCAGGTCGGTGAATAGTTCGCCAAGGAAGAACCAGGAACCCGCGTGGCGATCGAGCAGCAGCGTGTGCTTGCCGCGCCAGCCCAGTCCGCCGTTGCGCGCAAGCTCGACTTCCATGACCGGCGCCGAGTCGGTGAACGCGCGATAGGCGAAGCTGCCGATCTCGGCGGTGATGCGGTCGGCGAGTTGCTGCAACCGGCTGCGCAACAGCTTGTGGTAGTCGCGGCCCAGCGCGTAGCGCGAGACGAAGGCGAGTTCGCCGTCGGCGAGAACGGCCCGGGGGTCGGCGCTGGCGCTACGGTAATTCATGCGCGCGGTGATGATGCTGCGGGTGCCGGGCACCAGTTCGGTCGGCAGTGCGCGCTTGTTGCCGGCGTCCGTGACATGCGCCGCCATATAATCCATGTCGCCATGGCAGCCCGCGGTGAGCCATGCCGACAGGTTTTCGGCAGCATCGTCGATGGCAGTGGCGGAAAAGCCGATCGCATCGAAGCCGAGGTCCTTGCCCCAGCCCCGGATTTTTTCCTTCAGTAGTCCAGAGTCTTCGCCATCGACATGCATGCCGACCATCTTACGTTAGCCCTGCCCGACGAGGCCGCCACGCTGGCCCTGGGTGCCGCGCTGGCGGCGCATCTCACGCCTGGCACGGTGATTTGGCTGGAAGGCGACCTCGGCGCCGGCAAGACGACGCTGGTGCGCGGGTTGTTGCGCGCGGCCGGCGAGTCCGGCCCTGTCAAAAGCCCTACTTACACGATGCTTGAAGTTCATCCCCTTTCTGGATTACACTTCTATCACTTTGATTTTTATAGATTCAATCAGGCGGAAGAGTATCTCGATGCGGGGCTCGACGAATATTTTTCAGGAAGCGGCATCTGTCTGGTCGAATGGCCCGACAAGGCCGCGCCTTACCTGCCTGCCGCCGATATGCGAATTGAATTGCAACTGCCCGCCGCCGCGGGCGCGGCGGGCCGCATCGCAAGCATCGCAGCTGCCACCGATCGGGGACGCACATGCCTCGCCGGCGTGAGGTCCTCAAGTTCGCCGCCGCCGGCCTGACGCTGCTGGTTTCAAGAGTCGGCGCTGGCGCCACGGCGGCTGGCAGCATCCTTGCGGTGCGTGTCTGGCCGGCGCGCGACTACACGCGGGTGACGCTGGAGCATGACCGGCCGATCAGCTACAGCCACCTGCTGGTAAAGGACCCGGAGCGACTGGTAGTGGACATCGAGGGCATCGAGTTCAATTCCGTGCTGCAGTCGCTGCCGTCCAAAATCATCGAAGCCGATCCCTACATCAGGCTGATCCGCGCCGGACGCAACAAGCCGGGCGTGGTGCGCGTGGTGATCGAGCTCAAGGGCGAGGTCAAGCCCCAGGTCTTCGCGCTGAAGCCGGTGGGCGAATACGGCCACCGGCTGGTGCTCGACCTCTTTCCCGCCGAACCGGTCGATCCGCTGATGGCGCTGCTGGAAAAGTCCGACGGGTCGGCCCCGAAGGTAGAGACCAGGCAGGCAGGCAAGCCCCCGGTCGAAGCTGACAAGCCCGAACCGAAGCCCGATGTCGCGCGCATGCTGACCATCGTCCTCGATCCCGGACACGGCGGCGAGGATCCGGGCGCGATCGGTCGCGGCGGCAGCTACGAAAAGCATGTGACGCTCTCCGTCGCGCGCCGCCTCAAGGAAAAGATCGATGCCACGCCGAACATGCGTTCCGTGCTGACGCGCGACGGCGACTATTTCATTCCCCTGCAAAGCCGCGTGCAGAAGGCGCGCCGGGTGCAGGCAGACCTCTTCGTTTCGGTCCATGCCGATGCCTTCGTCAAACCGACGGCGCGCGGATCCAGCGTCTTCGTCCTTTCGGAGACCGGCGCTTCCAGTTCGGCGGCGCGCTGGCTTGCGAACAAGGAGAATTCGGCCGACCTGGTCGGCGGGGTCAACCTGGGCGTCAAGGACCCTTACCTCGCACGCACCCTGCTGGACCTGTCGCAGACCGCGACCATCAACGACAGCCTCAAGCTGGGCAAGGACGTGCTGGGCGAACTGGGGCGCATCAACACCCTGCACAAGGCCCACGTGGAACAGGCCGGCTTCGCCGTGCTGAAGGCGCCGGACATTCCCTCGATCCTGATCGAAACCGCCTTCATCTCCAATCCCGAGGAAGAGAAACGGCTCAACGACGAGGCCTACCAGGACCAGATGGCCGAGGCCATCCTGCGCGGCATCCGTCGCTACTTCGCGAAGAATCCCCCGCTGGCGAAGTCCAAGCTGGCGCGGCTGGATTGATATAATTCGCCGCTTTCCCTGCGGCCTCAATTCCATGCTGGTTTTTCGCGGTGTCCCCGGGCGCGCAACGACGTCCACGGTACTGACCATCGGCAACTTCGATGGCGTACACCGTGGCCATCGCGCCCTGCTGGCCGAATTGACGGCCAAGGCGCGCGAACTCGCGCTGCCGGCGACCGTGCTGACCTTCGAGCCGCACCCACGCGAGCTGTTCGCGCCGGACCAGGCGCCGCCTCGCCTGGCCAGCCTGCGCGACAAGATCGAACTGCTGGCCGAGGCCGGCGTCGATCGTGTGCATGTCTGCCGTTTCGATCGCAAGCTGGCGGCGCTCACGGGCGAGCAGTTCATCGAGCAGATCCTCGTTCGGGGCCTGTCGGTCAGGCACCTGATCATCGGCGACGACTTCCGCTTCGGCAAGGCGCGCGGCGGCGATTTCGCGATGCTGCAGCGGGCCGGGCAGGAGCACCGGTTCGTGGTCGAGGCGATGCACACGGTCGACCTCGGCGGCATCCGGGTTTCCAGTTCGGCGGTGCGCGAGGCGCTGGCCGCGGGTGACATTGAACGCGCCGAGCAACTGCTCGGGCGCGCCTTCGTCATCGCCGGCCGCGTCATGGACGGCAAGAAGATCGGCCGCACCATAGGCTTTCCGACCGCCAACATCCAGGTCAAGCGCAAGCGTCTGCCGCTGTCCGGGGTGTTCGCCGTGACCGTTTCCGGCATCGATGACAGGCCGCTGCCGGGCGCCGCCAACATCGGTGTGCGGCCGACCATTGCCGAGGGCCTCAAGCCGGTGCTCGAAGTGCATCTGCTGGATTTCGACCGCGACATATACGGCCGCCACGTCGACGTGAATTTCCTGCACAAGCTGCGCAGCGAGGCGAAGTTCGATTCCCTCGATGCGCTCAAGGCCCAGATCGCCCGCGACGTCGCAGACGTGCGCGCTTTTTTCACGCTAAACGACGGCAAGACCCATGGCTGATTACCGCAAGACCCTCAACATGCCCGACACGGCGTTTCCGATGCGCGGCGACCTCGCCAAGCGGGAACCCGGCTGGATCGCCCGGTGGCAGGAGCAGAAGCTCTACCAGAAGATCCGCGCCGCGGCCAAGGGGCGCCCGCGCTTCGTCCTGCACGACGGTCCGCCCTACGCCAATGGCGACATCCACATCGGCCACGCGGTGAACAAGATCCTCAAGGACATCATCGTCCGCTCCAAGACGCTGGCCGGCTTCGACGCGCCCTATGTGCCGGGTTGGGACTGCCATGGCCTGCCGATCGAACACCAGATCGAGAAGGCCCACGGCAAGCACCTGCCCGCCGACAAGGCGCGCGAGTTGTGCCGAATTTTCGCCGCCGAACAGGTAGAGCGGCAGAAGAAGGACTTCATCCGCCTCGGCGTGCTGGGCGATTGGGGCAATCCCTACTTGACCATGGCCTTTCGCAACGAGGCCGACGAGATCCGCGCGGTGGGCGAGCTTTACACCCGCGGCTACCTGTTCAAGGGACTGAAGCCGGTGAATTGGTGCTTCGACTGCGGTTCGGCGCTGGCCGAAGCCGAGGTCGAGTACCAGGACAAGAAATCGCCGGCGATCGACGTCGGCTTTCGCCTGGCCGACGGCGAGCGCGAACGCGTGGCCCATGCCTTCGGCATCGCGGCGCTGCCCGAGGGTGACTGCTG
Organism: Rhodocyclales bacterium; assembly: GCA_016235805.1. Classification (GTDB taxonomy): domain Bacteria; phylum Pseudomonadota; class Gammaproteobacteria; order Burkholderiales; family Rhodocyclaceae; genus Sulfuritalea. The sequence goes on from JACRIY010000033.1 coordinate 49,023, forward strand.
GACGGTGATCTGGACCACCACGCCGTGGACCATCCCGTCCAACCAGGCGCTCAACATGCATCCCGAATTCACCTACGAGCTGGTCAAGACGGCGCGCGGCTGCATCATCCTCGCCGCCGAATTGCGCGGCGCGGCATTGCAGCGCTTCGGCCTCGACGGCAAGGTACTGGGCGCCTGCCAGGGCGCAGCGCTGGCCCAGGTGGCCTTCCGCCATCCGCTCTACGACCGCGCCTCGCCCGTGTATCTGGGCGACTACGTCACGCTCGACGCCGGCACCGGCATCGTGCATAGCGCGCCGGCCTATGGCCTGGAGGACTACGACTCCTGCAAGAAGCACGGCATGCACAACGACGAGATCCTCACCCCGGTGCAGGGCGACGGCGTGTTTGCGGCCAGCCTGCCCTTCTTCGGCGGCATGTTCGTCTGGAAGGCCAATCCGGTCATCATCGAGAAGCTGGCCGAGGTCGGCGCACTGTTCGGCAGCGCAGAGATCACGCACAGCTACATGCACTGCTGGCGCCACAAGACGCCAATCATCTACCGTGCCACGACCCAATGGTTCGTCGGCATGAACCGGATCCCCGTCGAAGGCGGCGGCACGCTGCGCGACAAGGCGCTGGCCGCCGTCGAAGCGACTACCTTCTACCCCGACTGGGGCAAGGCGCGGCTGCACGCGATGATCGCCAACCGGCCCGACTGGTGCGTTTCGCGCCAGCGCAACTGGGGCGTACCGATTCCCTTCTTCCTGCACAAGGAGACCGGTGAGCCGCACCCGCGTACGCTGGAACTGCTCGAATCCGTGGCGCAGAGGATCGAAAAGGAGGGCATCGACGCCTGGTTCAAGCTCGACGCGGCCGAACTGCTCGGCGCCGATGCCGTGAACTATGACAAGATGCGCGACACGCTCGATGTCTGGTTCGATTCCGGCACCACGCACAGGACGGTCTTGCGCGGCTCGCATGCCGAGGAGAGCGCCTATCCGGCCGACCTCTACCTCGAAGGCTCGGACCAGCATCGCGGCTGGTTCCATTCCAGCTTGCTGACCGGCGCCGCGATCGACGGCCGCGCGCCGTATAACGCACTTCTCACGCACGGCTTCGTGGTCGACGGCAAGGGCATGAAGATGTCCAAGTCGAAGGGCAACGTGGTTGCGCCGCAGAAAATCTCCGACACGCTGGGCGCCGAGATCCTGCGCCTGTGGGTGGCCAGCACCGACTACTCGGGCGAACTGTCGATCGACGAAAAGACCATCCTGCCGCGCGTGGTCGAGGTCTATCGCCGCCTGCGCAACACGCTGCGCTTCCTGCTCGCCAACACTGCCGATTTCGATCCGGCGACACAGATGCTGCCTCCCGCGCAATGGCTGGAATCCGACCGCTACGCGTTGGCCCTGACGCGGGCTTTGCAGGCGCAGTGCACGGCGGACTACGCGCGCTTCGAGTTCCACAAGGTAGTGCAGGGCCTGATGAACTTCTGCTCGGAAGACCTTGGCGCCTTCTACCTCGACATCCTCAAGGACAGGTTGTACACCGCGGCGGAGAACTCGCGGGCTCGGCGTTCGGCGCAAAGCGCGTTGTGGCACATCCTGCAAACCGTGACGCGCCTCATGGCGCCGGTGCTCAGCTTCACCGCCGAAGAAATCTGGACGACGCTGAAGCAGGGCGACAGCGTGATGCTGTCGACCTGGCACGAACTGCCCCAGCAGGCCGAAGAGTCGGCGCTGGTGGCACGGTGGCAGGCGATACGCGTACTGCGCGGCGACGTCGCCCGGGTGCTCGAGGAACTGCGTTCGGCCGGCAAGATCGGTTCCTCGCTGCAGGCTGAAGTCAGCCTGAGCGTCGCGCCGGATACCTACGACCTGCTGGCCGCGCTGGGGGACGACCTGAAGTTCGTCCTCATCTGCTCGAAGGTGACGCTTGAAAAAGTCGGCGCCGGCGACACGGCGATTTCGGCGACGGCAAGCCCCCACGCGAAGTGCGGGCGCTGCTGGCACTGGCGCGAGGACGTCGGCCACGATGCCGGGCATCCCGAGTTGTGCGGACGCTGCACGTCCAACCTGTTCGGCGCCGGCGAGGCGCGCGAGATTGCCTAGGCTCGCGCGCTGGCTGGCGCTGGCAACTTTCGTGGTGCTGCTCGACCAGGCCAGCAAGGCCTGGGTGCTGGCGAGCTTCCGCCTGATGGAAAGCCTGAGCGTGACCTCCTTCTTCAACCTCGTCCTGGTCTACAACTCGGGCGCCGCCTTCAGCTTCCTGGCCGGCGCCGGCGGCTGGCAGAAGTGGTTCTTCGTTGCCCTCGCGCTGGGTATCTCGGCCTGGCTGTTGAGCATGCTGCGCCACCACGCGCAGGAGCGCTTGCTGCCGACCTCCCTGTCGCTGATCCTCGGCGGCGCGATCGGCAATGTGATTGACCGCCTGCGCTTCGACGCCGTGGTCGACTTCCTCGATTTTCACCTGGCGGGCTATCATTGGCCGGCCTTCAACGTGGCCGATTCGGCCATCACCGTCGGCGTGGTGCTGATGCTCTGGCATCAGTTCCGCTACGGCAAGGAAACTGAAACGGGCACCCCATGACCGAGACCGTACGCGCCGGCAACCTCATCACCCTGCACTACCGTGTCGCCACCGGCGACGACACGGAACTGGTGAGCACCTTCGATTCGACTCCGGCGACGCTGCAGCTCGGCAACGGCGAACTGGCGCCGACGCTGGAGCACTGCCTGATCGGCGTCAATGTCGGCGAACGTCACGTGTTCCTGCTCGAGCCCGACCAGGCCTTCGGCGCACACAATCCGCAACTGACCCAGCGCATGGCGCGCACGGCGCTGCCGCCCGACTCCAGCCCCGAACTGCACGGCCTGATCCAGTTCGCCGCACCCAACGGCGACAAATTTACCGGCATCGTGCGCGAACTGGATGACGAAGCGGTGCTGGTCGATTTCAACCATCCGCTGGCCGGCAAGCCGGTGCGCTTCGAAGTCGAAATCATCGGAATTTTGTGACCACCCATCCCCCCACCCCTTCCCCGTGGGAAGGGGCGACCACGGTTCCGCCGCCAGGCGGCGGCCAACCAATTTTTGCCGAGGCCTCCTTGGGACGGCCCGGCGGAGGCCTGTGATGCAGATACTCCTTGCGAACCCCCGTGGTTTCTGCGCCGGCGTCGAACGCGCGATCGCCATCGTCGAACGCGCGCTGGAAAAGTTCGGTGCACCGATCTATGTCCGCCATGAAGTGGTGCACAACCGCTACGTGGTCGATGGCCTCAAGGCCAAGGGGGCCGTGTTCGTCGAAGACCTCGACGAGGTTCCGGACGGCGCCACGGTGATATTCAGCGCCCACGGCGTGCCGCAGTCGGTGCGCATCGAAGCGGACAAGCGTGGCCTCAAGGTGTTCGACGCCACCTGCCCGCTGGTGACCAAGGTGCACCTGGAAGTGGCGCGCCTGCACAAGCAGGGCTACGAGATCGTGATGATCGGCCACAAGGGCCACCCCGAAGTGGAAGGGACCATGGGCCAGGCCACCGGCCGCATGTACCTGGTGGAGAACGTCGACGACGTCGCGTCGCTGGAAGTCGGCGCTGGCGGCACGGCGCCCCTGGCCTACGTCACGCAAACCACCCTGTCGGTCGACGACGCGCGGGTGATCGTGCACGCGCTGACGGCGCGCTTTCCGGCCATCATCGGTCCGCGCAAGGACGACATCTGTTACGCCACGCAGAATCGCCAGGATGCGGTCAAGGCGATGGCCGGCAAGGTCGACGTGGTGATCGTGGTCGGCTCGAAGAACAGTTCCAACTCCAACCGCCTGCGCGAGGTCGCGGCAATCGGCGGCGTCCCGGCCTACCTGGTCGACGGGGCGGACCAGATCGACGGCGCCTGGCTGGCGGGTAAGGGGCGGATCGGCGTCACGGCGGGCGCATCGGCGCCCGAGGTGCTGGTCAACGGCGTGGTGGAACGGCTGCGCGCCCTGGGTGCGGGCAGCATCGAGACCCTCTCGGGTGTCGAGGAGAACGTCAATTTCCCCTTGCCCAAGGAACTGCTGGCCGGATAAGCGCCAGCGGTGGAAGACCGCCCGCCACGTTGCCACGCGCTGTTGCCAGCAGGTATAATTCGCGGCCTTTCAGGACGCTGTTGTAGCTCAGTTGGTAGAGCAACTGATTCGTAATCAGTAGGTCGCCAGTTCGATTCCGGCCAACAGCACCAGTAATACCAAGGCCTCGCAGGGTTTCCGACCTTCGAGGCCTTTTCATTTGGCACACTGGCGGCACAGTGCCGGCCAGCTACGAGCAGCAAAATCAATCCTTCAAGTTCGCCCCTGGCCCGACCGGATGGCCCGCCGTTTTTCTGTGGATAACTCGCATTATTTGGGGTGTGATGTTCCGCCAGCGTGCCTCGCGTTTGTTGAGACATGCAAAAGCATCAATAAAACAGTGTTGTAAGTGAAAGCGCCTACAGATTGCAATTCTGTTGTTGCAATTTATTGCCCCTTGTTTTAATCTGTTGCTATCAGTCCTGCATAACCAACGGGGGCAATCATGGCAACAGTTCAAAAGCGCAAGAACGACGACGGCACGACCAGCTACCGCGTGATGGTTCGCCTCAAGGGGCATCCGACCGCGACTGCGACATTCGACCGCCTGACCGATGCCCGCGAGTGGGGATCGAAAACGGAACGCGATATGAAGGCCGGCCGCTACTTCAGCGCCGCCAAGCTGAAACCCCTAGGCGAGCTTTTCGACAAGTACGAGAAAGCCGCTTCGCCGCGCCTCAAGTCCTGGAGCGAGGTTAAGCGCCAGCTTGAATGGTGGCGGGCGAAGGCAGGGGCGGAAATGCTAGACACCATCACGCCGGCCAGAATCGCGGAATGGCGTGATGAACTGCTGGCCACTCCGAAACAACGCGGCGGCGGGCAGCGTAGCGGGGCGGACGTGAACCGCACCATTGCCGCGCTGTCGTCGGCCATGAGTTACGCCGTCAAGGAATTGGGCTGGATTGAGCGCAACCCCTGCGAGCGTGTGACCAAGACGAAAGAGGCCGGGGGCCGTGTGCGGTTCCTGAGTGATGACGAGTTGCCGCGCTTGCTGGATGCCGTACGCGCCTCGTCGCATTCCGACCTGCTGCCCGCTGTCCTGCTGGCGCTGACGACCGGAGCGCGCAAGGGGGAAATCCTGGGCTTGCGCTGGTCGCAAATCGACTTCAAGCGCCGCACCATCACGCTGCACCAGGGCGAGACAAAGAACAACGCCGGCCGCGCCCTGCCGCTGTCGGGTGAGATTGTGGAACTACTCAAGGCCCGCAACAAGGTGCGCCAGATTGACGACGACCGAGTGTTTCCGCCGCCAGTGGATTGCAAGGAACTTGAGTTGCGCGAGCCGTGGAAGGCCGCGCTTGTGCTGGCCGGAATCGACGTGCGCAAAGCAACGCGCAAGGGGCGCGGCAAGTCCGCCGCCAACGACGAAGCGCCGCCCGTACTGACTTCGGACTTTCGCTGGCACGACCTGCGCCATACCGCCGCCAGCTACTTGACGATGGCCGGAGTGTCGGCAATCGAAGTTGCCCGCGTCCTGGGTCACAAGACACTCGCCATGAGCCTGCGTTACTCGCACCTTGCGCCCGACCGCGTGACCGAATTGGGCGACAAACTGGCCGCGCGCATGGGCGTGGCAGGTGGTGCGAAATGACCGTCTACGAATTCCCGGAACTGACCGAAGAAGCCGCGCACTACTGGCTGAAGATGGACGCGTGGAAGCCCTACGATGCTGCGTGGCTTTTGTGCGGGATGGATCCGCATGGAATGGAGCAACGCTACGGAGCATTCGCTACAGAGTTGTGCACGCAAATGTGCGGGGATCATCCAGCTAGCAAGGCGGCATTCCAAATAGTGGAGCTACTCAAAGCATCGAGCCAGGCCGGGAGCATTTCGTTTCCGGCTGCGCCAAGTGCTGTCATTGCATGGGCCAAGACAAAGGGCCTGGAGTTACCGAGCCGGTTTCATGGCGTGCAATTCGACGGCACTGAGCAAGCCACTCCGGCCACTGGTGGCGCTGGTGAGACGGCGAGCGCCAATCGAACGGAGGCCAGAATCGCCGCCATTGTGGAAACAGCGCAGCAACTTGGTTATGACCCGCTGTCGGTGCCATACGGTGGCAAGGCTGCAATTCGGCGCGAGTGCCTGGATAAGTTGGCCGCTGATCCGTGCCGATTTACATCCGACACGTTCAAATCAGCATGGCAAGCGGCCCGCGACGCGCAGCAGATTGATGTTCAAAACGCGGAAACCTATCGAGGCCAGTAGCCCGCTAACCCGCATGGTTGCTAGTGGGTTAGTGGGTTTCCCACTCCCCCACTCCTAGACGACCCACTACCTTAGAGCAGTTTCATTCCTCCACCGACTAGGCGCAATGCATACCGCTACGCGCCGAAGTTGGCAAGTTTCCTCAACTTCGGAGAATGAGACATGCAAGCAATCGCATCGCATCAAGCGCCAGCTTCCGCGCTGGCAATCCCCCCGACGATGGCGGCACCCGTTGCCCGCTATGTGACCATCAACCAAGCTGCCGAACTTCGGCCGGCATTCTCGCCTGCTGCCTTGCGTGATTTGAAATTCAAGGCATTCGACCGCAAGAGCAGCGCGGGCGAAATCATCAAGGGCAACGGCACGGGGCCGGCCGGGGTTTGGGTTCAGCTTGGCGCAAAGGTGTTGCTTGACCTGGAAGCCCTCGACCGCTGGATTGAGTCGCACAAGGTGGTGGCCCTGAAATGACCGCGCCCGCTGACTTCCGTGGGGACGGGGGCGGGCGCGAGGAACGACAGGCGAATGATACCGAGTTTCACCTGACCGACAACCCCCGCGAGCTTCGCACCCTGGATGCCCTGTTGCGCCGACCGCTGCCGCGTGAGCATGGCGACCGTGCGGCGGGGTGCAGCAACTTTCCCGACATGATTGACAGGCTGCGCCGCCGTGGTCTGTCCATACCGTGCGACAAAGCCCCGGTACTCGACCGCGACGGGCGCGAAGTCAAGCGCGGTATCTACCATCTGACCGCGACCGACCGCCGCAAGGTGATCCGCGCATTGACGCGGAGGGCAAAGCAATGAGCGATACCGCCCGCGCCTTGAGTGCGCTTTGCCATCTCGACCCCGGTATGTCGATTGACCAATGGCACGCGGCAGGCCGCGCCGCCATCGCTGCCGGATTGACCATTGACGACATTGACGCCTGGAGCAGCGCCGCGCCGAACTACAAGGGACGCCGTGACGTGGAAATGCAGTTTTCCAAGGTGACGCCCGACGGCGGCACGACGGCGGCAACGCTGTTCAAGATGGCCCTTGATGCCGGATGGCAAGACCCCGCCAAGGGGCTGCGACAAGGGCAGGGGCCGCGTCAAGCCTCACGACCGACACCCAAGCCCAAGCCGCCCGAGAAAACCGCGCCAAGGCCGAATCCGGCAGTTTCCGACCTGTGGGCCAGGTGCGAGCCGGCAAGCGCGGATCATGGCTACGTCGTCGCCAAGCGCGGCAGGCCCGACGGACTGCGAATAGTCGGCGCTGGCGACACGGCGACGGTGGCCGGCCAATCCGTCGCGGGCTGGCTGGTGGTGCCTGTCCTGTCACTGGATGGCGAACTGCGAACCCTGCAACTGATTCCGCCGCCCGGTATCGGCAAGAAACTGAACATGCCCGGCGCGCCATTCGGTGATGGCCTGTTCGTGGTGGGCGACGCGGCGAAGTCTGCCCGCCTCTACATCGTGGAAGGTATCGGCCAAGCCTGGGCAGTGCATCGGGCTACCGGGTGCGCGGCAGTGGTGGCCTTCGGTGCCGGCCGCATGGCGACGGCGGCGCAAGCCTTGCGTGCGCGGTATCCGTCGCTGCCGCTGGTGGTGGTGCCTGACCGTGGCAAGGAAAACCAAGCCGCCGCCATTGCCCGCGCTTTCGGTGGGGCGTGGATTGAGCTACCGGAAAACACGCCCGCGAACTATGACGCCAACGACTACGCGGCCGACTATGACGACGCGGCGCTGTCGGAACTGCTGGCGAACCCCAAGACCCCGCCCATGCGTTACCGCGTGATGCGCGCCGACGAGGTGGTGAACGCGCCGCCGCTGCACTGGTTGGTGCGTGGCGTACTGCCGGCCGATGGCCTCGCCGCGCTGTTTGGTGCCAGCGGATCAGGCAAGAGCTTCCTTGCCCTCGACCTTTCCGCTGCCGTGGCTGGTGGGCTGGACTGGTTCGAGTGCCGGGTGAAGGCCGCGCCTGTGGTCTATGTGGCGCTGGAAGGCGAGGCGGGATTTTCGCAACGGGTGAAGGCGTGGCAACTGCATCATGGCCGCGACCTGCCCGGTGCACTGCGCTTTGTCATGCAAGCCTTCGACCTGCGCAATGCCGACGACCTGGGCGAGATTGCCGCCGCCGTGACCGCTGCCGGTGCCGCCGCTGGCCTGCTGGTGATTGATACCCTGAACCGCGCCGCCAGTGGTGCCGATGAAAACAGCGTGGTCGACATGGGGGCCATCATCTCCGCCGCCAAGGGGCTGCAATCGAGACTTGGCGGGCTGGTGCTGCTGGTGCATCACTCCGGCAAGGATGCCAGCAAGGGACTGCGCGGGCATTCCAGCCTGCACGCTGCGCTTGATTCCGCCATTGAGGTTTCACGCATTGACGACCGCCGCGACTGGCGCATCGCCAAGGCCAAGGACGGCGACGACGGGGCGGCGCATCCGTTCAAGCTGGAACGGGTGGAGATTGGCGAGCATGACGACGGCGAGCCGATAACGTCCTGCGTGGTGGTGGCCGGGGAACACAAGGCCGAGTTTCGCCGCGTGCTGCCGCCCAAGTCGGGGAACATGCGGGTGATATGGGACGCCCTGGGCGAACTGCTGCGCCAGGCTGGGGACGCGCGCCCCGCCGACGCGCCCGACAGATTGCCTCTTGGCCGTCCTGCTGTGACCCTGGATGCCGCCATAGAAGGCACACGGGAACGCCTTGCCTGTGATGCCAAGCGCCGGACGGAACGCGCACAACAGGCATTGACCGGCCTGCAAGCCAAGGGGCTGATTTTGATTGACGGGGGCTATGTATGGATACCTTGAGACTTTCCCGAGATTCCCGCGACGGGAAAGCTGCGGGAACTTCGGGAACTGTCCAACTTTTCCCGCGATTCCCGCAGCAGCTATATAGCTGCGGGAGCGGCGGGAACGGGAAATTTGGGGGCAATGATGAAACGGATTGAGGTTGGAGCATTCCGCAAGGCAGACGGTGCAGAGGTTCGCGTTTCGGTTCAGGAGTACAAGGGCCGGCGCGTCGTGGACTTGCGGGTCTGGTATCGACCGCGCCAGGGAACTGAGTATGTGCCGACCCGAAAGGGCATCACGATTGACGCCGACAAGCTGCCGGAACTGATGGCGGCAATGACCGGGGCGGCCGGCTTGCTGGTCTGAAACCCACGCGGCCGTTGCATTTTGCTCCGGCAATCGGCGCTAAGATTCACTGGCGCGATTTGAGGGGATGGGCATGACACCACAACAAGTGCTAGCAGTAGTCGGGGAATACGCATCGCGGGGATTGCCCCCGCAATCAGAGGAATTCTGGCAATCGATGGAGGACACGCCCATCGATAAATTGACGCCGGAGCATTTGGAAGTGATCCAACAGGCCGGGTTGATCCATCTTCTAAGTGAGCTGCTACAGAGGCAGAAACCCCGCTCGCCTTCGGAACGTTAGGCCGAATGGAAAGGCGGAGAAAGCCATGTGCAAGCTGATGTGCCGAGTATTGGTGATTGCGGCAGCGATGTGGTGCTCGCTGATTTGTTCCCAAGCAGGCGCGCAAATGCCTGGGCGCTTCGGCTTTCAAGGCATCTTGCTGAATACCCATTTCAGCAAAGCTCCCGCAGAGGCGACGGACGCATGCGTTGGGCCGCGCAATGGGCAAATGTTCTGCGCGTTCCTCTCGAAAATCACAGAGGAAGAATGCCTCGTCCACCTGACCTACATCGACGAACTACTATCGGAGATTACGGTTTACTTCCCGGAGTCGATTTACTTGCGAGTTGCTGCTGCCATGCAATCGAAATACTGGTCGCCCGATGTGAGGGTTCCTGGTGGCGGATATGAATGGTGGGCCAAGGAAAAGAACTCGATGGAAATGCCGACAGAAAAAATCCATCTCTTTCCAAAGCTCGCCGAGCCAATGAGAATCGACAAGTACTTTTTCAAGAAGGAACGCACGTACTCGTGGATGGTGTTTGAGCACAGCGGCCCATTGCTGGGTCAGCTAAAGCGCGATACGGATCGAATCAAGAAAGACCTCTAGCCGCAAGCCTTCGCTGCCTTGAGCGCTCGCGCGCACGCGCATTTCTACATAGGGCGCGGCGGCACACTGGCGGCACACTGCGGGCCAAAAAGCTGCAATAATCCGCAATCAGGACAAACAAGCTAATGGCTGGAGAGGCTTGATGCGACTGCGGTATGTGATTGTGAATTGTTGCTAATCAATGGGTTAGTCCGTTTCGTAATCAGTAGGTCGCCAGTTCGATTCCGGCCAACAGCACCAATTCATCGGGCCTGTCTCCTGTTCGGAGGCAGGCCTTGTTTTTTTGGGGACGCGCATGCAGATCAAGGACAGTGTTTTCATCATCTCCGGCGGAGCCTCCGGCCTCGGCGCGGGTACCGGGCGGATGCTGGTGGAGCAGGGTGGCAAGGTGGTGCTGGCCGACCTCAACGAAGCTGCCGGAAATGCATTGGCTGCCGAGTTGGGTGCCAACGCGCGCTTTGTCACCACCAACGTCGCCGACGAGGCCAGCGCAAAGGCTTGTGTCGCGGCTGCGCTGGCGGCTTTCGGCGGCCTGCACGGCCTGGTCAATTGCGCCGGCATTGCGCCGGCCGAGAAGGTGCTGGGGCGCAATGGCCCGCACTCACTGGACGTCTTCGCGAAAACCGTGACGGTGAACCTGGTCGGCAGCTTCAACATGATCCGCCTCGCTTCCGAGGCGATGAGCCAAGGCTCGCCGAATGCGGCCGGCGAGCGCGGCGTGATCGTCAGCACCGCCTCGGTGGCGGCCTACGACGGCCAGATCGGCCAGGCGGCTTACGCGGCATCGAAAGGCGGCGTGGTTGGCATGACGCTGCCGATCGCCCGCGAACTGGCGCGCTTCGGCATTCGCGTCATGACCATCGCCCCCGGCATTTTCGAAACGCCGATGCTGCTGGGCATGCCCAAGGAGGTGCAGGACGCGCTGGGCAAGATGGTGCCCTTCCCCTCGCGCCTTGGCAAGCCGGCGGAGTACGCGGCCCTGGTCAGACATATCGTCGAGAACGAGATGCTCAATGGCGAGGTGATCCGCCTCGACGGTGCCATTCGCATGGCACCCAAGTGACGGAGCCGCTCGGCTCCGTCATCCCCGCGTAGGCGGGGATCCAGATCGCAGGCAAGACTGGATTCCCGCCTTCGCGGGAATGACAATTCCATGCCCCTGACCGACCCATCCTGCTACCACTGCGGCCTGCCGATTCCGGCCGGCGCGGAGTTTCCGGTCGAGATCGACCAGACCCGGCGCGAGATGTGTTGCGCCGGTTGCCAGGCGGTGGCGCAGGCCATCGTCGGCAACGGCCTCGGCGACTACTACCGTCATCGCGACGCCCTGCCGGAAAGCCCGCGCGAGGCGCTGCCGCAGGTGCTGGCCGATTTCGGCCTGTTCGACCATCCCGACGTGCAGAAGAACTTCGTGCGCCGGGCCGAGGGCGTGGCGGGAGAACACGAGCGCGAAGCGGCGCTGATCTTGGAGGGCATCACCTGCGCCGCCTGCGTCTGGCTCAATGAATCCCACGTCCGACGGCAGCCCGGTGTCACCTCGGTCGACATCAACTACACCACCCGCCGCGCGCGGGTGCGCTGGGACGAGCGTGTTACGCGCTTGTCGGCCATCCTCGAAGCGATATCCGCCATCGGCTATCGCGCCCATCCCTACGATATCGGTCGGGCGGAGGAATTGGCGCAGAAGGAGCGCAAGACGGCGCTGTGGCGGCTGTTCGTCGCCGGCTTCGGCATGATGCAGGTGATGATGTACGCCGTGCCGGTGTATCTGGCGGATGGCGACATGACGCCGGACATCGAACAACTAATGCGCTGGGCCAGCCTGATCTTGACCCTGCCGGTGATCGGATACTCTGCGGCGCCTTTCTTCGTCAGCGCCTGGCGTGACCTGAAACTGCGCCGGGTCGGGATGGACGTGCCGGTCGCGCTGGGCGTCGGCGCGGCTTTTGCCGCCAGCGTCTGGGCCACGCTGATCGCCGCCGGCGAGGTGTATTTCGATTCCGTCACGATGTTCGTCTTCTTCCTGCTCTCGGGGCGCTATCTGGAAATGATGGCGCGGCAGCGAGCGGCGCGCAGCGTCGAAACCCTGGCCCGGGCCATTCCGGCCTTTGCCACGCGCCTTGCCAGTTGGCCGAGCAGGGCAGGCGAGGCGGACGGCGAGCGCGTTGCCGTGGCCCAGTTGAACGTCGGCGATGCCGTCCAGGTCAAGCCGGGAGAAACGATCCCGGCCGACGGCAGCGTGCTCGACGGCGTGAGCGCGGCGGATGAGTCACTGCTCACCGGCGAAAGCCGGCCGGTGCAAAAGCGCATTGGCGACGCGTTGATCGGCGGTAGCGTAAATACCTCCAGCCCGCTGGTAATGCGGGTCGAGCGCGTCGGCGAGTCGACGCGGGTCGCCGCCATCCAGCGCCTGATGGAACGCGCGGCGGCGGAAAAGCCGCGCCTGGTGGAAATGGCCGACCGCGTTGCCGGTCGATTCATCGTCGCGCTGTTGCTGCTGGCGGTGGCGACCGCGCTCGCCTGGTGGTGGCTCGATCCGTCACGTGCGCTGTGGGTCTTCGTCGCGGTGCTGGTAGTGAGTTGTCCCTGTGCGCTGTCGCTGGCGACGCCGGCTGCGCTGACCGTGGCAACCGGCGCCCTGGCCGCGCGCGGCGTTCTGGTGACGCGCGGCCACGCCATCGAGGCGCTCGCGCGCGCCGACCACTTCGTGTTCGACAAGACCGGTACGCTCACGGTGGGGCGCATGGAACTGGTCGAGGTGATTCCGATCGCCGGCGATGCGACACGTGCGCGGGCCTTCGCGGCGGCGCTCGAACGCGGCTCGGAGCATCCGATCGCGCGGGCGCTGGCCTCTGGCGGCGCCGACGCCGGGATTGTGGTGGACGGCTTGCGCGCCACGACCGGCGCCGGGGTCGAAGGGCGGATGAACGACTCGATCTGGCGCCTTGGTCGCCCCGATTTTGTCGCGGCACTTCACGGACAGGCGATCCCGGCCGATGCCTTGGCGGCAGTCGGCGCCGGCGATACGGTGATTGCGCTCGGCAACACGGAAGGATGGGAGGCGTTTTTTCGTCTTAGCGATGCACTTCGGCCCGAAGCGAAGGCGATGGCGGCCAGCCTCATGGCAGCCGGCATTCGGCTCTCGATATTCAGCGGCGATGCGCCGGCAGCAGCGGCTAGGGTTGGTGCGGCGCTGGGCATCGACGACGCCCGCGGCGGACTCTCGCCGGAAGGCAAGCACGCAGCGCTCAAGGCGTTTCAGGAAGCCGGGGCGACGGTGGCCATGGTCGGCGACGGGGTCAACGATGCGCCGGTACTGGCGCAAGCACAGGTTTCGATCGCCATGGGCGGCGGCGCCGACTTGGCCCGCGCCAATGCCGACGTGGTGCTGCTCGGCAACGACCTGCAGGCATTGCCCGACGGGCTGGCCCTGGCGCGCCGAACCTTGCGCATCGTGAAACAGAACCTGGTCTGGGCCTTTGCCTACAACTTCCTTGCGATTCCGCTGGCCATGACCGGCTGGGTGACGCCCTGGATGGCCGGCATCGGCATGTCGGCCAGTTCGCTGCTGGTGGTGCTCAATGCATTGAGGCTGCAACGGCGATAATGGACGGCATGGACATCCTGTATTTGCTGATCCCGCTCTCCCTAGTGCTGGTCTTTGTCATCGCGGCACTTTTCTGGTGGTCCCTGCGCAGCGGGCAGTACGAGGACCTGGACGGCCCGGGCTACCGCATCCTGATGGACGACGACAAGTCCGCCGCACCCGCGAAGCGCCCTCCGGTTGACCCAGATCAAAGCGGGGCTAACAAGAATTGACCATACTGCCTGCGGGTTTTATGGTGATGGCTGAAAGCCGTCGCCCGAAGGCTCTCTGTTGGGGTTAGGGGTGCGCGCTGCGCACCCTTTTTTTTTCCGTCGAAACCGCGCCCCCGCAGTCTTTGCGGGCAAGAAGGACGCCCCATCCGGCTATAAACCATATTGATATCATTGTTATTGTTCTTGAAGTCGGATATATTTTGACCTACATCAAACCGCGCGAATGATTCGAGAGTAACCTGCGCCGGAATTTCCATACTGCACCGCATCAAATGCAGTTGGGTCAACGATTTTTTTGTCTATGTGAGGTGAATCCATCATGCAATCGCAAGCGACTTACAACTACAAAGTCGTGCGCCAGTTCGCTGTGATGACCGTAATCTGGGGCATCGTCGGCATGCTGGTGGGCGTAATCATCGCCGCCCAGCTGGTCTGGCCGGAGTTGAACGTGCACGAATTCCTGAGCTACGGACGCTTGCGTCCGTTGCATACCAACGCGGTGATCTTCGCGTTTGGCGGTTGCGCGCTGTTCGCCACGTCCTACTACGCGGTGCAGCGCACAAGTCACGCGCCGCTGTTCGCGCCGGGACTGGCCGCTTTCACCTTCTGGGGCTGGCAGTTGATCATCGTCCTAGCGGCGTTGTCGCTCCCGCTCGGATTCACCTCCGGCAAGGAGTATGCCGAGCTCGAATGGCCGATCGACATCCTCATCACGCTGGTCTGGGTTTCCTACGCCGTGGTGTTCTTCGGCACCATCATCAAGCGCACCGTGTCGCACATCTACGTGGCGAACTGGTTTTTCGGCGGATTCATCCTGACCGTCGCGGTTCTGCACCTGGTGAATAGCGCGGCGGTTCCGGTGATGGCCGCTGGCATCCTGACGCCGAAGTCCTACTCGGCTTACGCCGGGGTGCAGGACGCGATGATCCAGTGGTGGTACGGCCATAACGCGGTGGGCTTCTTCCTGACCGCCGGCTTCCTCGGCATGATGTACTACTTCGTACCGAAGCAGGCCGGGCGCCCGGTGTATTCCTACCGCCTGTCCGTTGTGCACTTCTGGGCGCTGATCTTCACCTACATGTGGGCGGGTCCGCATCACCTGCACTACACCGCCTTGCCCGACTGGACCCAGAGCGTCGGCATGATCTTCTCGCTGATCCTGTTGGCACCTTCATGGGGCGGCATGATCAACGGCATCATGACGCTGTCCGGTGCCTGGCACAAACTGCGTGACGATCCGATCCTGAAGTTCATGATCACCTCGCTGTCCTTTTACGGCATGTCGACCTTCGAAGGTCCGATGATGTCGATCAAGACGGTGAATGCACTGTCGCACTACACCGACTGGACCGTTGGTCACGTGCATTCGGGCGCCCTGGGCTGGGTGGCGATGATTTCCATCGGCTCGATCTACTACCTGCTGCCGCGCCTGTTCGGCAAGCCCGAGATGGCCTCCAAGAAGTTGATTGAAGTTCATTTCTGGATCGCCACCATCGGTGTCGTGCTCTACATCGCTTCGATGTGGATCGCCGGTGTGATGCAGGGCCTGATGTGGCGCGCGACGAACGTGGACGGCACACTGACCTACTCCTTCGTCGAGTCGGTGAAGGCGACCTATCCGTTCTGGACCATTCGCCTGCTCGGAGGCCTGCTGTTCCTCTCCGGCATGTTGATCATGGCCTACAACATGTTCCTGACCATGGCGGGTGGCAAGGCAGTCAATGCGCCAGTACTCGCACCCGCAGCGGCTCATTGAGCCCGATCGCACAGATTAAGGAGCCATAAATCATGTTGACGCATGACAAAATCGAACGGAACGTGGGACTGATGATCGTCCTCACCATCCTCACCATCAGTGTGGGTGGCCTGCTGGAGATCGTTCCGCTGTTCTTCCAGAAATCCACCACCACCCCGACTAACGACCTGGTCAAGCCCTACAGTCCGCTGCGCCTGTCGGGACGCGACATTTACATCCGTGAAGGCTGCTACAACTGCCATTCGCAGATGATTCGTCCGTTCCGGGCCGAAACCGAGCGCTATGGCCACTATTCGGTGGCAGGCGAGTTCGTCTACGACCATCCGTTCCAGTGGGGTTCCAAGCGTACCGGGCCGGATCTGGCGCGCGTCGGCGGCCGTTACTCGGACCAGTGGCACAAGACCCACCTGCTGAATCCGCGTGACGTGGTGCCCGAGTCCAACATGCCTGCTTACGCTTGGCTGGACCGGCCGCTGAAGGACGAGGCCATCGAGAGCAAGATGAGGGCCTTGCGCGCCGTCGGCGTACCCTATACCGATGCAGAAATCGCAGGGGCAAAGAAAGCCATCGAGGGTGCCACCGAACTCGACGCCTTGATCGCCTACCTGCAGGGTCTCGGTACTGCGCTCAAGCAGACCAGGTAAGCAAATGGACATCAACGATCTGCGTTCACTGTTTACGGTGCTGGCGTTCATCGCCTTCATAGGCATCGTCTGGTGGGCGTATTCGGACCGGCGCAAGGCAACCTACGACGAGGCGGCGATGCTGCCGCTCGACGATGACAGCCCGTTTGTGCCGACCGGACCGCAGGTTACGAAGAATCAGGAAAGGAAATCATCATGAGTGATTTTGTCAGCGGCTTCTGGAACATCTATGTAGTGGGCATCGTGCTCGTCAGCATCATCGGTTGTGGCGTGTTCCTCTGGTCGCAAAGCAGTGCGCGGCATGTGGAAGGCGAAACCACGGGTCACGTCTGGGACGAGGATCTGCAGGAGTTCAGCAATCCTCTGCCCAGCTGGTGGCGCTGGCTGTTCTACATCACGATCGTCTTCTCGCTGTTCTATCTGGCGATGTACCCGGGCCTGGGAACCTACAAGGGCCAGTTCGGCTGGTCGTCTGCCGGGCAGTACGACGGCGAGATGAAGAAGGCGGATGACCAGTACGGGCCAATTTTCAAGAAGTACCAGCAGCAGGACATCATGACTGTGGCCGCCAACAGCGAGGCGAAGGAAATGGGCCAGCGCCTGTTCCTCACCTACTGTTCGCAGTGCCATGGCTCCGATGCCAAGGGTGCTCGCGGCTTCCCCAATCTGACGGACAGCGACTGGCTGTTCGGCGGAACGCCTGCCCAGATCAAGGAGTCGATCGCCAAGGGGCGGGACGCGATGATGCCGGCCAAGGGCGTCAAGCCGGACCTGAACGGCGACCAAATCAAGGATCTGGCGAGCTATGTGCGGTCGCTGTCGGGCCTTTCGACCGATTCGATTCGTGCCCAGCGCGGCAAGGAACTGTTTGCGCCGGCCTGTGCCGCCTGCCATGGTCCAGACGGCAAGGGCATGGTCGGCGTCGCGCCGAATCTGACTGACAAGGTCTGGCTGTATAGCAGCGCGGAAGAGACCATCATCGAGACGATCACCAAGGGCCGCGCCAACCGCATGCCCGCGTTCGGCGAGTTTCTCGGTGATGCCAAGGTGCACCTGCTGACTGCGTATGTCTATGGTCTTGGTGGCGGTGTCAAGGACGCTCCTGCGCCTGTGCCGGTTGCGGCAGCGCCTGCTACCGCCGCCGCACCCGAAGCAGCAGTCGCCGAAAAGAAATAGACTTCACCCCTCTCCCCGGTTCCAGCTTTGCTGGTTCCGGGGAAATCGCTACAGCGAACATCAGAATATCTTAATACGATAATGCATCCTTCGAGCGCTCCCAGTACAGCAGCGGAAGTGAAGCCTGATTTCGTCGAAGAAAGCCTTTACGAAGTCCATCGCAAGGTTCATCCGCGCGCAGTTAGCGGCATCTTCGCGACTTGGCGCTGGGCTCTCGTCTGGTTTACCCAGCTTGTGTTTTATGGGCTCTGCTGGTTGCCGTGGAACGGCCGCCAGGCAGTGCTATTCGATCTGGTCGAACGCAAGTTCTACATTTTCGGCCTGATCTTCTGGCCACAGGACGTGATCTTCCTTGCGATCCTCCTGATCATTTCGGCCTACTCGCTCTTCCTTTTCACGGCGGTTGGTGGTCGACTGTGGTGCGGCTATGCCTGCCCCCAAACCGTCTATACGGAAATATTCACCTGGATCGAACAAAAGATCGAGGGCGAACGCAATGCCCGCATCAAGCTCGATGCGGCACCGATGAGCGGGCGCAAGCTGTGGCTGCGCTCCGCGAAATACGGCTCATGGACCTTGCTCTCGCTCTGGACCGGATTTACCTTCGTTGGTTACTTCACGCCGATACAGACTTTGTGGGGTTCCGTCTGGAGTTTTTCCCTGGGGCCATGGGAAACCTTCTGGATGATCTTCTACGGCGCGTTTACCTATCTGTTCGCCGGCCACATGCGCGAACAGGTCTGCAAGCACATGTGTCCCTACGCGCGATTCCAGGGCGTCATGTTCGACCCCGATACGCTGACCATCACTTACGATACCGAACGCGGCGAACCTCGCGGCGCGCGGAAAAAGGGCGTTGATCCAAAGGCGATTGCCAAGGGCGACTGCGTCGATTGCGGTATTTGCGTGCAGGTCTGCCCAACCGGGATCGACATTCGCGATGGCTTGCAGTACGAATGCATTGGATGCGCCGCCTGCATCGATGCCTGCGATCAGGTCATGGAAAAGATGAGCTATCCGAAGGGCCTGATTCGGTACTCAACCGAGCACGCCATTGCGTCGCACTGGGGATGGAAGGAAATCTTAGGTCATGTGGTCCGACCCCGGGTCATAGTCTATGCAGTGATCCTGGGTGCCATTTGCGTCGCGTTCGTCTGGGGAATCGCCACCAAGCCCAGTCTCCGGGTCGATGTCATTCGCGACCGGGCCACGCTGGCGCGGGAGGTGGAGGGTGGCTTGATTGAAAACGTGTATCGCCTGCATGTCATCAATATCTCCGAAGCGTCACACAGGTATGCCGTTAGCGTTTCAGGATTGCCCGGCATCGACATGGTCGGCGAGCGCATCCTGGAAGTGCCTGCCGCCGGAGCACGCAGCTTTTCTGTTCAGGTCCGGGTGCCGCCGGATGCGGGACGGAAAGGTTCGAACCAAATCTTCTTCGACGTGAAATCGCTGGCTGACGAAAAGGTCGCCGTGCACGAGAAGGCCAGCTTCCTGCAACCATGAAGGACGAGAAAATGAACTCGGTCGCAGCGCGCCCCTGGTACCGCGAACCCTGGCCCTGGATCCTGGCCACCGGACCCTTCATTGTGATCGTCGCGGGGATTTACACCGCTTGGCTGGCAGTGACCAGCAACGATGGTTTGGTAACGGATGACTATTACCGCAAGGGTCTGGCAGCGAACCAGACCATTGCACAAAGCGAACGCGCAGTGAATAGCGGCCTCCGTGCCGGGGTGCGGATTTCGATGGAAACCCTGTCGGTGCGGCTGCAAGCCGGCGACCCCGGGTTCGTCATGCCGCCAACCCTCTTTCTGACGATTTCGCACCCGACACGCGCGGGTCTCGATCAATCTCGCGTCCTGCTACGCAATGGGGATACCTATTCCGGTGAGGTTCGCTTGCCTGCCTCCGGTCACTGGCTGGTGTTGCTCGAGGATGAGAGCAAGACCTGGCGCTTGATGGGCAACGTCATCCTGCCGGCCAATGGGGAAACCATCATTGGCAGCCCCGGCCCGGTGCCCGCGCCAGCGGATATCCGGAACTGACTTTTCATAGATAGGAGATAGCGTCATGGAAGCTTGGAAACTTTTGGTCGGTAGCGACATTGGTCTTCTCAGTCTGTTCACTATCGGCTTTGTGATCGTCATGGGTTTCTACTTCGTCGCGTACGCCAAGAGAAAGGCCGAAGAAGACGCGAGAAACGCGAAGTAGAGCGGGTGAACGCCGAATAGGAGAGACGGGCAATGCAAAAAATCCTGTGGGTGCTGTGGCCTTCGTTCATCGTTGCCGGAGTCGCCGAGGGCATCTTCTTCACGGTGATCGATCCGCAGGAACTCTATCTATTCGGCGAACCTGTGCATTTCTCGAAGATCGCGACGTATTCCATCGGGTTCTTCGGTTTCTGGGTGGTTTGTGCCGCCTCCAGTTTGATGACTGTCTTTCTGCAGGTGGGCGCCGCAGAAGTAAACAAGGGCGTCGGCAGCACCTCGCCCGGCCACGATACGACGAGTTGATGCGCCTTTCGGCGCGGAGGAATCGATTCAGGCCCTGAGCGGTCCCGTTCCGTTCGGTGGCGGCGCCAACCTGAGGATTCTGGAGAACAGATCGCGGCATTCAAGGTCGGCGGCCGCGTCGAAGCGGGGATCGCCGTTCTCCCCGAAGGCCGCACCGATTTCCACCCAGTCCGCCGGGCTCAGATGCTTGCAGGCGAGTGGGATAAGGGTTTGCTCTTCGCGGGCTATGTGATCGAGTATTGCTTCTGAGAATAGCGCGACCGCTTCGGAGAACTCCTTGAGTCCGTCGACCGCTCCGCCTTCGAATCGATCCAATGCCCGCTCCAGATTGCGTACCCGTTGTCCGCCTTCAGCGTGATGTTGCTCGAGTTCGTCGATCACTGAATCGGCTTCGTGCGTCCGTTCGCGCAACCGTGCGAAGAGGTAGGAGTCCTCCTTCGGGTGGTGAAGCTTCTCTGGAAACTCGTCCAGATAGAAAATCATGGCCCGGAGCACAGCAAAATCGGGCGGCGCGTGCTTCACGAGACTTTCCCGCGCAATGTAACGCAAACCCTGCACTACCGCCGCCAGTGACCGGTGCTCCTCATGGATCACGCTCAGGGCGGCGTTAAGCATGCGTTCCCGCTCGTCATCGGCTGTGGTGGAACCGGACCAGGACCAGCGTCAGTTCGTCACCGGTAAACCAGTACGGGGATCTTTGAATGGGTGAGCACCTTCTGGGTTTCGGATCCAAGCAACAGGCCGCTGATTCCGCGTCGGCCGTGCGAAGCCATGAAAATCAGGTCGGCACCGACTTTCTCGGCCGCGGCAATGATTGCTTCGTATGGAATGTCGCTGATCGACGTCACGCTCGCGCTGGAGACGCCGGCAGCCTTGGCCGAGGCCTCGTGCGCAGTCAGTATCTCCCGGGCCTGCTGCTCTGCCATCTCGGCGAACTTGTCCGGCGTGGTGGGATCAATGAGCGCACCCTCCCCGTAAAAAGCCACCGGATAGTCAGGCTTGGCAAAAAAGAAGGTAATCCGCGCCGAGGTTTCCTTGGCGAAATCGATGGCGCGCTTTACGGTGTCACCGGACAGCTGCGATCCATCGGTTGGAACGAGTATGTGCTTGAACATGGGCATGGGTCCTTGTGTTGGTTGATCTAGGCTAGCGCACTAAACAGCGACAGCGTTGATCAAGATCAATAGCAGCCCGAACTATACCCGACGGGCATGGGGCACAATACCAACGAGCATGCGGCAGGATAGCGCAGCAGTCAGGAAGTGGAGAAAATATCATGAGCACGACCAGGCAGACCAAGATTCCCCCGACGCCACAGGCGGCGTGGCAGGCAGTCAATCAGGCCGTCGAGGCCAAGGTGGATCCAATTGGCATGGCGACGCCACTGCTGCATGCGCAGTTGGCCTGGCTGAGCCATCCCCAGGAGATGTCGGAGGCGCTTACCAGTTTTTCGGCGAAGATGTGGGACTTGCAGACGCACTCATGGCATCGCGCGCTGGGCATGCCGAGCAAGGATGTCGTGTTGCCGAATCCTGACGACACGCGTTTCGCCTCACCGGTCTGGAGCGAATCGGCCAGTTGGGACATCGTCAAAGAGTGGTACTTGATGCTTACCCATCAGGTTCAGGACATGCTCTACGATACGCCGGGACTTTCGAGCCGAGATCGGCGCCGCGCAGCATTCTGGTGGCGCAAATGGCTCAACGCAGTGGCGCCGACCAATTTTCTGCTAAGCAACCCCGAGGCCATGCAAAAGGCCATCGAAACGCGCGGCGAGAGCCTGTTGAAGGGCTTCAACAATTTCCTCACCGATTTTCAGGCCGGCGATGTGCAGATGGCACGCCCGACCGACTTCGTTGTTGGCAGGGATCTCGCGACGACGCCAGGCAAGGTGGTGTTTCGCAATCGCCTCCTCGAGGTTATCCACTATGTGCCCAGCCGCGAAAAGGTCTACAAAACGCCGATTGTCATTGTGACCCCCTGGATCAACAAGTTTTACATCCTCGACCTGAACGCCAAGAAAAGCATGGTCAAGTTTCTGGTCGACCAGGGTTTCGACGTCTATATCACCAGCTGGAAGAATCCCGGTGCCGACATGCGCGATGTGGCGTTCGACGACTACCTGACCGATGGCATCGGCAAGCTCATCGAAACTGCCCAGGCCCTGTCGGGTTCGGACAAGGTGCATGCGGTGGGCTACTGCATCGGCGGCGCGGCGCTGACAGCATGGATGGCCTGGGCCAATGCCCACTATTCGAAAAAGGATGTGCCCGTGACGTCGGTCACCCTGCTGACGACTCTGGTGGATTACCACAAGCCGGGCGACATCGAGGTGTTCCTTGATGAGAACAGCATCAAGTGGCTGGAGAAGTCGATGGCCGAGAAGGGCTATCTGGACGGCAAGGAAATGGCCTCCGCCTTCCGCCTGCTGCGCTCCAACAGCCTCGTCTGGCATTACGTGGTTCGCGGCTACCTTTTCGGTGAGGCGCCGCCACCGTTCGACGTGCTTTTCTGGAACATGGACGCCACTCGCATGCCGGCAAAAATGCACAGTTGGTATCTGCGCAATTTTTATCTGGAGAACCTTCTGATCAAGAAGGACGCGCTCAAGCTCGCCGGCGAGGATATCGACCTCGGAAGGATTTCCCAACCGCTCTACGCCGTATCCGCCGAGGACGACCATATAGCGCCGTGGCGCCAGACCTTCCGCATCAACAACTTTGTCGCCGGACCGCGGCGCTACGTATTGTCGACGTCCGGCCACATCCTCGGGATCGTCAATCCGGTCGTCAATCCGCCCAAGCGTGACTTCCATGTCGGAGGAGCGGAGCGCCACGATACGCCAGACGAGTGGCGCGAGCGCGCGGAGTTGCGGCACGGCAGTTGGTGGGAGGACTGGATGGACTGGATCAAGCCGCAATCCGGCTCGCTGGTGTCGGCGCCCGCCGTTTCGAATCGCACTTACCCCGCATTGGCCGACGCACCGGGTACCTACGTACTGGAATCCTGACGGACAGTCCGGCGCGGCATGCAACCATGTCGCGCAGGGTTCCGTTTTGCCGCCCGGCGCCGTGCAGGTTCGGGCCGTCTTGGCGATGCCATCTGGAACTGGGTTGCCCGTTCCCCCTTGTTTCTCATGCCGCCATGCTGGTAAGCTCATTTCAGGCGAAAGCCCAGCTTGGTGGCGATTTCGATAGTCTGCGACCCATCCGAATAGCCACAGCTGGTTGGGCAGTCCGATCATGGCTAAGGGAAGGACCGAATCAGATGAAGACCGCGCAGGCGATCTATGAGGACGGCGACCATCAGTGGCTTGCCTTGGTTCGTGATTCAAGCCGCCCCGATTGTCTGGTCGATACGAACGAGTATCTGGTGACGAGCGCGGGTGATGCGATCCTCCTCGATCCTGGCGGCAGTGAGGTTTTTCCGGCGATCTTTGCTGCCGTAAGTACGTGCATCGATCCGGGACGAATAAGCAAGATTTTTGCCTCGCATCAGGATCCGGATGTCTGTTCGTCCCTGTCACACTGGATACAGCATAATCCTGCGATCAAGTGCTACCTGAGCTGGTTGTGGCAGACTTTCGTGCCGCATTTCGCCGGCCAGGCCCAGAGCCTGGTGCCCATTCCCGACGCCGGCATGGATATCGGCGTCGGCTCGCTCCAGTTGCAGGCTATCCCCGCCCACTACCTCCACTCGCCGGGAAATTTCCACCTATACGATCCCAAGGCGAGGATTCTATTTTCCGGCGATATTGGTGCGGCGCTGCTGCCACCGGGAGAAGAGGGGGTGTTCGTCGAGGATTTCGATTGGCATGTACGGCATGCCGAGGCTTTTCATCGGCGCTGGATGGGGTCCGACAAGGCGAAGCTCGATTGGTGCGCCCGTGTGTCGGAAATGGATATCGACATGCTGTGTCCGCAGCATGGTGCGATATACCGCGGCGCCGATGTGGGGCGCTTCATCGACTGGTTTTCCGGATTGGAAGTAGGGGTATTGAGGGCATGAGCCGGTGCCGCACTTGACCGCCATCAATGCTTGCGGTCGATTGGGCATCCAGAATCAGCCAACCTCCAACCGGATCCGCCACCATGTCGATTACCACTCCGTTGTTTCAGCACCACAAACATTGCGATGATTTGTTTGCCGATGCCGAAAGCGCCTGCGGCAATGGCGACTGGGAAGAAGGCGGCAAGTTGTTCGCGCTCCTGCACGACCAGCTCGAGGCTCATTTTTCGAGCGAAGAAGAACTGCTTTTTCCGGCCTTCGAGGCAGCTACCGGCATGACCTCGGGTCCGACCGAAGTCATGCGTGGCGAGCATCGGCAGATGCGCGACCTGCTCGGACAGATGGGCAGCGGCCTGGCCGATCGCGACGGCGATACCTTCAGTGGCGCCGCCGAAACCTTGCTCATCCTCATGCAGCAGCACAACATGAAGGAAGAGAACATCCTCTACCCGATGTGCGACAACGCGCTTGGCGGCTCCGACGTAGGCGCTACATTGTCGGAGCGTCTGAAGGCATCATGACCAGGGTGATCGACGGGCGCGAGATGCAGCCGCCGGAACCGATGGAGCGGACGCTGGAGGCACTGGAGCTGCTGCCCGAAGGTGACGAACTTTTGTTGTTGTTGTATTGCCAGCCGCATCCCCTGTTCAATATCCTGAAGAACAACGGATACGAGTGGACCGAGAATCTGCTGCCAGAAGGAACCCGCGAGATCCGGATTCGCAAGCAGCCAGGCTGAACGGGCACGACGGGATGCATCCGAATCTTTCTTTCGATCAGGCTCCGCCGATTTCGGTGCCCTACCGATTCTTCCTGGCTGCTCCCTGGTTTGGCGTACTGGCGGGATTGCTCCTCGCGTGGTCGGGCGGCGATGCGCTGGTTTCGCGCTGGACTCCGGAAGTCCTGGCGCTGACACATCTGGTCGGGGCCGGCTTTATGCTGCAGGCCATGAGCGGCGCGCTGTTCCAGTTCATTCCGGTCGCGGTGGGAGGCAATGTCTGGCGTCCCCGTCTGGTCGCCAATGTCGTTCATCCCCTGTTGGTAGTGGCCGCACTGCTGCTGGTGGCAGGGCTGCTGTTCAGTTCCCCGGCGTACTTGACCGCGGCCGTACCGCTCTTCTTGCTTGGCGCAGGCGGTCTTGTGGCGGCGGTTGCAGTGGCACTTTGGCGCACACCGGCAACGGGAATGACCCTGTGGTCGATGCGCATGGCGATCGGCGGACTGGCGGTTACGGTCCTGCTGGGTTCGATACTGGCGGAGGCGCTGGCGCGAGGCCTCGACCTGCCGGTCATCGACTTGACCAACGTCCATCTAGCCTGGGCGCTCGGCGGGTGGGCGCTGATGCTGCTGGCGGGAGTGTCCTACCACGTGGTGCCGATGTTCCAGTTGACGCGGCCCTATCCGCTTTGGTTCACCCGTAGCTTCGGCCCGCTGCTGCTGCTGCTACTGTGCGCGTGGTCATCCCGGCTAGTGTTTGACGACGACAGATGGGTGACCGCGATCGCATTGCCCCTGCTGCTGGTGTTTTCGGCCTACGCCATCATGACCCTGTGGCTGCAATATACCCGGAGAAGGAAGGTCGACGATGCGACCTCGCTTTACTTCCGGGTAGCGATGGTATCCATGCTTGGATTCGCGCTATCCGGTGCGCTGGTTCGCTTGTATCCGGAGTTCGGCGACGATCCGCGTTCGATCGTCTGGCTGGGCGTGCTGGTCTTCGTCGGCGTTTTCGTTTCCGCCATCACCGGAATGTTGTACAAGATCACGCCCTTCCTCAACTGGTTGCATCTGCAGCGGCTTGGTGCGCCGATCTCCGCCGTGCCGAACATGAAGAAGATGATCCCTGCGGATGACATGACCGGTCAATTGCGACTGCATGTGCTGGCCTTGCTGCTGCTGCTCGCCGCGGTCTGGCAACCGACCCTGGCGCGGCTTGCCGGCTTCGCCTTCGCCGCTTCCTGCGCATGGCTGGCGTGGAACCTGATCGGGGCAGCCCGGCGCTACCGCCAATTCACAGATCAAATTCGCGCAGTCGTTTTGCATCCTTGATGGTGATCTGCTTTCCGCTGACGCCAATCAGGCCATTGACTGCCAGATCGTGAAAAATTCGCGACAGCGTTTCCGGGGTCAGGTTGAGGCGCGAGGCGATCACCTGTTTCGACGTTGGCAGGGAGATGTCGAACGAGCCTTCGCACGCGCCATCCTGGGGACACTGCTGCAACAGGTAGCCGACCACGCGCTGTGCCGAGGAGCGAAGGGAATAGGTTTCGACGTCCTGCACCAGGGAATGCAGTCGCATCGAAAGCCCGGCCAGCATGCGCCGCGCGAAGAGCGGGTCGGATTCGAGCAACGCGAACACCGGTCCGCTGCCGATGTGCAGCAGCAGGCTGTCGACCAGGCCCTCGGCGAATACCGGGCAGGGTCTATTGAGGAACATGATCGCCTCGCCGAAACTCTGGCGCGGGCCGACGATCTGCATGACTTTTTCGTTTCCCTGCGAGGAGGGGAACGCAAGCTTGATCTGGCCGAACACCACGACGTAAAACCCCTTGGGCAAGTCGCCCTTCTGGAACAGCATTTCTCCCTTGGCAAGTCGGCGCTCGCGACACGCCGGTTCGAGCGCGGCGATCTGCTCCGGAGCCAGCTCCTGGAACAGGGGCAGGCGGGAAAGTATCTGCGGAATGTCGAGTCGGGTTTCGTGCATGACGATGCTCTCGGTTGGTCGGTAGCGGCATGAGTCGCCTGCCTGTTTTCTTCGCCGCACCGCACCGAGTGATGTTCCTTGGCGGAACGGTGCAGGCGTTGCTGGCGATGGCCTTCTGGTCATTGCAGGCAGGGGGGCATTATGCCGGACTCTGGGCGCCGCCGGCGTGGCCACTGCTGTCGCGGTTTCCGCCGTCTCTGTTTCACGCGATGCTGCTCGCCGGTGGCGTGTTTCCCTTTTTCATTTTCGGTTTCATCCTCACCGCCGGACCGCGCTGGCAGGGTGCGGGTGACTTGCCTTCACGCGATTATGTGCCGGCGTTTCTCTTGCTTGCCGGAGGCTGGCTCGTGGTCTGGGTGTCGCTGGTGCTGCCCTTTCTGCTGGTGGCGGGCCTGGCGGCAGTCTTGGTCGGCTGGGCTGCAGTGGCCTTGACGCTGACCCGCATTGCAAGTCGCCGCGCCGAGCAGCGCGAGCACATCACCTGCATTGCGATTGCCGCGTGGTTTGGTGCATTGGGTCTGGGAGCTCTCCTGGTGTTTGCGGCGGGTGCCAGTCCGGCTTGGGCCCGAGCGGGAATCGCCTTGGGAATATGGGGGTTCCTGTTGCCGGTGTTCCTGACGGTGGCCCATCGAATGTTGCCCTTCTTCACCAGTTCTGCGGTGCGTGGCTATGTCGTGCATCGTCCGGCCTGGGCCTTGCGCGTCCTGCTTGGCGCCAGCTTCGGCCATGGCTTTCTGGCGACGCTGGAGTTGCCGCAATGGCTCTGGCTTGCGGATGTCCCGGCCATGCTCGCGGCAGGCCGCCTGAGTTGGTTATGGTGGGCCCGTGGCGCGATCGCCAACCGGATGCTGGCCGTCCTGCACGTGGCGTTCCTCTGGGTTGCGCCGGCATTTGCGCTGTTTGCGCTGCAAAGCATTGCCTGGCGAGCCTTGCCTGGCTTGCTCGGGCATGCGCCGCTGCATGCGCTGACTCTCGGCTTCTTCGCCTCGATGCTGATCGGCATGGCGTCACGGGTGACGATGGGACATTCCGGCCGACCCGTGGCCGCCGATGCGGCCATGTGGTGGGCCTTCTGCATGATGCAGGCGGCGGCCCTGCTGCGGGTCACGAGCGAACTGCCGGCCCTGCCCGGCGGCTACGTCGTGATGTGGTTGTCGTCCGCGCTTTGGCTGGGCGCTTTCGCGTTGTGGGCATGGCGCTTCGCGCCGGCTTTCTGGCGACCGCGCCTGGACGGCAAGCCGGGTTAAAAGCATGTACCTCGCCGTCAAGTACGTGCATGTGATCAGCGTGGTCCTCAGCCTGACCGGATTCTTCCTGCGCGGGATCCTGATGATGCGGGATTCGCCGTTGCTCGCTGCGCGCTGGGTCAGGGTGCTGCCCCATATCAACGACACCGTACTGCTGACCGCGGCTTTGACGCTGGCGGCGATGTCGGGTCAGTATCCTTTCGTCGTCGACTGGGTGACGGCCAAGGTGTTCGGGATCATCGCCTACATCATCCTCGGGGTGCTGGCATTGCGCGAAGCGAGTACCCGGCGTTTGCGTATTGCCTGCTGGCTGGCGTCGATGGCTGTATTCGGATGGATCGTGACCGTGGCTTTGACGCGCCGGCCACTGGGCGTTTTCGGATTGCTTTAGCCGATGCGGCCGTCGGGCGGCGCGAGCAACGCCTTGAGTCCGGGAATGTCCACGATCCGAACGTGCTTTTGCTGGACCGAGATCAGGCCTTCATCCTGGAAGCGAGAAAAGGCGCGGCTGACCGTTTCCAGCTTGAGTCCGAGATAGGACCCGATTTCCTCGCGCGTCATGCGCAGGTGGAACTCGGCAGGCGAATAGCCGCGGGCGCTGAAGCGTTGCGAAAGGTTGAGCAGGAATGCCGCCAGGCGTTCCTCGGCGCGCATCGTGCCCAAGAGCATCATCACGCCGTGGTCGCGCACGATTTCGCGGCTCATGACCTTGTGCAGGTGATGCTGCAGGGAATGAATTTCGCTGGAAAGCATTTCCAGTTCGACGAACGGGATCAGGCAGACTTCACTGTCTTCCAGAGCGACGGCATTGCAGGTATGCACTTCGGTGCTGATCCCGTCCATGCCCAGGATCTCGCCGGCCATCTGGAATCCGGTGACCTGGTCGCGGCCGTCCTCGGTGAGCACATCCGTCTTGAAGAAGCCGGAGCGGACGGCGAAGATCGATTCGAAAGGATCTCCGGCACGATACAGGTGCTGGCCGCGCTTGAGCTTGCGGCCGCCGCCGATCAGGTGGTCGAGCCGCGACATGTCTTCGTCCGACAGGCCGAAAGGCAGGCACAACTCCCGCAGGTTGCATTGAGAGCATGCGACCTTGAGGCCCGGCGTGATGAGCGGAACTACGTTCTGCTTGACGTTTGCATGCACGCTGTTTTGTTACCCCGTTCGGGGTATCCCTTTGATATTTGTCAATGCAACCAATTCGCAACTGCGGCATCTTACGATGCCTGCGGTAAACGCGCCGCTTTTGCCGCAATCCCGTACTATTCAGCCCATGGATTATCAGGAACTCATCTTCGACCCCGAAGTCATTCGGCGCTTCGACGTCAATGGCCCACGCTACACCTCCTATCCAACGGCTGACCGCTTCGTCGAGGCTTTCGGCGCGGACGATTACATGCGCTGGCTCGGGAAGAGGACGGTGGGCGGCATAGGGCGACCCCTTTCATTATACGTGCACATCCCCTTCTGCAATACCATCTGCTATTACTGTGCCTGCAACAAGATAATTACCAAGGACCACGGCCGTTCCGCCAAGTACATCAAGTATTTGGGCAAGGAAATCGCCATGCAGGAAGCAGGGCTGGATGGCAGTCGCGACGTGGTCCAACTGCACTTCGGCGGCGGTACGCCGACCTTCCTCAGCGAAGATGAAATGCAGCGCCTGATGGACATCATCCGCAAGCATTTCCGCCTACTGCCCGGCGGCGAGTATTCGATCGAAGTCGATCCCCGCAAGGTAGGACGCGACAACGTCAAACAGCTTGCGGCCCTTGGCTTCAATCGCATGAGCGTGGGCGTGCAGGATTTTTCGCCGGAGGTTCAGGTCGCTGTCAATCGGGTGCAAAGCCTCGAAGAGACCAAACTGGTCATCGACTCGGCGCGCGAGTTTGGTTTCAAGGGAATTTCCGTCGACCTGATCTACGGCCTGCCCAAGCAGAACGTGATCAGCTTCAACCATACACTTGATGAGGTCATCAAGCTCGATCCCGATCGCCTGTCGATCTACAACTACGCCCACCTGCCCAGCCTGGCCAAGCCGCAGCGGCGCATCAACGAATCCGACCTGCCCTCGCCCGATGCGCGCCTGCAGATCCTGCAACTGGCGATCCGCCGCCTGACCGACGCGGGCTACGTGTTCATCGGCATGGACCATTTCGCCAAGCCCAACGACGAACTGGCCGTGGCCCAGCGCCAGGGTCGCCTGCATCGCAATTTCCAGGGGTATTCGACGCATGCCGAAGCCGACCTGATGGCCTTCGGCGTTTCCGCCATCGGCAAGGTCGGGCCCAGCTACTGCCAGAACGTGCGCACGCTCGACGAGTACTACGACAGCCTCGACCAGGGCACGCTGCCGATCTTCCGCGGCATCGAACTCAATGCCGACGACCTCTTGCGACGCAGCATCATCCAGGCACTGATGTGCCATTTCGAGTTGTCCATCGAATCGATCGAGATCGCCCACCTGATCGATTTCAAGTCCTACTTCGCCTCGGAGCTGAACGACCTGCGCGACATGGAAAAGGGCGGCCTGCTGACCATCGACGACCAGTGGATCAGCGTGCTTCCGCGTGGCCGGCTGCTGGTACGCGGCATCGCCATGGCCTTCGACCGCTACTTGCGCACCGACCGCGAGCGGGTACGCTACTCCAAGGTCATCTGACACGCGCGGCGCCGTAGCGCCAGCGCCGACTTTCATTCACTACGAGATGCCGGACAGCGGATTCCTCGCCGTATTCCTGGTCGGCCTGCTCGGCGGCGTGCATTGCGCCGGCATGTGCGGTGGCATCGTTTCCGCGCTCACGCTGCAGGTGCCAGGCAAGCCGGGGGCCGGCGGTCCGCCCTGGATCCTGCATCTCGCCTACAACCTCGGCCGCATCAGCAGCTACGTGGTGGCCGGCGCGCTGATGGGTGCGCTGGGCAGTCTCGGCCTGCTGCTCAACAATGTCCTGCCGGTGCAGTTGGCGCTGTATGTCGCGGCCAATCTGATGATGGTCGCGCTCGGTGTGTACCTGACCGGTATCACCGGCGCGCTGGCCTTCGCCGAGCGTGGCGGACAATGGCTGTGGCGCCGCGTGCAGCCATTGACCGGGCGCTTCCTGCCGGTGCGCGGCCCGGCCCAGGCCTTTCCGCTCGGTCTGCTCTGGGGCTGGTTGCCTTGCGGCCTGGTCTATAGCGTGCTGGCTATGGCACTGCTTGCCGGCAGCGCGGCGCGCGGCGCGGCAACCCTGCTCGCCTTCGGCCTCGGCACCTTGCCCAACCTGATGCTGGCCGGCCTGCTGCTGCTGCGTTTTCGCAACGCGGTGCAGGGGCGCGCACTGCGTCTCGTGTCCGGCTTGATCGTCCTGGCTTTCGGACTCTGGGGATTGCTGAACGCAGTGACGCTGGGCGGTCGACTCTGGCATGGAGTCGTCGCGCCCGTGTGAAGGACTTCGCTTTCCGAAAGCCCGGAGGGTGCGGTGGAAATCTTGTGGACGGAGTTGCCCGGTCGGGCGCCTTCCTCTCGAATTGCTAAACTTGGCGCTTGCCCGAACGCACTTCAGCCTGCGGCCTTTCTTCCAGGCCAACCCGTCTATCGAATCGACCATGAGCCACTCCGCGCCCCAATCCCTGGAAGTACAGGCGCAGCTGACAGCGCTGCTGTTCCGCAATGCGGGCATCGGGCAAGCTGTCAATCTGCTGGTGGCCTCGCTGCTCGCCTATCTCGGCTACATCAGTCGACCGGGCCCGGTGATCGTCTTCTGGTGGGCGTGGATGTGCGCCCTTTCGCTGAGCCGCTACCGCCTGTCGTTGCGCTTCGTCGCCGCGAGTCCAGCAGCGGAACTGGCCGCGACGTGGCGCAACCGCTATGTGCGCAGCATTGCCGTGACCAGCCTCAGTTGGCTGGTCGGTGGCGGCCTGATCATGTGGGGCAACTCGGATCCGTATCGTTTCATGGTCGGCCTGGCGCTGGCCGGCATGGTGGCGGGGGCGGTGCCGATCCTGGCCCCGGTGCGGCTCGCGTTCCGGATTTATGCAGTTACCATTCTTCTCGGCGTGGCCTTGATGGTGTTCGCATTTGCCGGCCAGCCCCTGCACTGGGTGTTCGGCATCCTGACACTGGTGTTTCTCGGCGGTGTTCTCAGCAGCGCGAACTACCTGAATCAAACCCTGGAAGCTTCGATTCAACTGAGCCTTGAAAAGAGCGAACTGGTCGCCGGCCTTGAAAAGGCCCGTAACGATGCCGAGGCGGCCAACATGGCGAAGAGCGAGTTCCTCGCCACCATGAGCCACGAGATCCGTACCCCGATGAACGGCATCCTGGGCTTTGCGCAGTTGCTGATGATGTCGGGGCAGACGGATGAAGAGCGCCAGGAGCAGGCGCGGATACTGTTCAATTCGGCGCAGACCCTGCTGACCCTGCTCAATGACATCCTCGATTTTTCGAAGATCGAAGCCGGCAAGGTGGAACTGGAACGGCTTGCCTTCGACCCCGCGCAACTCATCCACGAGTCGGTCAGGCTGCTGACGCCGCCCGCCGCCGAGAAAGGGCTGGCGATCGAGGCCGCGTGGCATGGCGCCGCTGGGCAGCGCTATTGGTCCGATCCGAACCGCCTGCGGCAGATGCTGGCGAACCTGATCGGCAATGCCATCAAGTTCACCGCGAAGGGCCATGTGCGCATCGAGGGGAGGGAAGTGGAGCGGGATGCGGATCGAGCCCTGCTCGAATTCAGCGTGAGCGACAGCGGCATCGGCATTCCCGAGAGCAAGCGCAAGCTGCTGTTCCGGGCGTTCTCGCAAGTCGATAGTTCCGTCACGCGGGAATACGGCGGTACGGGACTCGGGCTTTCGATCGTGCGCCGCCTGGCGCTGCTGATGGACGGTGACGTCGGCATCGAGGACGCGCCGGGTCAGGGCACGCGGGTCTGGTTCCGAATTCGGGCAGGCCTTGTCGGGGCGGGCGAAGACACCCGCCAAGCCAGTCGGCAAAAGTTGTCCGTGCGCGCGGGTTCACCGCTTCCTGACGCCGAACGATTTGTCCTGGTCGCCG
This sequence comes from Rhodocyclales bacterium, assembly GCA_016235805.1. Lineage (GTDB taxonomy): Bacteria > Pseudomonadota > Gammaproteobacteria > Burkholderiales > Rhodocyclaceae > Sulfuritalea. The sequence continues at coordinate 82,226 of JACRIY010000033.1, forward strand.
AGGACAATCCGGTAAACCGGATCCTGATCGAACAGACACTGAAGAAGCTGCAGATAAGCTGCCAGATCGTCGACAACGGCCTGGGTGCGGTGAATGCGATTACCTCGGGGGCATCGCCGGACCTGATCCTGATGGATTGCCAGATGCCGGTCATGGACGGCTTTACTGCAACCGAGAACATTAGGCGGTGGGAGCGCGAGGGCGACTGCCTGCCCGTTCCCATCGTGGCGCTTACCGCGAGCGCATTTCAGGAAGACCGCGATCGCTGCCTCGCGGCGGGAATGGATGACTTCCTGACCAAGCCGTTTACGATCGATGACCTGGTGGTCATGATGGAAAAGTGGGCGCGGGGACGTTGAGTGCCCCGCCCTCCGTTGTCAGTCCTTTGGCATTGGCACCGGATTGAACGGAAATGCGATGCGTGGCGCCTTGACCGGGCAATTCAAGGTGTCAGCGCCATGCGGATGATGGGGCAGGGCATTTCCTGACCGCCGCATTCGCACTCGCGAACAAGGTGGCGCAAGGCATCGGCGACCTTGCCCAACTGCTCGATGCGGGTCTCGATGTTTCGAATCTTCTCCTTGGCCAGGCTGCGGGCGAGGCGGTGGTCGCGGGTGTCGTTGAGCGTCATCAGTTCGCCGATCTCCTCCAGCGTGAAGCCGACGCCCTGGGCGCGCTTGATGAAGTTCAGCCGCTCCAGATGCAGCGTGTCGTAGCGGCGATAGCCGGAGACCGCCGGCGGTTCGGCGAGCAGGCCACGGCGCTGGTAATAGCGCACGGTTTCGACGCCGACCCCGGCACTTTTCGCCAGCTTGCCGATGGTGAACGTCTGTTCTGAAATTTTCATTCGAAACCCCTTGACTCCGTACCAAGGTACGGAGTTTAGACTTCGTTCCATGAAACTTCCAGCCGCGTTGGCGGCCTGAACGGAGTGACCCACATGAACGCAAGCACGAACGAAGAAAAGCTGGCTCTCGAACTGCCCCTGGCAGGCATGACCTGTGCCGCCTGCGCGGCAAGGATCGAAAAGCAGCTGAACAAGTTGCCGGGCGTCGAAGCGGCGGTGAATTTCGCCACCGAGCGGGCGACGATACGCTATGCCACCGCCGGTACCACCGCGGCGAAGCTGGTCGAGACCATCCGCAAGACGGGTTTCGAGGTGCCGCCGGCCACACTCGACCTGGCCATCGGGGGAATGACCTGCGCCGCCTGCGCGACACGCATCGAGAAGCAGTTGCACAAGCTGGAGGGCGTCGAGGCGGCGGTGAATCTGGCCGCCGAAAAGGCTCACATCCGCTACGTGCCCGGCCTCGCGGATCCGGAGCAACTGGTGGCGACCGTGGTCAAGACCGGTTTCACGGCCAGCATTTCCAGCAGCGATACGCGCGCCGAGGAAAAGGCGCGCAAGCTGGCCGTGTATCAGGCGGAACTGCGCCGCTTCTGGATTTCCGCCGCGCTGACCCTGCCGCTGGTGGCGCAGATGGCGTTCATGTTCGGCGCCACAGGTGACACAAATTCGCACGACGATGTCATCCCGCGCTGGTGGCAGCTATTGCTGGCGACGCCGGTGCAGTTCTGGATCGGCTGGCGCTTCTATGTCGGCGGCTTCAACGCCGTGCGCGGTGGCGCCGGCAACATGGACGTGCTGGTCGCCCTGGGCACGACCATGGCCTGGGTCTACAGCCTGGTCGTGACTGTCGCGGACCTGCACCATCACCACGTGTATTTCGAAGCCTCGGCGACGGTGATCACGCTGGTGCTGCTGGGCAAGATCCTCGAGGCGCGGGCCAAGGCCAAGACCTCGTCCGCAATCGAGGCGCTGGCCAAGCTGCAGCCGCAGACGGCGCGCATCGAGCGTGACGGCAAGCTGGTTGACGTCGCGGTGGCGACGCTGATTCCGGGCGACGTGTTCGTGGTTCGCGCCGGCGAAGCGATGCCGGTCGACGGCGAGGTCATCGACGGCGCGTCGTCGGCCAACGAGGCGATGCTGACCGGTGAAAGCCTGCCGGTGAGCAAGGGCGTCGGCGACAAGGTATTCGCCGCCACGATCAACGGCGACGGCCTGTTGCGCTGTCGCGCCACCGGCGTCGGCAGTCACACCCTGCTGGCCGGCATCATCCGCTTGGTCGAGGAAGCGCAGGGCTCGAAGGCGCCGGTGCAGCGCCTGGCCGACAAGGTGGCGGCAATCTTCGTCCCGGTGGTAGTGGCGATTGCGCTGCTGACTTTCGTCGGCTGGTGGGCGCTGGCCGGCGACTTCACCCAGGCGCTGGTGAATGCCGTGGCGGTGCTGGTGATCGCCTGCCCCTGCGCGCTGGGCCTGGCGACGCCGACTGCGATCATGGTCGGCACCGGGCAGGGCGCGAAGGCCGGCGTGCTGATCCGCAATGCCGTGGCGCTGGAGATGGCCGAGAAACTGCAGGTGCTGGTGGTGGACAAGACCGGCACGCTGACCGAAGGGCGGCCGGTGGTCACCGACCTTGTAAAAGTCGGCGCTGGTGATACGGCGGTTTTATTGCAGCTCGCTGCGAGCCTCGAACAAGGCTCGACGCATCCGCTGGCGGCGGCGATCGTGGCGCGGGCGAAGGCGGACGGGCTTGCCCTGGTAACACCGCAGAACGTGACGACGACAGCGGGTCGCGGCCTCGCCGGCGACGTCGATGGCCGGCGCGTGCGACTCGGTTCCGTGCCATGGATGAAGGAGCAGGGCTGGTCCGCATCCGAGGCCGAGGCGCTGGCGCAGGCCGGTCGCAGCGTGGTCGCGGTGGTGGCCGACGATGCCCTGCTCGGTTACATCGGCATCGCCGATCCGCTGCGCGCCACTTCGCGGGCCGCGGTGGCGCGCCTCAACCGGCTCGGCATCGACGTGGTGATGCTGACCGGCGACAACGCCGGCACCGCTCGGGCCGTGGCACAGGATGCCGGCATCGAACATTTCGAGGCCGAGGTGCTGCCCGGCGACAAGGCCGCCGCGGTGAACAAGCTCAAGGCGCATGGCCGCCTGGTCGGCATGGTCGGCGACGGCATCAACGATGCGCCGGCGCTGGCGGCGGCCGACGTCAGCTTCGCCATGGCGGCGGGGTCCGACGTGGCGATGCAGGCCGCCGACGTGACGCTGATGCGCGACGACCTCGGCAGCGTGGCTGACGCGATTTCGCTGTCGCGCGCGACGCTGGCCAAGATCCGGCAGAATCTCTTCTTCGCCTTCATCTACAACGTGCTCGGCATCCCGCTGGCGGCGCTGGGCATGTTGAACCCGGTCATCGCCGGTGCGGCGATGGCGGCAAGTTCGGTATCGGTGGTGAGCAATTCGCTGCTCTTGCGCAGGTGGCAATCAAACAAGGACTGATCAAATGGAAACGACGACAATCAAGGTGGACGGCATGTCCTGCGGCGGCTGCGTGAAGAGCGTGACCGGCGTGTTGACCGCGCTCGACGGCGTGGCGAAGGCGGAAGTCTCGCTGGAGCAGAAGCAGGCGGTGGTCGAGTTCGACGCCGGCAAGGTATCGCGCGACCAGCTCAAGGCGGTGATCGAGGACGCCGGCTTCGACGCCGCATAGGAGTGTTTTCGGCGCAAGGCCGCGAGTCTCCCTGACACCGCCTGGCGGCACGGGTATGATGCCGCCATGAGCTGGGTTCGCGAACAATTCACCTTTAACGACCTGCAACGATTGCTGTTCAAGCTGTCGGAGCGGGTCAAGGCCTTCCAGGGGCTCACGCCGGCGGAAATCACCGACCTGCTCGGCAGTTCCGAAAAGTGCAGTTTTGAACCCGACAGCTACATCGTCAAGGAAGGCAACATCGGCAACCACATGTACATCATCCTCGATGGCGAAGCACGGGTGATGAAGGCCGGCCGCGACGGCGAGGTCGAACTGGCGCGGCTTGCGCCCGCCGACAGCTTCGGCGAAATGGCACTGGCCGACAACGAAGCGCGCAGCGCCAGCGTGGTCGCCATCACCAGTTGCGCCCTGGTACGGATCAACGGTCGCGCCATCGATGCGCGGCCCGAGATCGGCCTCAAGGTTTATCGCAACATTTCGAAGGTGGTATCCGAACGCCTGCGCGCGGCCGACGACCTCGTGGCCTGGCGACTTTAGCCGCGGCCAGCCAGCTCGACACCTTGCCCTAAGACCTTTTCCGGTCGCGAGTCTGCGGTCCTCACCGGTTACGCCTCAATTTTCCAAAATGCTTCTCAGCATCGAGGCTGTCTTGTATTTCCGGCCGCCGCTTCGCGGCTTGACCTGCAAACTTCGCAGGTCAGCCTTCACTGAAAGACCGCCAGGCAATGGATGCTTCCAATCGTTCACTCTTCCAACGGACTCCTCAGCATCCAGGCGGTCTTTTAGTTCCGGCCGCCGCTTCGCGGCTTGACCTGCAAACTTCGTAGGTCAGCCTTCACTGAAAGACCGCCAGGCTATGGATGCTTCCAATCGTTCATTCTTCCAACAGACTCCTCAGCATCCAGGCGGTCTTTTCATGGACTTCAATTCGCTGCGTCAGCAGATCGGCGCTGGGCTGGTCGTTGGCCTTCTCCACCAGCGGGAACAGCTTGCGCGCGGTGCGCGCCGTGGCTTCCTGCGCGGCGACCAGGTGGCGCACCATGTCGAGCGCCTTGGGTTGGCCGTCGACTTCCTTGATGGTCGCCAGCTTGACGAACTCCTTGTAGGTGCCGGGTGCCGGATGGCCGAGGGCGCGGATGCGTTCGGCGATCAGGTCGAGCGCGGTCCACTGCTCGGTGTACTGGCCCATGAACATCACGTGCAGCGTGTTGAACATCGGGCCGGTGACGTTCCAGTGGAAGTTGTGCGTCATCAGGTAGAGCGTGTAGCTGTCGGCCAGCAGGCCGGAGAGTCCCCGGGCGATGGCTGCGCGATCCTTGTCGCTGATGCCGATGTCGAGTTTGGCTACGCTGGCGACCTTGGCGGGTTTCTTCGCTTTCATGATTCTGGCTCCTTTGCGAACGGGTTTGGACGGCGATGCAAAAAGAATACTCCGCGGCCGCTCAGGCGGGCTGACCCAGATCAATGGACGGCGGCGCCGCCTTGACGGCCGGGCTGCGGATCAGGTGGTCGAAGGCGCTCAGGCTGGCCTTGGCACCCTCGCCCATGGCGATGATGATCTGCTTGTAGGGCGTGGTAGTTGCGTCGCCGGCGGCAAATACTCCCGGCAGCGAAGTCTGGCCGCGTGCATCGACCTCGATCTCGCCGCGTGACGAGAGATCGATCGTACCCTTGAGCCAGTCGGTATTGGGCAAGAGGCCGATCTGGACGAAGATGCCTTCGAGCTCGACGCGCCTGATCTGGCCACTGTTGCGATCCGTGTAGGCGATGCCATTCACCTTCTCGCCGTCGCCGGTGACTTCGGTGGTCAGCGCGCTGGTGATGATGGTGACGTTGGGCAGGCTGCCGAGCTTGGCCTGCAACACGGCGTCGGCCCTGAGCTTGCTGTCGAATTCGAGCAGCGTGACATGGCTGACGATGCCGGCCAGGTCGATCGCGGCCTCGACGCCGGAGTTGCCGCCGCCGATCACCGCCACGCGCTTGCCGCGGAACAAGGGTCCGTCGCAGTGCGGGCAGAAGCAGACGCCCTTGCCCTTGTAGTCCTTTTCGCCGGGCACGTTCATTTCGCGCCAGCGCGCGCCGGTGGCGAGGATCACGCTTTTTGCTTTGAGCGTGGCGCCGTTGGCGAGCCTGACCTGGGCCAGGCCGTCGTCGCCGGCGGGGATCAGGGCTTCGGCGCGCTGCAGGTTCATGATGTCGACCTCGTATTCCTTGACGTGCTGTTCCAGCGCCATGACGAGCTTGGGGCCTTCGGTGCGCTGCACCGAAATGAAGTTCTCGATGCCGAGGGTGTCGAGCACCTGGCCGCCGAAGCGCTCGGCCACCACGCCGGTGCGGATGCCCTTCCTCGCGGCGTAGATCGCCGCCGCCGCACCGGCCGGGCCGCCGCCGACCACGAGCACGTCGTAGGCGTCCTTCGCGTTCAGCTTTTCGGCGTCGCGCGCCGAGGCGCCGGTATCGACCTTGGCCAGGATTTCCTCGATCGTCATGCGGCCCTGGCCGAAGGGCTCGCCGTTCAGCATCACGGTCGGCACCGCCATGATCTTGCGAGCACTCACTTCGTCCTGGTACAAGGCGCCGTCGATCATCACGCTCTCGACGCCGGGGTTGAGCACGGCCATCAGGTTGAGCGCCTGCACCACGTCCGGGCAGTTGTGGCAGGACAGTGAGATGTAGGTCTCGAAGCGCATCGTTCCGCTCAGGCCCTTGATCTGCTCGATCACCGCCGCGTCGACCTTGGGCGGGTGGCCACCCGTCTGCAACAGGGCCAGCACCAGCGAGGTGAATTCGTGGCCCATGGGGATGCCGGCAAAGCGGATACGCGCCGCCTCGCCCGGGCGGCCGACGGCGAAGGAGGGCTTGCGCGGGTCGTTGCCGTCCTCACGCACACTCACCTTGGGAGAAAGCGCAGCGATGTCGGCCAGCAGTTCGCGCATCTGGCGCGCGGCGTCGCTTGCGTCGAGCGAGGCGACGAGTTCGATGGGGGTTCGAAGCTTTTCGAGGTAGGCGGAAAGTTGGGTCTTGATGGCGCTGTCGAGCATGGTTGTCTCCGGGATGCGGGCGTCAGTAAGTCTGCGTGTTGCTGTTCAATTCGAGCGAAGTGAGGTGTTCAGTCGCCTCCCCCACGAGGGGGAGGGTGGGAAGGGGTGGGCGTCCAGGCCCGATTTGCGCGTCGATTGCGACGCGTCAAATCTTGCCGACCAGGTCCAGCGACGGCGCCAGGGTGGCTTCGCCTTCCTTCCACTTGGCCGGGCAGACTTCGCCCGGATGGCTGGCGACGTACTGGGCGGCGGTGACCTTGCGCAGCAGTTCGGTGGCGTCGCGGCCGATGCCGCCGGCATTGATCTCGATGATCTGAATCTTTCCTTGCGGGTCGATGACGAAGGTGCCGCGCTCGGCGAGGCCGGCTTCTTCGATCATCACGCCGAAGTTGCGGGTGATGGTGCCGGTCGGATCGCCGATCATCGGGTACTTGATCTTGCTGATGGTTTCCGACGAATCGTGCCAGGCCTTGTGCGTGAAATGCGTGTCGGTCGATACGGCGTAGATCTCGACGCCCAGCGACTTGAAGGTGGCGTAGTGGTCGGCCAGGTCGCCCAGTTCGGTGGGGCAGACGAAGGTGAAGTCTGCCGGGTAGAAGAAGACGACCGACCACTTGCCCTTGAGGTCGTCCTGGGTGACGGGAACGAACTTGCCGGCGTGGAAGGCGGTGGCCTTGAAGGGAAGGATTTCGGTGTTGATCAGGCTGGCGTTCATGGTATGGCTCCTAGGGTGGTTGAGTGTTTTGTTGCGACGGAGTGAATATTAATTATCACAATCGCCGTCGTCTAATTGATTGTTGAAATCGATCAGATAGGCATGGGCTATCAGTGCCGATCGGATCGTCCGATCGGATGGCCGGCAATGCGGTGGGGTCAGGCCGGCGCGGTCGATCGAGCCGATTGTTCGGGTTGGCCTTCGCGCGGGCAAGAGCGTGAAATCAGCGCCACAGGCTCAGCGGCGGATCGGTGACAACGGCGCGGAGGATGTCGCCACGCGAGACAAATCCGAGCAGGCGTCCCGTTTCGCCGATGATCGGGACGCCATCGAGGCCGTGGTCGATCATCACGGAAGCGATGCGCCGTATGTCGGTGATCGGAGCGGTGGCTACCACAGGCGAGGTCATCACATCGCGCACGCGCCGGCCCAGCGATTCGACGATCCTGCCGCCGTCCACATTGATCGCGGTGAGAAGGTCGCGTTCGCTGACGATGCCGACCAGTCGCCCATTCTCATCGAGCACCGGGGCCTGGTGGATGCCATGGTCGCGCAAGCTGCGCCAGGCCTGGGTGACCGAGTCGTCGGCGTTCAAGCGGATGACGTTGGTCTGCATGATCTGGCTGGCGTGATAGAGCGGGCCGCGCTCGAGGTCGCGCGGCAGCATCGAACGATAGGCGCGCACGGCGGCCTCGCGGGAGCCCGCGGCCATGCCGGTGAGTGCCTCGATTCCGAGCTCTTCGCCATCTTCTGCAATGGCGCGAACCGCCCGGGTGCGGTTGGCAGCCCGCACGCGATTCATTTCCTCCAGCGTGCCGCTGAAGACCTGCCCCGAGATTCCGTAGATCGAGAACATGGCGATTTCCTAAGGCTTGGCTGTGGGCTGCAACAGGCACAGGAGCCGCTTCCGCGCCGCTTCGGGAAAGAGCGCGGACGACGCCACGGCGACGACCTGCAGACGGATCACGATGCCGCCGCAATCCTTCCGACAGGGCCGGAAGGCGCGGGCGCGCATCATGCTTATGGGATCACCCTGCCATGCCGGGTCTCAATCCTGCTGGATGCCCGCAATGCTCCAGCCGCGACTGCCGTCGACCGGCTTGCTCAGGTGCCAGACTTCGCTGAAGGCTTCGGGCGAGGCATTCGCCTCTTCCCGGATCAGGCCGGAGAAGCGCACGCTGGCCATGGCCCGGCCGGCGTCGGTGCTGACATCGAGCAGTTCGGCGTTGAGCTGCACAACGTCCGTTTCCTGCGCGAGCTGGTTGCGCTCCTGGAACTGCACCTGGATTTCGGCGGCCATTTCGGGGCTGCAGAACTGGCGGATGTCTTCCATGTCGCCGCGATCGTTGGCGGCCTGGAGGCGAATGAAGTTGAGCCTGGCCTGGCGCAGGAAGCCGTCGACATCGAAGTCGGCGGGGACATTCGCCGCGGATGTGGTGGCGGTCGCAGCGGCGCCCGCGCCAGCGGAGGATGCAGGAATGAAAGGTTCATTGGCGCGCGGCGGCTCCATGCCGCCGGGCATGCCGGCGTACTGCATGGCCGGCTGTGCGACGGCCGGCTGGCGCTTCTTGAGGAACCAGCGCACGGCGAAGACGACGACCATGCCAAGCAACAGCAACATCATCATGTTGGCCATGCCTTCGCCCATGCCCAGATGCGAGAACAGGGCGGCGAGGCCGATACCGGCGGCCAGCCCGGCCAGCGGGCCCATCCAGCGGCTCATGCCGGACTGGGCTGCTGCGGCCGGCGCAGCGGCGGCGGCGGGCGCGCCGGCGGCAGGTGCGGCAGCAGCAGGAGCGGCGGCGGGCTTGGCGGGGATGGCGTCGCGCTTCATCACCGTTGAATCGCGGCTGACGCCGGTGCTCTTGCCGCCACCCAGGCGCTTGGCGGCCTCGGCATCCTGAACCATGACGCCGGCGCCCATGACGACGGCAAAGAGTGCGATTGCGATGCGCTTCATTGTGAATCTCCTTTGTGAAAAGCTGCTGATGGTTAGATCTTCGTCTGGTTCGATTTGTACGCTGGCGCAGTCTTTTGCGCCTCGTCGATGGCGTGCTGCGCTTCCGCCGGCATGTAGTTTTCGTCGTGCTTGGCCAGCACCTCGGTGGCGGCGAAGCTGCCATCGGGTTTGATGCGCCCCTGGGCCACCGCGCCTTTCCCTTCCTTGAACAGGTCGGGCAGGATCCCGGTGTAGGTGACGGGAACTTCCCTGGCCGTATCGGTAATCAGGAAATGGACGGTCAGGTTGTCGCGGCGTATCGAGCCTTCCTTGACCAGGCCGCCGATGCGAAATGCCTTGTCCTGCGGCGCCTTGCCTTCGAGTACTTCGGTCGGCGTGACGAAGAAGGCGATGTTGCTGTTCAGTGCGTTCATGACGAGGGCGGTCGCCACCGCCAGGGAGGCAAGGCCGCCAACTATCAGGGCAATGCGCTTTTGTCGCAGATTCATTTGGCTCTCCTCATCTGTCGTTCGGGCGCGCCGCGCGCCGCCTGGCGGCGACGTGCCAGATCCAGAGCTGCGAGATCAGAAGGTAGCTGGCGGCGGCGGCGACGCTTGCCGTGATCGCCAGGCCGGTGAACAGCGGCAGGCCGATCGAGCCAAGGCTCTCCAGGATGGCAACGGGATCGGCCCACGAGACCGCCGCCGTGGCGGACGTGCCCGTCGCCCAGGCACCCAGCTGATAGGCGCCGTAGTAGATGGGCGGAACGGTGAGTGGGTTGGTTACGAATGTCCCGGCGGCGGCGATCGGCACGTTGGCGCGCAGCACCACCGCCGCCGCGGCGGCAAGCAGGATCTGCGCGACGGGGATCAGGAAGCCGATGAAAAGGCCGATCGCCACGCCCAGCGCCACACCGCGGCGCGACCAGCACCACAGTTTCGGGTCGGCGAGATAGGGCGCCAGCCGGCGCAGCCAGGGGTTGGCCTCGAGTTGCTCGCGGCTGGGGGCCAGCGCCCGCAGGCGCCGGATCATGGCGGACATCGCGTTCAATCGTCCCCGTTCATGAAACCCAGCAATTGCAGCAGGCTGGTGAAGAGGTTGAAGATCGAAACGAACAGCGTCACGGTGGCCAGCACGTAGTTGGTCTCCCCGCCGTGGATGATGTTGCTGGTCTCGTAGAGGATCAGGCCGGACATCAGCAGCACGAAGGCGGCCGAGACGGTCAGGGACAGCGCGGGGATCTCGAGGAAGATCGCGGCCAGGCCGGCGAGGAAGGCGAGCAGGATACCGACCATGAGGAAGCCGCCCATGAAGCTGAAGTCCTTCTTCGTTGTCACCGCGTAGGCCGACAGCCCGATGAAGATCGCGGCGGTGCCGCCCATCGCCTGCATGACGATCTCGCCGCCGTTGGGCAGGCCCAGATAGCGGCTGATGACGGGGCCCAGCGTGTAGCCCATGAAGCCGGTCATGGCGAACACGGCGAGGATGCCCCAGCCGCTGTCCTTGAGCTTATGCACGGCGAACAGCAGGCCGAAGAAGCCGATCAGGGTCAGGATGATGCCCGGATGCGGCAGCTTCAGCGCCACCGACACGGCGGCGGTGGCGGCGGAGAAGGCCAGCGTCATCGATAGCAGCATGTAGGTGTTGCGGATCACCTTGTTGGTGGCGAGGACGGATTCCGCGCCACCCCGGGGCAGGGCAATCACTTGTTCGTGTTGGGTATTCAGGTTCATTTGAGTCTCCTTTGGGGTTGCGAAGAAAGAGTCGGCGCCAGCGGTACGGCGGGCCTCACGGCACCACCATCACGGGCAAGGGGGAAAGGTGCATGACCTTGTAGGCCACCGAGCCGAACAACATGCTTTCGACCACGTTGAGGCCGCGGCTGCCGATGATGATGCCGCTGGCCGAGATCCTGACGGCGCGATGGATGATGCGTTGCGCCGGGTCGCCCAGCGCCACGTGCAGGCGCCAGGGCAGGCCTTTGGCATCGAGCAGGTCGCGCGCCCGTGCGGTGGCGCCCAGGGCGCGATGCGCCAGTTCCGCCTCGGCGGCCTCCTTCGACAGCCAGGGTTGCACATGGACCAGATGCAGTGCGCAGGCGTTCATCAACGCCGCCTGCCCGGCGGCATGGGCGACAGCGCGCAGGGCGTTGTCGGAGCTATCCACCGCCACCAGCCAAGGATTGGTGCCGGGTACCGGCAGCGGCGGCGTGCTGTCGTAGACCATGCCGACCAGGCGGCCGTCAGTGTCATATTCGCCGCCGGGCGGCACCGGGGTCATGCGGGTGGGGCTCATGCCTCTTCTCCGGCGACAACGGTATCCAGTTTCGGCTTCGACAGCGCCAGGCTGGCCACCACCGACACGGCGATGATGCTGGCAACGATGGTCAGCGACCACTGGATCGGCATGTGGAACCAGGGCATGGCCAGCATCTTGCCGCCGATGAAGACCAGCACGAGGGCCAGGCCGTACTTCAGCAGATGGAAGCGGTCGGCCATGTCGGCGAGCAGGAAGTAGAGCGCGCGCAGGCCCATGATGGCGAAGATGTTCGAGGTGAACACGATGAAGGGGTCGGTGGTCACGGCAAAGATCGCCGGGATGCTGTCCACCGCGAACACCAGGTCGCTGGCCTCGATCAGTATGAGCACGAGGAACATCGGCGTCGCCCAGAGGATGCCGCTCTTGCGCACGAAGAACTTCTCGCCGTGGAATTCGGGCGTGATGCGCAGGTGTCCGCGCAGCCAGCGCAGCAGCGGATTCTTTTCGAGGTCGGGTTCCGCTTCGGCGAAGATGATCATCTTGATGCCGGTGATGACCAGGAAGGCGCCGAAGACATAGAGGATCCAGGCGAACTGCTGCACCAGCCAGACGCCGGCGAAGATCATGCCGGCGCGCATGACGATGGCGCCGAGCACGCCATAGAGCAGGACGCGGCGCTGCAGTTCCGGCGGCACGGCGAAGTAGCTGAAGATCATGACGAAGACGAACATGTTGTCCACCGACAGCGACTGCTCGATCAGGTAGCCGGCGAGGAACTCCAATGTTTTGGTGCGCGCCACGTCGGCACCCTGTGTGTCGTTGAGATACCACCAGAGCAGGCCGGCAAAGGCGAGCGCGAGGCTGACCCACACAGCCACCCAGGCGGCTGCTTCCCTGACATGGACGCGATGTGCCTTGCGCCCGCCGAAGACGAACAGGTCGAGCGCCAGCATGGCCAGTACGAAGGCGATGAAGCCGGCCCACATCGGGCCGGTGGCGAAGCTGACGGCGGCGGTTTCGTTCATGATCTTGTCCTCAAGCGTGCATCAGCGCGATGACCTGGCTGGCGTCGAGCGTCGATGCCTTTTGTTGAATTTGCGGCAGGTACTGGGCCTGCAACTGCTTGGCGGGGCCGAGCAGATCCTGGAAAGTCGCGCGCAGCAGGGCGGTGTTCATCGTTCGCCCACCGGCGTAGTAGCGCCGGGCAAGCTGGCCCAGCGCATAGGTGGTGGCGAAAGAGAAGGCCATGCCGGTCGCCGCGCCGCCGACCTTGCCGAAGGCCTTGCCCGCCGCCTTGCCGAGCAGGCCGCCGAGCAGCTTGCGGCCGAACTGCTCCAGGTATTGCGAGGTGAGCCCGACGCCGGCCGCGGCGATGAATTCCTTGATGTGGCCCTGGTCGAGCGCCACGCCGTGCACCTTGCCGATGCCATAGACCATCTTGACCTGCAGCGGGATGATCGCCATCGAGGCCCAGGACTGCGGCAGCAGTTCCAGTGCGCCGGCCAGCAGCGCGTGGTTGAGGATGGACTTGTCCTGCTCGGTTGCGGAAACCGCTGACGGCATGGGTGGCGCGGAATCGGCGACCGACTGCGGCGGAATGAACTCGGTCTGGTCGACCAGCAATTCGACTTCGCCCTCGATCAGGTCCGTCGCGGTCGCCGGCAGGGCGAACAGACGCTTCAGTTCGTCGAGGAAGCGTCGCTCGCCCTCGGCCAGGCGGCCGTCGGCCTCGCAGACGCACAGGGCCATCTCGTAGGCGAACTGGCGCTGGCCGGCGTCCGTCAGCATTGCCGCTGCGGCGGGGAGCGTCAGGCGCTTGAGCAGCACGTCCTGATACAGGCGCGACAGATCGGGCGTGCCGTTTTCGTCCGCCAGATTGTCGGCGACGCGCCGGACTTCCTCCCGCTCGCGCTCCTCCTTCGCACCATCGGCGAAGGCGGCATGGATGGCGATGGCAAGAACGGCTTTCTGTTCCAGGGGTGTCATGTTTCTTCGTTCCTCAAAAAGTCGGTCACGGCAGGACGGTGACGATCGTCGCCTTGACCTTGCCCTGCGGGCTTTGCGCGACCTTGAAGCGCACCCTGTCGTCGTTCTTGCGGTACTCATGCTCCTCACCCTCGGGGGCGGCGGACACAACGCTTTGCGCGTAGCCCTGCGCGGCGAAGCCCTTGGCATAGTGGTCGAGGACCGCGGCGTAATCGGCGCGCCCCTCGTAGCGCACCGTGATCTCCCGGCCATCGCGATGCCAGTGCGATCGCGCCAGGCCCGGATAGCGGGCCACCGGGCCGAGGTCCGTGCCCGACACATCGCGCGGCGGCGGTTCGGGCCTGAGCGCCGGCACCAGTCCGCCCAGCGTTTCGCGGGCGCCGGGAACGGCCTGCTCGACCTGCGCAATGACAGCACGGGCGGCATCCGGCGCGCCTTCGGCGAGCGATTTGCCCTGGCCCCACAGCCAGCCGAAGAGTGCAAGCGCGGCCCAGGCGGACATGACCAAAAGCGCCATCAGGCCGACGGCAATGGCCAGCCAGGTGCCGCGGCGAATCTGGAAAAGCCGCGGGGCGAACTGCGAGGCCATGATCAGCAAGCCACCCTTGCTCACGACGGCTCCGCAGGGGCGGGATTCGCGTGGTCAGGGTTGGGCTGCCGCGTGGCCAGGTGGTGACGTCGCGCGATACGGCGGTCAAGGGTGCGTCCGGTGCGTTCGGCGGCGCGGTCGATGGCGACATAAAGGTCGGCTTCGGTGTCATCGATGGCGATGGTGGATGCTCCCTTCAGGCGTACTTCGATGCCGCAGCGCTTGTCGATCCCACCCCTGGGTCCATTGACATCGGAAAGTCGTACCACGATGCGCGAGACGATGTCGCGGCCGTGATTGAGGGCATACGCCAGGCGCTTGGCGACGTGGTCGCGCAAGGCTTCGGTCAGGTCAAAGTCGGCGGCGTGGATCTGGATCTGCATGTGATTCCCCATTCGTATCAAGGTATTTGAATTATGGGGATCGTGACTGTTCGTTACAAACAGATAATAATTAGCGATATATTCGAAAAAAACGGATAAAGGAACCTTCCATGCTGAACTACAAGCACCTGCATTACTTCGTCAGCGTTGCCCGCGAAGGCGGCATCATCCGGGCCTCCGAGCGACTGCATCTGGCGCCGCAGACACTGTCGGGGCAAATTTCACAGTTCGAAGAGCGGATCGGCGTGGCGCTCTTCAACCGTACCGGACGCCGCATGGAACTGACGCCGGCAGGGAAACTGGCCCTCTCTTACGCCGAGGAAATTTTTCAGACCGGTGCCGAACTGGAAGACATGCTGCGCCACGGCGGCGAGGAACGCTTCGTCACCTTTCGCGTCGGGATTGCCGACGTGGTGCCCAAGTTCGTTGCCTACCGCTTGCTGGCGCCGGTGCTGGAACTGCCGGAGTCGGTGCGCCTGGTGTGCCAGGAAGACCGGCTGGAACGGCTGTTGGCGGAGATGGCGATTCATCGCCTCGACATGGTGCTGGCCGATCGCCCGATGCCGCCCGGGACCGAGATCAAGGGCTACAGCCACCCGCTGGGAGAATCTGGAGTCGCGTTCATGGCAGCACCGGCACTTGCCGAAAAGCTGAAAGATGGCTTCCCGGCCAGCCTGGAGGGTGAGTCGCTGCTGTTGCCCGGCAAGGACAGCGCCTTGCATGGTTCGCTGCCGCGCTGGCTGGACCGGCAGGGTGTCCGAATGCAAATAGTCGGCGAATTCGACGACAGCGCCCTGATGAAGGCCTTCGGTGAAGGTGGGGCGGGCGTGTTTCCTGCCGCCATCGCCAGCCTGCCCGATGTCGTGGCCCACTACCGGGTCGAGCAGGTCGGGGCGACCGAGGACATTCGCGAACGCTTCTTCCTGATTTCCCCGGAACGGCGCCTGTCCCACCCGGCTGCGCGCGCGGTCAGCGAACATGCCCACGCCGGCCTGTTTGCCGGGGCCAACTGAGGCGGGACGTCGCAAGTCCCGGCAGTGCCGATGCCTGCCTGTGCGGCAGCGCGAGTCACCAGGTCAACGGTCTTGCCAAGCGTGGGAGCGGGGAGGCTAACGGCGACGATTTCCTCTTGTCCCTGCTTTCATATCAGCCCTTGCACCTTGGAGTTGCGTCTGGCTGGGCGGCCCCGTGTCGCCACGGGGCCGGTGGATACATTAGAAACGGGTACTTAGGGTCAGGCGGGCATTGCGCGGTGCGCCCGGACTGATGTTGTTGTTGGCATCGGCCGTCGGGAAGTACTTTTTGTCGAACAGGTTCTCGACGTTGAGCGCCAGCCGCGTCTTGCCGTCGGCGAAGGCGTAATACAGCGCCCCGTCGGCACGGGTGAAGGCGGGCAAGGTGACCAGGTTGTCGGCATTGGGATAGGACGCGCCCTGATAGACCACGCCCAGACCGGCGCTCCAGTTGCCGCCAAGTGCCAGCTTGTTCCACAGCGACAGCGTGTTCTCGGGCACCAGTTGCGGGCGGTGGCCAAGGTTGCCGGCGGCCGCGGTCGCCTTTGTGATGCGGCTGTCGAGATGGGCGTAACCGGCATAGATCTGCCAATTGCGCGTGATATCGCCCTGCAGCCCGACTTCGACGCCGTCGGTCCGCTGCTGGCCGGTCAAGACGATGCCGCCGAGGCCGTCGGCATTGCGCACGTTATTGCGATCGAGGCGGAACAGAGCGGTCGAAAGCGTCAGATTCGGCAGCAGATCCCAGCGCCCGCCGATCTCGTAATTCTTTGCGTTTTCCGGATCCAGGTCGGCAGTATTCACGGCCAGGCCCAGGGTTTCGGCCGAGGGCAGGAAGGAATAGCTGTAGCTCGCGTAGTAGGTCGAGGTGCTGGTCGGCGCCCAGATCAGGCCCAGGCGTGGGCTGAACTCCTTGTCGGTGTGGGCGAGATCGACCGCCGGCGTCGTGGTCCGGCGATCGTCGAGGCTCACCTTGAAGTAGTCATAACGCAAGCCGGCGAGCAGCTTCCATTCCTTGGAGAGGGCAATCTGGTCTTGGAGGTAGACGGCGGCGATGGCGGCCTTGACCTTGTTGTTGGCGTCGGTCCCGTTTTGCCGAAAGCTGGTCGCCGCCGCGACGGGATTGCTGGCGGGCACCAGGATCGTGGTTGCGGCACCAAAGAAGCCGGTGTTGCGCAGGTTGGTGCTGTCCTGGTGGCCGAGCTCCAGGCCGGCCAGCAGGGTATGTTCGAAGCCGCCGGCGGTGAGCTTGGTGGTCAGGTCGGTCTGGTTGAATATGTTGGTACGCTGGTTGGCGTTGTTGTAGGCGCTGATCGACACATTGCCGGCGCCACTGACCGCGGTGGTGGTGGTGGGAAAGACGTTCTGGTAGTACTTGTCGTAATGCGTGATGCGCAGGTTGTTCTTCAGTTGCACGGCGCCGAAATCGTGGTCGAGGATGGCGTACGCGCTGTCGATGTAGGAATGCGCCTTGCTCTGGTCGGCGTTGCCGAAGAAGGTGCTCGGGTCGGCGTTGAAGGGCAGGCCGTTCTGCGACGGGAAGCCGCGGTCGGCGGTGCGTTCGTCGCGCAGATGCTCGAAGCCGAGGGTTAGCGAGGTCATGGCGCCCGGTACCAGCGTCACTGTCGGGTTGATGGCATAGCGCTTGAGGTCGGCACCGTTGCGGAAGCTGTCGCTGCTTTCGGCCATGGCATTCAGGCGCCAGGCAGTCGAGTCGTTGAGCTTGCCGCCGAGGTCGACCGTGCCGCGCAGCTGACTGTTCTGGCCCAGGGTGACGCTGGCCTCGCCGATATGAGCGAACACCGGCTTCTTCGTCACGCGGTTCACCACGCCTCCTGCGCCGCGGCCGAAGATCATGCCGCCGGCGCCCTTGAAGAATTCGACGCGCTCCAGGCTGTAGAGGTCGCGGAACACCTGCGCATCGTCGCGGATGCCGTCGACATAGAGGTTGGCCGAGGTGCCGATGCCGCGCAGGATGAATTCGTCGCGGTTGCCTTCGCCCTGGTGGGCCAGGGCGCCGGGGACGTAGCGGATGACGTCGGCCAGGCTCTGCATGGCCTGGTCCTTGATCAGCGCTTCAGGGACCACGCTGACCGAGGCCGGGACGTCCTTGAGCGGCGTGTCGGTCTTGGTGAAGGTGGATGAGCGCGTGGCGCGGTAGCCTTTGACCGGACCGTCGGCGCGCTCGGTCTGGTCCTGGACGTTGACCTGCGGCAGGGCCGTGTCGGCGGCGTGCAACTGACCGATGGCGCCGCAGGCGGCAATCACCGCAAGGGCGACGGGTTTGATGCGGATGCGGAACGACATGGTGCGACTCCTCTGGGTTTGTGGCTGGCTGGGAGAAATCGCCTGGCTTGCCGGTTGGCTGAATGGGTTTGCGGTGGTGACTATTTCGTGCGTGATGGATCCGTCACAAAACCGATGCGGGTCAGCCCGGCTCGCGCCGCAGCGGACATGACATCGGCGACTTTTTCGTAAGGCGTGATGCGATCGGCGCGCAGATGCAGTTCGGGCTGCGGCGCCAGTGCGGCGGCGGCGCGCAGCTTCTGGTCGAGGGTCGCGGCAGCGACCACCGCGCCGTTCCAATACACCTGGCCGGCGCCGTCGATCGCGACCTGCACGTTGTCGGGTTTGGTCAGGTTGGCGCTGGACGAGGCCTTGGGCAAATCGACCTTGACCGCATGCGTCAGCAGTGGCGCGGTGACGATGAAGATCACCAGCAGCACCAGCATGACGTCGATCAGCGGAATCATGTTGATCTCGGCCAGCGCTTCGTTGCCGTCGTCGTCGTTGAGGGATGCAAAGCTCATGATGCGTACTCAGGCCGTGGCGCGTGCGGGCGTGGCAGCCTGGACGCGCGCAATGATGCGCTCCGAGGTGGCGGCAACGTCGGCCTGTTGCGGTGCGCTCTTCAGGCCGGTGGCGAGGAAGTTGAACAAGTCGTGGGCGAAGGAATTGAGCTCCGCCAGGGTGTTGCGGTTGGCGCGGGCGAAGGCGTTGTAGGCCACCGCCGCGGGGATCGCCACGGCGAGGCCGACGGCGGTCATGATCAGCGCCTCGCCGACGGGGCCGGCAACCTTGTCCAGCGTGCCCTGGCCGCTCATGCCGATCGCCATCAGCGCGTGGTAGATGCCCCAGACGGTGCCGAACAGGCCGACGAAGGGCGCAGACGAGGCCACCGTGGCGAGGAAAGTCTGGCCGTATTCGAGGCGCGACTTGTCCTGTGCGATGGCGCGCTTCAGCGCGCGGGTGAGGAATTCGTCGGGCGTGCCGGCATCGACCAGGCCGCGCCCCTTGTGTCCGTCGCGCCCGGCCTTGTGCTGTTCGATGGCGGTGAAGCCGTGATGCACCAGGTGCGAGAAGGCTTCGGTGACACCGGTCTGGCGCAGGTGGCGCGCCACGGCGTCGAGGCTGGGGGCGGCCCAGAAGGCCGCGAGGAACTCGGCGCTTTTCTTCTGCGAGCGAATCGCCTGGGCGCCCTTGGTGACGATCAGGTACCAGGTGCCGATTGACATGATCAGCATCAGTCCGAGGATGAAGCGCGCGATGCCATCCGAGTTGGCGAGGAAGTGGCCGAAGCCCAGCGAGTTTTCCATGGTCAGTCCTTCAGGGTAAAAGCGATGGGAACCAGCACCCAGGCGGCAATGGGGTCCTTGCCGAGTCTGGCGGGAACGAACTTCCAGCGGCGCACGGTGTCCAGCGCCGACTGGTCGAGGCGCGACGAGCCGCTCGATGCCTGCAGGTGAACTTCGCTGGCGCTGCCGTCGGCGGCGACATGCACGCGCAGCGTGACGCGGCCCTGCTCGTTGAGGCGGCGAGAGATGGCCGGGTAGACCGGCTTGGGGTTGTCGAGGTAGTCGGCGTCGAAGCGCGGCTGGGTCGGCGCGGCCATTGGCGCCGCGACGATCGGAGCCGGGGGTGCGACAAAAGTCGGCGCTGGCGCTACGGCGATCGGGGTCGGTGCCGGCGCATCGGCCGCTGTGGCGAGCTGGACCGGCTGCGGCAGCGGAGTCGGCCGTCGCTCCACTGGCTTCGGTTTGGGCGGTACGATTTCCGCCTGCGGCTTGATTTCCGGCGAAGGCGGCAGCAGGCTGACGCTGAGCACTGCGAGCGGCGTGGGCAAGGTGATCACGTTCAGGCGCACCAGGCCGGCGAGGACCAGCAGGTGCACCGCGACAACCATGCCGAGGCCGAGCGGCGACAGGCGCGGCCGGGCGGTCTGGTCGAAGGCTCCGGCGTACATGGTCAGTTCGAGATCCGGATGACCTGGTCAGCCGGTCCCGCGTTCACCAGCGCCGAAAGGCTGCGCGCAAAACTGCCGACGCCGGGCGACTGGACGAAGACGCAGGGCTTGCCCAATTTTTTGCAGGCTTCCTTCAGGCGCCAGTAGGCGGCGTGCGAGACGCAGGCGGTCTGGCAGACCACGGCGTCGGCATTGGCGATCGCGGCGTCGATGCGATGCAGGTGTTCTTCCTGTCCACCGTCGTGGTGCAGGAAGCGTCCGCCGCGCTGCTCGACCAGCTTGCGGTAGCCGTCGACGAGGCCGCTGCGGCCGCCGACGCAAAGCACGCAGCGGCCTTCCAGTGCGGCGCCGGGCGGGCAGTCGCGACCGCAGGAGGAGGCCGGGTCGCCGGTGGCTTCGGTGGCAGCGAGTACCGTGTGCGCCTTCTTCAGCTCGATCTCAAGCTGTGCGGCGCGGCGAGCGTTGGCGGCGTTCCATTCCTCCAGGGCTTCGGCGCGCGCCGCCAGCATCGCGGCCCGTTGCTGAACGGAGGCGTAGTTCTTGCGTTCGCGCGCGGCGGCGGCCAGTTCGCGTTCCAGCGCGGTGACGCGCGCGGCTTGCTGTTCGCTTGCCGCGAGCTTGCGACGCAGCGCGGCAAGCTCGTCCGCGTGGGCGCGCCGTTCGTCCTCCATGCCGCGACGCAGCGCGTCGAGTTCCTGTCTCAGGGCCTGTGCCGCGCCCTTGTAGCGTTCGAGCTGGCGCAGGTCGGCGCGCACGCTGGTGCCGACCTGGTGCGAGAGCATGTGGATGTCGCCGTGGATGTCGCGGCCAAGGTCGTCGTCCATCGCCGGATGAGTCCAGGCGGCCCACAGTGCGCCGGGAATGTCATCGCCACTTGCCAGCGCTTCGCGCCAAAGGAAGGCGACTGCCGCAGCGTCGGCGGCCGGGGCGTAGCGGGCCACGGCGCGGGAATGGCGCTTGTCGAGGAAGTGCTGGATGGCCTCGCTCAGGGCGCTGCGCTCTGCGCAATAGCCGACTACCACGGTGTGCAGGCTGTAGTCGGTCATCTTGCTGACGTCGTAGCCGGAGTGAGGCGCCAGTTTTCGCATTTCGGCGACCGGCAGGCAGGTGCCAATCAGCGCGCAGTGGTAGGCATGCGCCAATTCCCACAGCTTGCGGCGACGTCCCGGGCGCGCCATGGGAACCTCGTCGGGCGCGCACAGGCAGCGCGGGCCGCCGGGGAAGGCGCTGCTGATCATCTGCGCCAGCGTTCCTGTGGTCGAAGGGGGTTCGTAAGCTGCCAGCATGACGGTCAAGCTCCAAAGAGGCTTCAGGAATCTTTGGCTGGCTTGCCGGACGGGACCGGCTGGCTGGCTGCAATGGCGGCGGCAGAAGTGCCGCCGCGTGCTGCGGGCAGGTCAGGAGCCGGACGGCGCTCCCATTTGCGTTTGCAGGTAGTTCTGGATGCCGACTTTCTCGATCAATTCGATCTGGGTTTCGAGGTAGTCGATGTGTTCCTCGGTGTCTTCCAGGATGTCTTCGAGGATCTCGCGGGAAACGTAGTCGTGCACGCTTTCGCAGTAGGTGATAGCCGCCTTGGTGTCGGCGTGCGCGCCTCGTTCCAGCGTGAGGTCGCCGGCCAGGCATTCCGGTACGTTTTCGCCGATGAGCAGCTTGTTCAGCGCCTGCAGGTTGGGCAGGCCTTCGAGGAACAGCACGCGTTCGATCAGGTGGTCGGCGTGGTGCATTTCCTCGATCGATTCCTCGTACTCGTGCTTGCCCAGTGCGGCGAAGCCCCAGTTCTTGTACATCCGCGCATGCAGGAAATACTGGTTGATCGCGGTCAGTTCATTGGCCAGGCATTTGTTGAGGAGCTGGATGACTTTCTTGTCGCCTTTCATGGTGATCTCCTGATCAGGCCGCCGCCAGTTGCTGTCCGGCGGGGGTGGTTCGATGGGGTGCGTGGGCATGCAGGGAATTCTTCAGCACGTCCCGCGCGCAACCCGTGCAGCGGCCGCAGCAGGCGCCGACTCCCAACTGCTCGCGCAATTCTCGCAGACTGTCGCAGCCTTCTGCGACGGCGCTGCCGATATCGCGTTCTGTCACGGCATTGCAGATGCACACGTACATGGTGGCTCCAGAGTTATTTGGTAAGGATCAGCTTGCCCTGCCGGGTGCGGCGCAGGCGGTAGGTTTCGTCGCCGTGGGCGATCAGGACTTCGTCCCGCTTGCCGAACAGCGTCGAG
This sequence comes from Rhodocyclales bacterium, assembly GCA_016235805.1. Classification (GTDB taxonomy): domain Bacteria; phylum Pseudomonadota; class Gammaproteobacteria; order Burkholderiales; family Rhodocyclaceae; genus Sulfuritalea. Next base: position 104,179 of record JACRIY010000033.1, read on the forward strand.
CTTTCCAGCAGCGATACATTCCCTGTCGGGAGGGGCTGGCGTTCAGGTTTGCTGCCAGGCAACTGGGGCGAGGATTTCATGGGCCTTCGTTTTTGCACAGAATCGTATTGAGAATGATTCTCATTGATATGGACCGCGTTGTCAACAGGGAAATGCCACTTGTGGCTCGGGCCTGTGTTTCATTCGATGCAGCTTTTCGTCAGGAAGCAGAAACCTTGGCGACGGTATAATTCAGGCTTTAGCTAAAAGGAGCTGGCCGTGGGTCTCGATCGTGTTCCGTCGGGCAAGGATTTGCCCAATGATTTCAATGTGGTTATCGAGATATCGATGCACTCGGAACCGATCAAGTACGAAGTCGACAAGGAGTCGGGCGCCATCTTCGTCGACCGCTTCATGTCCACGTCGATGCACTACCCCTGCAATTACGGCTACATCCCGCACACCATTTCCGGCGACGGCGACCCCGTCGATGTCCTAGTGCTGTCGCAATTCGCCTTGCCGCCGGGCGTCGTGGTGCGTTGCCGTCCGATCGGCATGCTCAAGATGACCGACGAGGCCGGCGAGGATGCCAAGCTGCTCGCGGTGCCGGTGGACAAGCTGACGCCGATGTACCACAGCGTGTCCAGTCCGCGCGACCTGCCACAACTGGTGCTCGACCAGATCTCGCATTTTTTCGCGCACTACAAGGACCTGGAGCCCGGCAAGTTCGTCAAGATCAATGGCTGGGTCAATGTCGAGGAAGCGAAGAAGGAAATAATGGACGGCGTCGCCGCCTACGAGGCCGCCAAGGAAAAGCCGGCGTACTGACGCACGCGTCCAGCCAGCCGAGCCCGCCGCATGGCGGGCTTTTTTTATCCGCTATAGTTATGTCCCCGTCGATTCGGGCGGGAACCGCATCCCAGGATAGCCCATGACCCGCCTGCGCATCGCCGTCGCCCAGTTCAACGCCGTCCTCGGCGACCTGGCCGGCAATTCAGACCGCATACTGGAACTCGCGCAGCGCGCCCGCGAGGCCGGCGCGCAGGTGCTGCTGACGCCGGAACTGGCGCTCTGCGGCTACCCGCCGGAAGACCTGCTGATGCGGCCGGACTTCTATCGCGCCTGCGCCGCGCAGGTCGAACAGTTGGCCAGGGCGGCGCCGCTGCCCATCGTGCTCGGCTATCCGGAGCAGTCAGGCAGCCGTCGCTACAATGCGGCCGCACTGATCCAGGATGGCGAGGTGCGTGCCAACTACCGCAAGCATCGCCTGCCGAACTACGAAGTGTTCGACGAGGAGCGCTATTTCGAGGCGGGCAGCGAGCCTTGCGTGATAAACATCAATGGCGTCCGCTGCGGGCTGGCGATCTGCGCCGACGTCTGGGAATACGGCGCCGCCGAGGCGGCGGCGCTGGCCGGCGCGGAACTGATGCTGACGCTGAACGCCTCGCCCTTCCACATGAACAAGCAGGCGCGGCGCTACGAGGTGCTGCGTGACCGGGTGGCGGCGACCGGCAAGCCGGCGATCTATGCCAACCTGGTCGGCGGCCAGGACGAACTGGTGTTCGACGGCGCCTCCTTCGCGCTCGACGGGCAGGGCCGCCTGACACACCAGTCGCCGGCCTTCGTCGAGGACCTGGCGATCATCGACTATGCCGACGGCCACCTGCTGCCCGGCAGGATTGCCGAAGCGCCGACGGTCGAGGCGGAAGTCTATTCGGCGCTGAAACTGGGCGTGGCCGATTACCTCGGCAAGAACGGTTTTCCCGGAGCCATCATCGGCCTGTCCGGTGGCATCGATTCGGCGCTGACGCTGGCCATCGCCGCCGACGCCCTCGGCCCCGACAAGGTGCGCGCCGTGATGATGCCATCGCCATGGACGGCGCAGATGAGCCTTGACGATTCGCGCGAGATGGTCAAGCGCCTCGGCATCCAGTACGACGAGATCCCGATCGCCGCCGCGATGGAGCAGTTCGCCGTGTCGCTGGCGCCGACTTTTGCGGCATTGGGTCCGAAGCCGGCGTGGGACACCACGGACGAGAACCTGCAGGCGCGCATCCGCGGCATGCTGCTGATGGCCTTGTCCAACCGCACCGGGCGCATCGTGCTGACCACCGGCAACAAGAGCGAAATGGCGGTCGGCTACGCCACGCTCTATGGCGACATGGCCGGCGGCTTCGCGGTGATCAAGGACGTGTTCAAGACCTTCGTCTATCGTCTCGCCGACTATCGCAACACGCTGTCGGACGCGATTCCGCGCAACATCATCACGCGCGCGCCTTCGGCCGAACTCAAGCCCGACCAGACCGACCAGGACACGCTGCCGCCCTATGCGGTGCTCGACGCCATCATCGAGGCCTACATGGAGCGCGACGAAAGCCCGCGCCAGATAGTCGCGGCGGGTTATGCCGAAGCCGACGTGCGCAAGGTGGTCGGCATGCTCAAGAAAAACGAATACAAGCGGCGCCAGGCGCCGGTCGGCATCCGCGTTACGCAACGCGGATTCGGCAAGGACTGGCGCTATCCGATAACATCGGCTTACGCCGACGAATGGTGAACCATCCCCCCGGCCCCCTTTAGTTCCGGCTAACGCCCGCTGCACGGGCATTAGCCTGCACTGAAACACCTGACGGTGTTTTCCGCGGAAGGGGGTGACGACGGCTCAGCCGCGGGGCGGCTTCGAATTGTTAACAAAGAGGACAAGGGATATGAAGAAAATTGAAGCCATCATCAAGCCGTTCAAGCTCGACGAAGTGCGCGAAGCGCTGTCGGATGTCGGCGTCACCGGCCTGACCGTGACCGAGGTCAAGGGCTTCGGCCGGCAGAAGGGCCACACCGAGCTGTATCGCGGCGCCGAGTACGTGGTCGACTTCCTGCCCAAGATCAAGATCGAGATCGTGGTCGCCGACGAAACCGTGGAACCCGCGATCGAGGCCATCATCAAGGCGGCGCGCACCGGCAAGATCGGCGACGGCAAGATTTTCGTTTCGTCGGTGGAACAGGTGGTGCGGATCAGGACCGGCGAAGCGAACGAAGCAGCGATTTAGTCGCTGCTTCGTTCGCGTCGCCTGCGGCAAACTGGTTGGCTATCCCCCCGCCCCCTTTAGTTGCGGCGTAACGCCCGCTTCGCGGGCATTGGCCTTCACTTAAACGCTGGAGCGTTTTCCAAGGAAAGGGGTGACCGAGTTGGCTCGCTGCGCTCGATTATTTCTTCGAGCCGTCAATGAACGGCAGGAGCCTGTCGCCCGTTTCGCGGAGTCGTTCCAGGCTGTGGTACAGAAGCAGCAGCAGCAGTTTGCTGCCCAGCGAGGGTTCCAATAGCAGGATGTCGTAGACCGTGTCGCGGGTCAGAACGGCGAAATCCGTCGGTACGCGGGCAACACAGGTGGCAAACTTTGGCTTGCCGTCGATGATCGACATCTCCCCGAACGTGGCGCCCGGGCCGATGACCGACAAGAGCTTTTGCTCCCCATCGGCGCCCTTTTTGAGTACCGACACTTCGCCGGTGAGCACGATACACAGGAAATCACCGTCTTCGTTTTCCCTGGCGATGACTTCGCCGCGTTTGGCACAAAAACACTCCATCTTGGAGCAGAGGCGCGAAATCTCGCCTCGGTTCAATTCCTGGAACAGTGAAACCCGGTCGACGAGTTCGAAAAACTCTTCCTCGTAACGGGAGCCGTTACCAAGATGGACGAACCCCTCCAGCTCAGGCAATAAGGGCCGCCTGAGGTTGAATCCGACGGCTTCGGCAACAGCGTTTTCGCTCATGGACTTGGTTAACTAGTAGACATGTTAAATATTCTTGCTTGCAGTTCGGGATTGTCCCCCGATATGAGGCGGCGTCAACGGCCCGTTCGGACTAACGAACGGGGTGTGCACCACCAACTCTAGGGGTATCCGCGTCCCTATTCTAAAAGAATCAGCCACCAAGCCAGGTCCGCACAATCAGCTTCCCCCGGGCCTCGTCGGTGCGGCGAGCAGCACGACCGCTGCGCCCGCACCACCTTCGATGGTTCGCGCCTGGCAGAAGGCCAGGACTTCGCGACGCTGGGAGAGCCAGCCCAGCGCCAGTTTCTTTAGTATCGGTTCGCGCCCCGGCGAGCCGATGCCCTTGCCGTGCACCACCCGCACGCAGCGCAACCCGCGCCGATGGCAGTCGTGCAGGAATTCGGTAACGGCGCGGCGCGCCTCGTCGCGGTTCATGCCGTGCAGGTCGAGCTTGGCCTGCACCACCCAGCGCCCGCGGCGCAGGTCGCGCAACACCGAGCGTTGCAGGCCGGGGCGGGCCCAGGCGGCCTGGTCGCCTCCTTCCAGTTGCAGGTCGAGCAGATCGGAACCGTCGATCGCTTCGCGCAGCACGGCCGCCTCGTCCAGCCGCGAATGGCGCGGGATCGCCGGCGGCAGGGGCGGTTCATGCTCCACCCGGTCCCAAGTGAGGGGCTGTGCATCGGCAACCGCAGCACGAAAGGCGGCGCGGTCTTCCTCGGCGGAGGGCGACCGCCGCCGCATGGGATCAACTGCCCAGGCTGTCGAGGTAGCGTTCGGCGTCCAGCGCCGCCATGCAGCCGGTGCCGGCACTGGTCACCGCCTGGCGGTAGATGTGGTCCTGCACGTCGCCTGCGGCGAACACGCCGGGAACGCTGGTCGCCGTCGCATTGCCGTTGCGTCCGCCTTCGGTGACGATATAGCCACCCTCCATCGCCAACTGGCCGGCGAAGATGTCGGTGTTGGGCTTGTGGCCGATGGCGATGAAGACGCCCATCAGCGGCACGTCCTCGGTCGCGCCGGTCTGTGCGTGCTTGATGCGCATGCCGGTGACGCCGGTCTTGTCGCCCAGCACCTCGTCCAGCGTGTGGTTCCACTTGATGGTGACCTTGCCGGCCTTTTCCTTCTCGAACAGTTTGTCCTGCATGATTTTTTCGGCGCGGAACTTGTCGCGGCGATGCACGACGGTCACATGGCTGGCGATGTTGGCGAGGTAGAGCGCTTCTTCGACCGCCGTGTTGCCGCCGCCGATGACGGCCACCGGCTGGTTCTTGTAGAAGAAGCCGTCGCAGGTGGCGCAGGCGGAGACGCCCTTGCCCGAGAACTTTTCCTCGGAGGGCAGGCCGAGGTACTGCGCCGAGGCGCCGGTGGCGATGATCAGCGCGTCGCAGGTGTACTCCCCGGCATCGCCGATCAGGCGCATCGGTTTTTCGGCCAGCTTCACGGTGTGGATGTGGTCGAAGATCATCTCGGTGTTGAAGCGCGCGGCATGCTTTTCGAAGCGCGCCATCAGGTCCGGACCCTGCACCCCGTCGGCGTCGGCAGGCCAGTTATCCACTTCGGTGGTGGTCATCAACTGGCCGCCCTGCGCCATGCCGGTGATCAGCACGGGATTGAGGTTGGCGCGCGCGGCATAGACGGCGGCGGACTAGCCGGCGGGGCCGGAACCGAGGATCAGCAGGCGAACGTGGCGGGAACTCATGGCAGCAACTTTCCGGAATGAACGAACGGGAATTATAGGTCCCTGCATTCTGCAGGGAAGGTGTCCCGGCGATATAGATAGATGGACCGCAGGCCCGCGTTTTCAAGCGCCGTTGGCGCGGGTTCAGGGTGAGTGTCAGCCGCGAAGCGCAGCTTGATATCGAGCGTAGCGAGCAAACTCCGACCCCCGCCCCGGGGCGGGGGCAGGGGGTGGGGGGAGCATTGTATTGCGCTGATCTTCATGATCGGGGGCGTAGCCCGCGCATCATGAAGGTCAGCGCCAGCGGTTGATCGCGTCGCGGGTTTCCAGCGCCACCTTGCGTGCGGCGGCGGCGTAGTCCTCGCCCTTGCCGGCGTAAAGGATGGCGCGCGAGGAGTTGATCATCAGGCCGGTGCCGGCAGCGGTCTTGCCGGCCATCACGGTGGCTTCGATGTCGCCGCCCTGGGCGCCGATTCCGGGCACCAGCAACGGCATCTCGCCGACGATCTCGCGCACGCGGGCGATCTCGCCGGGGAAGGTGGCGCCGACGACGAGGGCGCACTGGCCCGTAGTATTCCAATCGTCGGCGACGAGGCGCGCGACCAATTCGAAAATCGCCGTCTCGCCGGCGCCGACTTTTTGAAACTGCAGGTCGCTGCCGCCCGGGTTCGAGGTGCGGCAGAGCAGGATCACGCCCTTGTCCTTGTAAGCCAGCCAGGGCTCGACAGAATCGCGGCCCATGTAGGGGTTCACCGTCACGGCATCTGCCCGGTAGCGCTCGAAGGCCTCGATCGCGTACTGCTCTGCGGTGCTGCCGATATCGCCGCGCTTGGCGTCGAGGATCACCGGCACGCCGGGGTGCCTTTCGTGGATGTGGGCGATCAGCGCTTCGAGCTGGTCCTCGGCGCGGCGCGCGGCGAAGTAGGCGATCTGCGGCTTGAAGGCGCAGGCCAGGTCCGCCGTGGCGTCGGCGATCTCGCTGCAGAAGCGGAATATCGCGTCCGGCGCGTCCTTCAGGTGGGCGGGAAATTTCGCCGGGTCGGGATCGAGTCCGACGCAGAGCAGCGAGTCGTTGGTCTTCCAAGCGGCGGCGAGCGATTCGGTGAAGGTCATGATCTGCGTTCCTGAAGGTAAGGACGGCGCCACAGCGGAGCCAGCAGCACGAGGCCGAGCAGCGGCCCCGGCAGCAGCCACCAGGCGATTTTGGCACCCCATTGTTCCACATGCGCGGTGGCGAGGTGTATCGAGGCGAGCGTGATGGCGAAGCCGATGCTGTTCTGGATCGCCAGCGCGCTGCCGACGTCCTGCGGCGGGCAGGCGCGCGCCGAGAGCGCGGAGAACTGCGGCGAATCGGCGACCACGGCGAAGCCCCAGAGCAGCAGCAGGGCCAGCAGCAGCGGTGCCGGCGCGGCGGCAGCGAAGGGGAACAGCAGGCAGCAGGCGGCGGAAGCGGCCAGCGCCCAGGCCGCAACGCGCGCGCCGCCGATGAAGAGGCCCAGTTGCCCGCCGGCGAAGCAGCCCAGCCCGCCGCTGCCGATCACGGCGAAGGCCAGCAGCGGCGTGCCCCAGGCCGGATCGAGCCCCAGCTGCGTCGGCAGCCCGGTCGCCGCCAGCAAGAGCGGTACCAGCGTCCAGAAGGCATACAGCTCCCACATGTGGCCGAAGTAGCCGCCCGCGGCGGCACGGAAATCGGCGATCGAGAACGCGTGCAGTACGTGGCCGAAGGCGATGCGCTGGCCCTTGCCGCGCAATTTGAGGTGTGGGCCGTCGCCGAGGAAGAAGATCATCAACGCGGCGACCACGGCCAGCAGCGAGGAGGCCAGCACCACGTACTGCCACGGCCAGCTGCCACCCAGCGCGCGCAGGCCGTGGGGCAGGGCGGTGCCCAGCGTCAGCATGCCGACCAGCCAGGCCAGCACCTGTCCCGCGCGGTCGGGCGCCCAGCCCACCACCAGCTTCATGCCAAGCGGATAGATTCCGGCCAGCGCCAGGCCGACGCAGAAGCGGTAGGCCAGCGCCTGTTCGAGGTTGGCGGCGAACAGCGCGAAGGCGGCATTGGCGGCGGCACCCGCCAGGGCGCTGGCGGCGACGATGCGGCTCGCCGGGTAGCGGTCGGCCAGGCCGCTGATGGCGGCGCCCAGCGTGCCGAGGATGAAGCCGAGTTGCACCGCATTGGTCAGGCTGCCGATCTCGGCGTTGCCCAGGCCCCAGGCCTGCGCCAGGTCGGGCGCAGCGGCGTTGGCGGAAAACCACAGCGAGGTGCCCAGCAACTGGGCGACCACCACGACGGCCAGCGCACGGTTCTCCCGGCCCCGGTCGGCGGCGGTGGCGGGCGTCCCGCCTATTTGCCCTTGCTCCAGGAATCCTTCAGCGTCACGGCGCGGTTGAACACCGGCGCGCCGGGTTTCGAATCGACGCGGTCGGCGACGAAGTAGCCGTGGCGCTCGAACTGGAAACGCTCCTCGGCCACGGCGTCCTTCAGTGCCGCCTCGAGTTGCGCGGCTATCACGCGCTTGGATGCCGGGTTGAGGTCGGCGATGAAGTCGCGGTCGCCGCTGCCCGGCGCTTCCACGGCGAACAGCCGGTCGTAGAGGCGCACCTCGGCGGCATAGGCATGTTTGGCCGAGACCCAGTGGATGTTGCCCTTGACCTTGTAGCTGTCGGACCCGGGCGTGCCGGACTTCGAATCGGCGAAGTAGTTGCAATGCACGGCGGTGATGTTGCCGGCATCATCCTTGTCGCAGCCGGTACATTCGACGACGAAGCCATAGCGCAGGCGCACCTTGTTGCCGGGGAAGAGGCGGAAGTAGCCCTTGCTCGGCGCCTCCATGAAGTCCTCGCGCTCGATCCAGAGTTCCTTCGAGAAGGGCACCGGGCGCTTGCCCCAGTCGGGCTTCTGCGGATGGTTTGGGGCCAGGCATTCCTCTTCCTGGCCCTCCGGATAGTTGTCGATGACCAGTTTCACCGGATCGAGCACGGCGATGCGGCGTGGCGCGGTCTCGTTGAGGTGTTCGCGCTGGCATTCCTCCAGCACGCTGATGTCGATCCAGGAATCCGACTTGGTGACGCCGATCATCTCGCTGAAGGCGCGGAAGCCCTCCGCCGTGAAGCCGCGGCGGCGCGCGCCGACCAGGGTCGGCAGGCGCGGGTCGTCCCAGCCGTCGACGTGCTTTTCCTCGACCAGCTGGATCAGCTTGCGTTTGGACAGCACGACGTAGGACAGGTTGAGGCGGGCGAATTCGAACTGCTGCGGCAGGGGGGTATTGACGCAACCGAGTTCCGCCAGGCGTTGCAGCAGCCAGTCGTAGAAGGGCCGCTGGTCTTCGAACTCCAGGGTGCAGATCGAGTGCGTGATGTTCTCCAGCGCGTCCTCGATCGGGTGCGCGTAGGTATACATCGGATAGATGCACCAGGCATCACCCGTGTTGTGGTGCGTCGCGTGGCGGATGCGGTAAATCGCCGGGTCGCGCAGGTTGATGTTGCCCGAGGCCATGTCGATCTTCGCCCGCAGCACGTGGGTGCCGTCGGCGAACTCGCCGCCGCGCATGGCGCGGAACAGGGCCAGGTTCTCGGCCGGCGTGCGCCCGCGGTAGGGCGAGTTGCGACCGCCTTCGGTCAGCGTGCCGCGGCTGGCGCGCATTTCGTCGGCCGTCTGCGAATCGACGTAGGCGTGGCCGGCCTCGATAAGCTTCTCGGCGAACTGGTACATCCACTCGAAGTAGTCCGAGGCCAGGTACTGGTTGGTTTCGTCGCCGAAGCGCCAGTCGAAGCCCAGCCAGCGCACCGCGTCGATGATGGCATCGACATATTCCTGTTCTTCCTTCTCCGGGTTCGTGTCGTCGAAGCGCAGGTGGCAGGCGCCCTGGTAGTCCAGCGCCAGGCCGAAATTCAGGCAGATCGACTTGGCGTGGCCGAAGTGCAGGTAGCCATTGGGCTCCGGCGGGAAGCGGGTGCGGATCTTCGCCGCGTCCAGTTTTGGCTCCGTGCCGTCGGCGCCGACTTCTTGCGCCGCGGCAGGGCCGGGCTTGCCGCTCCAGCGCCGGGACGCGTACTTGCCGACCTTGAGGTCGGCGTCGATGATGTGGCGGATGAAGTTGGCTACCCGCGCGCTGGCGCCGGGTGCGGTATCCACTGGGATCGAGACTTTGGTTTCGGTTTCGGCCATGATCGGCGGCAGCATGTGGCAAAACGGCGATTCTACCGGCAGGCGTAAAATCGCGACGATGAATTGGACCAGTCTTCTCGCCATCGGCGGCGGCGCGATCCTCGGGGCGTGGCTGCGCTATGGCCTCGGGCTGTGGCTCAACCCGGTGTTGCCTGCGATGCCGCTGGGTACGCTCGCGGCCAATCTGGTCGGTGCCTACCTGGTCGGCGCGGCCGTGATGGTCTTCCATCTCAACGCCGAGATGCCGCCGGAACTCAAGCTCTTCTTCATCACCGGCTTCCTTGGCGCGCTGACCACCTTCTCGACCTTTTCCGCCGAAGTGGTGGCGATGATCCAGCGCGCCGACTACGGCTGGGCGCTGGGCACCGCCTCGCTGCACCTGTTCGGCTCGCTGCTGCTGACGGGACTGGGCATCTTCACCATCCACAAGCTGGCGCAATAGTCGTTTGCGCCGTCTCGCCGGCGCCGACTTTCGGGTATCGTGGTCTGTCCCCAATTCCCTCCCGCGCGCAAGCACCTGATCGGCGCGTTGCGCAGGGCAGCTTTCCGGGCGTTGCACGGCAGCCACGCTTGGCGCCTTGAATTCCGGATCGAACGTATCTACAATGTAGAAACATATCGTCCGGGAGGAATCGCCATGGAAACCACTATCCGCAAATGGGGCAACAGCCCCGCCGTTCGTCTGCCGGCGGCGATCTTGCGCGAGGCGGCATTCGGCGTCGAGCAGCGCGTCAACATCTCGGTGTCGCAGGGCAGGATCGTGATCGAGCCATCCGATAGAGTCACTTACGATCTCGATGCGCTGGTCGACGGCATCACGGCCGGCAACAGGCACGAGGAAACCGACTTTGGCGCTCCGGTTGGCAAGGAGATCTGGTGATGGCCTATGTGCCGGATGCCGGACACGTGGTCTGGCTGGAATTCGATCCCCAGGCCGGTCACGAGCAGGCCGGGCGCCGTCCCGCGCTGGTGGTGAGCCCGGCGCAGTACAACGGAAAGACCGGGTTGATGGTTTGTTGCCCGATGACGACGAAGATCAAGGGACATCCTTTCGAGGTTCTCGCGGAGGCCGGCGGTACGCCGGGCGCGATTCTTTCCGACCAGGTGAAGTCGCTGGACTGGAAGGTACGGCGGGCGAAAAAGAAATCCGAGGTGTCGGCCGAGGTCATGCTGCACGTTCGGGCCAAGCTCAAGGCCTTGTTGCAGATCGCCTGATTCGCCGTTGATGAAATTCGATCCCGAGGCGCGACGGGCGGCGCGGCCGGCGCTGACCTATGACGAGGCGCTGCCGGTCAATGTGCTGCGTGCCGAGATCGGCGCGACGATACTCAAGCACCAGGTGGTGGTGATCTGCGGCGAGACGGGTTCGGGCAAGACCACGCAACTGCCCAAGATCTGCCTCGAGATCGGCCGCGGCCTCAACGGCCTGATCGGCCACACCCAGCCGCGGCGCATCGCCGCGCGCGCCACGGCGACGCGCATTTCGCAGGAACTCAAGTCCGAACTCGGCCGCCACGTCGGCTTCAAGATCCGCTTCACCGACAAGGTGACGCCGGCCTCCTACATCAAGCTGATGACCGACGGCATCCTGCTCGCGGAGACGCAGACCGACCCGCTGCTGCGCCAGTATGACACCATACTGATCGACGAGGCGCACGAGCGCAGCCTCAACATCGACTTCCTGCTCGGCTACCTCAAGCAGTTGCTGCCGAAGCGGCGCGACCTGAAAGTCATCGTCACCTCGGCGACGCTGGATGCCGAGCGCTTCAGCCGGCATTTCATGGTCGACGGCAAGCCGGCCCCGGTGATCGAGGTGTCGGGGCGCCTGTTCCCGATCGAGACACGCTTCCGGCCGTGGCAGGAAAAGAAGGACGGCGACCTCAACGACGCCATCGTCACGGCCGTCGACGAGGCCCACCGCGAGGGGTCGGGCGACGTGCTGGTGTTCCTGCCCGGCGAACGCGAGATCCGCGAGGCGGCCGAGGCGCTAAGGAAGCACCATCCGCCTGGGCTGGAGGTCCTGCCGCTGTTCGCGCGCCAGACCGCTGTCGAGCAGGGCCGCGTCTTCGCCTCGCATCAGGGGCAGCGCGTGGTGCTGGCGACCAACGTCGCCGAGACCTCGCTCACCGTGCCCGGCATCCGCTACGTGATCGATTCGGGCCTGGCGCGGGTCAAGCGCTATTCCCATCGCAACAAGGTCGAGCAACTGCAGGTCGAGCCGATTTCGCGCGCGGCCGCCAGCCAGCGCGCCGGGCGCTGCGGCCGCGTTTCGGCCGGCGTTTGCTTCAAGCTGTATGACGAAGAGGACTACAACAAGCGCCCGCCCTATACCGAGCCCGAGATCCTGCGCTCCAGCCTGGCCGGCGTGATCCTGCGCATGAAGTCCTTGCACCTGGGTGACGTCGAGGATTTCCCCTTCCTCGAAGCGCCGGCGCCGCGCATGATCGCCGACGGTTATAACCTGCTCGCCGAACTTGGCGCGCTGGACGAGGCGACCAAGGAGCTGACGCCGGTCGGACACGAGCTGGCCAAGTTGCCGCTCGATCCCAAGATCGGCCGCATGATCCTTGCCGCGCGCGAGCATGGTTGCCTGCGCGAGGTGCTGATCATCGCCGCCGCGCTGGGCACTCAGGATCCGCGCGACCGGCCGCAGGAACATGCCGCGGCGGCCGACCAGGCCCATGCCAAGTGGAAGGACGAGAAGTCCGAATTCCTCTCCTATTTGAAGCTCTGGACCGCCGCCGATGAAGTCTGGAAGCGCGAGACATCGAACAAGCAGCGTCAGTGGTGCCGGCAGAACTTCATCAACTGGCTGCGCCTGCGCGAATGGCGCGACGTGCATGGCCAGCTGATGGCGCTGTGCCACGAACACGGTTGGAAGGAAAATCAGATCCCCGCCGGCTACGAGGCGATCCACAAGGCGCTGCTGACCGGCCTGCTCGGCCATATCGGCCTGATCAGCGAGGAAGACAAGAATTACCTCGGCGCGCGAGGCATCCGCTTCTTCATCCATCCGGGATCGTCGCTGTTGAAAAAGGCCGGACGCTGGATCGTCGCCGCCGAACTGGTCGAGACCTCGCGCCTGTTCGCCCGCTGCGTGGCGAAGATCGAGCCGGAATGGCTGGAGCAGGTCGGCGCCCACCTGATCCGCAAGCATGTCTAT
>JACRIY010000034.1 GCA_016235805.1 Rhodocyclales bacterium
ACGTCACCAGCCTGAAGCCGGGCGACATCCTGTTCCTGGTCGGTGCGGCCTTCTCGCTGGCGGCCTCGGGCTTCTTCCCGGCGCTGGTTTGCGGGGTGTTCTGGAAGCGCGCCAACTACCTCGGCGCGGTGCTGGGCATGAGTGCGGGTCTGGGTATCTGCGCCTACTACATGTTCATCACCTATCCGTTCTTCGGATGCGGTGCCAACTGCGTAGCCAACCAGTGGTGGGACATCGCCCCGATCTCGGCCGGCACCTTCGGCATCCCCGCCGGTTTCATTGGCATCATCATCGGCAGCCTGATTTCCCCGGCACCGAACAAGGAAATCCAGGACCTGGTCGACCATGTGCGCTATCCGAACCTGGACGGCGACATCGACACCAAGGGCGTCTGACAGGCATAAGGAGGAGGAGGAGGGCTAAGGGAGCATACCCAACCCTCATTCGACCGGCCCCCGGGAAACCGCGGGCCGGTTTTTTTATGTCCAGCCTGGAAGGCTGGACGGTATCCCCCGGTGGGATATGTCTCGACGGAAGGGAGAGACGGTATGCAGAGCTATGTCCAGCCTGGAAGGCTGGACGGTACCCCCTTGTGGGGTATGTCGGAACTGGAAAGTCAGACGGTGGTTAGTGGCTCGTCATTCCGGGCTTGGCCCGGAATCCAGGCAAGCGCATCGGCCAGTGTGTCTTGAAAGTCTCGCCGTACCACCAACGACCGCAGGAAGTCCCAGTGGGGCGCCGACTCTTGATCGGCGCATGGATGGAACAAATCAGAAAGGTAATTCTGGAATGAGTTTCATCAAATCGGAGCGCTGTGCATCCTTGACCAGCTTCTTCGCCCGCTTCGGCTCGAAGCCAACCAGGCGCTTGACGATCTTGGTCACGTCGTCGGGGCGGTTGGCATGATGGTAGGCCATGCCCAACTGGTAAAAGCCCTCGCCGCTCATGGGCTGCAGTTCGACCACCTTTTCCAGGGCCTTGACCGCGTCATCGTGTTGCCCCAAGCGTGCATGGGCCAGGCCCATGCCGTACCACGCCATGTCCTGCGCCGGCACGAGACGCACCGCCTCGGTGAACGCGGCAATCGCCTCCTTCGGCTTGCCGGCATGCTCGCAGACATAGCCGAGGTTGAACCAGTTGGCACCGTCGTCCGGCGTCAGCGCCAGGGCCGCTTCGAACCACTTGATGGCGACATCCCAATTCTTGCGCTTGGCCGCGATCGCCGCCAGGTGGCGTGCCGATTGCACATCCTGCGGATTGTTGCTGAAGGCCGTCAGGTAGGCTTCGAATGCGGCATCCTCGCGGCCGAAGAAATGGAACAGCCAACCGCGGGCATAATGCCGCCAGTGTTCGTAATTCATGCGCTTCACCATGTCACCGATGGGGGAACAAACATACCATGAACCACCCTGAACTTCTCATGATCGGCGTGCTGCGCGCGCTGGTCGAGGTTGCCGGAGTATTCCTCCTCGGCCGGGGATTGCTTGCCTTGCTGGCGGGCAGCCGGCGCCATGACAATACCATTTACAAACTGTTCCTGATCGTGACGAACCCGGTGGTGAAGATCGTGCGCAAGATCACGCCGCGCTTCATAATCGATCGGCATTTGCCGGTGGTGGCCTTCTTCCTGCTGTTCTGGCTCTGGCTGGCGCTGGCCTACTGGAAGAAACTCTACTGCGACCAGCATCTGCTGCAATGCTTCTGAGCCGGCCCCGTTAGCCGCCGGGCACGACGCGGACCGGATTACGCTGCCGCATCGTGGACATTCGCTTTGATCGTGCCCGCCTGGCCCTGCTGCTGTTGCTGGTCGCCCTGCTCGGCGTCGGCATGTGGGCCTATCGAGGCGTTGGCGAATCGCTGCGCGAGATCCGCGCCACCGGCCTGCAAGCCCTGCTCAATACCCAGCTCGGCACGCTGGAACAGTGGATCGCCGAACGACGCAATGAAGCGGAACAACTCGCCGCCGACACCGAACTGCGTCGCGCCGTCGTCCAGCTTGCCGGCGCCGGGAGCAGGGGAAGCGATGGAGAACGCATCGCCCGCGAGATTCTCGGCAAGGCGATGGCGATCGGGGTCACGGCGACGCTGGTGATCGATCCGCGCGGCCGGATACTCGCTGCGAGCGATGCGGAACGCATCGGCAACAAGGTCTCGGCCGACTATTTCGCCCACCTCGCTCCGGTACTCAAGGGTCAATCGGCCTTCCTGCGGCCCTACAGTGTCACCGGCAGCAGCGGCACCCGGGAGATCGGCCGCGCCTGGGTCGCCGCCCCGATACGCAGTGCCAGCGGCAGGATCGTCGCGGCACTCGCGCTCGGTTCGCCCGTCGACCAGGGCTTTGGCGCACTGTTCGGCGCCGCGCGGCCGGGCGCCAGCGGGGAAGCCCTGGCTTTCGATGCGGAGGGCTGGCTGCTGTCACCCAGCCGTCATGGCGACGAATTGCGCCAGCGCAAGCTGCCGGCACGGATGACGATACCGGCGGACGACTCCGATACCCTGACCCGGCTCGCCGCGGCGGCTGTGGCGAAACGCGGCGAGGGTGGCGAGGGCCTCTTGCTGCAGCCCTATCCCAGCTACCTCGGCCGCGAAATGATTGGCGCCTGGCGCTGGCTGGCGCCGCTCGACATCGGCGTGGCGATCGAGATCGAAGCCGGCGAAGCCTACGCGCCGTTGCGCTACCTGCAGATCGGCTTCGGCATCGTGTTGCTGCTGCTGTTCGCGGTCTGGCTGTCGGGATTCCTTGCGCCGAATGCGCTGGCGAACCTGCTGCGCCGGGACGGGCGCGCGCGGCAGATGGGCCCGTACAAACTCTTGCGGCAGATCGGCGAGGGCGCCATCAGCAATGTCTACCTGGCGCAGCACCGCATGCTCAAGCGCCCGGCGGCGGTAAAAGTGCTGAAGGCGCAGAGCACCAAGGAGGAATGGATCGCCCGCTTCCAGCGCGAAGTGCAGCTTTCCAGCCTGCTGCATCACCCCAACACGATCGCCATCTACGACTACGGCACGGGCACCGGCGGCGAATTCTGGTACGCCATGGAGTACCTGGAGGGCCTGTCGCTGGCCGATCTGGTCGAGCGTTACGGCCCGGTGCCGCCGGCACGCACCGCGCACATCCTGCGCCAGGCCTGCGCTTCGCTATGGGAGGCGCACGCCTGCGGCCTGGTGCATCGCGACATCAAGCCGCAGAACATCATGCTCTGCGACATGCGCGGCGAGCGCGATTTCGTCAAGGTGCTGGATTTCGGCCTGGTCAAGCAGATCGACGGCAACCAGACGCGCGACCTCACCGGCGTCATGCGCATCCTCGGCACGCCGCTCTACATGTCGCCCGAACGCATCCGCAACCCGGCCGATGCCGATGTCCGCGCCGACATCTATGCCCTGGGCGCCGTCGGTTTCTTCCTGCTCACCGGCAAGCGCCTGTTCGAGACGGAAACCGAACACGACCTGACCTACCACGTGCTGCACGAAATACCGCGACTGGCGTCGGAATGCTCACCATTCGCGGTCCCCGCGGAACTTGACGCGCTGATCGGCCGCTGCTTGGAAAAGGATCCGGCGGCGCGCCCGCAGGCCATCGCCGAAGTCGCTGGCGCGCTGGATGGCGTGCTGGTGCACCTGCCCTGGACCCGCCAGCAGATAGAAGCCTGGTGGCGGCAGAACTGGATCGCGGAAGGCGACCCGAGGCGCCGCTTCACGGCACCCGCCGCCTGAAACACCGAGCCCGAGACAGGTCGAAACCAGAACTCCAGAAGATACCCGTCCGCGCCTTCGGCGTGGACATAAAAAAGGCCAGCCCGAAGGCTGGCCTTTTGCATTGCTGAAGCTGGCTGCTTAGTGGCCGCCGGAGACCGAAGCGCCGACGCCGGTTTCCGAGCGGATCAGCTGGGCCGGGAACAGGGCACGTTCCTTGGCGGCTTGCGCGCTGTTGTCCATCTTGGAGACCAGGTAGATCACCACGAACGCGGCGGTCATCGAGAAGATGGCCGGCGAAGCGTAGGGGAACATGGCGGAACCCTTGGCGTGACCCAGCGAGACTTCCCACACGGCGGGCGACATGATCGTCAGCGCCACGGAGGAGATCAGGCCGACCGTACCGCCCGCGACCGCACCCTTGGTGGTGCAATCCTTCCACAGTACGGACATGAACAGCACCGGGAAGTTGGCCGAGCAGGCCACGGCGAAGGCCAGCATCACCATGAAGGCGACGTTTTCCTTCTCGAACACGATGCCGAGCAGCACGGCGAAGATGCCGAGGCAGACCGTCGTGATCTTCGACACGCGCAGTTCGGTGGCCGAATCCACGTTGCCATGACGCCACACCGAAGCGTACAGGTCATGCGACACCGCCGATGCGCCGGACAGGGTCAGACCCGCCACCACCGCCAGAATCGTGGCGAAGGCCACGGCGGAGATGAAGCCCATGAACAGGTCGCCGCCCACAGCCTTGGACAGATGCACAGCAGCCATGTTGCCGCCGCCGTTCAGGCCCTTGGCGATTTCGCCATTGACGAAGTAGTCGGCCGGGTTGGGGATCAGGTTGGTGATGGCGCCGAAACCGATGATGAAGGTCAGGATGTAGAAGTAGCCGATCCAGGTCGTGGCCCAGCCCACCGACTTGCGGGCTTCCTTGGCGCTCGGTACGGTGAAGAAGCGCATCAGGATGTGCGGCAGGCCAGCGGTGCCGAACATCAGCGCCATGCCGACGGAAATCGCCGAGACCGGATCGTTGATCAGTGCTCCCGGACCCATGATGGCATCCTTCTTCGAGTGCACTTCGACGGCGCGCTTGAACATCGCCTCGGGGCTGAAGCCGAACTGCATCATCACGGCGAAGGCCATGAAGGTGGCGCCGGTCAGCAGCATCACCGCCTTGATGATCTGCACCCAGGTCGTCGCAGTCATGCCGCCGAACAGAACGTAGATCATCATGATCGCGCCCACCATGCAGACCGCTACCAGGTAGTCGAGGCCGAACAGCAGCTTGATCAGCTGGCCGGCACCCACCATCTGGGCGATCAGGTAGAACGCCACCACCACCAGCGAGCCGCAAGCCGCGAAGGTGCGGATCGGGCCTGCATCGAAGCGGTAGCCGGCGACGTCGGCGAAGGTGAACTTGCCCAGGTTGCGCAGGCGCTCGGCCATCAGGAAGGTGATGACCGGCCAGCCGACCAGCCAGCCGATCGAGAAGATCAGGCCGTCGAAGCCGGAACCGAACACCAGGCCCGAAATACCGAGGAAGGAAGCCGCCGACATGTAGTCGCCGGCGATCGCGAGGCCGTTCTGGAAACCGGTAATGCCGCCGCCGGCGGTGTAAAAGTCAGCCGCCGTCTTGGTCTTGGCAGCCGCCCACTTGGTGATCCAGAGGGTGATGCCGACGAACAGGCCGAACATCACGATGGCCGTCCAGTTGGTGGCCTGCTTTTGCGCCTGACCGAGGTCGGCGCCGGCAGCGAGGACAGCGCCCGCCGCCAGGAGGGCGGCAGCGCCGCCGAGGATGTGTTTGGCCTTGATCACTTGGAAGCCTCCCTTACGATTTCGTCCTTGGTAGCGTCGAACTCGTTGTTCGCGCGGCGGACATAGATGGCGGTAATGACGATGGTGAATACCAGCACGCCGACGCCGAGCGGAATTCCGATCGAGGTCACGGCACCCGCGCTGATCTTGGTCGCCAGGAACTGCTTGTTGAAGGCAACCAGCAGGATGTAGCCGAAATAAACGACCATCATCATGATCGACAACACGATCGAGTAGTTGTTGCGCATTTTTACGAATTGCATGAACTTCGGATTCTTTTGAATCCGTTCGACGATGTCTTCTTCTTTCATATTGTCCTCCGGAGGGTGGGAGCGATTGTTTAAGTGACAATTGGTGCATTTGCAACGCATCATTTTAGGAGCCGGCTCTTACGCGCTCCTTACTCGGGCTGTCAGCCAACCGTCAGCAATCCTAGGACTTCCATCCAGGGGCGGAGCCTTTGACGTTCCCGCCGCGAGGCCCTATAATTCGCGACCTTTCCGGCCAGGTAGCTCAGTTGGTAGAGCAACGGACTGAAAATCCGTGTGTCGACAGTTCGATTCTGTCCCTGGCCACCAAGATCAGAGCGGGGGTTCTTCGGAACCCCCGCGTTTGTTTGCAGATCCGGTTGCCAATCGTCGATTGGATGCTCCGAGTGACCTCCTCCCCCGACCATGAACGCCGTTTCGGCGGCATCGAACGCCTGTACGGTGCCGGCGCGCTGGCCCGCCTGACGGCGGCGCACGTCACCGTGGTCGGTATCGGCGGTGTCGGATCGTGGGCGGCGGAGGCCCTGGCGCGATCCGGCATCGGCCGCCTGACCTTGATCGACCTCGACCACGTCGCCGAATCCAATGTGAACCGGCAGATCCACGCACTGGAATCTACCTTCGGCGCGGCCAAGGTCGCGGCCATGAAGCAACGCATCGCGGCGATCAATCCGGCCTGCGCGGTCGCCACCGTGGAAGAGTTCATCGACGACGCCAACGTGGCGGCGCTGATTCCGCCCTGTGACGCGGTGATCGACGCGATCGACCAGGTGCGCGCCAAGGCGGCGCTGATCGCGTATTGCCGCCGCGCCGGCATCCGCATCGTCACCACCGGCGGCGCCGGTGGCCGCATGGACCCGACGCGGATCGAGGTCATCGACCTGGCGCGCACCACGCAGGATGCGCTGGCTTCGAAAGTGCGGGCCCGCCTGCGCAAGGAGTTCGGCTACACGCGCGACCCGAAGAAGAAGTTCGGCGTCGACTGCGTGTTTTCGCCGGAGCAGATTCGCCGTCCGGCCAGCGCCGACTCTTGTGGCCTGGGCGAGGATTTCGACGCCGCCGCCGGGCTCGCCTGCGCGGGCTACGGCTCGTCCGTGGCGGTCACCGCGAGTTTCGGTTTCGCCGCGGCAGCGCGGGTACTCGCCGGTATACTCGCGCCATGACACAACCCCCCGTCGTCCTCGTCACCGGCGCCGCCCGTCGCGTCGGAGCGGAGATCGCGCGCACCCTGCATGGCGCGGGGGCCATCGTCGCAATCCACTACCGCAGCTCGGCTGCCGACGCGGACCGACTGGCCGCGGAGCTGAACGCGGAGCGACCGGACGAGGGTGGCGAATCCGCCGCGAGCTTCGCCGCCGACCTGCTCGACATAGATGCCCTGCCGCGCCTGGTGGACTCCGTGGTGCAGCGCTTCGGGCGGCTCGATGCGCTGGTGAACAACGCGTCCTCTTTCTTCGCCACGAAAGTCGGCGCTGTCGACACGGCGGCCTGGGACGACCTGATCGGCTCCAACCTCAAGGCGCCGCTGTTTCTCTCGCAAGCGGCGGCGCCGCATCTCGAACAGAGTGGCGGCTGCATCGTGAACATCACCGACATCCACGCCGAGCGCCCGCTCAAGGGCTATCCGCTCTACTGCGCGGCGAAGGCCGGCCTGCTCGGGCTGAGCCGGGCGCTGGCGCTGGAGCTGGGGCCGCGGGTGCGGGTCAATGCGGTGGCGCCTGGCCCGATCGAATGGCCACAAAACGATCATGACTTTCCGCCCGCGATGCGCGCCGCTATCATTGAACATACCCTGTTGAAGCGCGTCGGCTCGCCGACCGACATCGCACGCACCGTGAAATTTCTTGTCTTCGATGCACCCTACATCACCGGCCAGGTGATCAACGTCGACGGCGGAAGGACGGTGCAGCTGTGAACGCGCTTCTTAGCCCCGCCCCAACCGCCCGGCAAGCCCAGAAGGCCGCCTTCGAAGCCAACAAGCTGGCAAAGAGGTTGCGCCGCGAAGTGGGCCAGGCGATCGCCGACTTCAACATGATCGAGTCCGGCGACAAGGTCATGGTCTGCCTCTCCGGCGGCAAGGATTCCTTCGCCCTGCTCGACATCCTGCTCTTCCTGCGCGAGCACGCGCCGATCGGCTTCGACCTCGTCGCCGTCAATCTCGACCAGAAGCAGCCGGGCTTTCCCGCCGACGTGCTGCCCGACTACCTGCGCAGCATCGAGGTGCCCTTCCACATCGAGAACGAGGACACCTATTCCATCGTCAAGCGCGTGATCCCCGAGGGCAAGACCACCTGTTCGCTCTGCTCGCGCCTGCGCCGCGGCGTGCTGTATCGCGTCGCCGGTGAACTGGGGGCGACCAAGATCGCGCTCGGCCACCATCGCGACGACATCCTGCAGACGCTGTTCCTCAACATGTTCTTCGGCGGCAAGCTCAAATCGATGCCGCCCAAGCTGGTCTCGGACGACGGCCGCAACATCGTGATCCGCCCGCTGGCCTATTGCCGGGAAAGCGACCTCGAAACCTGGGCCGAACAGCGCGCCTTCCCGATCATCCCCTGCAACCTCTGCGGCTCGCAGCCCAACCTGCAGCGGCAGCAGGTCAAGCAGATGCTGCGCGACTGGGAGAAGCGCTTCCCGGGCCGCATCGAGACCATGTTCCGCAGCCTCGCCAACGTCGTGCCCTCGCACCTGCTCGATGCGCGCCTGTTCGATTTCGCCGGGCTCACGGCCACCGGCACGCCGGATCCGGAAGGTGATGTGGCTTTCGATCCGCAAGCCCTGCCGCCCGTTGCGCCGCAGGTGATCGACTTCATGGCGCACGACGACTGATGGACGCCCGCCGCCTGCCCGCCCGTCACGGCGTCCTCTGGCTGCTGGCCGGGTTCGCGCTGTTCCGCCGCCATCCGCCGCTGATGACGGCGCTCACCTTCGGCTACCTGCTGACGGTACTGGTGGTCAACCTGGTGCCGACCATCGGGCCGCTGATCCTGCCGTTGTTGCTGCCGACCCTGACCGTAATGCTGGCCAACGGCTGCCGTGCGGTCGAACGCCGGCAATCCTTCGACAGCAATACCCTGGGCGTCGGCATCGGCGCCCAGCGCGTCGGCCTGCTTCGCCTGGGCATCCTGCACCTGGTCGGCTCCAGCCTGCTGGTGCTGATCAGCGGCCTCGCCCTGGGAGAGCCGGTCAACCTCAAGGACGGCATGGACGCCGACGAGGCGGCGGCGTTCGTGGCCGACATGGGCGTCATCGTGGTCCTCGCCTCGCCGCTGCTGATGGCCTTCTGGTTCGCGCCGCTGCTGACGGCGTGGGATGGCGTCAGCGCGGGCAAATCGCTGTTCTTCAGCTTCGTCGCCAGCTGGCGCAACTGGCGCTCCTTCGCCATGTACGGCCTGGCGCTGGCGCTGGTCGGCGCCGTGCTGCCGGGCCTGATCCTGATCGCCGCCGGTGCCATCTCGCAATCGCTGCTCAGCATCCTCTCGGTCGCGCTGCGCATGCTGCTGATCTTTGTCCTGGCGCCGACCATGGTGGCCAGCGTCTACCTCTCCTACCGCGACGTCTTCGCGGCGCCGGAAGCGGCGCCGGAGCCTGCACCCGAGGCGACCCAGCCCGATGAGTGAGGCGGCCGGCGCGCTCGGGATATTCGGCGGCACCTTCGATCCGCTGCACGTCGGGCACCTGCGGCTAGCCATCGAAGCGCGCGAAGACCTTGGTCTGGCCGAAGTCTGTTTCATCCCTGCCGGCAACCCGGCACTCCGAAATACACCGCGCGCCGCGCCGAGGGACCGTTTGGCCATGGTCGAACTTGCCCTGGCTTCGCTCGCCGGCTGCAGCATGGATCCGGCCGAAGTGCTGGCGGCGCCAGCGCACCCGGCGCCCAGCTACACCGTCGATACCTTGCGGCGCCTGCGCGCGAAGCACGGACCGACACGGCCGCTGGTTCTGCTGCTCGGCGCCGACGCCTTCGCCCGGCTGGAAGAATGGCACCGCTGGCGCGAGCTGTTCGGCCTGGCGCACATTGCCGTGGCGACACGGCCGGGTCACGAGATAAAAGTCGGCGCTGGCGAGACGGCGCTCGATGCCGAATTCCGCGCCCGAAAAGGCGCTGCCGCCGATATCGCCGGCGCCCCTGCCGGACGCATCGTCCCCTTCGCCATCACCGCGCTGGAGATTTCCGCCACGGCGATACGCGAGCGGCTGGCGCGCAGCCTCTCGATACGCCATCTGGTCCCCGATGCCGTTCTCGACTATATTGAAACCCACCAGATCTACCGGACTCCGCATGGACATTAGAAAACTGCAAAAAATCGCCGTCGCCGCCCTTGAGGACATCAAGGCCAAGGACATCGAGGTGATCAATACCGCCAAGATCTCGGCGATGTTCGACCGCGTCATCATCGCCACCGGCGACTCCAACCGCCAGGTCAAGTCCCTGGCGAAGAACGTCCACGACAAGGTCAAGGAAGCCGGCGGCCAGGTGATCGGCATCGAGGGCGAGGAGGCCGGCGAATGGGTGCTGGTCGATCTCGGCGACATCGTGGTGCATGTGATGCAGCCCGCGGTGCGGACCTACTACAACCTCGAAGAGCTGTGGAAGGTCGTGCCCAAGCGCACGCGCAAGAAAGCCGACGCCGACACCGACGGCGAATGAAGCTGATCGTCGCGGCGGTGTCGGCCAGGCCGCCGGACTGGGTGGTCGCCGGCTGGACCGAATACGCCCGGCGCATGCCGCGCGAACTGCCGCTGGAACTGGTCGAGATCAAGCCCGAGCCGCGCAGTTCGGGCAAGACTGCGCAAGCCATGATGACGCTCGAAGCCGCCCGCATCGATGCCCAGCTGCCGGCCCGCTGCCGCCGCATCGCGCTCGACGAGCGCGGCGATGCGCCGACCACGCGGCAACTGGCCGAGCGTCTGGCAAAATGGATGGAGGATGGCGCGGACGTCGCCTTCATCATCGGCGGACCCGATGGGCTCGACCCGCGCATCAAGGACACCGCCGACGAAACCATGCGCCTTTCCAGCCTGACCCTGCCCCACGCCCTGGTGCGGGTGATCCTCGCCGAAGCCCTTTACCGGGCCGTCAGCGTGACAAAGGGCCACCCTTACCATCGTGACTGAAGCTATGCTCACGCGTCCCGCCGTTCCGAGAATTCGCCCATGATCGATCCGCGCATCTATCTTGCATCGAGAAGCCCGCGCCGCCGCGAGTTGCTGGCGCAGATCGGCGTCCGCTTCGACCTGCTGCTGTTTCGCAGCGGCTCGCGCGAGGACGACGAAGTCAGCGAAGCCTGGCTGCCAGGCGAGACGCCGGAAGCCTACGTGCAACGTGTGGCGCGAGCCAAGGCCCAGTTCGGCGCCGACCTGCTGGCACGGCGGCCGCTGGTGGCGCATCCGGTGCTCGCGGCGGACACCACGCTCGACCTCGACGGCGAAGTCATCGGCAAGCCGCGCGACGAGGACGATGCCATGGCCATACTCGACCGCCTTTCCGGACGCAGCCACCGCGTGCTGACCGCGATCGCCATGGCCAAGGACGCACGAATCGAACACCGACTGTCGATCAGCGACGTGCGCTTCCGCACTGTCAGCGCCGGCGAGATCCGGCGCTACGTGCAAAGCGGCGAACCGATGGACAAGGCCGGCGCCTACGGCATCCAGGGCCGCGCCGCCACCTTCATCGAGGAGATCCGCGGCTCGCATTCGGGCATCGTCGGCCTGCCGCTGTGCGAAACTGCGCTGCTGCTGCGCGATTTCGGGTATCCGCTGTGAGACCCCTCGCGGCAACGTAATTGGCATAGAGAGCCGCCCCATGGTGACCGAGCAGTTCCTGATCAACTTCACGCCGCAGGAAACCCGCGTCGCCCTGCTGCAGCAGGGCGTGGTGCAGGAACTGCACATCGAACGCACCAACGGCCGCGGCATCGTCGGCAACGTCTACCTCGGACGCGTGGTGCGCGTGCTGCCCGGCATGCAGTCCGCCTTCATCGAAATCGGCCTGGAGCGCACCGCCTTCCTCCACGTCGCCGACATCTGGACCGAACGCATCAACGGCAACGGCTACAACAGCCATGAAACCCGGCCCATCGAGCGCATCCTGGCCGAGGGACAGTCGATCATGGTGCAGGTGCAGAAGGATCCGATCGGCACCAAGGGCGCGCGCCTGACCACCCAGATTTCCATCGCCGGACGCCTGCTGGTGCACCTGCCGCAGGACAGCCACATCGGCATTTCGCAACGTATCGGCGACGAGGCCGAACGCGAAAAGCTGCGCGCGCGCATCCAGGCCCTGCTGCCGGCCGACCAGCCCGGCGGATACATCCTGCGCACCGTCGCCGCCGATGCCGGCGACGAGGAACTGGCCGCCGACATCGCCTACCTGCGCCGCATATGGCGCGAGATCAAGAGCCGCAGCGTGGGCGCCCTGCCGCCCACGCAACTGCACCACGACCTGACCCTGGCACAGCGCGTGTTGCGCGACCTGGTCAACAGCGAAACCACCGGCGTGGTGATCGACTCGCGCGAAAACTTCCAGAAGCTGCAGGCCTTCGCGCTCGAATACGTACCGCAGGTCGCCGACCGCCTGGTGCATTACACCGGCGAGCGCCCGCTGTTCGACCTGCATGGCGTGGAAGTGGAAATCCAGAAGGCGCTGGCGCGACGCGTCGACCTGAAATCCGGCGGCTACCTGATCTTCGACCAGACCGAGGCGATGACCACGGTCGACGTCAACACCGGCGGCTACGTCGGCTCGCGCAATTTCGACGACACCATTTTCAAGACCAACCTCGAGGCGGCGCAGACCATCGCCCGCCAGCTGCGCCTGCGCAACCTCGGCGGCATCATCATCGCCGACTTCATCGACATGGAAGACGAGCAGCACAAGGAGGCGGTGCTGGCGGAATTCAACAAGGCTCTGGCCAAGGACCACACGCGCATCACCGTCTCCGGCTTCACCCAGCTGGGGCTGGTCGAGATGACGCGCAAGCGAACCCGCGAAAGCCTCGCCCACATACTGTGCGAACCCTGCCCGACCTGCAACGGCCGCGGCGAGGTAAAGACGGCGCAGACCGTCTGCTATGAAATCCTGCGCGAACTGCTGCGCGAGGCGCGCCAGTTCACCGCACGCGAAATGCGCGTGCTCGCCGCGCCGAACGTGATCGACCTGTTCCTCGAGGAGGAATCGCAGGCGCTGGCCATGCTGTCGGAGTTCATCGGCCTGCCGATATCGCTGCACGCCGAGAGCGGCTACACCCAGGAGCAGTTCGACATCGTGCTGATGTAAGGCTAACGCTCATGGCACCGAGTATCACCCGCAGAAGACGAAACATGCGAAGGGTAAATTCAAGGCCCGCCCCTCCCATCCTCCCCTCGCGGGGAGGCTACTGATTCGCTCGCTTCGCTCGGCTATCACCCGCCGCTCCGAACACGTTGTTTCACGTTAAAATTTGCGCCGACGCGGGTGTCGTATAACGGCATTACCTCAGCTTCCCAAGCTGATGAAGAGGGTTCGACTCCCTTCACCCGCTCCAGTCCGCTGGATACCGTCCGCCCCTCCGGGTCGGACATAAACGAAGAAGGCCGGCGCAAGCGCCGGCCTTCTGCTTTCAGCTCCCGCGAAAACTTATTGCTGGGTGGTTTCGGCCTTGACGGCGATCCACTTGCCGGAGCGCAGTTCGAGCGAGTACTGCTCCAGCGATTCGAAGCGATAGGCCTTGCCGGACTGCTTGCCCTGCTCGACCACCACCGAGCGCAGGCTGATGCGGTCGCAGGCGTCGCCGCCGGCGAGGTCGGTCAGGCGGGCGTCGGTCCATACGCGGCGCTGCTTGTAGTCCTTGAGGCCCTTCATGGCGGCGATGGTGCTCTGCGCCAGTTCTTCGCGGCCGAGGTCGACGCTGGTCAGCTTGCCGCCCTTTTCCTTGATGTTGGCGCGCACCGCGACATCCGCCGCGAACATGGCGATGATGGCCTGCGCGTCGCCCTTGGCGATGGCGCCGTCGAGCCCGGCCAGCCATGCTTTGGCGATGTCGGTCGGCGCGCACTGCTTGGCGCCTGCGGCGGGCGACTTGCGCTTCTGCTCGAGCTGCTTCTGGCTTTCCTGGTCGGCCGTCTGCGAGTAGCGATCGAGTTCGGCGTCGAATTCACCGGGAACATAGAAGGTCGGCACCTTGTCCAGCAGCACCGGCAGCAGGATGGTGAGCAGCGCGCGCTCGCGAACCTTGGCCGGGGCACGCACGAATCCCACCTTTCCGGAATCGATGTCGAGCGCGTTGTCGCCGACCTTCATCGTGGTGCCGCCGCGATTGACCTTGTCGTAGGTGCCCTCGGGATTGTTGGTTTCCTTGGCCAGTTCCGGCGACAGCACGTAGGGCTCGTGGTCGGTGCCGCGGATGCCGATGGTGGCCGACGAGGTGACGATGTTGTGCCCGCTTCGATTGGTCCTGGCAATCCAGCCGCTGATCACGCGCAGCGATCCGGTAACGAGGCGGATGGAGAGGCTGTCCGTCGGCTTGTCCTCGGCGGAATAGCGCTCGGCGATGAACTCGGTGCCGGGCCGCACCGCTACCACGCCCGCATCCTCGGTGCGCAGCACCGCTTCGGCCTGGGAAGCGGCCTGTACGCGTTCGCCGACATAGACCGGATCACCCTCGCGCAGCTTGCGCTGGGCGCTGCCGCGGGTCGCGCTGACATCGCCACGCAGGCGCCAGACCACGGCAAAGCGGGTCGCGCCCGGGGCCGCCGCCTCGGCCGTCGGCGCCGGTGCCGCAGCGGCGGGCAAGGCCGTGCCCATTACGAAGAAGCAGAGGCCGAAGCTGCCGGCAAGAGCGCCGAGGCCGGCCCGATTGAACATCCATTTCATGGCGAACTCCTTATGTTTCCAGTAACTCGGTGACTGCCCAGCATTGAAGCATAGACGATCCTGCCCGTCATGCGTTTATTTCACGGTCCGCGACATCTTGCCGCCCATCCGGAGCCGGCGGCAACCGGATTCGCCACGTCGGGGTCAGGATGCCCTGTCCATGCCCAGGTCCTCCAGGGTATTGACGTTGGCGAAGGCCTCCGCCTCGTCGTCGAAATCCACCTCGACCACCTTCAGCGACGCGTGCCAGAGGCCGACCCGGCGTTCGCCGCTGGCGAGAAAGGCGTCCAGGCCGGGTCGCAACTCACGCCGCAGCAGGCAGAAGGCGCGGTGCACGCGACCGCCGGCGCGGGCTACGGCGAGGTCGGCCGCGCTGGCCTCGAACGCCGCGTGCAGTCGTGCCACGAGGTCGGCGGGCAGAAACGGGGAGTCGCAGGGGGCGCTGACCAGCAGCGGGGTGAGGGCATTTGCCAGCGCGGCCTGCAGGCCCGCCAGCGGGCCTGCGTAGCCGGGAATCGTGTCGCCCAGCACGGGGCAGCCGAAGCGGGCATAGCGTTCGCGATTGCGGTTGGCACTGATCAGCATGCTGTCCACCTGCGGCGCCAGGCGCACCAGCACGCGCTGCACCAGCGGCTGGCCGTCGAGCTCCTGCAGGCCCTTGTCCACGCCGCCCATGCGGCGACCGGCGCCGCCGGCAAGTATGACCCCGGTGATCGGCACGCTCACCGGCGCACCAAGTCCCACACCATCGCCACGCCGTCCAGCAGCAGGTCGCCGATGTCGGCATTGAGCCCGCTGCCGCGCTCGCGCTGCTGGCGGCTGCGTTCGCGCTCGGCGTAGAGGATCGTCTCGGCCAGCAAGGCCGGGGCCGGGGGGGCGGCCTGCTTCGCCGCAGCTTCCCGGTAGCCGGACAGCGCCTGCTCGACGGCCTGCGGATCAAGGATGGCGATCGGCGCGCGGCAATGGGTGCAGGCGCTGTCCTTGCGAATATCCACCGGCGCGCCGCAACCGGTGCAGCGCACCGTGCCGATGCGGACCTTGATCTCGTCGATTTCGGCGCCGGTCAGCTGGCGCACGAAGCCCTTCTCGATCATGAACTGGGCGAAGGTGATGAAGCGGCCGTGCTGGCCGCAGCGCTGGTAGTTGAAAACACCGCTTTTGACCCGGTCCTGGGAATGGATCAGGCGTTCGCCGCAACGCGGACAGTGCAGGGGATTGGCCAGCGGCAGGCGCTGGTCGTCGCGATGTTCGTGGATCAGGCGGAACAGGTCGATCACGCCGGCCGGCGCCAGTTGCAGGCTTTCGTAGTCGTCGAACCAGACGCCCTGGCAGGAAAAGCACAGGTCGAGTTCGACGTCGCCATTGAGCTTGCGCGGGAAGCGCTGCGCCTGCATCGGCGCGCGGCAGGAGGGGCATGAAGGCGTGGCCATGGCTCAGAACACCAGCGTCGCCCACTCGGGATCGAGCGCACGATCGACGAAGGCGCTGGCGGCGATGGTGCCCGCATACTCGGGGATAAGCGCCTCGTCCTTGTCGATCAGCGCACCCATGGCCATGGCGCAGGCACGCAGCTCGACGCCGAGGTTGGTGGCCTGGCGCAGCATCTGGTAGATCGAGGTTTCGACCCCCGGCCAGGGCCGCATCCCCTCGGCAACGCCGGCCACCAGCAGGCGCACCGACGGGCCGGCGAAATGGATTTCCACCCGGCAATCGAAGGCCGCCGCCGCCGCCGCGTGCACGAAGGGCGTGGCGCACAGCGCGGGGCGCTCCGGCGTCGCCGACCAGAGCAGGATGGCGAGCTTGTCGCGACGGCTGCTCATCGGACGCCCCTCCCCCCGCCCCCCTCCCAAGGGGAGAGGGTGACCCTGGTTCGCCGCTGACGCGGCTCCACGTTACTGGCTGTACTTTTCACAGGAACTCCGCCGCAGGTTCCGCGCGCCGCACATGGGCGCGGTAGCGCGCGGCGTCCACCAGGCGGCCGCACTCGGCCTCCCAGTTCGTCGGCCGCGCGCGCACCATCCAGCCCGCACCGTAGGGATCGCGGTTGAGGATGGCCGGGCGTTCCTCGGCGTCCTCGTTGGCCGCGAGCAGCACAAAGGAAATCGGTCCGCGCACGGCGAGCACGGTCTTGGCGCATTCGACCGTGCCCAGCCCGCGCCCCCGTTCGACCTCGGCCCCCTTCGGCTTGGCGGTGAAACCGATGATTTCGCCGGCGCGGAATATGCCGTAGGCGGTGGCGCCGATCAGCGCCTCGCTCCCTTCCTGCTTCACCCACATGTCGTGCTCGAGGTCATAGAGCAGGGCATCGGGAATCGCGCCGCGGAAAGGAGCAGGTCTCATGCCGGATCAGTAGCCCGGAGACGCCGCGCGAATCACGCCGCAGGCCACGCGCTTGCCGGAATTGCCGGCCGGCTGCGACTTGTAGTCGTCGGGATCGGCATGGATCACCACGCTGCGGCCGACGATGCCGTTGGCGTCGTTGCCCAGCGTAAGCAGGCTCAACTCGCCGGCGAAGCTGGCGTTTCCTGCCGCGTCTGCGTTCAGGTTGGGCATGTCACCGGCATGACGCTCGGCACCGCCGTGGTGGCCGTGCGATTTGCTTCCAGGATTGAAATGGCCCTTGGCGCTGGTCGCGTCCGCCGCGCTGCAGTCGCCGACCTCATGCACATGGAAGCCGTGTTCGCCCGGCGTCAGGCCGCTGACGCGGGCATCGACGAAGAGCCTGTCGCCGCGTGCGCTGAAGCTGACGACGCCGGTGACCTTGCTGCCGGAACGGCCTTCCAGGGTGGCGCTGGCGGTCTTGTCGGCAGGAGCACTGGGTGGAGTGCCGGCGCAGCCGGCGAGCAGCAGGGCGGCGGTCGCCGCCGCCAGGGATATTGTCGATGTCTTATTCATGTGGTTCTCCTCGGGGTTGGAGTGGCGGAAGAGAGAGGGAGTCGAACCCACCAGGGACCGCGTGGCGACCCCTGCCGGTTTTGAAGACCGGCCGCCCCACCGGGGAACGTTCTCTTCCGTGCTGCCTTAATTGTTGTTGAGCCATGCGTGATTCGCAGCGCCGCTACGCAGGATGTGTTCGTCACGCACGCGGCGAGTGTAGCCGATGCGATCGAAGAATTCGAGGATCTGGATCGCCACCTTGCGCCCGCCGCCGCCATCGCCGTAGATGATGTCGCGCAGGTCGGCGGCACGCGCCATTCCGCGCTCCGCGTTGAGGCGCCGGACGATGGCGGCAAGCTCCGCGACGGCCGCGGCGGTGAAGTAATGGTCGTGGGCGACCGGGTAAAGCTCGCCGCCGCGCGCCATGCGGCGGAACAGCTGGCGCACCACGTCCTCGGCGGTGCCGCTGGCGCGGAATACATCGCGCACGCGCGGCGGATTGAATGGCGCCGCGTCGAGCAGCGGCTTCAACACCGCAAACAGATCGCGGTCGCCGGCCGAGACGCTGGCGACATGCTCCGGCAGGTGCAGCCAGGCGCGGGTCTGCGCGATCCTGCCGGCGGCCAGCAGTTGGCCGACCAGGGCATCGAAGGCGGCGCGCGGCAGGTTGGCGGAGGTCATGCGCCGCAGGCGTTCGCGCTCGACGCCGACCAGGTCGGATGCGCGTTCATGCTCGCGCGCCAGCGCTTCGAGCAGGCGCTGCTCCAGCGCGGCCCATGCCGCGCCGGCAAAGCCAAGCTGCGACTCGCCGTCGCGGATCAGCGTCAGTCCGGCGCGCGACCACAGCGCCTCGGCCTCCGCTGCGGCCAGGTTCCAGGCGGCGGCGAAACGCGAGAGATCGACGCCGGCGCTGGCCTGCGCCGCCTGCAGCGAGAGGGCCGGCAGGGGATCGTCGTCACGCATCGCGGCGAGCAGTGCGAGCCGTTCGACGCTGCGCTTGTGCCGCGTCGGCGGAAAAATGTCGAGCACGCGCCCGCCGGCGACGCTGCGCTGCGCGCCGGCATCGCGCAGCACAAAGCGGTCGCCGCGCAGCGCCAGGGTGTCGCGTTCGAGCAGGATTTCCACCAGCGCCGTGTCGCCAGCGCCAGCGCTCTGCGTCCCTGCGGGAACTTCCGCACAATCGAGCAAGGCGACGCGGCCCATGATGTCCTCGGCGCCCAGATGCACATGTACGGTCTGCAAATGCCTGAGCGGCGTCTGTCCGGCAGGCACGCGCAGTTCGCCCTGGAATCGGCGCAATGGAATCGCGAGCGCGGGATCGACCACCCACATGCCGCGTTCGATGTCGCGCTTTTCGAAGTCGCCGACCAGCGCCAGCGCGCAGCGCTCGCCGGCCTGTCCCTGCTGTGCGGGGCGGTCCTGCACGTGCAGGCTGCGGACGCGCGCTCGAAGCTGTCCACTGCGCCCCGGCGGCGACACGATCACCGTGTCGCCAGCGCCGACTTTTCCGGAATGGGCCGTGCCGGTAACCACCGTGCCGGCGCCGGCGAGGCTGAAGCAGCGATCGATGGCCAGCCGGAAGCGCCCGTGCGCCACAGCGCGCACAGTGCCGGCGGCGGCCGCATCGAGGTGTTCGCGCAATGCGGCCACGCCCTCGCCGCCTTTCGCCGAGAGCGGGAACACGGGGCTGCCGGCCAGCCCGGTTCCGGCCAGCAGCGCCGCCACTTCGGCCTGCGCCTCTGCCAGCCGTTGCGGCGTCACGGCGTCGACCTTGTTCAGCGCCACGGCGCCGCGAGTGAGGCCCAGCAGGTCGAGCAATTCCAGGTGCTCGCGCGTCTGCGGCATCGGGCCGTCGTCGGCGGCGATCACCAGCAGCACGAAGTCGATGCCGGTGGCGCCGGCCAGCATGTTGTGAATCAGCTTTTCGTGGCCCGGCACGTCGACGAAGCCGAGCACGCTGCCGTCGGCGATCGGCGCGTAGGCATAGCCCAGGTCGAGCGTGATGCCGCGCGCCTTTTCCTCAGGCAGGCGATCGGCATCCACCCCGGTGAGCGCCTTCACCAGCGTGGTCTTGCCGTGGTCGATGTGACCCGCGGTACCGATCAGCATCGAGGCTGGCCCAACGCCGCCACGCTGGCGAGAAACTCGGGCTCGTCGGCAATGTCGAGGCAGCGCAGGTCGAGCAACAGCGCGCCATCCTCGATGCGGCCGATCACCGGGCGCAGCGGATGGGCGACGCCGCGCAACGCGGCCTCGATGCGGTTGAGCACGCCTCCCCGTTTTCCCTGCGGGCGAATCGCGAAACCTGCCGAGGGCAGGCGGTCCACCGGCAGCGAGCCGGAACCGATCTGCGATTTGAGGGCCACGATCTCGACCGTCACCGGCAGGCCGGACAGCGCCGCCTGCAGGGCCGGCAGCAGGCGCATGGCGGCGGCGCGCATTTCCGCCTCGGGCCGCGTCAACTGGCGCACGGCAGTCACGCGCAGGTGCAGGCGATCGGGATCGCGATAGAGCGCAAGCACGGCTTCCAGCGCGGCGAGCGTCAGCTTGCCGACGCGCAGCGCGCGCTTGAGCGGATTCTTCTTGATCTTCGCGATCAGGTCCTTCCTGCCGACCAGCAGGCCGGCCTGCGGCCCGCCCAGCAGCTTGTCGCCGGAGAAGGTGACGAGGTCGGCGCCGGCGGCGATCGCTTCGGCCGGGGTCGGTTCATGCGGCAGGCCCCAGCGTGCAAGGTCGGCCAGCGTTCCGCTGCCGAGGTCGACGACGAAGGGCAGACCCTTGCCGTGCGCCAGTTCGGCCAGTTCTGCCTCGGGAACGGCGTGGGTGAAGCCCTGGATCGCGTAGTTGCTGGCATGCACCTTCATCAGCATCGCCGTGCGCGGCGTGATCGCCTCGGCGAAATCCTTGAGGTGGGTGCGGTTGGTGGTACCGACCTCGACCAGCTTCGCCCCGGCGCGCTGCATGATGTCGGGCACGCGGAAAGCGCCGCCGATTTCGATCAGCTCGCCGCGCGAGACGATGACGTGCTTCCTCGGCGTCAGGGTGTTGAGCAGCAGGAACACGGCGGCGGCGTTGTTGTTCACCACCGTCGCCGCTTCCGCCCCGGTCAGCTCGCACAGCAGCTCGTTGACAATGTCATCGCGGTCGCCACGGCCGCCGGACTCGATGTCGTATTCCAGTGCGCAGGGGCTGCGCGCCGCCGTCAGCAGCGCCTGCACCGCCTCTTCGGGCAGCGGCGCGCGGCCGAGGTTGGTGTGCAGCACGGTGCCGGTCAGGTTGAACACCGGGCGCAGCTTCGGCGTCATCTTCGCCGTGACGCCGGCGCCGACTTTTGCAATCAGTTCATCTTCGGCGGGCAGCACGGCCTCCTGCTTGAACGCCGCGCGCGTCGCGGCCAGCACTTCGCGCGCCGTGGCGGTGACGACGGCACGGCCATGCAATTCGATCAGGGAGGATAGCGCCGCGGCGGAAAGCAGGCGGTCGACGGAGGGAAGCCGGGAAAGAGGATTCATGATTTCACCCGCACCGGGCAGAAACGACGATGCTTCAATTGTAGCCGACACCCGCCACCGCGCAAGGACGATGCGCATCACGATGACCCTGAATTGACCGGGGTCATGGGCGGGCTCCCGTGATATCGGTGTAGATTCCGTGCTCGACGCGCGGCGGCAGACCGTGCCACAGGAGGCAGCACAAATGAGCAAACCCACTGCATCAACGCCCGGCCGCTGGTTCAGGCTGCTCGGCGTCGAGCTGAGCCCGGTCAGTCATCGCGAACGCCTGGTCTCGGCGATCGGCGGCTTCGTCGGCATCCTTGCGGTGTACTGGACCAGCCACCTCGTGCTCGGCCCGACAGCATCGCCGTTCCTGGTGCTGTCGATGGGCTCCACCGCCGCGATGCTGTTCGCCGTGCCGCACGGCGCGCTCTCGCAGCCGTGGCCGCTGCTCGGCGGCCACCTGGTTGCCGGCCTGATCGGCATTTCCTGCCTGCTCGGCATCCCGGACCCGATGCTGGCGGCCAGCGTCGCCACCGGGCTCTCGCTGGGCGCCATGCACTACCTGCGCTGCATCCACCCTCCGGCGGGTGCCACGGCGCTGGCCGCCGCGCTAGGCAACGAAACCGTAAAGGCCATGGGCTTCGGTTTCGTCGTCGCGCCGCTGATGCTCAATGTGCTGATCCTCCTGCTCGCCGCCATCGCCTTCAACGGGATGTTTCCCTGGCGCCGCTATCCGGCGGCGCTGGTGCGCAGTGCGCCCCTGGCGGTGCCAGCCGCCACCGAATACGACGCGATTTCACACGAGGACTTCGTGTACGCCCTCTCGCAGCTCGATTCCTACATCGACGTCTCGGAGGAAGATTTGCTGCGCATCTACGCGCTGGCCACCGGGCGCCACCACGACCTGCTGGCGCAAGCCGCGGCCGCAGGTCCGGTCAACCCTTCTGCGACTTCCTGAAGGCGGCGAAGTCGCCGCCCTTCAGGTAATGCTTTTCGGCGACGTAGCGATCCAGCAGCAGGGCATCCTCGACCGTCTTCAGCCCTCCGGTCAGGCGCGCGACTTCCTTGCCCGAACCGTCGAGGAAGACCAGCACCGGACGCAGCTTGCGCGAATTGTGGCGCTTGACCATCTCGTGCAGCGGATCCTTGTCATCCAGTTCCAGGTCGCCGAAATCGGCATGGGCGCCGAGAAAATGCTTCGAATACTTCGCGGAAACTTCGGGCTTCTTGAGCACACTCACGGTGTAGCGACAAGCCCCTCAGTTCAGGTGGTCCCCGAAATACAGCATGACATGCCGATCGGGCCGGGATTTCGCCGCCGCGACGGCGGCGAGGTCATCCTTGTGCAGCGGCAGCACGCCATCGAGATGGTCCGCCGCGGCCGGCAGGCTGAAGGCGGCGGCACACAGGAAGGCGAGCAGGGCAAGCAGGCGTTTCATGGGGTCTCCTTGGGGTGGCGTTTCTGGCTGACAGTGTAAGTGGGAATTTGGTTCCTCTCCAGAGTGGTTCGTCGTGCACCAACGTCTCTCGATCAGCAGTTGAACTCGCGTTCTCCCTTCCATTGACCTGCATCGGCGAGCGTCCTCAAAGCACCTTCCAGGGGTTTGCGGGATCAACCGGTGGAATCGGGTAGCAACCCTGCGGAAGAATTTCCGCCTTTACGCGTTGTTCCCACAATTCCGCCGCCTGAGCATCTTCTGGCCCGCCGAAACCATGCCGATACCAGTGGGCGAGCCTGCACCAAGCGGCATGCTCCAGCTTTCCCTTAAGCTTGTTTGTCCTTGTCGCCGCTGCAAGCCCTTCGAGGATCCCCCTAGCGCGCTTCATGTCCCTGGATACTCGGCAGCCTCTGGCATACGCAGTCGCAACATCGAACAGTTCCCTTGCATCTGCGGCCAGTGGCAGGCCGGCGGCGGTCTTCACCAAACGCATGTCCCCGTTGCTTGCCTCAAGTGAGGCTACATCGATTTTCTCGGTAAGAAACTTGCAGCCTCCGGTGACATTTAGATCGGTGGCGGAATCGATGCGCGCCGTGAGAAGCGCGAGCTCCTCCTTCCATGCGCGCTCGGCCTGATCGAAGCTGGCGGCGCGCTCCGGACTCCACGCGCTTGCGCTGAGCTGACCGGGACAGCGCAAGGCATCGCTGTATTGGGGGCCATTCCTTTCGAAAAATTCGGCGTTCTTCTTGCCCAAGTCGCGGAGCTCTGCGTAATCCGTGGCGGAATCGAATATCTTGGCCAAGTCTGGTCGTTCGGCGAGGGAAAGGGCCACGAGCCGCGGAACGACAAACAGCTCCGAGATCAGACCACGCTTCAAACCCTCCTCGGTTTCCCTGGATACCTTGGAGCCTTGTTGCAGCAGCACCTTGGTTTCTTCCGGAAAAAGTGACGCCGCCGCGGAAAACCGGGAAGCCACGCGTTGCAGGGCGATCGTCTCCCGGACGACGTCGGCTGCCCATTGGCGGACGACCGGCGAGGCAAGGAACCTGGTTTGGTTATGGTCGTTGCAGACGTTCTTTTCCGACCAAACCTTTTCCAGCGTGGCGACACGCTTGTCCCAGTCTGCCATCCCATGCGCTGCGGTCCGGTCGAGAATCTTCCAGAACTCCTCGACTGCTTTGACACGGTCTTCCGGCCGCAAACCCGTCGCAGGAATGAGCAAGGTATCGCGATTTCTCAGACGCATGGCGAATTCGAGCGTGATCAGGTTCCTGCGAAACTCCCGCGCGAGTTCAGGCCCTTGCCAGATTGCCCAGGCGTCCTTAGCCGCCACGCGTTCCGCTTGTGGCAGGCAGCGGTCCGCATCGGAAGACACCCGGATGAAATACCTATCCACACGGACCTCCGGATTAGGAAAGCGTTCGCTCGCTTTTGCCACCGGATTGGATGTCGTCCGCCTTAGCCGCTCCTGCTCAAAACCGATGTCCTCTGACGTGCTGTAGCCCCCATATCCCCTGAAGAGCAGCTTGTCGGGGCTGGGCATTTCGTAAGGTCTTTCGGATACGTGGCCTACCAAGCCCAATCGATCGCGGCAGGCATTGGAGAACTTCTCCGCAGCGATCCAATCGCGACACAGATAATCGACTTTGCGGCGGACGATCTCGCCGTCAAGCTTGGTAAAAACAGTCTCGTCGAGCTGCCAGCAGCCCTGTAGCCTGCCCACATCGCTCGACTGGCCCTGCGCGGTCGTCGCGTTCAGCGCCAGCAGGGCAGCCAAGCCCACTATGAATTCCTTCATATCGATCCCTCTATCAGTGCCGATAGCGCGTGATTGCGATTGCCATGCCAAGCATGGCTATGCTGTCGCACTATACAAGAAGGATATTCGATCGGGGTCGATGCACGTTCGTGATCGAGCAGGTGCAGCCCACCGAAATCGACGCAGGGATTCCATGAGAGGCAATTTCCTGGCCGACACGCCGTCCCGCCAGCGCCGACTTTCAGCAGCTACCGGTTCAGCCCCCTGGCACCAGCAATAGGTTCGGCCCGCTGCGCGCGTAGCCGGCTTCGTCGACCAGGATGTCGAGCGCCAGCGTGGCGAGGTCGTCGGCGACGGGATCGACCGCGGCCTTTTCCGCGTAGGAAATCTTGAGGTAGCTCTTGCACGACTCGCAGGTTTCGGCGCGGATCGAATCGTTTTCCTTGCCGGACT
This sequence comes from Rhodocyclales bacterium, assembly GCA_016235805.1. GTDB lineage: Bacteria > Pseudomonadota > Gammaproteobacteria > Burkholderiales > Rhodocyclaceae > Sulfuritalea. Next base: position 24,669 of record JACRIY010000034.1, read on the forward strand.
CGTCCTGCAGCGCGCGGTAGGTGACGCCATCGGTAACGTCGCAGGCGCTGCACTTGAGGCGCACCAGGTTCCATTCTGTGTTGCACAGGGCGCAGTGCAGGTAGCGCAGGTTGGACACTTCGCCCACCGTGCGGATCACGCTGCCCACCGGCAGGAAACCGCAGCAGGGGCAGACGCCGGGCACATCGAGCGCCGCGATTTCCGTTACGCCTAGTCGCGCGGCGGCGCCGGTCCACAGCACCTGCAGGGCGGCGGCGACATAGGGCATCAGGGCGGCATCGTCGCCATAAAGCTCGGTGTGCAGCACGCGCTCGGCTAGCGCCTCGATGCGTTCGGCATCGTAGCCGGCGAGCCGCGCCAGGTCCTTCTGCGCGACATCGGGGGCGCACTTCGTGACGGCGGCGGTGATGGCGGCCAGGCTCTCGCGCCAGGCAACTGGGCGCGGCCAGGACTGGGCCGGCAACGGCGGCATGCGGTGTTCGCGGGCGACGCTCATTTGCGCCGAACCGGGCAGGTCCAGCGCGGGCAGGGATTGCAGCGCCTCGTGCTGGGCGCGGCTGATGGCGCCGAGGAAGCGCAGCCAGTCACCGAGGCTGTGGCCCTCGGCCAACTGATCGAAGCGCTGCGCGCGCCTGCTGAAAATGGTGGCGGCGTCGGGCGCGATGACGTGGGGCGGCTCGCTGCTCGACCTGATGGGGATGATGGGGGCTTGGGTGGAGGCGCTCATGAAGAAGAGTCTATTCGATTGGTGAGATACAAACGACCCGCGGGCCGAAGCCCGCGGGTCTGGTTGGCACTGGACAGCCTTGCTGCTTACGACTTGCCGGTAACCTGGCGATACCAGGCGCGGTGATGCTGCTTGGCCCAGGCGCGGGTGACCGTGCCGTAGACCATGGCGCGTACCGTGCCACGGACCCAGAGCGCGGCATACACATGCACGAAGATCATCGCGATCATGATCGCGGCGATCGCGGCATGAACCACGGCGCCCAGGCGCACGGCATCCACCGGGAAGCTGAAGTAGGCCCGCCACAGCAGGACGCCGGAGACCAGCAGCAGCAACATGCACAAGGCCATGGCCCAGAACATCATCTTCTGCCCGCCGGTGTACTTGCCCTGTTCCGGCATGTTGTGGTCGTTGCCGTCGATCATCTCGCCGACCCGCGACAGCCATTCCTTGTCCGCCGGCGTCATCGCGTTGAGCGACTTGAAGCGGAAGAACATCACCAGGAAGGCCAGCGCCATGACGACGCCGATGAATGGGTGCAGGATGCGCGCCCAGACACCGCCGCCGAAGAG
>JACRIY010000035.1 GCA_016235805.1 Rhodocyclales bacterium
CTATAGTCGCGTCGCTGGCGGAGGCAGCCCGCCGTATCACCAGCGCCGACTCTTGAAAGACCGCTTGATCCTCATGCTCCACCGCAACCTGCATACGACAAGGAAACACGCCCTCGGGGCGGAGGCCTGGCCCTGGCGGCCTTGGCTCGCCTTCGCGCTTACGCGCCGCTGATCCTTCCCCGCGCCGGCCCACGGCCCGCGCCCGTCGTTGCAGTACCGTTTTTTCCGGAGCTTTACCCATGACTGAAATCGAATTCAACCGCTTGGCGGCGGAGGGCTACAACCGCATTCCGGTGACGCTCGAAACCTTCGCCGACCTCGACACGCCGCTGTCGATCTACCTCAAGCTGGCCAACGACCCCTACTCCTACCTGCTCGAATCGGTGCAGGGCGGCGAGCGCTTCGGCCGCTATTCCTTCATCGGCCTCGCCGCCGGCACGCGCATCGCGGTGGTCGATGGCGCGATCATGGTGCTCTCCGGCAACCGCGTCGCCGAGCGTCGCGACCACACCAATCCGATGAGCTTCATTTCGGAGTTCATGGCCCGCTTCAAGGTGCCCGACCTGCCCGGCCTACCGCGCTTTTGCGGCGGCCTGGTGGGCGTCTTCGGCTACGACACGGTGCGCTTCGTCGAACCGAAACTGGCAAAAACACACAAGGCCGAAGCGGCCGGCATGGAAGGCGTGCCCGACATCCTGCTGCTGCTGTCGGAAGAAATCGCCATCGTGGACAACCTCTCCGGCAAGCTGAGCCTGGTGGTCTATGCCGAGCCGGGCTTTCCGGGCGCATGGAAGCATGCACAGGCACGGCTGAAGGAACTGCTCGGCCGCCTGCGCGCGCCGGTGGCGATTCCGGAGGATGTGCGCGTGCCGTCGGCACCGGCCGTTTCGGAATTCGGCGAGGAACAATTCAAGGCCGCGGTGCGCCGCGCCAAGCAGTACATCGTCGATGGCGACATCATGCAGGTGGTGCTCTCGCAGCGAATGAAGAAGCCCTTCGCCGCCAGCCCGATGGCGCTCTACCGTGCGCTGCGCACGCTGAATCCCTCGCCCTACATGTTCTATTTCAACTTCCAGGATTTCCACGTAGTCGGCGCCTCGCCCGAAATCCTGGTGCGCCTCGAAGATGCCGGCGAGGACAGGACCGTGACCGTGCGCCCCATCGCCGGCACGCGCAAGCGCGGCGCCACGCCCGCCGAAGACGAAGCGCTGGCCGCCGACCTGCTGGCCGACCCGAAGGAGCGCGCCGAGCACCTGATGCTGCTCGACCTCGGCCGCAACGACGCCGGGCGCGTGGCCAAGACCGGCACAGTGCGCGTCACCGACCAGTTCACCATCGAGCGCTATTCGCACGTGATGCACATCGTCTCCAGCGTCGAAGCGACGCTGCGCGACGACGAAGGCGCCACCAGCGTGCTCAAGGCCACCTTCCCCGCGGGCACGGTGTCCGGTGCGCCCAAGGTGCGAGCGATGGAGATCATCGACGAACTGGAGCCTTCCAAGCGCGGGATCTATGCCGGCGCGGCGGGCTACCTCGGCTTCAACGGCGACATGGATCTCTGCATCGCGATCCGCACCGCCGTGGTCAAGGACGGCCACATCTTCGTCCAGGCCGGGGCCGGCATCGTCGCCGACTCCGACCCCGACAGCGAATGGCAGGAAACGCTGAACAAGGCACGCGCCCAGCTGCGCGCCGCCGAGATGGCCGAGTCCGGCCTCGATACGCGTTTCGAATAAGGAGGCTGCCATGCTGCTGATGATCGACAACTACGACAGCTTCACCTACAACCTGGTGCAGTATTTCGGCGAACTCGGCGAGGAGGTGAAAGTCTTTCGCAACGACGCGATCACGGTCAAGGAAATCGCCGCCATGAAGCCGGCGCGCATCGTCATCTCCCCGGGTCCTTGTTCCCCGGAGAAGGCCGGCATTTCGGTGGCTACCATCCGCGAGTTCGCCGGAAAGGTTCCGCTGCTCGGCGTCTGCCTCGGCCACCAGAGCATCGGCGCGGCCTTCGGCGGCGAGATCGTGCATGCCCGGCAACTGATGCACGGCAAGACCTCGCCGGTGCATCACCACAATACCGGCGTCTTCACCGGCCTGCCCAATCCGCTCGTCGTGGTGCGCTACCACTCGCTGGCGATCAAGCGCGAAACGCTGCCCGCATGCCTCGAAATCACCGCGTGGACCGAGGACGGTGAAATCATGGGCGTGCGCCACCGCGAGTTGGATGTCGAGGGCGTGCAGTTCCATCCCGAATCGATACTGACTGAGTGCGGCCACGAGCTGCTGAAAAACTTTTTGAAGGGAAGCTGAACATGATCAC
>JACRIY010000007.1 GCA_016235805.1 Rhodocyclales bacterium
GAACGGGATCCGCCTGGACTGGATCATCCTTTTCCTCCATCCGCTGACCGACCTGAGTTCGCCGGCCGCGGTCTGGACCCTGATCTTCGGTGCCACGATCCTGCTCTTCGTCCTGCCCTTCCTGCCCCATCCGCAACGCCAACCCATCGCCCTGGTGGATGCCCCGAACTGCAATGGTTGCAGCAGATGCCATGCCGACTGCCCCTACGAGGCGATCACCATGGCGCCGCATCCCGACAAGCGCGGCCACCGGATCGCCATCGTCGACGCCGACCTCTGCGCCGGTTGCGGCATCTGCGCCGGCTCCTGCCCGTCGTCGACGCCCTTCCGCAGCCAGGAGCGTCTGGTCACCGGCATCGACATGCCGCAGCAGCCGGTCGACCTCTTGCGCCAGCAGCTCGAAGCCGGCCTGACCGGCTTGACCGGTCGTACCCGGCTGGTGGTCTTCGGCTGCGACCAGGGCGCCGACGTGCGCCCGCTGGCGGCCGACGACACCGTGGCCATGAGCCTGATCTGCGCCGGCATGCTGCCGCCCTCCTTCATCGAATACGCCCTGCGCAGCGGCACCGACGGCGTCGTTGTGGCCGGTTGTCGCGACGGCGGTTGCGAATTCCGCCTCGGCATGGAATGGACCCGCGAACGCCTGACGCGAAACCGCGAACCCCACCTGCGCGCCAGCGTTCCGCTCGATCGCATCGAAATCGTTCCGGCCGCGCGCGGCGAGCACAAGCAGCTTGCGGCAGCAGTCGCCGCGTTCAGGAAACGTCTCGAATCCCAAGGAGAGGCCGCCCGTCGGCCTCCCGCCTACTCCCGGAGAAACCATGGCTAAACCCGTCGCCATCATCGGCCAGGTCGTGCTTTACGGCGCCTTTGCCGCCTTCATCGGCTACTTCTCGACCAACCCTACCTACCACCAGATCCCCGACGACGTCGCCCTGGTCAAGCTGTCGATGAGCCATCTCGGCGGCCGCGAATGCCGCAAGCGTACCCCCGAGGAACTGGCCAAGCTGCCGCCCAACATGCGCGCGCCGCTGGATTGCCCGCGCGGACGCTCGGATACCAAGATCGTGCTGGAACTCGACGACAAGCCGCTCTATGAGGTCATCATGCACCCGACCGGGCTCTCGCGCGACGGCGTCGGCACGGTGTACAAGCGTTTCGAGCTGAAGGCCGGCAGCTACAAGCTCGGCGTCAAGATGAACGACAACCTGGTCAATCCCGGCTACAACTTCGTCAAGGAAGAGCAGGTCACGCTGAAGCCGGCGCAGGTTCTGGTGATCGATTTCAATCCCGACCAGGGCGGCCTGTTCTTCCGCCAGGCCAAGAACTGACACGGGCCGCGACCATGCTCAAACTCATCCAATCCCTCGTGCGCTGGTTCTTCATGCGCTTCGAAAACCTGTTCAACCTCGCCTTCGGCGAAAAGTTGAACCCCTTCTACCACCTCGGCACCATCAGCTTCTGGCAGTTCTGGCTGCTGATCGGCACCGGGCTCTACCTCTACATCTTCGCCGACACCGCGGTGCACGACGCCTACGAGTCCGTGGAGCGCATCACCCACGAACAATGGTGGGCCGGCGGCATCATGCGCAGCATCCACCGCTACGCCACCGACGGCATGATCCTGACCATGCTGCTGCACATGCTGCGGCACTTCGCCTATGACCGCTACCGTGGCTTCAGGTGGTTCTCCTGGGCGATTGGCGTGGCGCTGATCTGGCTGATCTACATCTCCGGCCTCAACGGCTTCATGCTGGTGTGGGACAAGCTGGCGCAGTTCGTGGTCATCGCCACCGCCGAATGGTTCGACGTGCTGCCGATGTTCAATGGCACCCTGATCCGCAATTTCATCTACCAGGAGAACGTCACCAGCCGGCTGTTCACCCTGCTCGCCTTCATCCACCTCGGCGCCCCGCTGATCGCCGGCGTGCTGGCCTGGGTGCATGTGCAGCGCGTGCCGCGCGCGCACATCAATCCGCCACGCGACATCGCGATTGCCGTTTCCGTGATGTTCGTCGTGCTGGCCCTGGTCAAGCCGGTGGTCAGCCAGGGCGGCGAAGCCGACATGCTGGTGGTACCGACCAACATCCAGATCGACTGGTTCCAGATGCCGACCCTGGCCCTGGTGTACTGGGTCGATCCGATGAAGCTGTGGTACGGCATGATCGGCTTCACCCTGCTGCTCTTCCTCATGCCCTGGCTGCCGCC
>JACRIY010000002.1 GCA_016235805.1 Rhodocyclales bacterium
CTGTCGAGCATGGACATCACGTCGTGGCGTTCGAGGTAGGTCGTGTCGGGCAGGATCAGGTCGGCGAAGGCCGTCATCTCGGAATGGAAGGCGTCGCAGACGACGAGGAAGGGAATCTTGAACTCGCCGTTCTCGTCCCTGTCGTTGAGCATCTGCCGCACTTCGGCCGTGTTCATAGTCGAGTTCCACGCCATGTTGGCCATGAAGATCAGCAGCGTGTCGATGCGGTAGGGATCGCCGCGCCAGGCGTTGGTGATCGCGTTGTGCATCAGGCCATGCACCGACAGCGGGTACTCCCAGGAAAAGGCCTTGTCGATGCGCACCGGGCTGCCGTCGTCATTGACGAAGAGGTCGTCCGGATCCGAAGGCCAACCCAGCGCCATGCCGTCCAGCGGCCGGTTGGGCTGCACCGCACGCGGATCGTTGGGGGTGCGGGCGCAGGGCGGAATCGGCCGCGGGAAGGGCGCCTTGTGGCGGAAGCCGCCGGGGCGGTCGATGGTGCCCAGCAGCGACATCAGGATGGACATCGCGCGTATGGTCTGGAAACCATTGCTGTGGGCGGCAAGGCCGCGCATGGCATGGAAGGCCACCGGGTTGCCGGTCACCGTGTCGTGTTCATTGCCCCAGGAATCGGTCCAGGCGATCGGCAGCTCGATCTTCTGGTCGCGCGCCGTGACGCCCATCTCGTAGGCCAGGCGACGAATCACCTCGGCCGGGATGCCGGTGATCTGGCTGGCCCATTCAGGCGTGTAATCCTTGACGCGCTCGTGCAGCAACTGGAAGGCCGGCTTCACCGGGGTGCCGTCCGGCAGCTTGAATTCGCCAAGCAGGTAGGGATCGGCGCCAGGCTTGTGCGTCACCACCGCGCGATCGGTATTGCGGTCCCACCAGAGCTTGTCCTGTGGTTCGTAGCAGGCTTCCTCGGTCGGCACTTCGGTACGCACGAAGAAACCCGATTCGTCGCTCTCTTCGTTGGCGTTCACCAGTTGCCCGGCATTGCTGTACTGGACCAGGAATTCGCGGTCATAGAGACCGGTGGCGATGATCTCGTGGATGATGGCCAGCAGCAGCGCACCATCGGTACCGGGACGGATCGGCACCCACTCGTCGGCGATGGCAGAATAACCGGTGCGCACCGGATTGATCGAAATGAAGCGGCCGCCGTCGCGCTTGAACTTCGACAGAGCAATCTTCAGCGGGTTGGAATGATGGTCCTCGGCCGTGCCGATCATCACGAACAGCTTGGCGCGATCGAGGTCGGGCCCGCCGAACTCCCAGAACGAGCCGCCGATGGTGTAGATCATGCCGGCGGCCATGTTGACCGAACAGAAGCCGCCGTGCGCGGCGTAATTGGGCGTGCCGAACTGGCGCGCGAACATGCCGGTCAGCGCCTGCATCTGGTCGCGGCCGGTGAACAGGGCGAACTTCTTCGGGTCGGTCGCGCGAATCTTGCCGAGGCGTTCGGCCAGGGTGGCGAAGGCCTCATCCCACTCGACCTCTTCGAACTCGCCGGCACCGCGATCGGCCCCAACCTTGCGCTTGAGCGGCTTCAACAGTCGCGCAGGGGAGTACTGCTTCATGATCCCCGACGAGCCCTTGGCGCAGATCACGCCCTTGTTCAGCGGGTGATCCGGATTGCCGTCGATGTAGCGCACGACGCCATCGCGCAGATGCACCCGGATGCCGCAACGGCAGGCGCACATGTAACACGTCGTGGTCTTGATTTCCTGCAGCGGAGGAATGGTTGCGTTGGCGGCCAGCATCGAATGGGGTATCGGGGTTCCGGATGGAACATTAGAAAGTCTCGATATTCTGACGACAAGCTCGCCCCGCGTACAAGGGGATAATTTCTATTTTTAGATAAGCAACAGTGATTGTCCGCGTTCGGCCGGGCGCTGTAGAGTACGCGGCCGGCGTCGAGACACGCGGCACACCGCAGGAGCACCATCCCATGAGCATTCCCGAATTCACCGACAACGAGTCGCAACTGGTCAACCAGATACTGCTCGAGCGTTACGGCCGCATTGTTCCCCTTCAAACCGTCGAGGTCGACATGCTGCTCGATGCCGCAAGCACGGAACCCACGCCGTGTCCGGCGCTTTACTGGAGCCAACTCGGCGCGGAGTTCATCGTCGCCAAGACGGGTGACCAGCGCTTCCGCTGCCAGTTCTTCTATTCCGAGAACGAGGTATTCGGCACCGGCCGCGACACCTACGACAATCTCGGCGATTGCGTCACCAACATGCTGCAACTTCAGGCCGACCACCATGCCACGCGCGCCGCCGCCCTGCCGCAGGGTGCCGAGAAGCAGGCGCCGACCAGCGAAGAGGACTATCACGGCCCGGTCATCATATGACCCTGGAAAAGGCACGCCAGCTGCTCGGTACCCAGGTCAGCTTTGGCGGCGGCTACAACCGCAATGGAGCACGCCTGATCATTGCGGACGTGATCCGCGAGCACGGCCAGGCCGCAGCCGACCAGCTGATCCGTGAAATGCGGCTCGATGAGTTGTTCGGCTTCCGGCCGGGCGAAGCTCCATGAAAATCTGCATCCTTTCCGACAGCCACGACCGCGGCCCGATGATGGCCCGCGCCGTCGGCATCGCCATGGATGAAGGCGCGGAAGCGGTGATCCACTGCGGCGACATCATCGGCGGCAACACCCTGCGCGCCACCATCAAGCTCGGCTTGCCGATTCATGCCGTGCATGGCAACAACCTCGGCGATCCGGTATCGATCGCGCGCCTCGCCCACCATTCCGATGGCATGCTGCACTACCACGGCGCGGACGCGGCCATCCAGCTCGGTGGCCGGCGCATCTTCCTCACCCACTACCCGCACATCGGCCATGGCATGGCCTGCACCGGCGACTATGACCTGGTCTGCTGCGGCCACAGCCACATCGCCGAAGTCCGGCAACAGGCGAACATCCTCGGCACCCGCACCTGGATGGTCAATCCCGGCACGGTCGCCGGCCTCGGCGCGCCCTCCGCCACCTGGATACTCGCCGACCTCGCCGCCATGTCCTTCGAGGTTCGCGAACTGGCCGCACTGCCGGCCAGCGTCTAGATTCCGGCCCGAACGGTCCACGAAAAATGCTGCACCGCATTCAGCTTTTCTATTGAAACATTGGAAGATTGCAAAGGCTTGCGCCATCGCAGCCGATAAAATCGCGGGCTGCTGAAACAACTAACCGGGAGCTCGAAGTGACGGCTTCAATTGCAACCAACCAGACGATTCTGGTCGTAGGCGGCGGCATCAGCGGCATGACGGCGGCGCTCGAAGCCGCGGAATGCGGCAAGCAGGTGATCCTGGTCGAAAAGACCCCCGTCCTCGGTGGCCGCACGGCGCGGCTCTACCGCTACTTTCCGAAGATGTGCCATCCGACCTGCGGGCTGGAAATCAACCTGCGCCGGATCAAGCAGAACCGCAACATCCGCCTGATGACCATGACCGAGGTCACCGCGGTTTCCGGCAGTCGCGGCAACTACAGCGTGACGCTGAAAGTCGCGCCACGCTTCGTCAATGAAAACTGCACCGCCTGCGGCAAGTGTGCCGAGGCCGTCACGGCCGAAGTGTCGAATCCGTGGAACTACGGGCTCAACAAGATGAAGGCGGCCTACCTGCCGCACAACATGGCCTATCCCCAGCGCTACGTGATCGACCCGTCGATCGTCGGCACGCCCGAGGGCGAAAAGGCCAAGGCCGCCTGCCCGGTCGGCGCCGTCGATCTCGACATGAAGGAAGAGACCGTCACGCTGCCGGTCGGCGCCGTGATTTACGCCACCGGCTGGCGCCCCTATGACGCGGCGAAGATTCAGCCCTACGGCTACGGCCGCTTCGCCAACGTGATCACGAGCCTCGAATTCGAGCGCCTGGCCGATCCGCAAGGCCCCACCGGCGGCAAGATCCTGCGCCCCGGCGATGGCAAGGAGGCGAAGAACGTCGCCTTCATCCAGTGCGCCGGATCGCGCGACGAAAACCACCTGCGCCACTGTTCGCGCATTTGCTGCATGGCCTCCCTGAAGCAGACGCAATACGTGCGCGAAGCCTTCGGCGAAACCGGCAAATCGACGATCTATTACATCGACATCCGCGCCATCGATCGCTTCGAGGATTTCTATCAAATGGTGCAGAAGGACGCGACCGTCAGCTTCGTCAAGAGCAAGGTGGCGAAAATCGTCGAGAACGCGGAAAACGGCAACCCGATCCTGCACGGCGTGGATACCGAGGGCTACCACCGCTACGCCACCGAACACGACCTCGTCGTGCTGGCGGTCGGCATGGAACCGGAGATCACCGGGGTGAAGCTGCCCGACGACGTGATCCTCGATTCCTCGAACTTCATCGAAGGCAGCAAGGATGGCGGCATGTTCGGCGCCGGCGCGGCCTCCAGCCCACTCGACGTCAATCGCTCGGTGCAAAGCGCAACCGCGGCATCGCTGCACGCGATCCAGGTCATTCGTAAAACCGCATCCACGGAGGCTGTATGAACGCCCCGGCTACACCCGTGACACCCAAGTACGCCGCCTACATCTGCTCCGGCTGCGGCATCGGCGATGCCATGAAGGTCGGACAGCTCGAGAACATCGCCAAGAAGGAAGGCAAGATGGCGCTGGTCAAGAGCCATCCCTTCCTCTGCAATGCCGAGGGCGTGCAGACGATCAGGGACGACATCGCCAACGAGGCGGTGACCCACGTATGCATCGCCGCCTGTTCGCGCCGTGCCAAGACCGAGGCCTTCCAGTTCGACGGTGTCGCCATGTCGCGCGCCAACCTGCGCGAAGGCGTGCTGTGGGTCGTCGCTGCCGGCAAGGAGCACGACGAAGTGCGCCAGGAAATGGCCGCCGACTACGTGCGCATGGGTTGCGCCGAAGTCAAGAAAATGAAACAGCCGGCCGGCAACGTCAAGGAGAGCTCGTCCAAGCGCATCCTGGTCGTCGGCGGCGGCATGTCCGGCATGACCGCGGCGCTGGAAATCGCCGAAGCCGGCTACGAAGCCGTGCTGGTCGAAAAGACCGGCGCGCTCGGTGGCATGGCGGCGCAACTGTGGAAGCGCCAGCCGTTCAAGATGCCGTATGCGGCGGCACAGGACACCGGCGTCACGGCAATGGTCGCCAAGATCGCTGCCACGCCGCTGATCACGGTCCACCTGAACTCGACCATCGCCGACACCTCGGGCGCCCCTGGCCGCTTCGTGATCCAGGTCGCCCAGGAATCCGGTGCCGTCAGCGAAGTCACCGTGGGCGCCATTGTCCAGGCCACCGGCTTCACCACCTACGACGTCACGAAGCTGCCGGAACTCGGCGGCGGACAAGCCAACGTGGTTGACCAGGCCGGACTCGAAGCGCTGGCGAAGCAAGCCAACGGCGGGGTCATCAAGCGTGCCGACGGCAAGGAAATCAAGTCCGTCGTGTTCGTGCAATGCGCGGGGCAGCGCGACGACACGGGAACGCATCTGTCCTACTGCTCGGGCCACTGCTGCGGCACCAGCATCAAGCAGGCGACCTACTTCAAGGACCAGAATCCCGACATCGATACCGTGGTCATGTACCAGGACCTGCGGGTGCCGGGCATGGGCGAGGACTTCTACCGCAGCGCGCAGGAACGCGGCGTGATCTTCACCAAGGGCAAGGCGAGCAAGGTCATGGGCGGCAACAGCTGCGCCGTCACCTTCAAGGACCTGATCCTCGACGAAGAGAACACGATTCCAGCCGACCTGGTGGTGCTGGCCACCGGCCAGGTGCCGAATGCCGGCGTCGACCTCGAAGCCTGGAACCCGGTGGTGACCGCGGCCGAAGGTGGCGACGAGGCCGCCAAGGCCCAGCGCGACGTGATGCGCAGCACCTCGGTGCTCAAGCTGAACTACCGCCAGGGTCCCGACGTGCCGCAGTTCAAGCACGGCTTCGCCGATTCGCACTTCATCTGCTTCCCCTACGAGACGCGCCGCACCGGCATCTATGCCGCCGGCCCGGTGCGCCGACCGATGGACATCCTGCAGGCAACGGACGACGCCACCGGCGCCGCGCTGAAGGCGATCCAGGCGGTCGAGAACGCCGCCGTCGGCCGCGCCGCGCATCCCCGCTCGGGCGACCTGTCCTTCCCCACCGCGCGCCTCGAAGGCTGCACCCAGTGCAAGCGCTGCACCGTGGAATGCCCCTTTGGCGCCATCGACGAAGACGAAAAGCGCTTCCCCAAGTTCAACGAGGAACGCTGCCGCCGCTGCGGCACCTGCATGGGCGCCTGCCCCGTGCGGGTGATCTCCTTCGAGAACTACTCGGTCGATACCGTCGGCAGCCAGGTCAAGGCGGTCGAGATTCCCGAGGAGGATGAAGAAAAGCCGCGCATCCTGGTGCTGGCCTGCGAGAACGACGCCTACCCGGCGCTCGACATGGCGGGCATGGCACGCATGAACTACTCGGCCTGGGTCCGCGTGATCCCGGTGCGATGCCTCGGCTCGGTCAACACCATCTGGATCACCGACGCGCTGAATGGCGGCTACGACGGCGTGATGATGATGGGTTGCAAGAAGGGCGACGAGTACCAGTGCCATTTCGTCAAGGGCTCCGAACTCGCCCACTACCGCATGAGCAAGATCGGCGACACGCTGAAGCAGATGGGCCTCGAGCCTGAACGCGTGGTCACCCAGGAAGTGGCGATCACCGACAACGCCCGCGTGGTCAAGCTGATCAACGACTACGTCGCCGAACTCGACAAGCTGGGGCCATCCCCGATGAAGGGGTTTGGCTGAGC
>JACRIY010000036.1 GCA_016235805.1 Rhodocyclales bacterium
CCCGCCCGCGGGCGCCGCCTCCACCCCACGCCCGGCAGTGTCCTGCAGAACGTCCCTCGCATGGGGGGATCGCGGGGATAGATACCTAGGCCCAAAGGCCTTGTCAAGGGATATTATCGTGCACCCGCCGGCGATGCCCGCAGCATCATCCGCCGCACCGCTTGCAGGGCGGGGCGGGTCACGCCTGCGCGCGGCCCCTGTATATTCGCAGAGCCTTCGTGACGTCGTCTCGGAGGTGCGGGCGGAGCCCGAGCGGCCCCTGTTCCGGGCGCCGGCCATCGGCGTGCCGCGGACGTGATTCCGGCGAGGGCCCGGCCGCAGGCGTCATCCGCCGCGTCGCAGTGGGCGCGGCGACGCGCGGCCGGCTACACCGCGCCTCGGGACACGACCAGCCAGACGTTCTTACCTGACGCCTCCATGTAGTCCGTGATTTCCTTCAGGTCAGGCTCGTCTCCGAGCAAGAGGCACCCGTCACATTCGATGTACGGCTTGAGACCGGGCGCGTGAATCGCGCCGCCGCCGCTGATCGTGATCTCGTGCCCCCGCTGCACGAGGTTCGCGGCGTAATAGTTCGCCACTTCCTTGTGGCTGAGGATCGCGATTTTCATACGTTGCCTGCAACCGGCGCCGGCGCCCTCGGCCCGAGTTCCTGGATGAACATGCTCGGTGTCAGTTGCGCCCTGCCGTTGACCGTCCTGGTGAAGGGGATGCTAAGGCCCTTCGCGGTGTTCGCGCCCATCTCGCGCGGATAGGTCAGGAACAGGCTTCCGGGATGATTCCCGCCGGCCTTCACGCGCGTGATGCCGACGAAGAAAAGCCGTCGTGCTTCTTCGAGTCGCGCGTCGATCACTGCCTGCGGGGTCCCATCCTTCTGGATCTTCGGGAGCACGCCCTGTAGACACTGTGCGATGAACACGTACGGCGAGCTGAGCCCCTTGCTCTTGTTGAGGCTCATGACGCGGACTTCCTTCACCTCCGGCGGGATGTCCGGCTGCGTGATCTCTTTCATCATTAGGCTGAACAACTCGTTGGCGTCCTTCGCCTCGCCCATCACCGCGAGCGCGAGTTCGCGCAAGTCCGCAACGGATGCCTGCTCCGTTGGGAAGAGTTTATCGACGAGGCGGGGCACGTCATCGCCGAGCGGCACCAAGTCTTCGAGCTTCTTCTTGATCTTCTCGAACTGCTCCACCATCGGCTTCGTATGCGGCATCTTCAGCGAGCCGGCCGACATTTTCTCCAGCGCTTCGAACGGCGCATCGCCACTGCTCTCGCAATGCGCACGCAATTTTGCGTATGCGCCGGCGTAGAAATTGTTTGAATTCATGCCGATCAGATACCGGAGCGCCACGCGGTCATCCTTGTCTAAAAACAGCTTGAACACGGCGAAGTGCATCTGCGCGTCTTCGGTTTCCAGCTGGCTCTCCTCGTAGTATGACTTCGCCGGCACCTTCGCGTCCTTTAGCGCGTTCACGATCGCCGGCGCACCTTTCTTGCGTTGCACGAGCACGATGATCTCGTGCGGCTGCACGCCCTTGTCGAGGAGTTCCTTCGTCTTCTTGGCGATCCACTTCGCTTCGATCTCGGAGTTGGGTAACTGCACGATCTGTGTCTCACCCTTGCCCTTCGCGTCGATCGGCTTGAGTTCGCGTTTGTCGCGTTGCTTGTTGTGATCGATGAGCGAGTTCGCCATCGCGACGATGTCGGTCGGGCAGCGCTGGCACTCGGCCATTTCGAAATCTGCACAGCCGGGATGAATGGTCTTCCATTCCCGAATGCCTTCCGGATGCGCGTGCTTGAACGAGTAGATCGACTGGTCGTCGTCCCCGACGATGCAGATGTGCGCCTTCTCGGACAGATACGCGATCGCGGTCTGTTCCGCCTTGTTGAGGTCCTGAAACTCATCGGCCAACACATGTTCGAACTCGCTGTGCTCGCCGGCCGCGGGGTTCTCTTTCAGGTACCGTACAAGGTACGGAATGACCTCCCCGATCAGCATGCTCTGGTGGAAGCCGTGCCAGCTCAACAGCTCAGCCTGAAATGCTTTCTCTTCGGTCGTCTTCGGGAAGCCCGGCTGGTCGCCCTGGCTCTGTGCCCACGCGCCCTCGTAGGCCTGCACCAGCTCTTTGCACTTTGTCTTCCCGCCCTGGTTCGGCGCGATGTCGCAATACATCGCCTTCTGCTCAAACTCGTTGAGGGGGCGCGGCGTGCGTCCCATCGCCGTCAGGACGTGACCACGCGACAGGATGCCCATCGCGAGGCTATGCAGGGTCTGCCCCTCCAGCTCGTCGCAGCCCGGCACGTCGAGTTTCTGCAGCTCACGATGCAGGTCCTCGGCCGCGACGCGCGTAAACGTCACGGCGAGCATCCTCTTCGGCTTGACCTTCTCTTCGAGCAGCCGAGCTACCCGGCGCTTCATGGCGTATGACTTGCCGGTCCCGGGTCCCGCGATCACGCGGATGCGATTGCCCGCCTCGGCGGCGATTTTGAAAGCGACGCCGTTCTTATCGAGATCCTTATCCCACGCCACGGAATTCCCCTGCTCACATCGGTTGAAAGCGCAGGAACATACCACCGGTGGCTTGGCCCCGGTAGGAAATTCTGCCGGGATTTATCCAATCCGATCAAAGGGAAGGCCGCGTTGAGTCCACGACATCTTTCACACGGGATGCGCGAAGCATCATCCGTCGCACCGTATGCAGGACGGCGGGTCACGCCTGCGGCCGACCCGGCGACGCCGAGAACCGCGGCGGCGCCCGCATGTGGGGCCCTCGCCGGCGAGCCGATTGGCCTCGCCGAGGACGAGGACGGCGGCGACGGCGTCGCCTCCGGGCCAATCGATCCCGGCGTCATCGCGCATCATGCCGAACGCCTGCGCACACCGAAGCCGCGGGCCCTGTGGACCCCGTGGACAACGCCGCGCGTCGCCCACGGGGTCCACAGGTCCACCAGCGACATCGACCAACCTGAACACTCCGGAAAATGTGTCACCCATGTTCCCGGGTGCTCACGATCGTCCGGCCTCAGTCGCCCCGGAACACCGGCTTCTGCTTGGCCACGAACGCCTCGTAGGCGCGCTCGTAGTCCTTGGTCTGCATGCAGATCGCCTGCGCCTGGGCCTCGGCCTCGATCGCCTCGTCGATGCCCATGTTCCATTCCTGGTGGATGCACTTCTTGGTCATGGCGTTGGCGAAGGTCGGGCCTTCGGACAGCGTCTTCGCCAGCGCCTGGGCGTCGGCCAGCACGGTCTCGGGCTCGGCGAGCTTGTTGTAGAAGCCCCAGCGCTCGGCCTCGGCGCCGTCCATGGCGCGGCCGGTGTACAAGAGCTCGGCGGCGCGGCCGGCGCCGATGATGCGCGGCAGCATGTTGCAGGCGCCCATGTCGGCGCCGGCGAGGCCGACGCGCACGAACAGGAACGCCACCTTGCTGCGCGCGGTGCCGACCCGCAGGTCCGACGCCATCGCCAGGATGGCGCCGGCGCCGGCGCAGATGCCGTCGATCGCCGCGACGATCGGCTGCGGACAGGCGCGCATCGCCTTGACCAGGTCGCCCGTCATGCGGGTGAAGGCCAGCAGGCCGGCCATGTCGTCGTTGCGCTGCATCTCGACCAGCGGGCCGATGATCTCGTGCACGTCGCCGCCGGAGCAGAAGTTGCCGCCGGAGCCGGTGACGACCACGTTGGCGATGTCGTCGCAGTAGACCAGGTCGCGGAAGGTGTCGCGCAGCTCCGCATACGACTCCAGCGTCAGCGGGTTCTTGCGCTCCGGCCGGTCGAGCGTGATGGTCGCCACCTTGCCGTCGCGCTGCCAGCGGAAGTGCTGCGGCCGGAAGTTCGAAAAGTCGACGCGGGTCGGGCGGAAGCGGGCGGCGGTCG
>JACRIY010000001.1 GCA_016235805.1 Rhodocyclales bacterium
CTGGCGTCCCCACGGGGATTCGAACCCCGGTTCATACCGTGAAAGGGTATTGTCCTAGGCCTCTAGACGATAGGGACTTATCGTTTGGTGGAGGTACGCGGGATCGAACCGCGGACCTCTTGCATGCCATGCAAGCGCTCTCCCAGCTGAGCTATACCCCCACAAGAGAGCGCGCATTATAGGGAGGCGCCGGCCATGTGTAAAGCCCCGGAATCGAAAACTACAGCAGTTTTCCGGGATTCATCAGGCCGCGCGGATCGAGGGCCTGCTTGACGGCGCGCATCATGTCCATTTCGAGCGGGCTCTTGTAGCGCAGGATCTCGGCACGCTTGAGTTGGCCCAAACCGTGCTCGGCCGAAATCGAGCCACCCAGTTCATGCACCAGGTCATGCACCACGCGATTTACGGCGTCAGTGCGGGCGATGAAATCGGCATTGGATTCGGCATCGGCGCGGGACTGGTTGTAATGCAGGTTGCCGTCGCCGATGTGGCCGAAGCAGACGATGCGGACCGCCGGGAAGGCCGAACGCAGCGCGGCATCGGCGCGGGCGATGAACTCGGCGATGCGCGACACGGGCACCGCGATGTCGTGCTTGATCGAGATGCCCTCGATCTTCTGCGCTTCGGAAACATTCTCGCGCAGGGCCCACAGCGCGGCGGTCTGCGCCTCGCTGCTGGCTACCACGGCGTCGGCGACCAGGCCCGCCTCGGCGGCCTCCTCGAGCGCAGATTCCAGCATTGCCGCGAGATCCGCGCGCGCGCCGGAAAGCTCTACCAACAGCTGCCACTCGGGTTTGCCGAGCAGGGGGTCACGGGCATTGGGTATGTGCCTGAGCACCAGCTCCAGCGCCGGGCGGCCGACGATCTCGAAGGCCGTTACGTTGTCTCCGGCGACATCGCGCAATCGCCCGAGCAGCGCCACGGCGGCAGCCGGATCGGCGACCGCGACCCAGGCCGTGGCCTGTGCCCGAGGCCGCGGAAACAGCTTCAGCGTTGCGGCCGTGATCAAGCCCAAGGTGCCCTCGGCGCCGATGAACAGGTGCTTGAGGTCGTAGCCCGTATTGTCCTTGCGCAGGCCGCGCAGGCCGTTCCAGACGCGGCCGTCGGCCAGCACCACTTCCAGGCCCAGGGTCAGGTCGCGCGCGTTGCCGTAACGCAGCACCTGAACCCCTCCGGCATTGGTCGACAGGTTGCCGCCGATGGTGGCGCTGCCCTCCGCCGCGAGCGACAGCGGGAACAGGCGCCCGGCCTCGCGCGCGGCTTCCTGCACGGCATGCAGCGTGCAGCCAGCCTCGACGGTGATGGAGTTGTTGTCCGGGTCAATGGCGCGAATCCGGTTAAGGCGCGTCAGCACGATCACCACTTCGTCGCCGGTCGGCGTAGCACCGCCGCACAGGCCGGTGTTGCCGCCCTGGGGAACGATGGCCACGCCAGTCTCGGCGCAGGCGCGGACCACGGCAGCGACTTCATCGGTGTTGCCCGGCAATACCACGCAGCGCGCATTACCTGTATAGCGGCCGCGCCAGTCGGTACAGAAGGGTGCGACGTCGTTCGCGTCGGTCAGTACGCGCGTTGCGCCGACGATGGCGCGCAGGCTCTCCTGAAAGTCGGCGCTCACGGCACGGCGATGGTGGCGCTCAGTTGCGCATAAAGGTCATGCACGTCGCAATCGATCACGCTCACTTCGGCGAATTCGCCGACCTCAAGGTCGTGGCCATCGGCGATATAGACCAGTCCATCGACATCCGGCGCATCGCCCTGCGAACGGGCGATGGCGCCGTCCTCGTCGATCTCGTCGACCAGCACCTGGATGCGGCGCCCGATCATGCGCTCGAGGCGCTGGGTGGAGATGTCCTCCTGATGGCGCAGCAAGCGCGCCTTGCGTTCCTCGCGTACCTCGTCGGGCAGCGCACCGGCCAATGCGTTGGCGCTGGCGCCCTCGACCGGCGAGTAGGAAAAGGCACCGACGCGGTCGAGTTGAGCTTCGTCGAGGAAGTCGAGCAGTTCGTTGAACTCGGCCTCGGTCTCGCCCGGGAAGCCGGTGATGAAGGTGGAACGGATCGCCAGGTCCGGCACTTCGCGACGCCAGGCGGCGATGCGGTCAAGCACCTTCTCGCTCGATGCGGGACGCTTCATCAGCTTGAGTATGCGCGGGCTGGCATGCTGGAAGGGTACGTCAAGGTAGGGCAGGATCTTGCCTTCCGCCATCAGCGGGATCAGGTCATCGACGCTGGGATACGGATACACGTAATGCAGGCGCACCCAGAGGCCGAGCTCGCCCAGTTCCTTGCACAGTTCGAACAGCCGCGTCTTGACCGGGCGGCCGCCGTGGAAGCCGGTGCGGTACTTGACGTCGACACCATAGGCGCTGGTGTCCTGCGAGATCACGAGCAGTTCCTTGACCCCGGCCGCGGCCAGCACCTCGGCTTCGTGCAGCACGTCGCCGATCGGCCGCGACACGAGGTCGCCGCGCAGCGAGGGAATGATGCAGAAGCTGCAGCGGTGGTTGCAGCCTTCGGAAATCTTCAGGTAGGCGTAGTGGTCCGGCGTCAGGCGTATGCCCTGCGGCGGCACCAGGTCAATGAAGGGATCGTGCAGCGGGGGCAGGTGCCGATGCACCGCCTCCATGACTTCCTGTGTGGCATGCGGCCCGGTGACCGCCAGCACCTTCGGATGCACGCTCTTGACGATGTCGTTGCCGGCGGCGTCCTTCTTGGCGCCGAGGCAACCGGTGACGATCACCTTGCCGTTTTCCGCCAGCGCCTCGCCGATGGCGTCGAGCGATTCCTCGACCGCGGCGTCGATGAAGCCGCAGGTATTCACCACCACGAGGTCGGCACCGTCATAGCTGCCGGAAATCGCGTAGCCCTCGGCGCGCAGCCGGGTCAGAATCTGTTCGGCGTCGGAGGCCGCCTTGGGGCAGCCGAGCGAGACAAAGCCGACCGTGGGCGCGCGGGCCTTGCGCTTTGTCACTACTTCTTTTCGGACTTCTCGTCCGGCTTGACGTAGATGCCGGGGAAGATCTTGCGCGTCTGTTCCTGCATGGTGTCCTGCATTTGCTGGAACATCTTCTGGCTCTGCTCGACGTAGGCGCCCATCATGTGCTGCATGGCCGGTCCCTGGAACTTGAGGAACTGCGCCCACAGGTCCTGGCTGTCGCCGCCGGTTTCGCCGTAGAGCGACTTGGCCTGCTCCTTCAGTTTGGCCTGGACCTCGGTGAAGGACTTGATGTTGTTTTCGATGTAGTTGCCCATCATGCCCTGCATCGCGTTGCCGTAGAAACGGATCATCTGCGACAGCAGGTCGGACGAAAACATCGGTGCGCCGCCGGCTTCCTCTTCGAGGATGATCTGCAGCAGAATGGCCCGCGTCAGGTCGTCGCCGGACTTGGCGTCGACCACCTGGAATGACTCATGCGCCAGGACCAGTTCCTTGACATCGGCCAGCGTGATGTAGGTGCTGGTGCGCGTGTCGTAAAGGCGGCGATTCGGGTATTTCTTTATAAGTCGGCTCTGTGTGGCCATTTCTCTCCCCTCCGGTAATTGCATTTTAAAACTTTGGTGCTAAAACCCGGACTCCCCGCGACGCAGGGAGTCCAAGCCTGCCATGCTTCGGCAGTATCAGCTGTAGTGCAGGCCGCCGTTGATGTTCAGCGTGGCGCCCGTCATGAAGCCGGCGAGATCCGACACCAGATAGGAGCATAGCGCGCCGATTTCTTCCGGCTTGCCGAGGCGGCCGACGGGAATGGTGGCCACGATGGAATCGCGGACTTCCTGCTTGATCGCCATGACCATGTCGGTCCCAATGTAGCCCGGAGCGATGGCATTGACCGTGACACCCTTCTTCGCCACCTCGGACGCGATGGCCTTGGTGAAGCCGAGGATGCCGGCCTTGGCCGCCGAGTAGTTGGCCTGGCCGAACTGGCCCTTGACGCCATTCACCGAAGACATGTTGATGATCCGGCCCCAGCCGCGGTCGGCCATGCCAGGCAACACCTGGTGCGTGACGTTGAACACGGAATCGAGGTTGGTGGTCAGGACCGCATCCCACTGGCCCTTGTCCATCTTCTTGAACACGGAGTCGCGCGTGATGCCGGCGTTGTTGACCAGGACGTCGATCGGGCCGATTTCGCTTTCGACCTTCTTCACCATCGCGGCGCAGGCGTCGAAATCCGTCACGTCCGCTTCGGCGACCGTGACTTCGAAACCATCGGCCTTCATCTTCGCCAGCCACTCATCCTTCGGCGGGAAATTCGGGAGGCAGTTCGCAACGACGTTGAACCCGCTTTGCGACAGCGACTTGCAGATTGCCGTGCCGAGTCCACCCATCGCGCCTGTTACCAATGCTGTACGTTTTGCCATTTTTGAAACTTCCTATACGACTATAAAATCTTTAGCCGGGCAGCGCCGCGCTGCAAGTCGCGCCGCTGCCCGTGGCGATCAGAACATGTGCTGGCCGCCGTTGATGGAGATGTTGCCGCCGGTGACGAAGGCCGCTTCCTCGGACGCCAGGTAGGCGACCAGGCCGGCGACTTCTTCGGGCTTGCCCAGGCGGGTTTGCGGAATCTGCGGCAGGATCTTGCTGTCCAGCACTTCCTGCGGAATCGCCATGACCATCTTGGTGCCGATGTAGCCCGGGGAAATCGTGTTCACGGTGACGCCCTTCTTCGCGACTTCCAGCGCCAGCGCCTTGGTGAAGCCGTGCATGCCGGCCTTGGCGGCGGCATAGTTGGTCTGTCCGAAGGCACCCTTCTGGCCGTTCACCGAAGAGATGTTGATGACGCGACCCCAGCCGCGATCCATCATGCCGTCCATCACCTGCTTGGTCATGTTGAAGGCGGAATCCAGGTTGGTGTGGATCACCGCGTCCCAGTCGGCCTTGGTCATCTTCTTGAACGTCATGTCGCGCGTGATGCCGGCGTTGTTCACCAGCACTTCGACCGGTCCGACGTCGGCGGTCACCTGGGCCACGCAGGCCTTGCAGGAGTCGTAATCGGCGACGTCGCAGGGATAGGCCTTGAAGCCATAGCCCATGTCATTCATGGTGCGCAGCCATTCCTGCGCCTTGGTGTTGCTGGGGCTGTAGGTGGTCACCACCTTGTAGCCAAGCGCGGCCAGCTTGATGCAGATTGCTTCACCAAGACCGCCCATTCCTCCCGTTACCAGAGCAACTCGCAGCATTTTTACTACTCCTCTCGATTATTGTTGGGTCGGGGCTGGTATTGCCAACGCGAAAGCCGTGCCCCGGATGGGCTTTCGCGCACGCATTATGCCTTTTCCTTGACGTAGCTTCCCGGCGCCGGTTCGCCCGGCGGATGGGCCTTGCTGCCCAGGCGCACGCGCGCCGGAACCTGCCCGCCGGCCTGCTGCGCCAGCCAGTCGGCCCACACCGGCCACCAACTGCCCTTGGTCTCGGTCGCGGTGTCGAACCACTCGTCGGCGTTCGCCGTGGTGCTGTCGTTCAACCAGTGGCTGCGCTTGTTCTTGGTCGCCGGATTGATCACGCCGGCGATATGGCCCGAGGCGCCGAGCACGAAGGTCGTGTCGCCGCCGAGCAGGCCGCGGCTCTGGTAGGCCGATTTCCACGGCACGATGTGGTCCTCGCGGCTGGCATAGACGAAGGCCGGCATGTCCACGCGCCCCAGGTCTGCCTTGACGCCGCACATCTGCAGCTTGCCCGGCACGCGCAGGTTGTTCTCCAGGTACATGTTGCGCAGGTACCAGGCGAGGAAGGGACCGGGCAGGTTGGTCGCGTCGGCGTTCCAGTAGAGCAGGTCGAAGGCCGGCGGCTTGTTGCCCTTCAGGTAATTGCCCACCACGTACTGCCAGATCAGGTCGTTGGCGCGCAGCGAGGAAAACACCGAGGCCAGTTCGCTGCCGCGCAGCAGGCCGCCCTTGCCGATGGTCGCTTCGCGTGCCTGCACCGCGGTCTCGTCGACCAGGCAGCCGATCTCGCCGGAATCGGCGAAATCGAGCAACGTGGTGAGCAGGGTCAGCGATGCCACGGGATTCTCGCCGCGGATGCGCGCCACGGACAACGCCGAGCCGAGGATGGTGCCGCCGACGCAGAAGCCCAGCGCATTGATCTGCTCGACCTGGCAGATGTCCTGCACCACCTTGATCGCCTCCAGCGCGCCGCGCTCGATGTAGTCGTCCCAGGTCAGATGGCCGAGGTCGGCTTGCACGTTCTTCCAGGAAATCAGGAACACCGTGTTGCCCTGCTCGACGGCGTAGCGCACCACGGAGTTCTCCGGCTGCAGGTCGAGGATGTAGTACTTGTTGATGCAGGGCGGCACCATCAGGAAGGGCCTTGCCGCGACCTTGTCGGTAGTCGGCGAATACTGCAGCAACTGCATCAAATCGTTTTCGTACACCACCGCGCCCGGCGTGATCGCCAGATTGCGACCGACCTCGAAGGCGGTGTCGTCGGTCATCGAGATGCGGCCCTTGCGCATGTCTTCCAGCAGGTTCTGGATGCCGCGCTGGATGCTCTCGCCCTTGGTTTCGAGGGCGGTCTTGATGAATTCCGGATTGGTGGCGAGGTAGTTGGACGGCGCCATCGCGTCGACCATCTGCCGGGTCATGAAGCGCATGCGGTCCTTGGCCTGGCCGTCGGCCACGGGCGCGGCATCGGCCATGCGCTTCATGTATTCGGCATTGATCAGGTAGGCCTGGCGCAGGTAGTCGTAGATCGGGCTTTCGGTCCATGCCGGATGGTCGAAACGCTTGTCTCCGGCCGGTGCGCTTGCGACCTGCGGCGCCGATTGGCCCGGGGCCTTGCCCAGCATGGCCTGCCAGAGCTGGGCATGGCGCCCCATCCATTCCTGCTGCAGGCTCTTGAGCGCTTCCGATTCGGCGGCCCAGGCCGTGGGATTCACTCCCTGTTGCGTCGCCGCCATTTTTTGCTGCTGGTCCGCCAGAAACTGGCTGAAGCCCTGGGCCATGGAATTTCCGGCCTGGAACATGGCCTGGAACGCAGCATTCGGATCGGGGGGAAGCGACATTCGGGGCTCCTGAAAACAGCGGTGGTTTCAGCGGAGGCCGGCGGCCGCCAAGTCGGCGTCACGCATAGCGGCCACAACCAAAAAAATCGGTGTTTATTTTGCACTGCACAATAACCGCTGTCAAGCCGAATGCGCCCGCCGTCTGCCCTAGAATCGATACATGTACGTAGTCGCGATCGGGTGGCTCTATGTCACCCTGCTGATGGCCGCCACCGAGCCTAACCTGACCGCCGGAGTGCTCACCTTTGCCTTTTATGGCCTGGCGCCGCTGGCGCTGCTGCTGTGGCTGTTCGGTACGCCGCAGCGCCGGCGCAACCTGCACCAAAAGGAAACCGAAGCGGCTGACGCTCCGCCCAGGCCGGTTGACGAGTAATTGCCTTATTCCAGCCAGACCAGGCTGGCCATGCGCCCGGTGACGCCGTCGCGCCGGTAGGAAAAAAAACGGGTCGCATCGCTCGCGGCGCAAGAGTCGGCGCTGGCGATACGGCGAATTCCCAGCGCCGCCAGCCGTTGCCGCGCCAAAAGAGCGATGTCGCATAGCCATTTGCCGCCCGGCGCGGCGATGAAGGCCGCCGCCGCCGCCGCATCGACCGCCAGGAAGCACTCGCGCACCTCGCCGCCGACCTCGAAGGCCCGCGGCCCGATGGCGGGGCCGAGCCAGGCCATGAGGCGCTCGCCGGGCAGCGCCATGGCGCCCACCGTCGCTTCGACCACGCCCGCCGCCAGGCCGCGCCAGCCGGCATGGGCGACGCCGACCACGGTCGCCTCGTCATCGCACAGCAGCACCGGCAGGCAATCGGCGACCAGCACGGCGCAGACCACGCCGCGCTCGCGGGTGAAGCTGGCATCGGCTTCCGTGCCGGGCGCCGCCTGCGCCGCATCGACGCAGCGCGTGCCATGCACCTGCGTCAGCCACAGCGGATCGGAGGGCAGTTCGCGACGCAACAACGCGCGGTTGCCGGCCACCGCCAGCGGGTCGTCACCGACATGGTCGCCGAGGTTGAAGCCCTGCCATGGCGCTGCGCTTACGCCCCCCGCGCGCGTGGTCGACAGCGCGCGCACGCCGCGCGGCGCCGGCCAGTCGGGAAAAATGAACTCAGTCACGGCGCCGGGTCACGACGCAAGTCGTCCAGCAAAACCGCGAAATCTTCCGGCAGCGGCGCTTCCCAGGCCATCTCCGCGCCGCCGTCCGGGTGACGCAAGGCGAGCCGCCAGGCATGCAGCGCCTGGCGCGGAAAGGCGTCGAGCCGCGCATCGCCGCACTTGTTGCCGCGATACACGGTGTCGCCGGCCAGCGGATGCTTGATCGAGGCGAGATGGACGCGGATCTGGTGCGTGCGTCCGGTTTCCAGCCGGCATTCGAGCAGGGTGGCGCGGCCGAAGCGCTCCAGCACCGAGTAGTGCGTGCGCGCCTCCTTGCCGCCGGCACGCACGATGGCCATCTTGGTGCGGTGGATCGCATGCCGCCCGAGCGGTGCATCGACGATGCCGTCGCGCTCGACCTTGCCCAGCGCCAGGGCAAGGTAGTGCCGGCTGACGGTGCGCGCCTGCAACTGGCGCACCAGGTCGGTCTGCGCGGTCAGCGTCTTCGCCACCACCAGCAGGCCGCTGGTGTCCTTGTCGAGGCGATGCACGATGCCGGCGCGCGGTATCCCGGCCAGTTGCGGGGCGTGGTGCAGCAGCGCGTTCATCAGCGTGCCCGAGGCGTTGCCGTTGCCCGGATGCACTACCAGCCCGGCGGGCTTGTCGATGACGATCAGTTGCTCGTCCTCGAACACCACCTTGAGCGGAATGTCCTCGGCGGATTCGGCAAGAGTCGGCGCTGGCGGTACGGCGTCGCCGATGTCGAATTCGATGCGTTCGCCGCCGTACACCTTGCGCTTGCCTTCCGCAGTGCCGCCGTCGAGGCGGATCAGGCCATCCTTGAGCCAACCCTGCAGGCGGCTGCGCGAGTGTTCGGGAAACAGCTTGGCCAGCGTCGCGTCGAGCCGCCAGCCGGCGCACTCCATGGGCACGTCGAGGGCCGCGCAGGACAAGGGCGGGGCGGGGCTTCGGCTATAATCGGCCGGAAATTCATGCGAGGTTTTCACCATGCGTAGTGTAGCGGCATTCCTGCGGGCGCTCGCCCCCATCGTGTTTCTGGGCGCGGCTGCCGGCACCAGCCTGCTCGGTGGTTGCGGCCTCCTGCCCGACGTGGTCGACGAAACCGCGAGCTGGTCCGCCAACCGGCTCTACAGCGAAGCCAAGAGCGCGATGGCCGACGGCTCCTACGACAAGGCGATCAAGTATTTCGAAAAGCTCGAGGCCCGCTTCCCCTACGGCCGCTATGCGCAGCAGGCGCAGCTCGAGGTCGCCTACGCCTACTACCGCCAGGCCGAACCGGCCTCCGCCATCGCCGCCTGCGACCGCTTCATCCGCCTCCATCCGAACCACCCCAACGTCGACTACGCCTATTACCTGAAGGGCCTGGCCAACTTCAACGAGGATCTCGGCCTGCTCGGCCACATCAGCATGCAGGACCTGACCGAGCGTGACCCGAAGGCGGCGCGCGATTCCTTCGATGCCTTCAAGGCGCTGGTCGCCAAGTATCCCGAAAGCCGCTACACGCCCGACGCCACGGCGCGCATGAAGTACCTGGTCAATGCGCTGGCCTCGCACGAGGTCCACGTCGCCCGCTACTACATGAAACGCGAGGCCTACATCGCCGCGATCAACCGCGCGCAGACCGCGATCAAGACCTATCCCGATGCGCCGGCCAACGAGGAGGCCCTGTTCGTCATGGTCAAGGCCTACGACCTGCTCGGCATGAACGACTTGCGCGACGATGCCGAACGCGTGATGCGCAAGAACTTCCCCAAGAGCGAGTACTACGAACGCGGCCTCGACAAGGCCGTGCCGTGGTGGAAGCTCTGGTGATCCCGGCCGCCGGCGTCGCCTGAGCGCCGGCCGTCCCGCCCGCGGCGCGCGGCGCCGATCGACGCGGGACATCCTCCCCCGCCCTCCCCGAGGAAACCCATGTCCCCAGATATCCAGTCCCCCGATCTTTGCATCGGTATCGTCGGCACCGGCGCCATGGGCCGCGGCATCGCCCAGATCGCGGCGCAGGCCGGCATCCGCGTGCTGCTCTACGACGCGCTGCACGGCGCCGCCGCCAGCGCCCGCGAAACCGTGGTCGGCACCCTGGCCAAGCTCGCGGAGAAGGGCAAGATCACCCAGGCGGCACTGGACGCCGCAGCGGCCAAGCTGGAAGTCGTGGCGCGCCTCGACGGCCTCGCCTCGGCGCAGGTCATCGTCGAAGCCATCGTCGAGAACCTCGACGTCAAGAAGCAGCTGTTCCAGCAACTGGAGGACATCGTCGCCGCCGACTGCATCCTCGCCACCAACACCTCCTCGCTGTCGGTGACCTCGATCGCCGCCGCCTGCCAGCGCCCCGAGCGCGTCGTCGGCTTCCACTTCTTCAATCCCGTGCCGCTGATGAAGATCGTCGAGGTGATCGACGGCCTGCTAACCGCCCCCTGGGCCTGCGAGGCGCTGCTCGGCCTCGGCCGGCGCATGGGCCACACCGCGGTGCGCGCCAAGGACACGCCGGGCTTCATTGTGAATCACGCCGGGCGCGGCTTCGTCACCGAGGCCCTGCGCACGCTGGGCGAAGGTGTCGCCGACTTCCGCAGCATCGACCGCATCATGCGCGAGCTGGCGGGCTTTCGCATGGGGCCCTTCGAACTGCTTGACCTGACCGGGCTCGACGTGTCGCACCCGGTGATGGAATCGATCTACAACCAGTACTACCAGGAGCCGCGCTACCGGCCATCGCCGCTCGCCGCGCAGCGGCTGGCCGGCGGCGTGCTCGGGCGCAAGACCGGGCGCGGCTTCTATGACTACGGCAAGGATGCCGCAGTGGTTGCGGAAGCCGCAGCACCGACCGCCCTGCCGGCGCGCGTCTGGGTCAGCCAGACCCATCCGGAATGGGCCGACGTGCTGCGCGAAATTGTCGCCGCCGCCGGCGTCGAGGTCGAGACCGACTACCTGCCCGGCCCCGATGCGCTGTGCATCGTCACGCCGCTGGGCGGCGACGCCACCAGTTCCTGCGTCGAGCAGGGCCTCGACCCCAGACGCTGCGTCGCCATCGACTGCCTGTTCGGTATTGACGTCGGCAAGAGCGCGCGGCGCAACCTGATGACCACGCCGCTCACCAGCGCCGCGATGCGCGATGCCGCGCACGCCCTGTTCGCCGCCGACGGCACGCCGGTCAGCGTGATTGCCGACAGCGCCGGCTTCGTCGCCCAGCGCATCGTCGCCTGCATCGTGAACATCGGCTGCGACATCGCCCAGCAGGGCGTCGCCAGCCCGGCCGACATCGACCGCGCGGTGACCCTCGGCCTGGGCTACCCGAAAGGCCCGCTGGCCTTTGGCGACGCGCTGAAGCCGAAGCTGGTGCTCGACCTGCTGGAAGCGATGCAGAAGTTCTACGGCGACCCGCGCTACCGCCCCAGCCCCTGGCTCAAGCGCCGCGCCCTGCTCGGCGTCTCGCTGCTGACCGAAGCCACGTGAAACCTCCCGAGCCCTCGCCGCTGGCTGCCTTCCGCCTGCGCCACCCGCTGCGCGTGCGCTGGGCCGAAATCGACGCGCAGGGCATCGTCTTCAACGGCCACTACCTGACCTGGTTCGACATCGGCATCACCGAATACTGGCGCGCCATCGGCCTGCCCTACCCGGAGGGCATCGCCGGCACCGGCGGCGACCTGTTCGCGGTGCGGAGCGTGATCAACTACCACGCCTCGGCGCGCTTCGACGAACTGCTGGACATCTGCGTGCGCGCCGCCCGGCTCGGCAATTCGAGCATGACATTCGAAATGGCCGTCTTTCGCGGCGACGAACGCCTGGTCAGCGGCGAAATGGTCTACGTCAACGCCGACCCGAAAAGCCGGACCTCGCGCGCGTTGCCGGAAAAGCTGCGCGCGGCGATCGAGGCCTGGGAAGCGGGCGGCGAAATTTAGGAATCCCGAAAGTCGGCGCTGGCGACACGGCGTCGATGGCTGTCAAGCGCGCCGCCCAAGCGCCGCTTCGGTAAGCACGGCGGAATCAATGAAAAACGGGAGCCGCAGCCCCCGTTTTCGCGTCGGATCACTTCGCCTCAGGCAAATTGCTGCAGCTTCCTGCGACGTGCCGCAATACCAACCAGACCAAGACCCGCCAGCAACATCGCGTAGGTTTCGGGTTCGGGGACGGGAGCCAGGTTGCCTTGTGCCGTGAGCGTCAACTCGTAGCTGCCGGTGGCAGCGTCCATCGGCTCGCCCCATCCATACACGTCGACCTGATAGTTGCGACCTACGACAAGACCGGTAACGGTGCGGGTGCTGAAGTAACTGGTGCCCCAATCCGGCGTCTCGTAAGCGGCCCACAAGCCCACATTGCCGAAGGTCTCGGTGTCGCGCAGGAAGAATTCGAGCTGGGAATAGCCCTCGCCGGGTTGCGGCATGCCCTGGAAATCCACCGTGACCCAGTCACCGTTGGCAATGGTGAAATTGAAGGTGTCCCGGATCGCAGCCTGTCCGGGTACTTCCGGGTAAGACACCAGTCGCGATGCGACGGGGTTGACCACGCCCATGTTGAAAGTGTTGGCCCAGACCGGACTGGCAAGCGACGCCAGGACAGCCACCAGCGCAATGATCTGTTTCATGTTCGCATTCTCCTTTGCTTGCGTTGCACGAGAGTTTCTGTGTGGGCATGAGTATACCGAGTCGCAATCAAACTTGAATAGTCCGTTCATACCCTTGCCGAAAGACATAGACATTCGCACAGGCGACCCCCGCTGTAACGCTCTGCGGCAAGGCTCCGAGAGGAAATCATGTGACATCCAAAGCATTGCAGAAATGCTGATCCCTCTATACCTGAGGCATCTGGAGTACTCGAAATGGCTCCAGGCGGTCGTGACGGAGTCGCCGGCTGACTGACATCCGAAGTGGTTCAGCACCGGGTCTGGGCGGTATTTTCGCTGTGTCCTGGATCGGATGGGATTGAAGCGCAGATAAGTTGTGACCCGAGACGAATGTCATGTTGGCCCCAATGGCAAACGCATGGTCCGTAAGCTGCCAGGAGTCGCCAAGCACTGAATCGACGGGCCGGGTATTTGAGCGGCCGCCCGAATTCCTTGACCGGACAACGGATGCATAATCAGCCGGAATCAAAGTAAGCGTAGACTCCTGGCCTGAAGCAGTATTGGTGAACGATCCGCTCCAACTCGAACCAGACCCATGCTCATTAATCTGGTCAACAACATCGCCTTCCTTATCGCCTTGATCGCGACGGGGCAAATCGTCCTTTCGCGTTTTCGCAAGGACACGCCGGGTCGCCAGGTGATGCTGGGCCTGCTTTTTGGCAGCGTAGCCCTGCTTGGCATGATCAATCCCGTCACCTTCTCGCCCGGCCTGATATTCGACGGCCGGTCGATCGTGCTGTCCGTGGCCGGCGTCGTCGGTGGCGGGGTCGCGGCGGCAATTGCCGCGGGCATTGCGGGTGTCTATCGCTACCAGATGGGCGGCATCGGGGCAACGGTGGGTGTCCTGGTCGTCCTGCAGTCCGCCCTGCTTGGCGTATTGGCACGGCAGTGGCTGCTTCGCCGCTGGAGCCCCCCGCAACCGATGCACTATCTTGCGCTGGGCGTCGTGGTGCAACTGGCGCAACTGGCTGCATTCACGCAAATCCCCAATCGGGCCGCCTACGCGTTCATCGAGCAGGCCTGGTGGGTGCTCATGCTGTTCTACCCGCTTGCCACCATGGTGCTGTGCCTGATCTTCCGCAACTACGAGCAGCAGCTGATCGACCAGGAGTCCCTGCATGCGACCCAGGATGCGGTAATCGCCGCAGAGCGCGCCAGCATGAAGCGCTTTCATGCCTACTTCGACCATTCCATCGTCGGTCTTGCCATCACCAGCCTGGAAAAGGGCTGGATCGAGGTGAACGACGCACTGTGCGCGACTCTGGGTTACACGCGGGACGAACTGACCCGCATGACCTGGGCCGAGCTGACCTACCCGGACGATCTGGCGCCTGACCTGGCGCAGTTCAACCGCATGCTGGCCGGGGAAATCGAGAGCTATGCCATGGACAAGCGCTTCATCCACAAGGACGGCCACCTGGTGAATACGCGTCTTGCGGTCAGCCATGTGCGCACGCCGGATGGCAGCCTCGATTACGTGGTGGCGATGGTGGAGGACATCAGCGAGCGCAAGCAGGCGGAACTGGCCCTGTTGCGGGAGCAGCAGTTCTCCGCCGAGATCATCAATGCCCTTCCCGGCATTTTCTACATGTTCGATGGCAACGGACGCTTCCTGCGCTGGAACCGCCATTTCCGGGACGTCTCCGGCTACACCGACAGCGAACTGGCGACGATGCGTGCGCAGGACTTCTTTGCCGACGACGACCATGAGCGCATCGCCGCCGCGATGCAGCAGGTGTTCCGGGACGGACAGGCCAACATCGAAGCGATGTTCCGCGATCGGTACGGACGGGACACGCCCTACCATTTCAGCGGTACGCAGGTGAGTCTCGATGGCAAGTCCTATTTGATCGGCGTCGGCCTCGACATCAGCGACCGCAAGGCCGCCGAAGCCGAACTCGACAAGCACCGCCACCACCTCGAGGAAATCGTCGAGTCACGTACCGCCGAACTCGCGACGGCCAAGGCAGCCGCCGAAGCCGCCAATGTCGCCAAGAGCGCCTTCCTCGCCAACATGAGCCACGAAATCCGCACGCCGATGAACGGCATCGTCGGCATGGCCAACGTCCTGCGTCGGGAAGGCGTCACCAGCAGGCAGGCACTGCGCCTCGACGCCATCGACGCCTCGGCCCGGCACCTGTTGTCGGTGATCAACGATGTCCTCGACATCTCGAAGATAGAGGCCGGCAAGTTCACGCTGGAGGAAGCGGCGGTCGACGTCGGCGGCCTGCTGGCCAATATCGCTTCCATCCTGTCGGAGCGGGTCAAGGCCAAGGGCATTCGCCTGCTGATCGAGGCCGAGCCCCTGCCGCCCGGGCTCGTGGGTGACCCGACGCGGCTGCAACAGGCCTTGCTCAACATCGCGACCAACGCCGTCAAATTCACCGAGCAAGGCACGGTGACCTTGCGCACCCTCAAGCAGGAAGAAACAGCCGATGCTGCGGTGTTGCGGTTCGAGGTAAGCGATACCGGCATCGGCATCGCTCCCGAGGTCATGTCGCGCCTCTTCAGCGCCTTCGAGCAGGCCGACAATTCGATGACCCGCAAGTACGGCGGCACCGGCCTCGGACTGGCGATCACCCGCCGCCTGGTCGAACTGATGGGCGGGAAAGTCGGCGCCGACAGCACGGCGGGCGTCGGCAGCACCTTCTGGTTTACCGTGAAGCTGATGAAGGGCGGCGAGGTGGCGACTGCTCCGACGGAAGCCGTGGTCGATGCCGAAGCGCAGATACGTCAATGTTGCGCCGGCCTGCGCATCCTGGTGGTCGATGACGAGCCGGTCAACAGGGAAGTCGCACTGATGCATCTGGAGGCGGTCGATCTCGTGGCGGACACCGCGGAAGATGGCGCGCAGGCCGTCGCAATGGCCTGCAAGAGCAGCTACGTGGCCATCCTCATGGATATGCAGATGCCGAAGCTGAGCGGAATCGAGGCAACGCGGGAGATCCGCCAGATTCCCGGATACCGGGACACACCGATCATCGCCATGACGGCCAACGCGTTCGTCGAGGACAAGGAGAAGTGCCTTGCGGCGGGTATGAGCGACTTTTTGATCAAGCCTTTCAGCCCCGATCAGTTGTTTGCGATCCTGCTGCGCGCGCTTAATCGGCGCAATTCGTAGCCGCGAGCCGGCTTGACCCGAGTCACCGCGGTCGACGTCCGCAGCAGCCATCCATGAATGCAAAACGGGAGCCGCAGCTCCCGTTTTCGCGTCGGATCGCTTCGCCTCAGGCAGATTGCTGATGCTTCCTGCGACGTGCCGCAAGGCCCACCAGACCCAAACCAGCCAGCATCATGGCGTAGGTTTCGGGTTCGGGAACCGGAGCGGTTTGCTGATCCAGGGTCAGCGAAACCTCGCGCCAGCCCACCCCTCTCGTGGCGGGACCGCCATCCCACGAGCTGACTCCCAGGAGGAAACTGCCGGTGTAACTGCTCGTCGGCACTCCCAGGGCGGCGGCATACCCGGCGTGCAGAGTGCTCACGGTGAAGCTGGCGCTGATGTCGAAGTCTGAGCCGATGCACATGGGGTTGCACTCGATGGCGCTGCGGTCGCGAACCGTGGTCGCCCCGAGAACGCCGGTAAAGATGGTCGTACCGGCCGCGATGTCAATTACGAAATCGTGGTCTATGTCGATGCCGCCGCTGAACCCATTGGCCACCACCATGGATACCGTGCCGCCGGGTGCGAATGTCCAGCCATCGGCAGTGGCGCCAGTCTGAAACGAAAAATTGAAATTGTTGCCCCAGAAATTCGAGCTATCGAAGAGGTCGAGGGGCGTCCCCGTCTGCAGGCTTGCGGCTCCGCCGGCGTAACTCACGTTGCCCGGATAACCTCCGGGAGAGTTGCCGTACTTGATGGTCTGGGCAGCTGCCATGCCGGTCGCGGAGGCGATGGCAAGCGGCAGGGCGAAGCGGGCGATTCTGGCGACGAAACTGTGGATCATGGCATTCTCCCAATGGCAGTTGCATTCCCGACCTCGGAATCCACGCACTAGCAAAAGCGCCGTCGCGAATGAATCAGGAGTTGCCGCGACGCGTTCCGATCTGGACGACGAAATTGGACATGACATTACCGCATGTGCGGGAAATATTCCATTAGCCCGTTCGGGCCCTGAACGAAAGACATAGGCGAACCCAAGGGCGAGCTGCCCGCCAATCCTCTTCAGCTGCGGGTTCACTGGCAATTTGGATCAAACCTGAAGCAACGGAGGAATGCGAATTTCATCATACCTGAAGCATCTGGAATGGCCGGAAGCGCTTTCATTTGGCCGCTTCGTATCCCCGCCCTGCCCCCGCCTCAGGCAAACACCCCATGCAGAAACCATCCGCCCGGCGGGCGCGGGTCGCGGAAAATCCATAGCCAGCGACCGGCGCCGTCGATGGCAATGAAGTAGTCGCGGCGCGCGTCGGCGCCGTCCCACCAGCCGGACTCGATGCGTTCCGGACCGGCGGCCAGCCGCAGCGGGCCGGCGCGTTGCGGGCGGCCGCGGCTTTCGCGCAGCACCTCGGGGGGATCGAGCAGCCACAGCGGGCGCGGCAGCGTCGTCGCCGGCGCGCCGGCCGGGTTGGCGGGATGCGCGCGGCTGGCGTGTTCCGGGCGATGGTCGGCGTGGCAGGCCAGGCCCTGCACGGCCGGCGCACCGAGGCGCGCGGCGAGGCGGTCCAGCAGTTCGGCCAGCGCTTCCTGGCGTTGCCCGGCACCGTCGAAGAGGACGAGACTGCCCGCCTCGCGCACCACCGTTTGCGGCGCGCACAGGCGCAAGGCCAGCGCCGGGGCCGGCAGGCGCAGGGCGTCGAGGCTTTCCTTGAGTACGCGTTCGATGCGCGCCGCCTCGTGCACCGGCGCGCTGAAGGCCAGCGGCAGCGCGGTGACCTGGCCGTGGCCGTGCTCGATCAGACAGTCGATCGCGCGCACGGCGCCGTTCCTCGCCGCCAGCCAGCCGGCGAGTGCCGCCACCAGGCGGCGCGCGGCGAACAGCAGCACCGGCGCGGCTTCCACCGGCGCCGGCAGTTCCAGCGCCTGCTCGAAGCGTTCGGGAAAGGCGAAGCAGGCCTGCGGATCGGGCAGTTCGCCCAGGGCACGCGCCAGGTCGACGACGAATGGCTTGCCCAGGCGCGCGCCGAGGCTGGCGCGCGGCAGCGCCAGCACGTCGCCGAGGCGGCGCAGGCCGAAACCCTCGATGCGCCGCGCCAGCGGGGGCGCCAGGCGCAGCGCGTCCATCGGCACGCTGGCGAGTGCGGCGCGCGTCGCCGCCAGGTCGGTGCAGACCGCGCCATCGCCAGCGCGCACCAGCCACAGCGCGGCCAGCGGCGTCGCCGCCACCGCCAGGCGGGCAGGAAGATCCATCGCGGCGAGGTCGTCACGCACCTGTTGCAGTAGGGCCGGCAGGCCGCCGAAGAGGCGCAGGCTGGCGCCGATGTCGAGCCGCAGCGCGTCCGGCGCGAGATTCACCCGCGGCGTGTAGCGGCCCGCCCAGCAGGCCAGCGCCGGGGTGATCGCCTCGCCTTGCGCGACGGGGATTCCCCTGCGGGGGCCGTCGTCAGGCGGCGGCGCGGCTGCGGCGTCGGCTGCCGGATGCGGCGGGCAGTGCAGCGCCAGCCAGAGCATGGGGAAAGGCCTGTGACAAAAGCGCCGGGCGGCGCACGTCGAGCAGGATGTCGTGGCGCGCCGGCGGCCCGCGCCGCTTGAGCAGTTGCACGCGCAGGCGGCCTTCCGCCGCGTGCAGTTGCAGGCGCAGCGGCGCCGGCGAGGCCGGCGCGGCGAAGCGCGCCGGGCGCAGGAGGAAAGCCGCGCCTCCGCCCTCGCCGGCGGCGACCTGCAGGCGGCGCAGGCTGTTGGCCGGCAGGCCGTCGCGCAACATCGCGTCCGGCCACAGCAGCGTGGCCGCCACGCCGCCGCAGCGCAGCGCCTCGACGCCGGCCCACAGGGCGTCGCGCGGGCGGCGCGGAAACACCAGGCGCAAGCAGTCAAGGCGCACCCCGGCGGCGGCCCAGGCCGGCGCATGCGCGGCATGCGGCGGCGCCACCAGCAACACGGCGCGGCCGGCGGCGGTCAGCGTCGCCAGCGCGGGCAGCAGCAGGCCGAGTTCGCCGATGCCTTCATGTTCGGCCAGCAGTTCCGTCAGCGCCCCGCGCGGCCAGCCGCCACCGGGCAGCTCGGCATCGAGGAGGGGGAAGCCGCTGCCAAGAGTCGGCGCCGGCGCCACGGCGAAGGCATCGCCGCGACGGATGTCGCCACGCTGCAGCGCCCCTGCGAGGGCGGGATTCATGGCGATCGGCGTCAGAACTTGTGAAGAAATCGTCGCGAGCAGGCCGCAGCGGGGTGCGGCCGGAGCACAGCTACCGGAATGCACGCGGTTGTGCATGAGGATAGCGAGCACCGCCCAAGCCCCGATCCGGCATGCGCAGTAGATTTATTCACAAGTTCAAAGTGCGTGGCCGCCGCGGATGAGGCCAACGGCCACGCCTTCGATCTCCAGCGGCTCCTTGCGCGTATTGATCAGAATGGGCGCGAAATCCCGGTTTTCGGCGATCAGCTCGACCATGGTGCCGCGCCGCTTGTAGCGCTTGACGGTGACCTCGTCGCCGAGCCGGGCGACGACGATCTGGCCGTTGCTGGCTTCGGTGGTGCGATGCACGGCGAGCAGGTCGCCGTCCAGTATCCCGGCCTCGATCATCGACAGACCGCGCACGCGCAGCAGGTAATCGGCATGCGGCTGGAACAGCGCCGGATCGATGCGGAAATTGCCGAGGCGGTTTTCAATGGCCAGCAGCGGGCTGCCGGCGGCGACCGTGCCGATCAGCGGCAGGCCGAGCTGCTCGACCAGGCGGATGCCGCGCGCGGAGCCGGGTTCCAGCGTGATCACGCCTTTCTTCGCCAGCGCCCGCAGGTGGTCCTCGGCGGCATTGGCCGAGGCGAAGCCGAAGGCGCCGGCGATCTCTGCGCGCGTCGGCGGCATGCTGAAGACTTCCATGTTGCTGCGGATGAAATCGAGGATTTCCTGCTGGCGGGGGGTCAGATCGTGGGCCATGGCATGCTCCGGTAACTGGTGTTGCATACAGTACATGAAACCGGGGCCGCGGTAAACAGCGCGATGCATTCGGCGAACCGCACGCGGGGGCTTTGTAGGATAATCCGCGCCTGGTCGTCGGGAGAGAGTGACGCGTTTCCCGCCTGCACCGCCGAAGGCGCAACCCCCAGGAACCGCTCAGGCAAAAGGACCGACGACGCACGGAAAATCTGGAGAGCGGCAGCTCACGGCAGCATCGTGAAGCCTGCCCGCCGACGGAGTAAATCTCTCAGGCGCCAAGGACAGATGGGGACGTGACGGGGCCCCGTCGCGCCTCTTGCCGCATCTTTTCCGAGGACCGCCATGCCGCTACGCACCCCCCTTTACGAATCGCACCTCGCCGCGGGCGCGAAGATGGTCGATTTCGCCGGCTGGGACATGCCCATCCACTACGGTTCGCAGATCGAGGAGCACCACGCCGTGCGGCGCGATGCCGGCATGTTCGACGTCTCCCACATGTGCGCGCTGGACCTGGCCGGCGCCGATGCCACGCGCTGGCTTCGCCGCCTGCTGGCCAACGATGTGGCCAAGCTGGCCGTGCCGGGCAAGGCGCTGTATTCCTGCATGCTGGACGAATCGGCCGGCGTGATCGACGACCTGATCGTCTACTTCTTCACGCCCGAGCACTACCGCATCGTGGTCAATGCCGGCACGGCGGAGAAGGACATCGCCTGGATGCACGCGCAACTGGCGGGCTTCGCCGCCACGCTGACGCAGCGCCGCAGCGGCCCCGATGCCCTGGCCATGATCGCGGTGCAGGGTCCCAAGGCCCGCGAGAATTTCTGGACTGCCTTCCCCGCCACCCGTGCCGCGACCGAGCCGCTTGGCCTTTTTCAGGCCGCCGAGACAGGCGGTTGGCTGGTCGCCCGCACCGGCTACACCGGCGAGGACGGCTTCGAGATCAGCCTGCCGGCCGCCGCCGTCGGCACCGCCTGGCAGCGCTTGCTGGAAGCCGGCGTCAAACCCTGCGGCCTCGGCGCACGCGACACCCTGCGCCTCGAAGCCGGCATGAACCTCTACGGCCAGGACATGGACGAGAAGATCACCCCCTACGAGGCCGGCCTGCGCTGGACGGTCGACCTGAAGGACCCGGCGCGCGACTTCATCGGAAAGTCGGCGCTGACGACACGGCAACCGCGCAACCAGTTTCAGGGCCTGCTGCTGCTCGACCGCGGCGTGCTGCGCGCCCACCAGAAAGTCATCACGCCGCTGGGCGAGGGCGAAACCACCAGCGGCAGTTTCTCGCCCAGCCTCAACCAGTCCATCGCGCTGGCGCGCCTGCCCGAAGGCATCGCACCCGGCAGCGAAGTCGAAGTCGAAATCCGCGACAAGCGCCTCAAGGCGCGCGTCGTCAAACCCAGTTTTGTCCGTAACGGCAAACCCCTTCTTTGAGGAGCACGACATGAATACACCGACCAACCTGAAATACGCCGCCTCCCACGAATGGGCCCGCCTCGAAGCCGACGGCACCGTCACCATCGGCATCACCGACCACGCCCAGGAAGCGCTGGGCGACATCGTCTTCCTCGAACTGCCGGCGGTCGGCCGCGTGGTCAAGGCCGGCGAGGAATGCGCGGTGGTCGAATCGGTGAAGGCCGCCTCCGACATCTATTCGCCGGTCTCCGGCGAAGTGGTGGAGGCCAACCAGGCCGCCGCCGACGCGCCGGAATCGGTCAATGCCGATGCCTACGCCACCTGGCTGTTCCGCATCAAGCCGGCCGCTGCCGCCGCCTGCGCCACCGAACTGGGCGGCCTGCTCGGCGCCGACGCCTACGCCGCGACGCTCTGACATGCACGCCGAGCACCTCTCCCATCCGCTCGCCGAGCTGGAAAACCGCGACGAATTCATAGCCCGCCACATCGGTCCCGACGAGCACGCGATCGCCGCGATGCTGGCCTCGATCGGCACCGATTCTCTGCGCACCCTGATCGGCGAGACGGTGCCGGCGACGATTCGCCTGCAACGGCCGCTGGAGCTGCCGGCGGCGGTGCCGGAACACGCGGCGCTGGCCCGGCTTGCCGCCATCGCGGCGAAGAACGTGGTGAAGAAGTCGCTGATCGGCCAGGGCTACTACGGCACGCTGACGCCGCCGGTGATCCTGCGCAACCTGTTCGAGAATCCCGGCTGGTACACCGCCTACACGCCCTACCAGGCCGAGATCGCCCAGGGCCGGCTGGAAGCGCTGCTCAACTACCAGCAGATGGTGGTCGACATCACCGGCATGGAAATCGCCAACGCCTCGCTGCTCGACGAGGCCACCGCCGCCGCCGAGGCGATGACCATGGCACGGCGTGCGTCGAAGGCGAAAGGCAATGTCTTCTTCGTCGATGACGCGGCCTTCCCGCAGACCATCGACGTGATCCGCACCCGCGCCGCGTATTTCGGTTTCGAGCTGGTACTCGGCCGTCCGGAGGATGCCCACAAGCACGAACTGTTCGGTGCATTGTTCCAGTACCCCAACGCCCGCGGCGAGATCGCCGACCTCACCACGTCGATTGCCGAGGTGAAGAACAAGGGCGGCGTGGTCGCCGTGGCCTCCGACCTGATGGCGCTGGTGCTGCTGAAATCCCCCGGCGAGATGGGCGCCGACATCGCGCTCGGTTCCGCCCAGCGCTTCGGCGTGCCGATGGGCTTCGGCGGACCGCACGCCGCCTTCTTCGCCACGCGCGAAGCCCACGTGCGCTCGATGCCGGGCCGCATCATCGGCGTCTCCAAGGACGCGCGCGGCAAGACCGCCTACCGCATGGCGCTGCAGACGCGCGAGCAGCACATCCGCCGCGAGAAGGCCAATTCCAACATCTGCACCTCGCAGGTGCTGCTGGCCAACATCGCCGGCATGTACGCGGTGTGGCACGGACCGAAAGGCCTGCGCACCATCGCCTCGCGCATCCACCGCATCGCCGCGCTGCTGGCCGGCGCCCTCGGTGTCAGCGGGCACGACTTCTTCGACACCTTCGAGGTGAAAGTCGGCGCCGGCGACACGGCGAAAATCATGGCGGCGGCGGTCGCCGCCGGCTACAACCTGCGCCGGGTCGACGAGCAGACCGTCGCCATCAGCGTCGACGAAACCACCACGCATGAGGACGTCGCGGCGCTGCTGAAGCTGTTCGGCAAAAGCACGCCCGTGGAAGCGCTCGACGCCGCGCGACCCTGTGCGATTCCCGCGTCGCTGCAGCGGCGCACGCCCATCCTCGCGCATCCGGTGTTCAACACGCACCATACCGAGCACGGCATGCTGCGCTACCTGAAGCGCCTGCAGAACCGCGACCTGGCGCTGGACCACGCGATGATCCCGCTCGGCTCCTGCACCATGAAGCTCAACGCCGCCGCCGAGATGATCCCGGTGTCCTGGCCCGGGTTCTCGCAGATGCATCCCTTCGCGCCGCTGGACCAGGCGCAGGGCTACCTGGAACTGATCACCGGGCTGGAGAACCAGCTCAAGGCGATCACCGGCTTCGATGCTATCTGCATGCAGCCGAACTCCGGCGCGCAGGGCGAGTATGCAGGCCTCGTCGCCATCCGCCGCTACCAGGCCGCCAATGGACAGGGCGCGCGCAAGGTCTGCCTGATCCCGAAATCGGCCCACGGCACCAATCCGGCCACGGCCCAGATGTGCGGGCTCGACGTGGTGGCGGTGGCCTGCGACGACAGCGGCAACGTCGACGTCCCCGACCTCAAGGCCAAGGCCGCGCAGCACGCGGCGAACCTGTCCTGCCTGATGCTCACCTACCCGTCGACCCACGGCGTGTTCGAGGAGGCGGTGAAGGACATCTGCGCCATCGTCCACGCCCACGGCGGCCAGGTGTACATGGACGGCGCCAACCTCAACGCCCAGGTCGGCCTCTGCCGTCCTGCCGACATCGGCGCCGACGTCTCGCACATCAACCTGCACAAGACCTTCGCCATCCCGCACGGCGGCGGCGGGCCGGGCATGGGTCCGATCGGGCTCAAGGCGCACCTCGCGCCCTACATGGCCAACCACGCGGTGCAGAACATCGCCGGCCCGCATGGCGGCCAGCATGCGGTCTCTGCCGCACCCTGGGGGTCGGCCTCGATCCTGCCGATCTCCTGGATGTACATCACCATGATGGGCGGCGCGGGCCTCACGCGCGCCACCGAGATCGCGATCCTCAACGCCAACTATGTCGCGGCGCGCCTCAAGGACCATTTCCCGGTGCTCTATACCGGTAGCCAGGGCCGCGTCGCCCACGAGTGCATCCTCGATGTGCGCGCGATCAAGGCCGCCACGGGCGTCGCCGAGATCGACATCGCCAAGCGCCTGATGGACTACGGCTTCCACGCACCGACGGTGAGCTTCCCGGTCGCCGGCACGCTGATGGTGGAACCCA
Source organism: Rhodocyclales bacterium (assembly GCA_016235805.1). GTDB lineage: Bacteria > Pseudomonadota > Gammaproteobacteria > Burkholderiales > Rhodocyclaceae > Sulfuritalea. Next base: position 24,143 of record JACRIY010000001.1, read on the forward strand.
CCGAGTCGGAAGACAAGGCCGAACTCGATCGCTTCTGCGCCGCGATGTGCAGCATCCGCGACGAGATCCGCAAGATCGAGACCGGCGAATGGACGCTGGAGCAAAGCCCGCTCAAGCACGCGCCGCACACCGAAGCCGACCTGGTCGGCGAGTGGACGCGGCCCTACACCCGCGAGCAGGCCGTGTTCCCGCTGCCCTGGGTGGCGGAGAACAAGTTCTGGCCGTTCGTGAATCGCATCGACGACGTGCATGGCGACCGCAACCTGTTCTGCGGCTGCGTGCCGATGGAGAGCTACTCATGACCGTATCCTCCGTGTCCCTGATTCTCACCGTGATCGGCGACGACCGCCCCGGCCTCGTCGGTGAGCTTTCCGCCGTGATCAGCGCCCACCAGGGCAACTGGCTGGAATCCTCGATGGCGCAACTGGCGGGCAAGTTCGCCGGCATCGTCGAGGTCGGTGTCGATGCCGCGCAGGCCGATGCATTACGCAATGCGCTCAGTCAGCTCAGGGGACTGAAAGTCGCCGTGGAGTCAGCGGCGCCGCAGAAGTCGGCGCTGACCGGACGGCGACTGAAGCTCGCGCTGGTCGGCCACGACCGCATCGGCATCGTGCGCGAGGTGTCCATGGTGCTGGCCAACCACGCCGTCAACGTGGAAAGCCTGGCCACCCATACCTCCAGCGCACCGATGTCGGCCGCCGTGCTGTTCCATGCCGTGGCCGAACTGACCGCCGCGCCCGAGCTCGATGTCGGCGCCCTGACCGGGGAACTGGAACGTATCTCGAACGATCTGATGGTGGATATCACGCTGGACGAAACCATCCGGGCATAACGCTAATGGCACCGAGCGCCACCCGCCGAGGACGAAATACGCGAAAGGCGAATTGAAGGCCCCCCACCCCCATCCCCGCCCCAGGGCGGGGCTACCATTCCGCTCGCTTCGCTCGGTCATCACCAGTGACTTCGCAAGCGGCGGTTTTTCACGGTAAGCCTCATGTACACACTGCACATCACCAACAAGAACTATTCCTCGTGGTCGCTGCGGCCCTGGGTGCTGATGCGCGCGTTGGGCATCGCCTTCGACGAGGTGCTGCACCCCTTCACCCCAGGCAGTGCACCCGATTTCCGGAAGCTTTCGCCGGCGGGCAAGGTGCCCTGGCTGGTCGATGGCGACACCGTGGTGTGGGATTCGCTGGCGATCGCCGAATACCTCGCCGAGCGCCATCCCGGCGTCTGGCCGGCCGATGCCGCCGCCCGCGCCTGGGCTCGATGCGCTGCCGCCGAGATGCATTCCGGATTCACCACGCTGCGCCGATTGCATGGCATGAACATCGGCGTGCGCGTGGCGGTGAAGCAGCGTTCGCCCGCACTGCTGGCCGACATCGCCCGCATCGAACGCCTGTGGAACGAAGGGCTGGCGCGCTTCGGCGGGCCCTTCCTGGCCGGCGCCGCGTTCACCGCGGCCGATGCCTTCTTCGCCCCGGTCGCCTTCCGCTTCCGCAGCTACGGCGTCGCGCCGGGCGGTGCCGCCGGCGACTATGCGGCCCGCCTGCTGGACCACCCGGCGCTGCGCGAATGGGAAGCCGCCGCCCTGGCGGAAGATTTCCGCGATCCGTCGCATGAAGACGAACTGGCGCGGATCGGCACCGTGACCGCCGACCTGCGCGCCGTACCGCCGACGCCGACTCCTTGATGAAGACTCCCGAACTGCTGGCCCCGGCCGGCTCGCTGTTGATGGCGCGCACCGCGCTGGATTTCGGCGCCACGGCGATCTACGCCGGCCAGCCGCGTTACAGCCTGCGGGTGCGCAATAACGATTTCGGCAGCCTGGACAAGCTTGCCGAGGGCATCGCGCTGACCCACGCGCGCGGCGGCAGCTTCTACCTCGTCAGCAACATCCTGCCGCACAACGCCAAGCTCAAGACCTACCTCGACGACATGGCGCCGGTCATGGATCTCAAGCCCGACGCGCTGATCATGGCCGACCCCGGCCTGATGATGATGATCCGCGAGCGCTGGCCGCAGATGCCGATCCACCTCTCGGTGCAGGCCAACACGGTTAACCACGCCGCAGTGAAGTTCTGGCGCAGTGCCGGCGTCACGCGCGTAATCCTGTCGCGCGAACTCTCGCTCGACGAAGTCGCCGAGATCCGCCAGGAATGCCCCGACACCGAGCTTGAAGTCTTCGTCCATGGCGCGCTGTGCATCGCCTATTCGGGGCGCTGCCTGCTCTCCGGCTACTTCAACCACCGCGATCCCAACCAGGGCAGCTGCACCAATTCCTGCCGCTGGGACTACAAAGTCCATGAGGGAAGCGAAGACGACTCGGGCGACGTTTCACTCGCCGTACCGCGAGCGCCGACTCTTGCCGCCGCACCGTCGACGCTGCGCCGCCCCGGCGCCTGGCTGATCGAGGAGCGCGAGCGCCCCGGCGAGTACATGCCGATCGAGGAAGACGAGCACGGCAGCTACATCCTCAACTCCAAGGACCTGCGCGCCATCGAGTACGTGGCGAAGCTGGCCGAGATCGGCGTCGACTCGCTGAAGATCGAGGGCCGCACCAAGTCGCCCTACTACGTCGCGCGCTCCTGCCAGAGCTACCGCCAGGCGATCGACGATGCCGTCGCCGGGCGGCCCTTCGATTCGCGGCTGGTCGGCCAGCTCGACGGCCTGGCCAATCGCGGCTACACCGCCGGCTTCTACGAGCGCCGCCCCGACCGCGACTACCAGAACTACCTGCGCGGCAGTTCCGAATCCAGCCGCAGCCAGTACGTCGGCGACGTCACCGGCTACGGCGCCGACGGCCTGGCCGAGATCGCGGTGAAGAACCATTTCGAGGTGGGCGACCGCATCGAGATCATCCGTCCCGCCGGCAACCTCGAACTCGTCATCGACGCCATGCTGGATCGCGAAGGCGCGCCGGCCACGGTCGCCGCGGGCAGCGGCCACGTGGTGCGCATCGCCCTGCCGGCGGGCTGCGAAGGCGCCTTCGTGGCGAAGTACCTCGCGCCGGCGCAGGGCGCCGCGGCATGAGCAAGCTGCTCGAAGTCCGCATCCCGATCTACCCCGACTGCTGGGAAACCTGCGGCAGCTGCGCCCAGGGCGACGTCACGGTGGAGGAAGTGCTGGTCAAGCCCGGCGACATGGTGCAGTTCGACGACAACGTCATTACCCTGGAAACCGGAAAGGTCGCGCTCGACATCCAGTCACCCCATGCCGGGCGCGTGGTCGAGGTGTTCGTCGAGGCCGGGCAGGAAGTCGCAGAAGGGGCGCTGATCCTTACGCTGGAAACTGCCTAGCGGCGGGCGCCGGATCAGATCGGAGGATAGCGCTTCTGCGAAGGAGCATTCGTCGCACGCCAGGTCCGACCCCGTGGAGCCTGTCGGCCGGCAGGGATTGCAGAGCCTCCGCACCAACAGCTGACTGCAATTCGCCGCGCCGGGGCGGGCGCTAACCCGCGTGAGTTCCCGGTCTGACAGAAACTGTTGAGGTTGGTCAACCTACGGGTCGAATGAAGGCTGATAATCGTTTCAGGTATATCGACGTCCAAGGATATACAGCGAAGCGGTAGCCAAGACCATGAACCTGATCGATCCACGCACGGCAATAGTCCTGGCCTGCTGCATATGCGCCCTGATGAGCCTGCTGTTCTTCTCCTTGCGGCGCAGGTACCCTTCAACCATCCACGGTCTGGGTGAATGGTCGTTGGCAATGCTGATGTTTTTTGCCGGCGGCATCCTGTTTGCCGGCTATGGCATCTTTCCTGATTACGTCGCCACGCTGGCCATCCTGATGATACTGTCAGGCCTGACAATCGCCTACATGGGTACCCAAAGGTTTTTTGGCGTCGTCCCCAATACTTCCCTCTATGTCTTCCTGCTGGGGATCGTGCTGGGCGCGCTGACCTGGTTCCTGCTGCTCGATCCAAATCCCTTCGCCCGACTGCGCATTTCCAATACGGCAATGAGCTGGCTGTTCATTGCGCATGCCTATCTGATTCACCGACAGCCGGAAAGGACATTCGCCAGACTGTTTGCCTCGGGCGTGCTGGTCATGATGGCGCTCACCCAGGTTCTTCGCTTCGTCACCTCATTCACGGCGCCGGAGAGCACTTATCTGTTCGACAAGTCGCTGGAGAACCTGATCTACATCACCAGCTTTGCCTTCGGTGCGCTGCTGTTCTCCACCAGCGCGGTGCTACTGGTCTCCGAACGCGTGCTGGACGAACTCGAAACCCATCGCCGGCACCTGGAAGAACTGGTGGAAAAGCGCACGTCGGAGTTGCTCGCCACCGAGGCCAAGGCGAGCCGGATACTGGAGTCGGCTGCCGACGGCCTGTTTGGCGTCGATCGCGAGGGCTTCATTACCTTCATCAATCCGGCTGGCTGCAGGACGCTGGGATATAGCGCGGACCAGGCCATCGGCCGCTCCGCACATGCCCTGTTCCATCACAGCAGGCCCGACGGCAGCCCGTACCCGGCGATTGAGTGCCCCAGCCACAACGCCGTATGCACGGGGAAAGAAATCCGTGTCGAGCACGAGACTCTCTGGCACGCTGACGGGCACGCCGTACCGGTAATGCTCGCCATTCACCCCCTGCTCCAGAATGACGAGATCACCGGGGCCGTGACCAGCTTTGTCGACATGAGCGCGCAGGACGCCGCGGCAAAGGCGCGCGAAATTGCCCTCACGGCGGCGGAGAGTCTGGCGCGCGCGAAAAGCGAGTTTCTGGCCAACATGAGCCATGAGATCCGGACCCCGATGAATGGCGTTCTGGGTTTCGCCGAAATCGGTTTGCGCAACCACCACGACAGCGAGAAGGCGCGCAATGCATTTGAAAAGATACTGACGTCCGGCAAACGTCTGCTCGCAGTTGTCAGCGAGATCCTCGACTATTCGAAGATCGAGGCCGGCAAGCTTCGCGTTCAACCGGTCGACATGTCTATCTCTGAAACAGTTCAGGGCGCGCTTGAAACCGTCGCCGAACTGGCGCGAGCCAAGAAGCTGGAGCTGCGGCTCGAGCTGGCTCCCGATTTGCCCCAGAGATGTATCAGCGATCCCGCGCGCGTCGGCCAGGTGCTTCTCAACCTGTTGTCCAATGCAGTGAAGTTCACTGAAACAGGCCACGTTGCACTGTCGGCGTCGCGCGAGGGGACCCAACTCGTAATTCGAGTCACGGATACCGGCATCGGCATCGACGAAACCAAGCATGAGGAAATCTTCAATCCCTTCCAGCAGGCCGATAGCTCGAGTACCCGCCAGTTCGGCGGAACCGGACTGGGGCTGGCCATCTGCAAGCGCATTGCCGACTTGCTGCAAGGTGACTTGAGCGTCGAAAGCAAAATCGGGACGGGTAGCACATTCACATTTCGCCTGCCTTTGGTCGAGGCCCCTGCCGCTGCAGATGGGCCCGTCGGGGACGGCCTGGGCGACGAAGTCGCCCCCGACCATCCGCTGACCGGCATTTCCATCCTGGTGGCCGAGGATGACGAGATCAACCAGATGCTGCTGGAGGCTAACCTGACCGCGGACGGAGCGCAGGTGGCAATGGTGGGCAACGGCCGGGAAGCTGTCGAGCGCGTCGTTCGCGAGGGACCGGAGGCCTACGACATCGTGCTGATGGACATCCAGATGCCGGAAATGGACGGCTACGAAGCGACACGCCTGATAAGGGAACTGGCACCCAGGCTGCCGATCGTCGGCCAGACCGCCCACGCTCTGGGTGAGGATCGCACCAAATGCCTCGCGGCCGGCATGGTTGCGCATATCGCAAAGCCCTTCTTGTCGACTGAACTGGCGAAGCTGGTAAAGCAGGTAGTCTCAGCCGCACGGGACAAAGAGCAAGGTTGATGCACGGGCGGTGCGGGCATACCCAGGACGCACCATTGAGACCCCGATCCCGCCCTGTCGACAGGTCGAATCCATCGATCAGATCAGCAGATAGCGGTTGGCCTGCTCGCGGCGCTCCAGGGCGGCGCGCGCGTCGTCGCGGCGGATCCTCGCCACCAGCACGATCCAGTGGCGGCGGTCGCGGCCGACAAGTTCCGGAAAGCAGAGCGTGTTCGCATCGCCGCCGGTCGCCGCCGCAGGGGCGATCACCCCCATGCGGTCCACCCGCACTTCGTTCGGCTTCAGGTAAAGCCGCTCTTCGGCCGTCGCCAGCCACTTGCCGAACTCGTCGAGCAGGTGCTCCGGAGCGAGCGCCGCGATGGCCTTTTGCTGGCGCGCCTCGAGCAAGTGGCGCCTGGCGCCGTCGGCCGCGCGCTCGGCCTGCCAGGCGCTGCGCGCCTCGTGCTGCTCGCGGCGCAGTTCCTCGACGCGGGCGGCGAAGCCGCGCGCCAGGCCATCGAAGGCCGCCGCCTGCAGGCGCTGGCGGGTGGCCTCGTGCCCGGTGCCGAGCTCGGCCAGGGTGTGGTCAGCGAAATACAGCAGGCGCTGGGCCACGCCGTGCTGCACCACGTCACCATTCACGGCCATGCCGCTGGTCGCCTTTTCGCGCCGGCGCATGCCGAGCAGGGCGAAGAATTCATCGTGCATGGCATGCGCGGGGTCGGCAAGGAACTCGCGCAGTTCGCGGCTCTTGCCCAGCATGTCGGCGATGTCGTTCGGCGTCGCGAACAGCGCATGCACCAGCGGATCGGCGGCAAAGGCGCGCGTATCGATGTCAATCGGCCCGGGGACCTGCTCCGCCAGCGCCGCGCAATGGCCCAGCGCATGGCCGACCGCCGGCGCCAGGCGTCGCTCGTAATCCGACACGGCCTTGAGCCGCGGATCGACGGCCTCCACCGCGTGCTCGATGGCCAGGCGCAACGACTTTTCCGGCGGCGGTTTCGACCCCAGCAAATGGCCGAGGCCGGATAGAATTTCCATGCGTTGCTCTCCGAATGTCATGTGTGTAGGCGTTGCGAATGCGCAAGTGTCTCACGCTGCCGACGTCATCGCACCGGCGACAATCCGGATTGACGCGCATTATCGATGCGCGTAATCTGCGCGCATCGAACACGCGGAGCAGAACATGAGCACCCAGCCCAAGAAAGCCGCCAACCTGACGGTCCGCGCCGACCTGCTGGAAGAAGCCCGTGCGCGCAAGATCAACCTCTCGCAGACGCTGGAAGTGGCGCTTTCCGCCGAATTGAAGCGACAGCGCGAGGCCGAGTGGCTGGAGCAGAACAAGGAAGCGATCGAGGCGTACAACCGGCATATCGAACGGGATGGCCTGTTCTCCGACCGATTCCGCAACTTCATGCGCGAGGATTGATGGCCCACCTTGACGTTTATCGCAACCCGGACCGCAAGAGCGCGGCGATCATCCCTTTCGTGCTTGACATCCAGAGCAACCTTCTTGACGCGCTGCCAACCTGCGTAGTGGTTCCATTGGCCCGTCCGGAGACCGTCGAGACACTTCCGATCCTGCGACTCAATCCGAAGGTCAGTGTCGACAAGACCCGACTTATCGCGCTGACCCAGGAGCTCGCGACGGTGCCGCGCCGCCTGCTGAAGAAGCCCGTCACCAACCTTTCCCCCCAGCGCGACGAAATCCTCGCCGCGCTGGACCTTCTTTTCACCGGTCTATAAAGCGAACACAATGGCTCAATACGTCTTCACCATGAACCGCGTCGGCAAGATCGTGCCGCCGAAGCGCCAGATCCTCAAGGACATCTCCCTCAGCTTCTTCCCCGGCGCCAAGATCGGCCTGCTCGGCTTGAACGGCTCGGGCAAGTCCACCGTGCTGCGCATCATGGCCGGGATCGACAAGGACATCATCGGCGAAGCGACGCCGATGCCCAACCTGTCGATCGGCTACCTGCCGCAGGAACCGCAGCTCGACCCGGCCAAGACCGTACGCCAGGAAGTCGAATCCGGCATGGGGGAGGTCATGGAGGCCCAGGCCAAGCTCGAAGCCGTGTATGCCGCCTACGCCGAGGAGAACGCCGACTTCGACAAGCTGGCCGAAGAGCAGGCGCGGCTCGAAGCCATCATCGCCGCCTCGGGCAGCGATACCGAGCACCAGCTTGACCTCGCCGCCGACGCCCTGCGCCTGCCGGCCTGGGATGCTTCGATCAAGAACCTCTCCGGCGGCGAAAAGAGGCGCGTGGCGCTGTGCAAGCTGCTGCTCTCGCGCCCCGACATGCTGCTGCTGGACGAGCCGACCAACCACCTCGACGCCGAGTCGGTGGAATGGCTGGAGCAGTTCCTCACCCGCTTCCCCGGCACCGTGGTCGCAGTGACCCACGACCGCTACTTCCTTGACAACGCCGCAGAGTGGATCCTGGAACTCGACCGCGGCCATGGCATCCCGTGGAAGGGCAATTATTCGTCGTGGCTGGAGCAGAAGGAAGCGCGCCTCGAAACCGAAGCCAAGCAGGTCGACGCGCACATGAAAGCCATGAAGCAGGAACTGGAATGGGTGCGCAGCAATCCCAAGGCGCGCCAGGCCAAGAGCAAGGCGCGCCTGGCCCGCTTCAACGAGATGTCGGAAACCGATTACCAGAAGCGCAACGAGACGCACGAACTCTTCATCCCCGTCGCCGACCGCCTCGGCGACAAGGTGATCGAGTTCCATGACGTGAGCAAGGGCTTCGGCGACCGCCTGCTGATCGACAAGCTGTCCTTCACCGTGCCGCCCGGGGCGATCGTCGGCATCATCGGCCCCAACGGCGCCGGCAAGTCCACGCTGTTCAAGATGCTGACCGGCCAGGACAAGCCGGATTCGGGCGAGATCGTGGTCGGCCCGACGGTGAAAGTTTCCTACGTCGACCAGAGCCGCGACTGCCTCGACGGCAGCAAGACCGTGTTCGACGAACTCGCCGGCGGCGCCGACATCATCACCATCGGCAAGCTCGAAATCGCCAGCCGCGCCTACATCGGCCGCTTCAACTTCAAGGGCGGCGACCAGCAGAAGAACGTCGGCAATTTGTCCGGCGGCGAGCGCGGGCGCCTGCACCTGGCGAAGACGCTGATGGCCGGCGGCAACGTGCTGCTGCTCGACGAACCGTCGAACGACCTCGACGTGGAAACCCTGCGCGCGCTGGAAGACGCCCTGCTCGAATTCGCCGGCTGCGCCATGATCATCAGCCACGACCGCTGGTTCCTCGACCGCATCTGCACCCACATCCTGGCCTGCGAAGGCGAGTCGCAGTGGAGCTTCTTCGCCGGCAACTACCACGAGTACGAGGAAGACAAGAAGAAGCGCCTCGGCGAAGAAGGCGCCAAGCCCAAGCGCATCCGCTACAAGCCGATCACGCGCTAGCGCGATCCGGGACGCAAGGCGAAGCCGCCAGGGAACATGCCCATGCTCGATGCCAATACCATCGCCGTGCTCGGCCAATTCGGCATCAGCGCCGCGTCGGCCGAAGCGGCGCTGTCGGCGCTGGCCGTGCTCACCGTGGTGACTCTCGTCGCCGCCATCCCGACCGCGATCCTCGCGCGCAGGAAGGGGCGCTCCTTCGCTTTCTGGCTGGTCCTCGGCCTGTCGATTCCCGTCCTGCCGCTGCTGCTGGTCTGGCTGCTGCCGAAGCGGGCGGAGCCGCCGTCCGCCTAGCGCCACGGCCCGGACGCATGGACCTCGACAAGCCCGGCCGCGACGACGCGGACAGTACCGGCGACATCCCCAGCCGCTACGAAACCCTGGAAGTGATGCGGCTGATGGGCCGCTACGTGCCCATCCTGATGCTAGGCGGCGATGCCGATGGCTACGGCGCGCGCTGGACCATACACGGCACCCAGGTGCAACCGGGCATCGCCGGCTACCTCATGCAACAGGGCTACCTGGTCGATTCCGGCCCGACCGAAATGGGCGCGCGCAAGCTGGTCTTGACGGAAGCAGGCATTCGCTTCCGCGACGAAGGCATCGCCTGGTGGAACAGCCTCGGCATCCTGCAAAAGCTGAAGATCCGCCTCTTCGGCTAGGCTACCGCCGCGGTACCCGACGCCTCAACTCTCGCCGATGACGACGCGGTCGGCGCCCTCCAGGCGGTATTCCGGAATCACCAGGTTGGCCGGCGCCGGCCCGGAGCGGAACACGCGACCGGCCAGGTCGAACTTCGAGGTGTGGCAGGGACAGAGGAACTCATTGCGATTGCCAGCGCCGGCGCGCAGGGCGGGCGGGCAACCCTGGTGCGTGCATTGGCCGACGGCGACGAACAGCTCGGGACGCAGCGATCGATGCGGATTGCGGCAGGCCTCGGGCTGCAGCGAATGCAGGGACGCGGGGTCGAGCAGTTCGCTCTCGTAACCGGCCAGCCCGGCGATCTCGTCGGCGCCGCGGCGCAGGATCCACACCGCGCGCCCCTTCCATTCGACCGTGCGCAGGCGGCCCGGCGCCAGGTCGCCGACCTCGACCGGCAAAGGATTTCCCGCCGGCGGCTGCGGCCGCGTGGTGACGTACCAGGCCGTGCCGAAGCCGGCGCCCGCCACGCAAATCCCGCCGGCGAGAAGGAGGCGGCGGCGGTCGACGCGATCGGCGCTCACGGCGCGAACCTCAAAGGCCAGCGTGCCGTGCCACCGGCGACCAAAGGAAGTCCCTGTGGGGCGCCGGCTTTGCGGCCGCGCGCGGCGCTTGCGCCGTCGCTATTGACCGACCACCGCGACATGACCGACGAACATGACAGTGGCAAAGGTACGCTGCAGCAGCTTGCTGTAAAAATTGGCCATCACCGAGCCCTCTTCGTAGCGAATCATGCTGCCCGGCTTGATGGCCATCTTCGGCGCGGCAATCCATTCGCGGGCGCCGCGATACTCGACTTCGATGTAGGTGAAGTCGTTGGCGTCGATCGCCGTCAGCACCTTGCCCTGGTTCGGCAGTTCGGACGGCGCCGGCGGCTTGTCCGGCATCAGCATGTCGCGCGCCTGCTCGGGCGAAGGATGGCCGGGCGGAGGCGCCGCCAGCGTCGCGGTCGCGGCGGAAAGCGCCAGCAGGAAAATGATCTGTTTCATGGAAGGTCCGATCGGGTTGTGGAATTCGAAGCGCCGTTCACAGGCAGCGCCAGAACGGCGAGCCGGGCGACAGCGGAAAGCAGTTGATCATGGGGAAGGGATAGGGGCCCGGCATCAGCATCGGCCCCATCACCTGGTTGCGGCAATGGCGCAGATTCTGCTCGATGCGCTCGTTGCAGGCCGCGTCGCGCCGGTTGGCCTCGGCCGCCATGTCGTCGAAGATCTGGTGGCGCTCGGCGGAGACCATGTGGTCCAGCACCTCGCGCGGCACGCCCTGCGCCGCCAGTTCAAGGATCTGTCCCGCCGACAGGCGATAGCGCGAGGCCGAGGCCACCATGCGCGAAATGATCTCCCCGGCCGCAATGCCCTGCCGCGCCAGCGCGACCACCTGCTCCAGCGGCAGCGCGGCCACCGGCTGCGGCAGCCGTGCTTCGAGCTGTTCGGCGCTGATGCGATCGATCTTCGGCGGTGCCAATGGCGTGTCGGCGCAGCCCGGCAACAACACGGTCAGTATGGCGGCAAGCAGCAGGCTGGATATGAAGCGCATCGGCGTAACTGGATCGTCATCGGCTATCCACAATACGCAATGATAGGCGACCCGGCGCCTCTGCGGCAGGCCACGACGAGGCCCGGCAATCCACCATTTGTCGCCGGGCCGCGGTGGGCGTAACATCGAATACATAGGCATGTCTGCCGGAACCGGGTGATTCTCGTGGCAAACAGAACCAGAGATTTGAAGAACGGGATCGGGTGCGCTGTCCAAACCTTAATGGCATGCCTGCTACGTTCCGGCGATGTTCTGTCCCCGATGTCGGCGCATCGGATCGGCTTCGCCTGAATTTCCGCCATGATTCCCAATCTCTTCAGTTGGCGATCGCTCAAGGCCCGCGTGACCTTATTCACGCTGGGGATCCTGGTGGCCAGCATCTCCGCGCTGGCGTTCTACACCAGCTGGATGCTGCAGGGGGACATGCAGCGCGCTCTCGGCGAGCAGCAGTTCGCGACAACGACGCTGGTCGCGAAAGGGATCGATGACGAGTTGAGGTCAAGGATCAATGCCCTGGAACAATATGCCAAGGGCAGGCTGGATCCATCCCTGCTGGCGAGCGCGGTCGCGTTGCAGGAGCGACTGGAAGGCAGCCCGGCGATTCTGAGCATGTTCAACGCGGGCATCTTCGTCACCGGGATCGATGGCGTGGCGATAGCTTCGGCACCGTCGTCCCTCGGACGTACCGGCACCGATTACAAAGACAGGGACTTCATAGCCGCCGCGATCGGGCAAGGCCTATCGAACATCGGCAAGCCGGTCATGGGCAAGAACCTGCGGGCGCCAACCGTTTCGATTGCGGTGCCCGTTCATGACGCCCAAGGCAAGGTGCTGGGCGCACTCGTCGGGGCGACCAACCTGGACAAGCCCAATTTCCTGGACAAGGTCACGCAGAGCCACTATGGCAAGAGTGGCGGCTACCTGCTGGCCGCCCCGCAGCACAAACTGTTCGTCACGGCCACCGAAAAGAGCAGGGCCATGCAGCCCCTGCCCGCGCTTGGCCTCAACGCCATGCACGATCGCTACATGGCGGGTTACGAAGGCTTCGGCGTGGCGGTCAACTCGCGCGGAGTTTCCGAACTTTCGGCGGCCAAGGGCATTCCGTCAGCGGGCTGGTTCGTGGTTGCCACCCTGCCGACCGAAGAAGCCTTTGCGCCGATAGACGCCATGACGCGACGCGTGCTGCTGAGCACCCTGGTGTTCAGCCTGCTTGCCGGCGCACTGACCTGGTGGCTGATCACCCGGATGCTGCAACAGCGCTTCGCCCCGATGCTCAGTGCCAGCAGGGCACTGAGCACCCTGGCGGCGAACGATCAGCCCCTGCAAGCCCTGCCGGTCACCAGCCAGGACGAAGTCGGAGAACTGATCGGCGGCTTCAACCATTTGCTGCAAAACCTGCAGCAACGCGACCAGTACCAGCGGGCGCTGCTCGACAACTTCCCCTTCGCGGTGTGGCTGAAGGACACCGAGGGACGCTTCCTCGCCGTGAATGCCGGGTTCGTGAAGCTCTTCGGCGCGCGCAGCGTGGCTGAACTCGCCGGCAAAACGGACTTCGATATCGCGCCGCGCGAACTCGCGGAAAGCTATCGCGCCGACGACCGCGAAATCCTGGCGTCGCGGCAGAAGAAGAACGTCGAGGAAGAAATCCTCGTCGGCGGCACGCGCAGGTGGTTCGAAACCTACAAGGCTCCGGTGATCGACAGCAACGGCGCGCTGCTCGGCACGGTCGGATTCGCACGGGACATTACCGACCGCAGGGAGGCGGAGGCCGCCCTGGCACAGGAACGTGCGGTCCTGCGCGCGCTGATCGATGCCCTCCCGGATCTGGTGTGGCTGAAGAACGCGGACGGAATCTATCTCGGCTGCAATCGTCGCTTCGAAGAATTCTTCGGCGCCCGCGAGGCGGAGATCCTCGGCAAGACCGACTACGATTTCGTATCCGGGGAACTTGCGGATTTCTTCCGCGAGCACGATCGCCTCGCCATGGAAAAGAACGGTCCGTCGATCAACGAGGAAGAGGTGACATTCGCCTCCGACGGCCACCGCGAACTGCTCGAAACCACGAAGGTGCCCATGCGTGATGCCGAGGGCAAGCTGGTGGGTATCCTGGGCATCGGTCACGACATCACCCAGCGCAAGGCCACCGACCAGGAACTCGAACAGCACCGGCGGCATCTGCAGCAACTGGTCGATGTGCGCACCGCCGCGCTTTCCGTGGCCAAGGAAGCCGCCGAAGCCGCCAGCCGCGCCAAGAGCACCTTCCTTGCCAACATGAGCCACGAGTTGCGCACGCCGATGAACGGCATCATGGGCATGCTGACCCTGGCCCGACGCCACATGCGGGATGAAACCGGCCTCGCCCAGCTGGACAAGGCGAAAGACGCCGCCGACCACCTGCTGGCGGTGCTGAACGACATCCTCGACATCTCCAAGATCGAAGCGGAACGCATGGTGCTGGAAGACGTGCCGCTGCAACTCGATCGTGTCCTGGAAAGGCTGGTCGGCGTGATCGGCAACAAGGCCGCGGAAAAGGGCTTGCAGCTCCAGGTCGACCTGCCGGAGGAACTGGCACGGCAGGCGCTGGAAGGCGACCCGCTGCGCCTTGAACAAATCCTGCTGAACCTTACCTCCAACGCCGTCAAATTCACCACCCGGGGCGGCATCACGGTGAGCGTCAGGCAGGTGGATGCCACCCCGGAGCGGGTCCAGGTTCGATTCGAAATCACGGATACCGGCATCGGCATCGAAGCGGCCGCCCAGGCCAGGCTCTTTACCGCCTTCGAGCAGGCCGACAGCTCGATGACACGCAGATACGGCGGCACCGGGCTGGGACTCGCGATCAGCAGGCGCCTGGTCGAGATGATGGGCGGCACGATCGGGGCCGACAGTAGCGTCGGCCATGGCAGCACCTTCTGGTTTGCCGTGCCACTGAAAAAGGGGGCCTCGCGCGCCATTGCGTCGGCGGCGACTTCCGCGGCCCCATCGGACGAGGCGCAGCTCAGGGCCCGTTATTCCGGCGCGCGCATCCTCCTGGCGGAAGACGAGCCGATCAACCAGGAAGTTTCGCGCGGAGCGCTGGAGTACGTCGGATTGAGCGTGGACCTGGCTGAAGACGGACGGGCTGCGGTCGCCATGGCGCAACGCATGCACTACGATCTGATCCTGATGGACATGCAGATGCCGCTGATGAACGGCGAAGAAGCCACGCGGGCGATCCGCGCCCTGCCCGGCTACGCGACCACGCCGATCCTGGCAATGACGGCGAACGCCTTCGACGAGGATCGCAAGCTGTGCATCGTCGCCGGCATGGACGACCACATCGGCAAGCCTGTGGCGCCCGACGTGCTCTACGGCATCCTGTTGAAGTGGCTGTCTCGGCCCGGCAGTTGACCGCAGCAAGCCGGCAGCCGGCGCTCCGGTACAATTCCGCCCCCATGCCCGCCACCCTTGAACTCCTCGCCCCCGCCAGGAATGCCGACATCGGCATCGAAGCGATCAGGCACGGCGCCGACGCCGTGTATGTCGGCGGACCGGCCTTCGGCGCGCGCTATGGCGCGGGCAACACGGTCGCCGACATCGAGCGCCTGGCGGCCTTCGCGCACCGCTTCCACGCGAAGATCTTCGTCACGCTCAACACCATCCTGCGCGACGACGAGCTCGACGAGGCGCGGCGCATGGCCTGGCAGATGTTCGAGGCCGGCGTCGATGCACTGATCGTGCAGGACATGGGCCTGCTGGAACTCGACCTGCCGCCGATCCAGCTCCACGCTTCGACCCAGACCGACATCCGCACGCCGGAGAAGGCGAAGTTCCTCGCCGATGTCGGCTTCTCGCAGATGGTGCTGGCGCGCGAACTGTCGCTGCCGGAGATCGGCGCGATCCGCACAAAAGTCGGCGCTGGCGGCACGGCGCCCATCCTCGAATTCTTCATCCACGGCGCGCTCTGCGTGGCGTTTTCCGGGCAGTGCTACATCAGCCATGCCCACACCGGGCGCAGCGCCAACCGCGGCGAGTGCTCGCAGGCCTGCCGCCTGCCCTACAACCTCGAAGATAAGCAGGGCCGCATCGTGGCCTTCGACAAGCACCTGCTGTCGATGAAGGACAACGACCAGAGCGCCAACCTGCGGCTGCTGGCCGATGCCGGCATCCGCTCGTTCAAGGTCGAGGGCCGGCTGAAGGATGCCGCCTACGTCAAGAACACCACCGCGCACTACCGGCAACTGCTCGACCGCATCATCGAGGACGCGCCGGACCTGTATTCGCGCGCCTCGTCCGGGCATTGCAGCTTCACCTTCACGCCGCGCCCGGAGAAGACCTTCAACCGCGGCGCCACCGACTATTTCGTCAACGGCCGCCAGCCCGACATCGGCGCCTTCGACACGCCGAGCTTCGCCGGCGAGGCCAGCGGCACCATCACGCGCATAGGCCCCGACTGGTTCGAGGTCGACAGCAAGGAACAGTTCGCCAATGGCGACGGCATTTCCTACATGTCGCGCGGACGCAAGCTCGCCGGCCTGCGCATCAACGTCGCCAAACGCGTCGGCCAATCCCAGCGCCTGTTTCCCAACGAAATGCCCGAGGATCCCGAAGGCTTCAAGGTCGGCGTCGAAATCCTGCGCAATCGCGACCAGGCCTTCGAGCGCCTGCTGGAAAAGGAATCCGCCGAGCGCCGCATCATGGTCAGCGTGGAACTGACCGAGACCGCCGACGGCTTCGCCCTCGCCCTGCGCGACGAGGACGGCATCGAGGGTCGCGCCGCCATCGTCCATGCCAGGGAAGCGGCAAAGAATCCGCAGCGCGCGCTGGTCGGCCTCGGCGAAAACCTGGGCAAGCTGGGCGCCACGGATTTCAAGGCGAGCGAGGTCAAGGTGGTGCTCGGCGAGCCCTGGTTCCTGCCCCCCTCGGCGATCAATGCCCTGCGCCGCGACGCCGTCGATGCGCTGGTCATTGCACGGGCGGCGGCGCGCCCGCGCCTGCCGCGCGCGGCCGCCGTCGAACCGCCGGCACTCTATCCAGAGCGCGAACTGAGCTACCTCGGCAACGTGCTCAACGGCGCCGCGCGCGCCTTCTACCGTCGCCACGGCGTGGCCCTGATCGCCGACGCCTACGAGGCCGACACCACGCCCGGCGACGTCTCGCTGATGATCACCAAGCACTGCCTGCGCTACAGCCACAGCCTGTGCCCGAAGGAAGCCAAGGGCTGGGTCACCGGCGTCAATGCCGAACCGATGACCCTGGTCAATGGCAAGGATAGGCTGACGCTGCGCTTCGACTGCAAGAAGTGCGAAATGCACGTCGTCGGCAGGATGAAGAAGGGCCGTACCATCAGCATCCTGCCGGTCGCGCACTGAGCTCATGGTCAAGGCCCTGCTTGCCGCGCAGCAGCGCGAACGCGACCAGCTGCTGGCCGAACTGGTCAGGATCAAGGGTTTCATGCCGCTGTTGATGAAGCCCCGCAACGGCATGAAATGGACGCCGGAGGACCGCATCGAACTCGCCATGCAACTCAGGGCGGCCGCCCACCTGTCGCCTTATCTCGCCGTACTGATCCTGCCCGGTTCCTTCCTGCTGTTGCCGCTGCTGGCCTGGTGGCTGGATCGGCGGCGGCACAAGCGCGATGACGCGGTCCCCCACGCCTGAATTGCGGCTACCGCGAAGTATCCGCATTGGGTCCGGGCCGCGGCTGCCATGAAGCAGTTTCAAAAGTCGGCGCTGACGACACGGCGCTTCCGGTAGCGAACGCGCCTTCGACATGAGCCGGATCGTCCTCGCCCCGATGGAAGGCCTCGCCGACGACGTGCTGCGCGCCGTGCTGACCGCCGCCGGCGGTTACGACTGGTGCGTCACCGAGTTCGTCCGCGTCACTACCACCTTGCTGCCGCATTCCTGCTTCACGCGCCTCTCGCCCGAGCTGAAGACCGGCTCGCGCACCGCCAGCGGCACGCCGGTGCGCATCCAGTTGCTCGGTTCCGATCCGGCGCGCATGGCGGCCAACGCCGCCCACCTGGCGCAGCTCGATCCATTCGGCATCGACCTCAATTTCGGCTGCCCGACGCCGCTGGTGAACCGCAATCGCGGCGGCGCCGCCCTGCTCGACGAACCGGAACTGCTGCAGCGCATCGCCGGCGCGGTGCGCGCCGCCGTGCCGCCGGCGATCCCGGTCACCGCCAAGATGCGGCTGGGCATCGAAGACACCGGCCGCGCGCTGGACTGCGCGCTGGCGCTGGAAGCCGGCGGCGTGCAGGAACTGGTGGTGCATGCGCGCACCAAGGCCGACGGCTACCGCCCGCTGGTGCGCTGGGAATGGATCGCGCGCATCGGCGAGGTGGTCCGACTGCCGCTGATCGCCAACGGCGAAGTGTGGACCGTCGCCGACTACCATCGCATCCGCGCCGCCACCGGCTGCGACGACGTCATGCTGGGGCGCGGCGCGGTGGCCGACCCGCTGCTGGCGCGGCGCATCCGCACCGGCGGCGATCCCGAACCGAGCGATGCCGACTGGGAAGAGATCCGCGCCATGATCGAGACCTTCTGGATCCGCGTGCAGGCGAAGGTGACGCCGACCCAATCGCCGGGCCGCATCAAGCAGTGGCTGGGCATGATGCAGCGCAATTACCCGCAGGCGGAAAGGCTGTTTCGCGCAATCCGCGAAGCGCGGCGCGCGGAGGAGGTCAGCGCCGGGCTGGCGCGAACTGGACTTAGCCCCAGCCATCCTCGCGCGGCCATGTCGGAGCCGACACCGTAGGGGAAAGTCGGCGCTGGCGCGACGGCGTAGAGAACTGCGACCGCCGCCACCCGAATGAAAACGGGGGCAAGAGCCCCCGTGCACACCGGCCATTGAAGCTTGTGTCAGACGGCCGGTTTCTGCTTGCGGCGCCGGGCCACAACGCTTAGCAGCCCCAGGCCGGCAAGCATCATGGCGTAGGTTTCGGGTTCGGGGACGGGCGCCGCCGCAGCCAGCGTAACCTCAACGTTGTCGAGCGCCATCCCGGCATTGCCGGTGATCGTACTGGCGAAGCTGATCCGGGTCGAGCTTTCCGTCGCGATGAAATCAAAGCCGCGCGATTCCCAGCCCATGTTGGTTGCAGACTTCCCGGTCACATCGAAGGTGTAGTGATTGGAAACGATCGCCGCATTCGGCAGCGTCACGCCCGCCACCTTGGCGTCCATGTGTTTCGTCACGGGTGCCCCCGCATAGTTGCCGGCGATGTCGAACGAGACGTGATACAGCGCTCCGACTGCCGTGGCGAAGACCTGAGAGATCCCGCCGCCAAGCGAGCCGTTCATATCCACGCTGGCATCATTCCTGAGCGTGTCCGCGTCGCTGCCATCCCATAGCGTGTTGATGATGTCCACCTGGCCGAAATCGATCTTCCAGTAGGCGAAGTGTCCCGTCGCGCTCGGCGAGTATGCCGGGGTATACGTCTGCCAGGGCACTCCGCTATACCCGGCCTCGAAACTGCCGTTCTGCAGCAGGTTGGCGGCATGGACGGGTGTCGTCGCGCCGAGCGCGAAACCCAACGCCGCGCAGGCGGACACGGACTTGCGAAACAGACCCCCAATTGAAATTTTCATTGCATCTCTCCCCAGGATTCGCCGGCCAGCCGATTGTGTTCCAAGGCCGATGTGAACGCGCACGCGACGCATTTGAAGAGCATACGGTCGGGCAATGCCGCCGACAAATAGTCCGTTCGGACTAAGCGGCCGGCAATCCGGCGCGCGATTCGGCGGCACGAAATTCCGGCGGGAAATTCGATTCTCAAGCCGGGTAAGGCATTCACGACCGGCCGGTGAATCGGATCTATCACCAACGCAATATTTCAACGGAATTGCCCGTTAGTTGACCCAGGTCAACACTGGTACGGATAGTCGCTGAGCCTGGCCGAAAAGGTGGCCTCAGGAAGGCGAATGTCGCCTGCTCAGGCCTGGACCGGCGCGCGAAAGCGCAACACCAGCCACAGCAGCAACAGACCCGCTGCAAGCCACGCCACTCCCGGCACCCAGACCAGCAGCGCGCTGATCGCGGGATCCTTGTTCACCTGTGCCGCGACCAGGCCCATGCGGACGAAGGTGGCGAGCGCCAGCAGGGCGAACAGGCCACCGGTCGCCGCGCCCTCGCGGCCGACATGGCCGATGGCGATGGCCGCCGTCATCGCGCTCATCAGCACCGCCGCCCAGGCCCCGCCGGCGAGAAATTGCAGCACCAGCAGGCTCTCCAGCGAGGGCGCCACCGCCGCCAGCGCCGAGGCGAGCGCGCCGAGCACGGCGCCCACCGCCATGACCCCGCCGCCGCCGAAGCGCTCGTTGGCGCGGCAGGCGGGGAAGATCAGCAGGTTGAAGCCGACCCAGAACACAGGCATCAGCAGGTCGAGTTGCTCCGGCCTGGCGAAACGCAGGTAGAGCGGCGCCGAATTGAGCGCGAAATGCGCCTGGAAGCCAAAGCCGAGCATGGCCACCGCAGCGAAGAACAGCACGACGCCGACGCCCACGGGCTTCTTCGCCGCCGGTTCCGGGGCAGCGGCCGCCGTGCCGGCCAGGTGCTTCTCGGCCCAGAGCATGCCGCTGACGGCGGCCACCAGGGCGATCGACGACAGCGCGAAAGGCAGGCGCGGATCGACACCGCGCAGACTCACCGTCAGGTAGGGGGCGACGGCGCCGGCGACGCCCAGGCCGACCAGGCTCAGGGTCGACACCCAGGGCAGTTTCGGCGTCGGCACATATTTGCCCAGCATCATCATGGGCGGCGCGCGGAGTGCCGACGAGGTCATGGCCCAGATCGCGATCAAGCCGAGGAACAACAGCGGCGAAGCCGAGGGCGCGGCGATCGGCAGCAGAAGGAAGGCGACGCAGGATATCGCGGTGAGCACCAGCAGCAGGCGACCAAGGCGGCCCAGTGTGCGCGACACCTTGTCGGCAGCGACGCCAATGGAAAAGTCCATCAGCGTGAAGATGGCCTGGTCCGCCATCAGGATGTAGATCACCCATTTCTTCTCGATGCCGGCCTGCGCGGCGAGATGCGGCAGGTAGATGACGTAGACCGTCCAGCAGGTGACGAAGAGGAACTGGACCGCGGCGAAATAGAGGCCGACGCGCGTCACGACACTAACTGCCCGCGCTCTGGTCGCAATGGTCGGCGATGACGCCGGCAATGTGCGAGAGCAATGCCTCGGGAAAATCGTGGCCCATGCCGTCGATCACCAGCAGCTTCGCGCCGGGAATGTGTTGCGCCGTGTCGCGGCCGGCGGCGAGCGGCACCAGCGGATCGGCCGCGCCGTGGATCACCAGGGTCGGCGCCGTGATCGTGGCCAGCAGCTTGCGCCGGTCGCCGGAGGCGATCACCGCCAGCAACTGGCGCGCGACGCCGGCCGGGTCGTAGGACCGGCGCACGCTGCGGCCGATGCGGCTGCGCAGTTCCTCGCGCGGCGTCGGGTAGCCGGGACTGCCGATCACGCCGAAGGTATTCACCAGGTGCTCGATCACGATGTCCGGATTCTTCGGATCGGACGGCCGCGCCAGCAGCGCCTTGCCGGCCGCCTTGGTCGGCTTGGAAAGCTTGCGGTTGCCGGAGGTGGACATGATCGAGGTCAGCGAGAGCACGCGCCGCGGATATTTCGCCGCCAGCACCTGGGCGATCATGCCGCCCATCGAGGCGCCGACGATGTGGGCGCGCTCGATGCCGAGGCGATCCATCAGGCCGATGGTGTCGTCCGCCATGTCGCCCAGCGTATAGGGCGTGCGCACCGGCAGCCCCAGCGCGGCGGCGGCCATTGCCAGCACCAGGTTGGCGCGCTTCTTCGCCGGCGCGCGGCCGGAAAGGCCGCAGTCGCGATTGTCGAAGCGGATCACACGGTAACCGCGCGCGACCAGCGCCTGGCAGAAGGCATCGGGCCAGCCCAGCAACTGCATGCCGAGGCCCATGATCAGCACGATGGCCGGGTGCGAGGGGTCGCCGAGCGACTCGTATTCGATGTGCATGGGAGCGTTGCTCATGTTCAATGCACCGCCGCGCGCGCGACTGCCTTGCGGCGCGGGACCTTGCCGGCGACGGGCAGACGCTTGCCGGACGGCGCCTTGGTGGGTGGCAGCTTGGCGGCGGACGCACGCGGCTTGCGCCGCGCGGCCGGACGCACCAGCGCCTGGTATTCCTGGAAGCTGTCGCGCAGGCATTGCGCCAGCAGTTCCGGATCGGGCAACTGCTCGTAGCAGGCGGTGAAGGAGACGATGACCATGTCGCTGTAGCTGGTCACCGAGAACACCAGGCCCATGCCGTCGGCCACCGGCATGATCGCCGAAAGATAGCTCAGCCGCGCGCCCTGCAGGTAGAGCGGCAGTTGCGGCCCGGGCACGTTGGCGATCGCGCAATTGGCCAGCGGCGTCCAGTTGCCGAGCAGGGCCGAAGCGGAACGCAGCATCTTGCTGGTGGCAGCGATCGCGGCCGACGGCGCCTGCCGTGCCAGCTCCGCCAGTTCGCGGGCGCTCACGGCCTGCGCCATCACCTCGGAGGAGGAACTCATGGCCTGGATCGCGGCGAGGCGCGCCACCGGATCGGCGATGTCGGTACCCAGTTCCAGGCGCACCCAGGAGAACACCGCGTCGTCCTCGCCGCGCAGGGCGATGGGCACCGCCGCGACCAGGCTTTCCTCGGGCAATTCGCCCTGCAGGTCGAGGTAGCGGCGCAGGCCGCCGGCGCACACCGCCAGCACCACGTCATTGACCGACGCGCCATCGACCAGACCGCGCAAGACCTTGAAGTCGGCCAGCGGGAAGCGCCGCGTGTCGAACACGCGATGCGGCGAAACCTCGCTGTTGAAGCGCGTCATGGGAAATTCCTGCGGCCGGCCGAGGAACTCGCCGAGGAAGGTCGACGTCGCCGCCTTCAGCGTGGTCCAGCTTTTCGCCAGCGGCTGGGCCATGCGCAGCGGCAGGGTCACGGCGCGAAAGCCGGCGCGCCAGAGCAGGCCGAAATTGCCCGGCGCATTCTCGGGAAACCAGGGCTCCGGGGGCGCCGGCGGCGGCGAGTCGGGCGACACGTCGTGCAGCAGCGCGGTGATCTCGTTGCGCTTGGAGACGTCGATCGCCGAGTGGTGCACCTTCAGCAGCACGGCGAAGCTGCCCACCGGCAGGTCGAGGAAGCTGTCGAGGCCCTCGATCACGTACATCTCCCACAGCGGCCGCTGCTGGTCCAGCGGACGGGCGTGGATGCGCGCGGCCTGGATGCAGAACTGCCGCCAGTCGCCGGGCTTGGGCAGGGCGATGTGGCGCACGTGGTATTCGATGTCGAAGCTCTCGTCCTCGATCCAGTAGGGATAGTCGAGGTCGAGCGGCACGCGCAGCAGCTTCTGGCGGAACACCGGCAGGCGGCCCAGCCGGCTTTCGACATGGCTCAGGATCTGCTTGAAGCGCACCATGCCGCCCTTTGCCGTCGACTGGTCGTAGATGTGCAGCAGCGTGACGTTGGAATTGGCGTGGGCGCTGTCGGAGTAGATGTAGGCGGCGTCGTTTTCGCTGAGCTGGCGCATGTGCGGTCTTCTTTCGTTCAAACGGCGGCGGAATGCAGATCCTGCCGGCCGCCGCCGGCGGTGGCGCGCCAGACGCGGCCGAGCAGGCCCTGCGGCTGGAAGGGCTTCCAGGCGCCCTCGGGCTGCGCCAGGCGGTCGGCGACGATGGCCAGCACGATGCCGTTGAAGCCGAGGCCGAGGTGGCTGCCCGGCACGCGGATGTTTTCGTGCAGCGCCGGGTCGCCGTCGATGGTGGCTTCCTGCGGCGGCACCACGCCGTCGCCCAGTGAATACAGGCAGCTGGTCGGGATCGCCAGCCGCCGGTGTTCGCGCAGGGTCTTCGCGCGCGGCTGCATGACGTGAGCCGTCGGGCCGAGGCGGTGCGAGACCAGCCGGTAGAGCGCGCGCACCGCGGGCGGCGACTGGCTACCGGCGGCATCGACGCTGACCGGGCTGCCCAGGGTGATGACGTTGCGCACGCATTCCAGGGTGTTCTGCGCGCCGTAGAGCGAGAACACACCGCCCAGGCTCCAGCCCACCAGGCTGACCTTGCGACCGGTGACGTGGTGCAGGTAGCGGATCTTCTGCGGCAGCGCGCTGGCGTGCTTGCTGCGGAAACCCAGGTTGCGGCCCAGGCCCCAGGTATGCACGTCGTAGCCTTTCCTGCGCAGAAAGAGCTTAAGCGCGATCAGCGATTTTTCGTCGGCCATGAACCCGGGCATCAGCAGCACCGGATGGCCGTCGCCGCGCGGCGCAGCGGATAGCAGCGGCAGCGAGGCCGGCAGCAGCGCCATTTCCAGCAGCGCGCGCGGCTCGAGCAGCGAAGCCAGCGCGTGCGGGCGGCCGACATGGTCGTGGCGGAGGACGGGGCCGCGATCGGGCATCGCTCAGGCCTCCTGCGCCACGCGCTTGCGGCGCTTCGGCGCCGGTGCGGAAGTCGGCGCCGACGCCACGGCGTTCTTGAGTTCGGCATGAGCCGCCATGAAATCCTCCGCCAGTTCGGACGCCTCCGGCACGGCGTTCTTCGCCACGACGAAGCCGAAGCAGAGGCTTCCCGAATAGCTCAGCAGCGTGATGTTGATGCCGACGCCATGCTCGACGATGGACAGTGGCCAGTAGCCGGTCATGCGCAGGCCATCGACATAGAGCGGCACCGGCGGCCCCGGCACGTTCGAGATCAGCACGTTGGCCAGTATCGGCAGCTTGTCCACCACGCTGCTGCGGCCGTAGAGCGCGGCCAGGGCGCCGAGCAGCCAGGGCACGCCGAGCAGCGGGATGTCGGTCGGGATCACCGACCTGGCCTGGCGCGCCACCGCCTTGGTGGCGCCCGCCGAATCGCGGATCGCCGCCAGGCGCTTCACCGGATCGGCGATGTTGGACGCCAGGTTCACCAGGCTCAGCGTGGCCTGGGTGCGCATCTCGGTGTTGCCCTGCTCGCGCAATGAAATCGGCATCGAGGCGATCAGCGGCTTCCTCGGCACGCTGCCGTGGCGCTTGAGGTAGCGTCGCAGCGCGCCGCTGCACAGCGTCATCACCACGTCATTGACCGTGGCCTCGGCGGCGGCGGCGATGGCCTTGAGCTCGGCGCGCGGGATCGAGGCCGTGGCGAAGCCGCGCTCGCGCGTGATGGCGACGTTGAACACGGTGCGCGGGCCGAAGGAGGCGCTGCGCTTCAGTTCGCCGAAGCTGGCTGCATCGGCGGCATGGGCGGCGCCGCGCGCCTTGGCGGCCGAGCCCTTCACGATCCCGGTCAGCGTGCGGACCAAGCCAGGCAGTTCGCGCACCAGCTTGACGTACTGCGCGGCATCGTGGCGGAAGGCCGCGGCCGCCAGCGCCAGCGTACCCGGCTGCTCGGCCGGCGCGGCCTTCTTGCGTGGGTTGCGCTTGGCCGCCGGCAGCGGTTCGGGCGAGGCGCTGAACAAGGCGCCGGCCAGCGCGACGCCGGCCTGGCCGTCGAGCATGGCGTGATGCACCTTGAAGTAGTAGGCCTTCTCGCCACTGGCGAGGCCTTCGAGAACGTAAAGCATCCACAGCGGGCGCGAACGGTCGAGCAGTTCGGCGTGCAGATCGGCCACCGCGGCTTCGAGTTGCGCCCAGGTACCGGGCTTGGGCAGCCTGACGCGACGGACGTGGTGGTCGAAATCGATCGGATCCTGCACCCAGACCGGATTGGCCAGTTGCAGGGGCAAGGCCGCGAGGCGGCGCTGCAGCACCGGCACCATGCGGCTTTGCATCATGTGCCGCACCGACTTGTAGAAATCGCCTTGGTAACCCGGCGGCGTCTCGAACAGGTGCAGCGAGCCGACATGCATCGGCGTCGCTTCGGTTTCAAGATTGAGGAAGGCGCCATCGACCCCGCTCAGGGTTTCGATCCCGGCATCCTTGCTGCGAACTCGGCCCATCTCTCTCCCTAAGTCGGCCAAACCGAAACCAAACGGGGAAGACTTCGAACCTCGATGCTTGGCCGGAAAGGCGAATTGAAGGCCCGCCCCTCCCATCCTCCCCTCGCGGGGAGGCTACTGATTGGCTCGCTTCGCTCGAAATACTCCGCAGGTTTCGTCATGAATTGGCCGCTAAGTAACTACCGACGCCATGGTTTTCATACCGACGGGTATGAATCTTTCTACCAATCAGTATAATCGGTTTCCATCCCGCAGCATCCTGTCGCCCCGACACCACTGCCATGCCTCTCGCCCGAACCGTCCGCCAGGTTTACCCAATGCCATCGCCGCCTGCCGCGATGACGGCCGGCATCGACAAGCGCGAGCGCATCCTGCTGGCGGCCGAAGACCTGTTCTACCGCAACGGCTTCGCCGGCACCACGATGGACATGATCTGCGGCGAACTCGGCGTCACCAAGCCCTTCGTCTATTACTACTTCAAGGACAAGCACGAAATCGTCGAGACCCTGGCCTGGCGCGCCTCCGTTGCCTGCCTGACGACGATGAAGTTCGCCGCCGACGATGAGCGCCCGGCCCATCTCAAGCTGGCCGAGGGCCTGCAGCGCTGGGTCGCGGCCTGCGTCACGCACTTTCGCGCCAGCGCCCTGGCCTTCCGCGTCACCGCCTCGCTGCGCCCCGAGTTCCGCGCCGAACTGCGCACCCTGGCCAACGACTTCTATGCCGACCTCGCCGCTCTGATGGATGAAGGGCGCGTCCAGGGCAAGCTGTCCTTCGATGACGCCACGGTCACCGCCCGGGCCATGGGCGGCGCGGTCGGCTTCATGTACACCTGGTACCGGCCCGAAGGCCGCCTGCCGCCCGAGGAACTCGTCGCTCGCCTCACCGCCACGCTGTACAAGATGATCGGCCTGCGCGTCGCGACGCCGCGCCGGACCGCGACGCGCAAAGACGCTTAGACCCGCACCGAAGCCGCCACCCGCAACCATCCACAGGGGATCCGCCCATGAAGCAATTTCGCGACCGCACCGCGGTCATCACCGGCGCCGCCAGCGGCATCGGCCTCGAACTGGCGCGCCGCGCCGCCGCCGAGGGCATGAACCTGGTGCTGGCCGACATCGAGTCCGCCAAGCTCGACGCCGCCGCCGCCAGCCTCGGCATCGATGCCGGCCGCATCCTGGCGCGGCGCACCGACGTCAGCCGCGAGGACGAGATCGCGGCGCTGGCCGATGCCGCGTTCACCCGCTTCGGCGGCGTGCATCTGCTGTGCAACAACGCCGGCGTCGGCCTCACCCGCGTCAGCTGGGAGCTCAGCACGGCCGACTGGAACTGGGTGCTCGGCGTCGACCTGTGGAGCGTGATCCACGGCATCCAGCACTTCCTGCCGCGCATGCTGGAGCAGGGCGAAGGCGGCCACGTGGTGAACACCTCCTCGGTCGCCGGATTGCTATCCACGCCCGGCATGGCCGCCTACAACGTCGCCAAGCACGGCGTCGTGACGCTGTCGGAAACGCTCTACGGCGAACTGCTGGCGGCCAAAGCAAGGGTCGGCGTCTCGCTGCTGTGCCCGGCCTGGGTGCCGACGGCGATCCACGAATCGGGGCGCAACCGGCAGGATCGCTTCGGCGCGGCCAAGCCGGCCGAAGGGCTCTCCGCAAGCTACGAGCAGCGCATGGCGAGCGCCGTGAAGTCGGGCCGCCTCACAGCCGCTGACATGGCCAGCGAAGTGTTCGCCGCGGTCAGCGAAGACCGCTTCTACGTGATCCCCCACCGCAAGATCAACAATGCCATCCAGTTGCGCATGGACGACATCATGCAGTTGCGGAACCCGACGCAGTTGCCTTGATGCGATGCATGAACGCAACTGCGCATATCGGCTAGCGCCCATGGCACCGAGCGCCAGCCGTTGAGGATGAAACAAGGGAAAGGCGAATTGAAGGCCCCCCACCCCCATCCCCGCCCCAGGGCGGGGCTACTGATTGGCTCGCTGCGCTCGACCATGAATGCAGGCGGCAGTTATTCACAATAAGGACATCCCAATGAAAGCACTCGTCTGCGAAGCCTATGGTCCGATCGACACCCTCGTCGTCAAGGACATCCCCTCTCCCGTCCCAGGTCCGAAGCAGGTGCTGATCGAAGTAAAGGCCGCGGCCGTCAACTTCCCCGATGCGCTGATGGTGCAGGGCCTCTACCAGGTCAAGCCGCCGTTGCCCTTCACTCCCGGCGCCGAGATCGCCGGCATCGTCACCGCCGTCGGCGCCGAGGCAAAGCATTTCAAGCCCGGCGACAGGGTGATCGCGCTGACCAGCACCGGCGGCTTCGCCGAGGAATGCCTGGCCGACGTGCATCGCGTGATGCCGCTGCCGAAGACCATGGATTTTGACTCCGGCGCGGCGCTGGTGCTGACCTATTGCACCTCGCTGCACGCGCTGAAAGATTGCGGCCACCTGCAGCCCGGCGAGACCCTGGTGGTGCTGGGCGCCGCGGGCGGCGTCGGCATCTCGGCGATCGAGATCGGCAAGGCCATGGGCGCGCGCGTGATCGCTGCCGCATCCTCCGAGGACAAGCTGGACCTGTGCCGAAAAGTCGGCGCTGACGAGACGGTGAATTACAGCACCGAAAACCTCAAGGACCGCATCAACGAACTGACCGCGGGCAAGGGCGCAGACGTCGTGTATGACCCGGTCGGCGGCCCCTACACCGAGCCGGCGGTACGCGCGCTGGCCTGGCGCGGGCGGCTCCTGATCATCGGCTTCGCCGCCGGCGAGATCCCGAAGATTCCGCTCAACCTCGCGCTGCTCAAGGAGCGCTCGCTGGTCGGCGTATATTGGGGCGATTCGACCAAGCATGATCCGGGCGGCCACCTCGCCAACCTGCACCAGCTCAACGATTGGTTCGCCGCCGGTAAGATTCGTCCCGTAGTGAGCGAACGCTTTTCGCTCGCCGCCGCCGGAGATGCCATCGCGAAAATCGCCAACCGCCAGGTCAAGGGCAAGATCGTCGTCAATCCAACTGCCTAACTCGCATGGCACCGAGCGCCACCTGCGGCAGAGCAAACACGTAAAGGGCAAATTGAAGGCCCGCCCCCCCATCCCCCCTCACGGGGGGCTACTAATCGGCTCGCTTTGCTCGACTCTATCCAGTCGCTTCGAGCGAGTTGTTTGACGTTAAGGAGCAAAATGGAACAGCGCACCCAGTTTTACATCGACGGCCGATGGATCTCCCCGGCCGGCACCGGCAGCATCGAGGTCTTCTCGCCCACCGACGGCGCCCTGCTGGCGACGATCCCGCAAGGCAATGCGGTCGACGCCGACCAGGCGGTGCTGGCCGCACGCCGCGCCTTCGGTGCCTGGAGCATCACACCTGCCGCCGAGCGCGCCGCGTATCTGAAGAAAATCCAGGAAGGCCTCAAGGCGCGCACCGACGAGATCGCCAAGGCCATCACGCTCGAAATGGGCATGCCCTACAAGTTTTCGCAGCGCATCCAGGTCGGTTCGCCTACCGCCAGCTTCGGCATGTACTCGAAAATGCTGGCGGACTTCCCCTTCGAGGAGAAGGTCGGCAATTCGAAAGTGGTGCGCGAGGCGGTCGGCGTGGTGGTGGCCATCACGCCCTGGAACTACCCGCTGCACCAGATCGCGGCCAAGGTCGCCGCGGCGCTGGCCGCCGGCTGCACGGTGGTGCTGAAGCCCTCGGAAGTCGCACCGCTCAACGCCTTCCTGCTGGCTGAAATCATCCATGACGCGGGTCTGCCGGCCGGAGTGTTCAACCTGGTCACCGGCTACGGCCCGGCAATCGGCGAGGCGCTGGTCACGCACAAGGAAGTGGACATGGTGTCCTTCACTGGCTCGACACGCGCCGGTACCCGCGTCTCGGAACTGGCCTCGGCCACGGTCAAGCGCGTGGCGCTGGAACTCGGCGGCAAGTCGGCCGCGATCATCCTCGACGATGCAGATTTTGCCGTCGCGGTGAAGGGCGTGGTCGGCAACTGCTACCTCAACTCGGGGCAAACCTGCACCGCGCACACGCGCATGCTGGTGCCGGCCGCGCGCTACGCCGAAGCGGCGAAGCTCGCCGTCGAGGCCGCCCAGGCCTACCGCGTCGGCGATCCGCTGGCAGAAGGCGTCACGCTCGGTCCGCTGGCCTCGAAGATGCAGCAGGACCGCGTGCGCGAGTACATCGCGAAGGGTATCGCCGAAGGTTGCGAACTGTTGACCGGCGGCGCCGACCTGCCCGAGGGAACGAACCCGAACGGCTATTACGTGAAGCCGACCGTCTTCGGCAAGGTCAAGCCGGACGCCACCATCGCCCAGGAGGAAATCTTCGGTCCGGTACTTTCGATCATTGCCTACACCGACGAGGACGATGCCGTGCGCATCGCCAACAACACAGTGTATGGCCTTGCCGGCGGCGTCTGGTCGGGCAGCGACGAACATGCGGAAAAGGTCGCGCGCCGCATCCGCACCGGGCAGGTGGAGATCAACGGCGGCAGCTTCAACATGTATGCGCCCTTCGGCGGCTACAAGCAGTCGGGCAATGGCCGCGAACTGGGCAAGTATGGCCTCGAAGACTTCCTGGAGTTCAAGGCCATGCAGTTTCGGCCGGCGCCGAAGGCCTGATTCCGGGCGCGCGGAAACTTGCGCGGGTCGCCGCTCGGCCCGCGCTTTTCCGGCGATCGCGGTACTTTAGTTATCAAATTACCGGCATTCCATCGGTATCGATACCTATCCCGTTGTTCGCAGTAGCCTTTCGCTTCATTCCTTTGATTCAGCATTAAGCCCAAAGCAATAAGAATCGAACATTCCGGCAACGGAAAAAGTTACAATCCGGCCCATGTCGCAGCGTCATTCGGGACCCCGCCTTGCGGGATCGCCTCCCGACGACGCACTCATGCAACGACTGAGGCCAGCCGCAGCGCCTGGGTCGATAACGATCGAGGCCGCTCGCAATGAACGTACGCAAATCCCTGTTGCTATCCATGTTGTTCAGCGTGGGCTTGCTGATGGCCTTGCTGGCGACCGTATGGACAGGTTTCACCCAGAGCATCGAGTCCACCCGGCACGAACACGAAGTGGCGCAACCGGCGCTCAACGCCATGCTGGAAGCCAAGTTCAGCGTGGTGCAGATCCAGCAGTTCCTGACCGACGTCTCCGCCACCGGCGACGAGGGCGGGCTGGGGGAGGCCGAAAAGTATCTCCTGGCGGCACGCGGCAACCTCGACCAGCATGCGGCCCTGCTTCCCGAGAACCAGTCGGACATCGATGCCATCAAGACCCTGCTGGCGCGCTTTCACGAAGCGGGTGTGGCAATGGCGAAGGCCTACGTGGCCAGTGGCCGCGAGGCCGGCAACGCGCTGATGAAACAGCCGACGACCGGATTCGACGATCGCGCCCTGGCGCTGACCGAGCAACTGACCATGCTGGAAGCCAAGGTGCGCGCCCGCATTGCGGAAACGGCGAACGATACGGAAAGCGGCATCGCGCGGGCGCGCCTCATCAGCGTGACCCTGGGGCTGGTCATCGCGCTGCTGCTGCTGGCGTCGGGGATCTGGATGATGCGCAACCTGATGCGCCTGCTCGGCGGAGAACCGCGCTATGCGGTCGAAATGTCCCGCCAGATTGCCGAAGGAAACCTCGACTGCGAGGTCAGGGTGCATGCGGGAGACAGCACCAGCCTGCTGGCCCACCTCAACCACATGAAGCAAGAGCTTGCGGACGTCATTTTCCGGGTAGATGATTCGACGACGGCATTGAATGCGTCGACCGGTGAAATCGCCATGACCGCGCAATCGCTCTCGCGCTCGTCCTCGGAGCAGGCGGCCGCGCTGGAACAGACCACCGCGTCGATGGATGAAATGTCGTCATCGATCCACCAGAATTCCGAAAACGCCCGGCTGACCGGAGACATGGCCGTCAGGGCATCGAACGAGGCGGCCGAAGGCGGCGCCGCGGTCGGCAAGACCGTCGATGCCATGAATCAGATCGCCGGCAAGATAGGCATCATCGACGACATCGCCTACCAGACCAACCTGCTGGCGCTCAATGCCGCGATCGAAGCCGCCCGCGCGGGAGTGCACGGCAAGGGGTTCTCGGTGGTCGCGGCGGAAGTGCGGAAGCTGGCCGAACGCTCCCAGGTCGCAGCGCAGGAGATCGGCCACCTCGCCGCTACGTCGGTCGAACTGGCCGAAACCGCAGGGAAGATGATCGATGCACTGGTGCCGACCATAGGCAAGACTTCCGAACTGGTGCGCGAGATCGTCGAGGCCAGCGAGGCACAGTCGCAGGGCGCAAGCCAGATCAACCGCGCAATGGGCCAGCTCAACCAGGCCACGCAGCAGAATGCCGCCGCCTCCGAGGAACTGGCTGCGACCGCGCAGCAAATGGCCGGCCAGACCGACGGCCTGCGGGAAATCATGGCGTTCTTCAAGGTCGACGGCGGCGCGCGCCGGCGCGGCTAGCAGGGGCGCGTACGCCCTGGCGCCAACAACTGCAGGAAGTCCCTGCGGGACGCCGGCTTTTGCGCGGCGCGCCCTCAGCCGCCCAGCAGGGCGACGGCCACGGTCAGCACGCCGAGGTTGAGATTGACCAGCACCAGCGGCCGGATCGCGTTCATCGCGGCGCCCCCCGCCGGCCAGTCCTGTACCGCCACGGCCGCCTTCAGGCGCGGATAGTAGTTGAGCAGGATCACCAGGTAGATCACTATCATCAGCGCACCGATGCCGGCCATCGCATGCCATCGCCATGGTATCGGCAAGCCGGAAAATTCGCCGAAACGCCACAGTCCGGTAGCGAGAATGGCGACGATCGCGATCGATACCGCATTGAAAAACCGGCCGAGGACGGCCGACAGCAAGGGCAACCGTTGCGGCGGGGGCAACTGCTCGGCAGCCACCGGACGCAGGCAGACATGGGCGAAAAACATGCCGCCGATCCAGACGATGACGGCCAGCAGGTGGATCAGGACAAGGATGCGCATTCAGGACACCAGCATGGATTCGGCACCGGGGAATCCGGGCCCGCAGGCGTGCAGCGTATCAGCTTTGCGCCGGCGCGGAATCCGCCTGCAGCCAGTGCAGCAGTCGCGCATACAGCAACTCGGGTTGCGCGGGCTTGCCGAGGTGGTCGTTCATGCCGGCATCCAGGCTGCGCTTGCGATCCTCGTCGAAGGCGTTGGCGGTCATCGCCAGGATCGGTACCTTCGACATTCCGGGCAGCCCGCGTATCACGCGCGCCGCATCGAGCCCGTTCATGACGGGCATTTCGATGTCCATCAGGATCGCCGCATAGCGGCCCTCGCAGGCCATTTCGATCGCCTCGCGCCCGTTGCCGGCAACCACGGGGACCAGGCCGGCGCCTTCCAGCAGGAAAACGGCAACTTCACGGCTCACCGGATCGTCCTCCACCACCAGGATGCGCCGTCCGGCGAAATCCCGCGCCAGGGTTTCGCGCGACGAGCCGAGCGCTACGGACACCTCCGGATCGAGGCCGGGAACCGCCCGCCGCAATCGTGCAGTGGCCCAGAAGGTGCTGCCGACCCCTTCCTCGCTGACCACGCCGACGTCGCCGCCCATCAGCAGCGCAATGCGCTTCGAAATGAACAGGCCGAGGCCGGTGCCGCCGAACTTGCGTGTGGTCGAGTCGTCGCCCTGGCTGAAGGCGTTGAACAGCCTGGGCTGCTGCTCGGCACTTACGCCGATGCCCTGGTCGCTGACCTCGATCCGCAGCAGCACGCTGTGGCTGTCCTCCGCAGCGACGGTGACGCGCAACACGATCTCGCCGTGCAGGGAAAACTTGATCGCGTTGCCGACGTAGTTCAGCAACAGTTGCCGCAGGCGCAAGGCATCGCCGCAAAGCTTCGCCGGCACCGCCGGATCGAGTTCCATGGCGAGGCGCAGGCCCTTGCCGCGCGCCGGATCCTCCTGCATGTGCAGCACATCCTCGACAACCTGCGCGGGCGAAAAATTCCGCTCTTCCAGCGTCAGCTGGTCGGCCTCGATGCGGGAAATATCGAGCACGTTGTTGATGATCTGCAGAAGGTGCTCGGCGGCGCCGAGGCTCTTGGTGAGGTGATCGACCAGGCGCGGATCGGCGGCGCGGCGCAGGGCGAGGTTGGTCATGCCCATGATGCCGTTCATCGGCGTGCGCAACTCGTGGCTCATGTGCGCCAGGAACACGCTCTTGGCCCGGCTCGCCGCTTCGGCGGCGTCCTTGGCCTGCGCCAGTTCGGAGGTACGCGAGTACACGAGTTCTTCGAGCCGGTGCCGATGCTGGTCCAGTTCGACTGCCGCCTGCTTACTTTCCGTGATGTCGGTGATGAACCCATGCCAGAGCACCGATCCGTCGGCCTCGCGCTGCGGGATGGCGTTGCCCAGCAACCAGCGTTCCGGCTCGCCGCTGGCGCCGATGCGGTATTCGTTGTGCCACGGCGTCAGGCTCCTGGCCGACGCGTCCAGCGATGCCAGGTGCTGCGCGCGATCATCGGGATGGACGGCGGCAAACAGCGGCGAGGCATCGTGGCGGACATCATCCGGGCCGACATGGAAGATATCGCGCAGCGCCTCGCTGGCAAACGGCATGCAGGATTTTCCGTCGGGGTGGCGGCGCAATTCGTACACCACGCCTGGCACCCGGCTCGCAATCCGCTGCAGGCGGCTGAGCGCCTCGTCGCGCACCGCCGCCAGCGCTTCCATCGCCGCGATCTTTTCCTGGTGCCACAGCCGTTCGCGCGCCGCGCTCTGCTCCTGGCTGGCGGCCTGGGCATCGATCAGGGTCTGTCCGCGCTTGACGATCAGCAGCAGCACCACGAACAGCAGGGCGAGCACCACGCCGACGATGCCGAGGAATTCCCAGGACGCGGCGGCGACGATGCCTACATTGCGCGAGGCCGCGCTTTCCATCATGACCTGGTTTGCGGCGAGGATTTCACCGATCCGGGCGGAACTGGCCTTCACCTGGCGCAGGAAAGGCGTCACGTCGGCATAGATCTCGAACACGCCGAGGACTTCGTTGCGCCCGGGGCGGCGCACGGGTATGTAACTCGACAGCAGGTCGCGGTTCTCTACCATGCCTTCGAAGGCGCTGAACTGGTCGCGATGGGTCAGTTCGCTGACCGGCTTGCCGGCCACCGCCGCGCGCCAGCCGGCATTGCCCGATTTGTCTTCGCCGATCTGCGCGTGCTCGGAGCTGTAGATGGTCAGGCCGCGCGTGTCATAGACCTTGACCTTGAACACGCTGCTTTCCCGCATCACCGCTACGGTCCGCGCGTCCAGCGCGCCAAAGCCCGGCAGCGCGCGAATCCTGCGCCCCAGTTCGGCGATGCAATCCTTTTGCGCTTTCTCGCCGGCGGGCGGCGCGCAGGAATTCGCCGGCAACGCCTGGATCCGCGCCAGAAAGGGGGCGAAGTCGGAATCCCACAGCACGTTGGCGAACAGCTTGCTCAAGTTGACGTTCGCCGCCTCCTGGGTTTCGACCAGCCCGGCGCGAGCAGCCTGTTCAGTCTGGCGCAGGAGTTCCGACTGGGCGTCGCGGAAAAATTCGGACTGTCCGCGCTGTACTTCGGAGAAGAAGGTAATTTCGCCGGCCTGGAGGAAGTAGAGGACGACACCGACGATCAAGAAAGACGACAACCCGGCCACGGAAAAGTAGCGCAGCAGGCGAAAGCGCCCGCCGCCCGGAATCGCCGGGGGGTTCGGAACCGGATCCTGTTCGACGGCGCTCATCGATCGAACCGATGCCCGGCGCAGGCGAAACGTCGCGAGGCCGTGCAACGACCTTCCGCTACCCGCGCACGCGATGCCGGGGCGATCATCATCATGATGCCAGTGGAATCCATGTACCCTTGCCTATGATGCCCTCCTCCACGAATCGTCGGGCATGACGCCTGCGAATACGTTGTCCGCAGTTTCAGGCCGGAGTATCCACCTGCACGGCGCCAAAATCAATCGTCGCCGACCGGCAGAGCACGGACGCAATCAGGCCGGCGCCGCGCCCTCCAGGTCGCGCCAGAGGCAACGGCCCTTGCTCTCGCGCGCAATTTCGTCCAGTACGCGCTGGTGCTCGGCCTCCTCCTCCGCACTGGCCGCCAGCACCCGCAGCGAAGCACGCTGGCGCACCGTACCCGGCGCGAGGTCCGCCACCGGGCTGTCGAAGGCAATTTCCAGGGAGTTCTGGCCACGCGTCATGGCCAGATAAACCTCGGCCAGCAATTCCGCGTCGAGCAGCGCGCCGTGCAACTGGCGGCCCGAATTGTCCACGCCGAATTCGGAACACAGCGCGTTGAGGTTGTTCTTCTTGCCCGGACGCATTTCGCGCGCCATGCGCAGAGTGTCGGTCACCGCGCTGCACAGTTGCGCGATGGGTTCGTGTTTCAGCATGCCCAGTTCGTTGTCGAGGAAGCCGACGTCGAAGGCCGCGTTGTGGATCACCAGTTCGGCGCCGCGAACGAAATTGGCGAATTCGGCGGCGACTTCGGCGAATTTCGGCTTGTCGGCGAGGAATTCATCCGACAGCCCGTGTATCCGTTCCGAATCGGCCACCGGACGGCCCGGATTGAGGTAGGCGTGAAAGCGCTGGCCGGTGATTTGCCGCCCCATCAGCTCGACGCAGCCGATTTCGACCACCCGGTCCCCGGTGCGAAAATCCAGCCCGGTGGTTTCGGTATCTAGGATTACCCGGCGCAACTCAGTTCCCCTTGCGCGCCAGTTCGACGCCGCGCCGCGCCAGCACGTCGGCGCGTTCATTTTCGACATGGCCGGCATGGCCCTTGACCC
The DNA here is from genome assembly GCA_016235805.1 of Rhodocyclales bacterium. Taxonomy (GTDB): domain Bacteria; phylum Pseudomonadota; class Gammaproteobacteria; order Burkholderiales; family Rhodocyclaceae; genus Sulfuritalea. Next base: position 60,290 of record JACRIY010000001.1, read on the forward strand.
AGATCCATTCGATGCTGTGCAACGCCGCGAGGCGGTCCAGTTCGCGCCAGAGATCCTCGTTCTTCACCGGTTCCTTGGCTGCGGTCTTCCAGCCACGCCGCTTCCAGCCGTGGATCCACTCGCTGATGCCCTTCTGCACGTACTGCGAATCGGTATGCACCCGCGCCGTCACGGGTTGCTTGAGCGCGCGCAGGGCTTCGATCACCGCCATCATTTCCATGCGGTTGTTGGTGGTCAGCCCTTCGCCGCCGAACAATTCCTTTTCGGTGTCGCCATGGCGCAGGATGGCGCCCCAGCCGCCGGGGCCGGGATTGCCGCTGCAGGCGCCGTCGGTGTAGATGTCGATCATGGATTTGCCGCCAAATGTGGAAGGCCGAATTCTACCGGCAAGCCGCCTGCGGACTACTGCCTGACCGCGCAGCGCCGGCTGGCCTCATCCGTCCTCCGCCCGCTCGCGCTGCGCGACCGACACCAGTGCCTTGGCCCTCGCCTTGCGGTCGTTCCAGACCGGAGTGATCAGGCGCATGCCGTGCTGGCGCTTGATCGCCTGCACGACATACACGGCACCGGCGATTGGCCACCAGCGGTCGCCCGCGGTATCCATGAAACGAAAGCGGCGCAGCCACTTCTCCTGGGTCACGGCCGGCGCGTAGCAGCCGAAGGCACCGGCCTGCATCTCCAGGCCGAGCAGGGAGAACCAGTCCTTCAGGCGCGGCACGCTGAGATAAGCGCCGCGCCAGGGCGGCAGCGCCTGGCGCCGCGACAACTTGCGCCGCGCGCCCCACAGGCTGAAGGGGTTAAAGCCGGTGACGATCACGTGGCCTTCCGGCACCAGCACGCGTTCGACCTCGCGCAGCACCTGGTGCGGGTTCGGATCGAACTCCAGCGTGTGCGGCATCACCACGAGGTCGATGCTGTTGTTGGCGAAGGGCAGGAAATGCAGGTCGGAGCGCACCTCGGACACGCCGTCGTAGCGCCCGTCATCACAGCGGAAGCGCAGCGGCATGCGGTTGGCGCGCAGGAAATCGTGGCCGGGCAGCGACAACTGCACGGCGTTGAAGCCGAAGATGTCGGCCACCAGCAGGTCGTGCTTCTGCTGCTCCCAATCGAGCACATACTGACCTGCCGGCGTTTTCAGCCAGTCCTCGAATCCCTGAATTGACATTGCGCCCTAATCGGTGAAAATCGCTTGATGATTGAAATACTCGCCCTGCCCGCCTTCGACGACAACTACATCTGGCTGCTGCGCGCCAACGGCCAGGTCGCGGTTGTCGATCCCGGCGATGCGGCGCCGGTGATCGCGCACCTGGCGCAAAGCGGCGACCGTCTCTGCGCCATCCTCGCCACCCACCACCACGGCGACCACGTCGGTGGCGTCGCGGACCTGCTGGCACGCAATCCCGTGCCCGTGTTCGGCCCGGCGCTGGAAAACATCGCCGGGGTAACGAATTCGCTGGCCGGCGGCGAGCATATCGAACTGCCCGAAATCGGCGTCGCGCTTGAGGTCATCGCCGTGCCCGGCCATACCCGCGGCCACCTCGCCTATTATGGCCCAAACATCGGAACGGCCGGCGCGCTGTTCTGCGGCGACACCCTGTTCGGCGCCGGCTGCGGGCGCCTGTTCGAGGGCACGCCGGCACAGATGCAAGCCTCGCTGGCATCGCTCGCCGTGCTGCCGGCGCCGACTCTTGTGTACTGTGCCCACGAATACACCCAGAGCAATCTGCGCTTCGCCGCCGCCGTCGAACCCGGCAGCGTGGCCGTACAGCGCCGCATCGAGGCCGTGGCGCGCGAACGCGCCGCCGGACGTGCGACGGTGCCGACCCGCATCGGGATCGAACTCGACACCAATCCCTTCCTGCGCTGGGACGAGCCCGCCGTGCGCGCCGCCGCCGCGTCACGCCTCGGCCACGCGCCGGCCGATCCGATCGAAACCTTCACCGCGATCCGCGAGTGGAAAAACCGTTTCTAACGCCCATGGTTTCGACAACCACCCGCTAATCATGGAACGCTCAAATCCTCACCGAGCCATGGGCGAGCAAACTCGGCCCGCCCCCCTTCCCGCCAAGCAGCCCACGGCCGGCTTTGCACAGCCGGCCGGCTGCGGCGGCGCGACGCATGCGTCGCGAATTCCCGCCTCGCCCCCTCACGGGAGTTCCAAAACGGCTCGCTGCGCTCGATGTTACTGGCGGCCCAATCAGCGGTTTCGCGCTAACTCACTATGACCTCCCGCCGCCGCTTCATCCAGGCCCTCGCCGCAATCCCGCCGGCGCTGTCGTTCCGTCCTGTCTGGGCGGCCAATCCCGCGTCGCCCGATCCATCGCGCCTGGCGTTGATCATCGGCAACAGCGCCTATCGCGATTCGCCGCTGGTCAATCCGGCCAACGACGCGAAGGCGGTCGGCGGCCTTTTTGCCCAGGCCGGCTTCACCGTTGACTCGCATCTGAACGCCACGCGGGCCGACATGATGGCGGCCATCGAGCGCTTCGGCGCCGCCGCGAAGCGCCCGGACACGAAGCTGGTGGTGTTCTATTACGCTGGCCACGGCGCCCAGCTCGACTGGCGCAACTACCTGCTGCCGGTCGATGCCGTGGTGCAAAAGCAGGACGACATGAAGCAGCGCTGCGTCGACCTCGGCCTGCTGCTCGGCCAGTTGACCGCGGCCAAGGACAAGACCTTTGTCATCATCCTCGACGCCTGCCGCAACAACCCCTTCGGCAGCGCCTACCGCCCGGAACAAAAAGGCCTCTCGCAGTTCGATGCGCCGGTCGGCAGCCTGCTCGCCTACGCCACCTCGCCGGGCAACGTGGCCTCCGATGGCGAGGGGCAGAACGGTCTGTACACCGAGCACCTGGTGCGCGAACTGGGCCGCCGCGGCACCCGGGTCGAGGACGCCCTGAAACGCGTGCGCCTCAATGTCAGGCTGGCCTCGAACGGCGCCCAGATTCCCTGGGAAACCACCTCGCTTGAAGGCGACGTGTTCATTTTCAACGGCGAAACCGGCAAGCTCAGCGAAGCCGAAATCGAAAAGCAGCTCGAAGCCGATGTGACCGAGTGGACGCGGATCAAATCATCGAAACAAGCCGATGACTGGATCAACTATCTGCGCAATTATCCCAACGGCCGCTTCGCCGAAATCGCCCAGATGCGCCTGGCCCGGCTACTGGCCGAGGCCGAACAACTCGCCGCCGAAAAGCGGCTGGAGGAGGAACGGCGCGCGCGCGAGGAACAGCAACGACTGGAAAGCGAGCGCCAGGAGCGCGAGCGCGTCGAACGCGAACGGCTGCGCCTGGCCGAAGAACAGCGCCTCGCCGCCGAGCGCAAGCAGCAGCAGGAACGCGAGTTCCAGGAACTGCGCAAGCGCCAGGCCGAGCAGAAGAATCTCGAAGCCAGGCGCCAGTTGGAGCGCGAGCACCAGGAGCGCGAACGGCTGAGGATCGCCGAAGAGAAGCGCCTGGCAGAGGAACGCGAACGACAGGAACGGCAGCGCGTCGCCGCGGAGCAACAACGCGCCGAACAGGAACGCCAGCGTCGCGCGGAGGAAAATAAGCGCCTGGCGGACGAAGAACAGGCCCGCCGGCAAGCCGCAGCCGCCCCGCAATTGGTGCCGGCCCCGCCGGAACCGGCAGCCACCGCAAGTACGCCAGCGAGCAGACTGCAACAACCCACCGCGCCGAGCGGCGCTTCGCCGATCGAAATCCACGCCGGCGTGGCCGTACCGGTGCTGATTCCGCCCTCGGCCAATCCCTACTCGGCCGGACGTTTCCCGCTGGGTCGCATCTTCACGGTCGGCGACACGGCAACCATCAGGCTGTCCGACATCCTGACCGGCGTGGAGGAGCGGGTTTACAGCCCGCGTGTGACGCGCGTGGATTACGACGAGGACCGGGTCGAGTACAACAATGGCCAATCGATTACGGACCTGATGGGAAACTTTATCAAGAACGGCCCGATCGCATTCGATTCCCCGGTGCAGTTCATACCCGCCGAACTTCAGGTCGGCAAGAAATGGACTGCCGCTTTTCGCAGAACCCTTAACGGCAGGCAGTCGAACGCCTACTATGATTTTCATATCGTGAAGCGCGAAACCATTGCCGTTCCGGCGGGAAGCTTCGACACCTTCCTGATCGAAGGAAACGGTTGGAACCTCACCGCGAGCGTGCGGCTTGAGGCAAGGCTCTGGCTGGTGCCGGGCATCAATTTCGTGATCAAGCGCGAATTCATCACCCACGGCCGGAACAGCCGCTTCGGCCAGACCGAAAGGCACGAACTCGTGTCCTTGCGGCAGCGAACCCGGGGCGTCTTGTAACAAGCGTCGCCCGTTCGCTGCCCCGGCCGCCAGCGGTGATAAGATTCGCCGCCTTCACGCGCACCCTCGACGGTGCATCACCCGCCCAATGCCACCGTTCCGCCGCCTCGCACTGCTGCTGCTACTGCTCACGGCTTCGGCCCATGCCGAGCAGGCGCTCCAATTGACCGCCGAACTGACCCCGAATCCGACCCTGGGTTTCGCTCCGGCGCCGTCGACCGTGGTGCCGCTGCTGCCCGATCCCTCGCAGGAAGTGCGCGACGAACTGCCGCCGATCCCGACCATCGATCTCACCACGCCGCCGGACGACCTCTGGCAGCGCATGCGCAACGGCTTTTCCATGCCGGACCTGGACAGCCCGCTGGTGGCCGACCGCCAGGCCTGGTACCTGAACCGGCCCGACCTGTTGAAGCGCATCTTCGAGCGCAGCCGGCGCTACCTGCACCACATCGTCAGCGAACTGGAAAAGCGCGGCATGCCGACCGAACTGGCCCTGCTGCCGGTGGTAGAGAGTTCCTTCAACCCGTTGGCCTATTCCTCGGCGCGCGCGCTGGGCATGTGGCAGTTCATCCCGGCCACCGGCAAGACCTACAAGCTGCAGCAGAACGCCTGGTTCGACCAGCGCCGCGACATCGTCGCCTCCACCGGCGCCGCGCTCGACTACCTGCAGACCATCTACGAGATGCACGGCGACTGGCACCTCGCGCTGGCCTCCTACAACTGGGGCGAGAACGCGGTCGGTCGCGCCGTGGCGAAGAACCAGGCCAGGGGACTGCCGACCGACTACCGCAACCTGAAGATGCCGGCCGAAACCGCCTACTACGTGCCCAAGCTGCAGGCGATCAAGAACATCATTGCCCAGCCGCAACTGTTCGGCATCACGCTCGACCCGATTCCCAATCGCCCCTACTTCGCCACGGTGGAGCGCAGCGAGAACATGGACATCGCGCTCGCCGCGCGCCTGGCCGAAATTCCGGTCGAGGAATTCATCGCGCTGAATCCGGCCTACAGCCGGCCGGTGATGCCGAGCGCGGCCAACAGCCCGCTGGTGCTGCCGGCCGACAAGGTGCAGACCTTCCTCGCCAACCTGCAGCAGCACGAGGCCCAGGACAAGCCGCTGACCGCCTGGTTCACGCACAGCCTGAAGAAGGGCGAGAAGCTCGAAGCGGTGGCCAAGCGCTACGGACTCACCCTGGCTCGCCTCAAGCAGCTCAATGGCATCAATGCCAAGACCAAGGTGGCGCCCGGCCTCGGCCTGCTGGTGCCGGGCAAGGACGCCATCGGCCACGAAGCGCTGGCGGCGCGCCTGCCGCAGACGCCGGTCGCCCCACCGAAGGCGGTCAAGGCGAAGAAGGGCAAGGCAGGCAAGGCTGTCGGCAAATCCACCGGCAAGCCGAAAAGAGGCGCGATCACGGTGAAGATCCGCAAGCCTGCACCCAAGCCGAAGCAGCGCTGAAGCAGAGGCGAAGCCAAAATTCAGTGCAGGCTAACGCCGGATCCATCGGCGTCAAGCGCAACGGCCATAGCTGCGCGGCTCAGCCCGCCTTGAAGCAGCGCACCACCTGCGTCGCGCCGACGCGGGTTTCCCCCGGGTAGTCACGCTTGCATTCATCATCCGCGAGCGGGCAGCGCGGATGGAAGTGGCATCCCGCCGGAGGTTTTGCCGCCGAGGGCATGTCGCCCGCCAGCTTCGGCGCGTCGCCGCGCACGCCATCGACGCGCGGCACGGCCGCCAGCAGCGCCTGCGTGTAGGGATGGCGCGGGCTGCGCAGTACCTCTTCCGCCGAGCCGCTTTCGACGACGCGGCCGAGGTACATCACCGCCACGTCGTGGGCCAGGTAATCCACCACCGCGATGTTGTGCGTAATGAACAGGTAGGCCAGCTTCAGGTCGCGCTGCAGGTCGGAAAGCAGGTTGAGGATCTGCGCCTGCACCGACACATCCAGCGCCGAGGTCGGCTCGTCGCAGATCAGCAGTTGCGGATTCACCGCCAGGGCGCGGGCGATCGCGATGCGCTGGCGCTGGCCGCCGGAGAACTCGTGCGGATAGCGCGTCGCCATGTCGGCGCGCAGGCCGACCTGCTCCAGCAACGGGCCGATCTTCGCCGCCACATTGGCGTCCCCGGTTGCCAATGCCTGCATGCCTTCGGCGATGATCTCGCCGACGCGCAGGCGCGGGTTGAGCGAGGCGAAGGGATCCTGGAATACCATCTGCATTTTCGCGCGCAGCGGCCGCAGCTCCTGCGTCGACCGGGTGGTGAGTTCGTCGCCGGCGAGGCGCACGCTGCCGCCGGTGGGGCGGATCAGTTGCAGCATGGCCTTGCCGGCGGTGGTCTTGCCGCAGCCGGATTCGCCGACCAGCGCCAGGGTGCGTCCGGGCATCAGTTGCAGCGACATGCCATCGACCGCGCGCACGGCGCCCACGGCGCGTTGCAGGAGGCCGCGCCGGATCGGGAAATGCACCTGCAGGTCGCGCACCTCGAGCAGGGGCGGCGTTGCCGCTTCGGACGCCGTGTCGCCAGCGCCGACTCTTGAACTGACTGCCGGCGCGGCGCCGGGCAGATGGCAGCGCACGCGCTGCCCGGCGTCGACCTCGCGCCATGGCGGCAGCTCCGTCGAACAGACCGGCATGACTTCGCCGCAGCGGTCGGCGAAGCGGCACCCGATGTGGCGCACATCCGCCGCCGGCACGCTGCCCGGAATCGTCGTCAGCCGCCCGCCGCGATTGGCGGCATCCGGCAGCGCCGCGAACAGGCGCACCGAATAGGGATGCGCCGGCCGAGAGAAAAAGGCTTCGCGCGATGCCTCCTCGACCAGTTGCCCGGCATACATGACGCCGATGCGGTCGGCCATGCGCGCCACCACGCCGAGGTCGTGCGTGATCAGCAGCAGCGCCATGCCCTGCGTGCGCCGCAGTTCGTCGAGCAGGTCGAGCACCTGCGCCTGTATCGTCACGTCCAGCGCCGTGGTCGGCTCGTCGGCGATCAGCAGGCGCGGCGAACCGGCCAGCGCGATGGCGATCATCACGCGCTGGCGCAGGCCGCCGGAAAGCTGGAAAGGGAATTCGTCGAGGCGGCGAACGGGGTCGGGAATGCCTACCTGCTCCAGCAGTTCCGCGGCGCGCGCGCGCGCCGCCGCGCCATTGAGCTTTGCGTGCAAATGCAGGGACTCGCAGATCTGGCGGCCGACGGTCAGCACCGGATTGAGGCTGGTCGCCGGCTCCTGAAAGATCATGCCGATGCCGCCGCCGCGAACGTCGCGCATGCCGGACTCGGGCAAGGCCAGCAGGTCCGTGCCCTCGAAGCTGACGCTGCCGAATGCCACCTCCGCCGCTGCTGGCAGCAGGCGCATCAGGCCCAGCGCCGTCATCGACTTGCCGCAGCCGGATTCGCCGAGCAGCGCATAGCACTCGCCTGCGGCGATGTCGAAGCTGACGCCATCCACCGGGCGCGCGGCGCGGATGTGAATCGCCAGGTCCCGTACTTCCAGAATACTCATGCCGACGACCTCGGATCGAAGGCGTCGCGAACGGCGTCGGCGAACAGGTTGGCGGCCAGCACCAGGGCGAACATGATGAAAAATGCCGCAACGAGTGACCACCATACGATGGGATCACGCGCCAATTCCCAACGCGCCGTGTTAATCATGGAGCCGAAGCTCACCGTATTCGGGTCGACTCCGATGCCAATGGCAGACAACACGGCCTCAGCCAACACGAGCCCAGTAAAGTCCATCACAACCGCAATCACTACGATGTGCATCAAATTGGGCAGGATATGGCGCAACATGATGGCGAAGCGACCGACGCCAAAGGCCTGCGCCGCCTGGACGTATTCCAGCTCGCGAAGCTTCAGCGTCTCGCCACGCAATAGCCGAGCGAGTCCCGTCCAGCCCGTAACTCCGAGGATCGCGCAAAGCGCCAGGAACCGCGCGTCTGCTCGCTCGGCGGTCGTAGCAAACCAATCTGGATGGGTATCGATAATCACCTGCATCATCAGCACCCCCGCTGCGATCAGCAGCACGCCGGGGATTGAGGAGAGCGTGGTGTATAGATACTGGATCAGGTCGTCCACCCAACCACCAACGTAGCCCGCCAGTATCCCCAGCAGAATCGCAGCCGGCAGCATGATCAGCGTCGCCAGAGTACCAATCAAGAGGCTGGTACGTATTGCCTTGAACGAAAGGTATAGAACATCCAGTCCCACCTTGTCGGTGCCGAAGACATGGTAGCTACCGCCGAGCGACATCGCGACGCCAAACAACAGCAGGATGGGCAACATCGTAAGAATCACGGGGCGCATCGCCGTACCGTCAGCGCCGACTTTCAGCATTTCGATGAATTCAAGGCCGCGCACCTTGCACCACACGCTGACCAGCAACAACCAGATAACCAAACCTCCCGCACAGCCGCGCGAGACTCGCAGCGCGATGTCGAACTCATGACTGGAGAGATCCTGTCCGAGGTGCGCGCCGCCATGTTTCAAGCGCGGGAACTCGCGCTGTGCCGAATCCGCCAGCGCTTCCTTGGAGTAGAGATGCGTCGCCAGCGGCGCCGAGTAGGTCTTCTCGCTACGCGCGCGCAGATCGGAGAGCAACGCGTCAAGCACCGAACTCACGTCGACCGCGTATCTGGCCGGCACTCCTGGCTGATCGGGCAACCGCTCCCGAAAATGCAATGAATCGAGCAGGCCGATCAGGACGAAGACAGCCAGTACTGTCGCCGCCGCCATCGCCACGCCATCCTTCAGCACCCGCCCCCAGGCCGCGCGCAGGGGCTCCTGGCGGCGCGCCCACAGCGCCAGCGCGATGATTGTCGCAATCAGGATGAAGAGCAGCGCGTCCGACCAGAGCAGCACGGGCTGAAAGCTCATTTCAGGCGTACCCGCGGATCCGCGATGGTGTAGGAAATATCGGTTGCCAGCAGGCCGACGATGTAGAGCACCGAGCCGATGAAGACCATCGAGCGCACCACGGCGAAGTCCTGCGCGTTGATGGCGTCGATGGTGTAGCTGCCCAGGCCCGGAATGCCGAAGAAGGATTCAATTAGCAGGCTACCCATGAACAAGCTGGGAATCACTACGACGACGCCGGTCAGGATCGGGATCATGGCGTTGCGCAGCACGTGACGGAACAGCACCACGCGTTCCGGCAGGCCCTTGGCACGCGCGGTGCGCACGTAGTCGCGGGTAATCTCTTCGAGGAAGATGGTACGGTACCAGCGGGTTGACGAACCGATCCCCGAGACAACGTTCACTAGCACCGGCAGAACGAGGAATTTCGCCGCATCAAGCCCGCCGCTGTAGCCCGAGATCGGCGCCAGGTGCCAGACCTTGGACACCAGCCATTGCCCGCCGATGATGTAGAACAGCCCCGAGATCGACATCATCGCCACGCACAGCACCACCCCGGCGAAATCCAGCGTCGTGGCGCGGAAGAAGACCAGCAGCAGGGCAAAGGAAATCGCCACGAAGAGGCCGAGGACGAAGGTCGGCACCGCGATGGCGAGGCTCGGCCCCATGCGCGTGGTGATCTCGCGCGCGATGTCGCGGCCGTCGTCGGCGCGGCCGAAGTCGCCGACGAACATGCGCACCGACTTGGCGAACAGGATGGTGTCGGTCAGCTTCGCGCCGCCCGCCGCCGCTGCGTTCCATACCAGCGGCTTGTCGTAGCCGCGCTCGGCCTTCCACTTCTGGATCGCTTCCGGCGTCACGCGCTTGACGCCGAGCTGCATGCGCGCCATGTCGTCCGGCGTATTGACCACGAAGAACAGCGCGAACGTAAGCAGGTTCACCCCGATCAGGATCGGGATCGCATACAGCAGGCGGCGGATTATGTAGGCAAGCATCAGGGAGCCGGTTTGTCGCGTCCCAACAGCATAGCCAAAAAATCGCGTCGCATCGCGGGCGAAAACTCGTGGCGGCTGACGAATTCCGTCGCCGCGCCGGGGCCGCGCCATTGCAGGCCCCAGATCGGCGCGACGACGGAGGGTTGCATCGCATAGCGCGCATCGCCGACGAAACCGGGGCGCTGGCGATCGAGCACCAGGAAGCCGTCGGAAAAAGCCCGGAAGCGCTCGATGTCGTCCAGGCGCCGCATGTCGCCCGCCGCCACCGCCTGCGCGCCGGCCATGTCGAGCAGCGGCGCCGATTCGCCCGGATAGTGGCGCAGCGTCGGCCCGAGGTGGAAGGCATCGACCTGCACGCGGCCGTCATGCACATACAGCGCGCGCCACAGCAGCAGGTTGGCCATCGACGGCTTGACCGACAGTTGCGTCGCATTGTGGCCGCGCGCCTGCACCAGCGCCAGCGCCGCCGCCTCGCCGCGCTGCTGCTGCATGAAGCTCAGGCCGAAATAGGCCATGCCCAGCGCCAGGCCCCAGGCTACGGCCTTCGATCGCGGATCGCGCAAGAAAAGGAATAGCGGCAGCGCGAGGAGGAGCGTGAACACCGGATCGACCACCGCGATCAGGTTCCAGGCTTCGCGCCGCTGCAGCACGGGCAGCCAGAGGTGGGTGCCGTAACTGGTGCAGGCGTCGAGCAGCGGGTGCGCGAGGTAGGCGACGAAGCAGCACAGGTAGAGCCGCCAGAAGCCCAGGCGCCGGCGCAAAAACGGCCACAGCAGCGCCGCCGCGACCAGCGCGCCGAGCGGCACGAAGGCCAGCGCATGGGTGAAATGGCGGTGGTAGTCGAGCACCAGCAGCGCATCGGCGCCGCTCTGGATCAGGGCATCGGCATCGGGCAGCACGCCCGCCGCCGCGCCGGCGATGGCCGCTGAACGCCGTAGCGCCAGCGCCGACTCCTGGCCGCGGTAGCGCAGCGATACGACGCCGCTGGCCAGTGCGGCGCCCATGACGGCATGGGTCAGGATATCCATGCGCGAATGATAGAGCCTCTCAGTCCGGTTTTCGGCTGCCGCCAAAACGCCCTAGCAGGCCTCTGGCCTTCTGCCGTGCGATGAACGCCTCGTTGCGCGGCCAGGCGCCGGTTGTCCAACGCGTGCGGATGGCGGAACCCGCGCCGCCGACCAGGCCCATGACCAGCAACAGCACGATGAAGGGCGCGAGGCTGGCGACGATCAGCCATTCCGCGAACTTGAGCAGCCGTGCCAGGCGCGGCGGCCCGCCCAGCGCCTTTTGCAGCAACGCGATTGTCGCGTAGCAGACGAAGGCATCGACGATCAGGGCGCCAAAGCCAAAGGGAAGGCGGCAGGCCAGCCCGGAAAGGTCGCTTGTGCCCCACAGCCAAGGCAGGGAAATGCTGCCGGAACAGGCGCGCTCGCCGGCGCCGAAGGCGATCCAGTTCCCGATGGCGGCCAGTCCCGCCGCCGCCAGGATGCCGAACAGGCCACTGGCCAGCGGCGCCTGCGGGCCGGCGATGAGTGCCGCGCCGCCCGCCGCGAAGATGCCGCCGGCGACGAAGCCCAGCCAGGGCGGACCGTTGATGTCCTCCTGCCGCAGCGGACCGATGTCGAATGCCGCCAGCATCGGCAGTATGCCGGCCGCGATCAGCAGCAAGCCGAGCAGGTGGGCAGCGCCGGGCGTGAGTTGCTGGCGGTTCATGGTCGCGCCGCTTCGGCGTCCATTGGCCGCCCGCGACGGAAATACGCCCGCGCCTACTGCAGGTAGCTGATTTCCATCTGCGAATCGAGCCCGGTCACCATGTCGAGGATTTCCTCGGTGAATTGCTCGTCCTCGTCGCTCCAGGTGGCGTCGGGCGCGGTCGAGGCGGTGACCAGCGGGGTGATGTCGAAATCGACGAAACGATCACCGACCTTGAGCACGAAAATGCCGGAGGAATGCTCGACCAGTTCCCAGTCGTCAGGGATTTCCAGTTCGGCATTGAGTTGCAGCGACAGCTTTTTCATTTCGATCTCCGGCACAAGTAACGATACGCGCATCCTAATGCATCGCGTCGCGACGCGATAGGATTACGCACCGCTTTCCGTCTTTCGCCGCCATGATCAAGCCACCCCTGCTGCTGGACAACGCCGCCGTGCGCCGCCACCTCGCGCTCGAGGCCCTGCTGCCAGCCATCGCGCAGGCGCTGATTGATCTTTCCGCCGGGCGCGTGGTGCAGCCCATGCGCACCGTGCTGGAGCTTGCCGAGCCGGGCAGCCTGCTCTTCGTAAAGCCGGCGCGCACCGCGGGCGCCCTCGCGACCAAGCTGATCACCCAGATGCCGGGCAACCCCGCGCGCGGGCTGCCGACCATGATCGCCACGCTGCTGCTGCTCGACCCCGCCACGGGCGTGCCGCTGGCGGTGATGGATGCAACCTGGCTGACCGAGCTGCGCACCGCCGCTGTATCGGCCGTGGCAACGCGCGCCCTGCGCGATGGCAGCCCGAAGCGCCTGGCCATCCTCGGCTCGGGCGCGCTGGCGCGCAGCCATGCGCGGGCGCTGCGTGCCGTGGTGCCGCTGACCAACATCCGTGTCTGGAGCCCGACCCGCGCCAATGCAATGCGCTGCGCCGCCGAGATCGGCGGCACAGCCTGCGCAGATGCGGAATCCGCGGTGCGCGATGCCGATATCGTGGTCACCGTCACCAATGCCAGCACGCCGGTGCTGCTGGGCCGCTGGCTCAAGCCCGGCGCGCTGGTGCACGCGGTGGGGGCGCCACGCCCCACCTGGCGCGAACTCGATGACGAGGCGATGCGCAACTACGTGATCGCCGACCATCGCCGCGCGGCCGAGACCGAGTCGGGCGACGTGATCCTGTCCAACTCGACCGTGCAGTGCGAGATCGGCGAAGTGCTCGCCGGCACGGTTCAGGTACCCGCCGGCGCGACGGTGATCTTCAAGGCCCTGGGCCAGGCGGTGGAGGACGCCGTGGCGGCGCAACTGGTTTATGCCGCGGCGACTGCGAAAGAGGTTTAGCGCGGAATCGCTTGTTCCGAGCGATGGGTATTAGTCGAGCGAAGCGAGCTGGCAGAAGCCTCCCCGCGAGGGGAGGATGGGAGGGGCGGGCCTTCGATTTGCTTTTCGCGTGTTTCGTCATCTATGGATGACACTCGCCGCACTGAGCGTGGCCGCCTGACGCGGCGCGCTCAGTGCGCGCGCCGCGCGCGCTGCCAGGCGATCACGGCCTGGTTGGCGTGGGCGAACATCGGCTCGGAGATTTCACGCGGCAGGTTCTGGCGCAGGGCGGTGAACAGCGCCGCATTGGTTTCCCGCGCCTGTTCCGTGCTCGCCGCCGCCTCGCTCAGGCAGCGCAACTGGATGTGGGCCAGGGTGTCCGCCGCCAGGCGCCAGCCCAAGAGCGGCATGCGCTGCACCAGCCCCACCAGCATGCCGCCCAGCGCGGCAAGGATGGGCGCCGCATCGTCGGCGTCGTCGCAGGCGATCATGGCGTGCCAAAGGGCCAGGTGAATATTGCGCCGCAGTTCCATCTTGAAATCGACCGCGTCGCCCTCGGCCTGCTCGACGGCTGCATACATGCGCTGGAAACGCGCGTCGGCCGCTGCATCGAGCCCGTTGCGCAAGCCGCCGAGCAGGACGCTGACGGCGGGCAGCGCGGCGAGCTCGAAGGCCTGCGCGTAGGCCAGTCCCCACTGGTCGATGCCGCCCACCAGCAGGGCCAGGCGCAGCGCCCGCGCCTCGTCGTCTGCCGCGGCACGCGCCCAGTTGCCGGCGCGCGCGCCGAGTTCCAGCAGCGCCGCCTGCAATGCGGCCTCGTCGCCTTCGGTACTGAGGCGGAAGATGCGGGTGAAGGCGTCCTGCGCCATGCGCGCAGCGAGGCGCTGCACTTCGGGAGCGGCCAACACGGCCAGGCCATCATTGGGCGGCATGAAGGCGCCGTTATCGCCAGGGGACATAATGTGGTTCCTACAACCAAAACCCGCATTATGCAGATCTGGGTCGATGCCGACGCCTGCCCCGGCGTGATCAAGGAAATCCTGTTTCGCGCCGCCACGCGCCATGCGCTGGCGGTCATCCTCGTCGCCAACCAGATGCTGCGCGTGCCGCCCTCGCCGCACATACGCGCGGTACAGGTGCCCAAAGGCTTCGACGTGGCCGACAGCTACATCGTCGAACAGGCGGCGGCCGGCGACCTGGTGATCACCGCCGACATTCCGCTGGCGGCGCTGGTGATCGACAAGCAGGCATTCGCCATCAATCCGCGCGGCGAGCTGTACAGCGCGGAGAACATCCGCCAGTTGCTGGACATGCGCAACTTCATGGATACGCTGCGCAGCAGCGGCGTCAATACCGGCGGCCCGCCCGCCTTCAACCACGCCGACCGGCAGAATTTCGCCAACCAGCTCGACCGCTTCATCGCGCGGCGGCCGAAGCCGGCCTGAAGCGGTAACTATGCGCCGTGCCGCCAGCGCCGACTCTTGATCTGGCACATGGCACGGGGCAAGCGGGGCGAAAACCACCGCGACTATAATCGCGGCTCCCCCGCTCATTCCCGACCATGCAACGCTTCCAGCTCCAGGGCGAGTTCATCGAACTCAACGTCCTCCTCAAACTGCTCGCGCTGGCCCCTTCCGGCGGCGCGGCCAAGGCCATGATCACCAGCGGCACGGTGATCGTCGACGGTGCGGTAGAGACTCGCGTCCGGCGCAAGCTGCGCGCCGGGCAGACGGTGCGCGTCGGCGAGCAACGCATCGGCATCGCGGCGCCGAAAACCGTGGACGGCGGGAAGGCAGTCCAGTGACCATCCAGTGGTTCCCCGGCCACATGACCTCGGCGCGTCGCAAAGCGGCCGAGACCATGGCGCTGACCGACGTAGTGATCGAGGTCTGCGACGCGCGCCTGCCCGAAGCCAGCAGCAATCCGATGATCCGCGAACTGCGCCTGCACCGCCAGCGTCCCTGCCTCAAGCTGCTCAACAAGTCCGACCTCGCCGATCCGGCGGCAACCCAAGCCTGGCTCGACTATTACAACAGCCAGCCCGGCGTCAAGGCGGTGGCGATTTCGAGCAAGAGCCCCGGCGAAGCGGCGCGCGTGCCCAGCCTGTGCAAAGGGCTGGCGCCGCATCGCAATGACGGCGTCAAGCCCTTGCGCATGCTGATCATGGGCATACCCAACGTCGGCAAATCGACGCTGATGAACGCGCTGCTCAAGCGCCGAGTCGCCGCCGTCGGCGACGAACCGGCGGTGACCAAGTCGCAGATGTGCATCGACCTGGGGCCCACCATGAGCATCACCGACACGCCCGGCCTGATGTGGCCGAAGATCACCCACGACAGCGACGGCTTCATGCTCGCCGCCAGCCACGCCATCGGCCGCAATGCGGTGATCGACTCGGAAGTCGCGACCTTCCTCGCCGACCTGCTGCTGCAACGCTACCCCGCCGCGCTCGGCGCGCGCTACGGGTTCTCCACCACCGGAATGGACGGCATCGGCGTACTGGAAGCGGTCGCCAGGAAGCGGGGTTGCATCGTCAAGGGCCGCCGCGGCGGCGAACTCGACCTGGAAAAAGCGGCGATGGTGCTGCTGACCGATTACCGCGGCGGCAAGCTCGGCCGCGTCAGCCTGGAAACGCCGGAAAGCCGCGCCGCGATGCTCGTCGCAAGCGTGTGAGTTCAGGACGCCGGAAACAGCGACGGGAGCCGCCCGGCTCCCGTCGTTGACGCAACGCAGACCAGCTCAGACACTCGCGCGCAACTTGCGCCGCCTCGCCGCAAAGCCAACCAGGCCGAGGCCGGCGAGCATCATTGCGTAGGTTTCCGGCTCGGGAATCGGTGCGACACCGTTGATTATGAACACCGCGGTGGAGCCATTCCCACCCGGCACAAGTCCAGAGTTCGTGTCCAAAGTGATGCTGTTGGCTGTAAAGCTGAAGCCAGTAAGAAAGTCCGCGCTGAAGCCGTTGTTGGAGAACAGCGAAAACGAAGTGATGGGCTGGTCGAACCCGCTGAAGGTATTGGACCCAAAGCCGCCCCAGGCGCTCAAGTCGCGGTTCGACGATATGGTCAGCGTGGTCGCGCCGAAGTCGAAGTCCAGGAAATTGATGATGCCGGTGAATTCGACACCGGCGCCAATGGTGGCATTCCCCGCGTTTACGGCGGACCCGGAAGAGGTGATCGTGTCACCGAGCAATGAAAAGGCGTGGGCCGGAGCGACTGCCGTGGCTCCCAGGAGAAACGAGGTTGCGATCAAAGTCCTGATAGGTGTCATTGCTATTTCCTTTCTATCGAGTGTGCCGCGCGATCCGGCGAGATGGAACGTGACGTCCGGAAAACCTTGACCGAAACACGCTTCGCATAACCATATTTTAATCGCGGGCAAGATTCAATAGCCCGGACGGACTAACGAGCGGCGCGAAGCGCCCAAGCCCGCGCTACTGACCGATTACCGCGGCGGCAAGCTCGGCCGCGTCAGCCTGGAAACACCCGACAGTCGCCTCGCGATGCTCGCCGCCGGCAAATCCCGCCCAGTCGCGCCGGAGTCGCCGGGCGCGGAAACGGCAAATGCAGATAACATTGCCTGAGCCAGGGTCTTCGCGTAGAGTCCGGCGGCGATAACAAGAAGCTCTCGGCGATCGCGGTCGATGGCAAGGGGGCTTGGGCGAAGCCGGCCCGTCAAGGGGGATGGATACATGCAAGGCCTTGGGGAGCGATGAGTTCCATGCGCAATGCCGTCGCCATCGGCGCAGCGCTGCTCGTCTTTGCCCTGGCCGGGGTACTCGGCGCCTGTGCGCCCGTGTCTCCCAAAGCACAGAAGGCCGCAGTGCCGCAGCGCCTGCTCTGGCCGGCGCCGCCGGACCAGCCGCGCTTCGAATTCGAGACCGTCCTGCAATCGGCGATCGACATCGCGCCGGAGACGGACTCCGACCGCTGGCAACGCGCGCTGCAGGGCCGGACCGCGGCGAACGATGCGCCGGTGATCAACAAGCCGACGGCGATCGCCAGCCGCGACGGGCGAACCTACGTCGCCGAGCCGGCGGCAAAGGCGATCACCGTGTTCGACGCCTCGCGTGGCAAGCTGTTTCGCTTCGGCCTGCGCGAGCCGAACGACCTGAAGCGGCCGCAGGCCCTTGCCATCGACGGCAGCGGCAAGGTTTATGTGCTCGACACGCACTTGCGCAAGGTGATGGTGTTCGATGCCATCGGCCTGTTCATCGACTCCATCGATCTCGGCACCCGATTCTCGAACCCCGTCGGCGTGGCGGTGACGGCCGACGGCTCCACGGTGTATGTGGTCGACCGCGGCAATGTCGAGCAGGACGACCACAAGGTGGTCGCGCTGGCACCCGACGGCAGAGAACGCTTCCGACTCGGACCGCGCGGCAGTGCTGCGGGGCAGTTCAACATACCGCTGGCGGCGGCGGTGGCCGGCGATGGTTCCCTGTACGTGGTCGATTCCGGGAACTTCCGGGTGCAGGCATTCGATTCCCGCGGCAGATTCAGGTTTCAGTTCGGCGGCCTGGGCACCGCGTTCGGCAATTTTTCGCGACCGCGGTCCATCGCGCTGGACCCGGATGGCAACGTGTATGTCGCCGACGGCGGTTTCAACAATGTCCAGATCTTCAGTCCCACCGGGGATTTGCTGATGCCGCTGGGTACGCTCAACCGCGAACCCGGACCCGGAAACTTCGCCCTGCTGGCGGGCATTGCGATCGATGAAACCCGGCGCCTGTATGTCCTCGACCACTATTTCAAGAAGATCGAGGTGTATCGCTGGCTCGGCGGCACCGAACAGCACCGTCCGGTGACCGCGGAGAACACGACATCGCGCTGACAAGACGCCTCGAAATGAGAATGACCACCATGCCCGCAAGCACCCATAACACCGCCGCAAACCCGTGGCCCGACCGCCGGTTGCTGCTGCGCGGCAAGGCCCTGCAACGGCTTTCCTGTGTGCTTGGGCTGGTGCTGCTCGCTGGCGAATGCCTGGCCGACGGCGACCTGACGACAGGATTTTCCAACCAGGCCACCATCCGCAATACGCGCCACAACCTGACGCAACGGCAGGCCACCGGCGGGCCGGCCGGCGTCATCATGGATACCTACCGCAACGATTACGGACAAGTCTGCGTCTATTGCCACACGCCGCATGGATCGAACGCCAGCGTCGCGGCGCCCCTGTGGAACCGCAGCATCCCCAGTACTACCTATAACGTTTATAGCTCCAACAGCCTGACGCAAACACCGTCGCAACCGGGGTCCGCCTCGCTGATATGCCTCTCCTGCCATGACGGGCAGCAGGCCGTGGACGCGGTCATGAACATGCCCGGCTCCGGTCGCTACAACGCGACGCCGAGTCCGGGCTTCCTCAGCACCTGGAGCAATCCCAGCGGACTGGGGCCCTTCGCGCACCTGGGCCTCAACGAGGCGGAATGCCTGGGCTGCCACTCCCCGGGCCAGACTCCTATCTACAAGGTCGGTGCAGCCGATTTCACCATCGCCGCGATAGGTACCGACCTGCGCGACGACCATCCGGTCGGGGTCAAATTTCCCGCTGCCAACGGCAACGGCACCGACTGGAAGACGCCTGGCGGCTCCGTTACCGGTGCAAAATTCTTCGACGAAAACGGAAACGGACGGATGGAAAAGGGCGAGATCCGTCTCTACGACTATGGTGGCGGCCCCTCCGTCGAATGCGGTTCCTGCCATGATCCGCATGGCGTCGCCACGGTCGGAACCATTTTCAACGCCACCTTCCTGCGCAAGCCGAACTCCGGCAGCGCGGTTTGCCTGACCTGTCACTCGAAATAGGATTGCGCCCGAGCAAAGAGCTTGCAGCAAACGACAACGGGAGCCGAAGCTCCCGTTGTCGTTGCAATGGCCGGCCGGATCAGAATGCGCGGCCCTTGCGCCGACGCGCCACCAAGCCCATCAGGCCCAGGCCGGCAAGCAGCATGGCGTAGGTCTCGGGTTCCGGGATCGGGGTCATGACATGGGCCTCGGCGTCGTGCGAGAAGGGCGCGAACTTGTCCACGTCTATATCCGCGCCCTTGGTAAATTTCTCGTTGTAAAGGTCGAAATGCACCGACAGTCCGGGAGTCAGGCCGCTGAGGTCGAAATCGAAGCGCTTGTAGTACATCGAGCCCAGCGGGGTAACCGCTATCGGGCCGGAACCGGAGTCATTCTGGGTGTTGTAAAGCCCGGACTTGTTGGCGGCACTGAACTGGAAGCCGACTTCCTTGAAGTAGGCCGGGAAAATGCCGTGGCTCGACAGGTCACCCGGATCCCACTCGGCCATGATCGAATCGACCGGCGGCGTGCCCCAGATCATGTCGCTGGTGGCGTTGATCGTATTGCCGTTCACAGTGAAGGAACCGTAGTTGCCACCAGGCTGGGCGACGCCGAGCAGGGAAATCGACAGGAAAAAATTGTCCGCCAGCGAAACCTGCTTCGGACCACTGGCGAGACCGTAAGCGTAGAGCGAAAAAGAATTGCTGGACGCCAGAATCGACTGCGTGGAGTTGTCGTAAGTGCCGCCCTGGATATCCAGTTGCAGCATAGGTTCGGCCCACGCCGACGCAGTCATGAGGGCTACGGATAGCGCCAGCACGCTGTGCTTGAAGGTACGAAATGGAGAGTTCATTTTTTTCTCACTCGGTTCTAGGATTCCCGAATTCGGGAACCTATGCATGCAATTGCCTAAATCTTACCGCTGCCCACGCACTACTTCAATGAGCCGTTCGGACTAATGAGGGGCAATAAAAGGGCCATGAGGCGCGCCCTCCAAGCAAGCGGCAACGGGGCAGCCTGACCCGAGGAAACCCAATCCGTTTTGCAGTGCAGCATGCCAAGAGGCCAACGATTTCCGCCTCGGCACGGTGCCCGACCATCCGCCTGTCCTGCACATGGGGCGTGTTTCTGCAGGAGCGGGCGCAAAGCAAAGGCTTCCGACATGCGAAAAAGTCGTTTACAGCCCTCGGTACAATCAGTATGATTTCGAGTGTATTACAGAACTATGTTCCACACTGCAGAACTATAGAATTCGGCGGCCGATTGGCACTGCCGAGCCAACACTCAGAGGAGACATCAATGAAGAGCCCGTTTCTGAATCGCCTCGCGCTTGCCGCGAGCGTCATGCTGATCGGCGGCAGCGCCCTGGCCCAGGTCAAGATCGCCTACATCGACCCGCTGTCAGGTCCTTTCGCCAACGTCGGCGAGGCCGGCCTCAAGGGCTTCAAGGAGGCCGCCGAGATCCTGGTTAACCAGAAGGGCGGCATCATGGGCCAGAAGCTCGAAATCAACGGCTTCGACAACAAGGGCAGCCCGCAGGAAACCCAGTTGCAGCTGAAAGCCGCAATCGACCAGGGCTACCGCTTCGTGACGCTGGGCAATGGCTCCGGCGCCGCCCACTCGCTGATCGATGCGGTGAACAAGTGGAACGCGCGCAATCCCGACAAGACGGTACTTTTCTTCAACTACGCCGCAGTCGACCCGACGTTGACCAACGAGAAATGCAGCTTCTGGCATTTCCGCTTCGACGCCAACACCGAAATGAAGATGGAAGCGATCAGCAACTTCATGGAGAAGGACAAGACCATCAAGAAGCTCTTCATCATCGGCCAGGACTACGCCCACGGCCACCAGGTGGCAAAGTACACCAAGGAGATGCTGGCGGCGAAGCGCAAGGACATCAAGATCGTCGGTGAAGACCTGCATCCGATCGGCCGCGTCAAGGATTTCGCCCCCTACATCGCCAAGATCAAGGCCTCCGGCGCCGACACGGTGATGACAGGCAACTGGGGCAACGACCTTTCGCTGCTGATCAAGGCGGCCAAGGATGCCGGCCTCAAGGCGCGCTTTTTCACCTACTACGCGGGCGGCCTCGGCACGCCGCAGGCAATGGGCGCGGCCGGCGAGAACCTGGTGCTGCAACTCACCGAGTGGCACATGAACGTGCCGACCAAGAACACCGAGAAGTTCGCCCTCGACTTCAACAAGAAGTATCCCGGCGTCTGGTTCTACTACCTGCGGGTCAACAACATGGTCGAGATGGTGGCCAAGGCGATGAATACCGCCAAGTCGACCGATCCCAAGGCCGTGGCGCTGGCGCTCGAGGACATGCGCTTCCAGAACGACACGGGCGAGGTGTGGATGCGCAAGAGCGACCACCAGGCCATGCAGCCCCTGTACATCTCGATCTTCAGCAAGGCCGACGGCAAGACGGTCAAGCATGATTCCGAAGGTACGGGATATGGCTGGAAGACGCTGGCCACGATTTCGCAGCGCGACTCGCAGTTGCCCACCTCCTGCATCATGGAACGTCCCTGATCCGGGCGAGCCTGCTCGCCCGGCAGGGTCCAACAAGGCCCACCCCCTCCCACCCCCCCCCTCGCGGGGGAGGCGATTGCCTGGCTCGCTGCGCTCGACGATCACCCCCGAATCGCCAGGACTCGAATCACCCGTCGCCATGAACCGGCATTGAGGAAGCAATGGAATTCGTCGCCATTTCCCTGCTGAACGGAATTACCTACGGCCTGCTGCTGTTCATGCTGTCCAGCGGGCTGACACTGATCTTCAGCATGATGGGCATCCTCAATTTCGCCCATGCCAGCTTCTACATGCTGGGCGCCTACTTCGCCTACCAGATCAGTTCCTGGGTCGGATTCTGGCCCGGCCTGCTCGTCGCGCCGCTGCTGGTCGGCGCCGTCGGCGCCGCCGTGGAGCGTTACGGCCTGCGCCGCGCGCACCGCTTCGGCCACGTCGCCGAACTGCTGTTCACCTTCGGTCTTGCATTCGTCGTCGAGGAAGTGGTGCACCTGATCTGGGGCAAGGTGGCGGTCGACTACCGGATTCCGGCGGAACTCGACGGCACCCTGTTCACCCTGTTCGACACCTCCTTCCCGATCTACAAAGGCTTCATGATGCTGATCTCGGTCGGAATGCTGGTCGCGCTCTACGCGCTGCTGACGCGCACCCGCATCGGCCTCATCATCCAGGCCGCGCTGACCAAGCCGGACATGGTCGAAGCGCTGGGCCACAACGTGCCACGCATCTTCATGCTGGTCTTCGGCGGGGGCACGGCGCTGGCAGGGCTGGCCGGCGTCATCGGCGGCAACGCCTTCGTCACCGAGCCGGGCATGGCGGCGGCGGTAGGCAGCATCGTCTTCGTCATCGTCGTCGTCGGTGGCCTCGGCTCGCTGGGTGGCGCCTTCGTCGCCTCGCTACTGATCGGCTGCATCCAGACCTTTTCGGTCGCGCTGTCGATCTCGATCACCGACGTCTTCGCGCTGGCCGGCGTCAGCCTGCCCGCCGGCTCGCAGGTGGCGCGCCTGACGATCACCCAGTTGGCGCCGGTGCTGCCCTACCTGCTGATGGTGGCGATATTGATCTTCCGCCCGCGCGGCCTGATGGGGGCACGCGAATCGTGAGCAGCAGACTCGTCACGCGCAGCCGCCTGCTGCTCTGGGGGGGCTGCCTGGCCCTGGCCCTGGCCCTGCCGCTGGTATTCAAGAGCGGTTTCCTGATCTCGCTGCTGTGCCAGATGGGCATCATGGTGGTGTTCTCGCTGTCCTACAACATGCTGCTCGGCCAGACCGGCCTCTTGTCCTTCGGCCATGCCGTGTATTACGGACTTGGAGCGTTCGCCACCATGCACACGCTCAATGCCATTGGCAAGGATGGCGGCCCGCTGGTGGTCGCCCTGCTGCCGGCGGTGGGCGCCTGCGCCGGGCTGGCAGGCGGCGTGCTGCTGGGCTACGTCACCACGCGCAAGGCCGGCACCACCTTCGCCATGATCACGCTCGGCATCGGCGAACTGGTCGCCGCCTGCTCGCTGATGTTTCCCGGCGTGTTCGGCGGCGAGGGCGGCGTCTCGGGCAACCGCGTGATCGGCAAGGAAAGCTTCCTCGGCTTCACCTGGGGGCCGCAGGTCGAGATGTACGGCCTGATCGTCCTGTGGGCCTTCGTGTGTACCGTCGCCATGTTTGCCCTGACGCAGACGCCGCTGGGGCGCATGGCCAACGCCGTGCGCGACAACCCGGAGCGCGCCGAGTTCGTCGGCTACGACACCGAGCGCGTGCGCCTGCTGATGGTGATCCTGTCCGGCATGTTCGCCGGCGCCGCCGGCGGCCTCACGGCGCTGAACTACGAGATCGTCACCGCCGAAACGCTCAACGCCCACACCTCGGGCGTCGTGCTGCTGATGACCTTCGTCGGCGGCATCGGCTTCTTCTACGGCCCGATCATCGGCGCGATCCTGATCACCGTGATGCAGATCGTGATCGGCGGCATGACGCACGCCTGGCTGCTGTATTTCGGACTGTTCTTCCTCTTCATGGTGCTCAAGGCGCCGGGCGGCATCGCCAGCCTGATCGCCGTGCAGCGCAACCTGTGGAACGCCGGCCTGTTCGGCCGCATGCTGCCGCACTACCTGGCCATGGCGCTACCGGTCCTGATCCTGCTGGCCGGCCTGGTCGGCCTGGTCGAACTGACCTACGCCCTGCTCGCCGGCGAAGGAGTCGGCGCTGGCGACACGGCGACCAAGGTGCTCGGCATGCAATTGAAGCTCGGCTCGCCGGCGCCCTGGGTCACGGCACTCGCGGTGACCGGCACCGGCCTGATCCTGACGCGCTGGATCGGGAATCGCGCCGGCGCCGCGTGGAATGCGGCGCTGGCCACGCTGCATGGAGACAAGGCATGAGCGCGCCGGCAATCCGAATCAAGGGGCTGAAAAAGAATTTCGGCGCCAGCGAAATCATCCGCGGCGTCGATCTCGACATCCATCGCGGCGAGCGCCACGCCATCATCGGCCCCAACGGCGCCGGCAAGTCCACGCTGTTCCACCTGATCAGCGCGCGCCTGCCGGTGAGTTCCGGCACGATCGAACTCAAGGGCGAGAACGTGGTCGGCCTCAAGCCCTTCGAAATCAATCGACGTGGCCTCTCGCGCAGCTTCCAGATCACCAACATCTTCCACAACCTCTCGGTGTTCGAAAACCTGCGCTGCGCCGTGCTGTGGTCGCTGGGCTACCGCTACTCCTTCTGGCAGCGCCTGGCCGGGCTTGCGGACGCGCGCCAGCGCGCCGAGGCCGTGATGGAGGACATCGGGCTGGGCAAGCGGCGCGACACGCCGGCCGGCATCCTCTCCTACGCCGAACAGCGCGCGCTGGAAATCGGGATCACCATCGCCAGCGGCGCCGACGTGATCCTGCTTGACGAACCGACCGCCGGCATGAGCAATACCGAAACCGAGGAAGCCGTGGCGCTGATCCGCCGCGTCACCGAGGGCAAGACCCTGGTCATGGTCGAGCACGACATGGGCGTGGTGTTCGGCCTGGCCGACCGCATCTCGGTGCTGGTCTACGGCCAGGTCATCGCCACCGATGCGCCGGCGGCGATCCGCTGCAATGCAGCCGTACAGGAAGCCTATCTGGGGACGAGCCTGAATCATGACTGACGCCTCCACACCCATGCTCGAAATCGCCGACCTCCACGGCTACTACGGCAAGAGCCACGTCCTGCATGGCGTGAACCTCCACGTCAATGCCGGCGAGATCGTCTGCCTGCTCGGTCGCAACGGCGTCGGCCGCTCCACCACCGCCAAGGCCGTGATGGGCCAGGTCGTGGCAAAGGGCGCTGTGCGCTTCAAAGGCCGCGATATCCTCGGCATGAAGGCCTACGAGATCGCGCGGCTGGGCATCGGCCTGGTGCCGGAGAACCGCGACATTTTCCCCGACCTCACGGTGCGGCAGAACCTGATGCTGGGCGTCAAGGATCCGCGCGCCACCGGGCGCTGGAGCATCGACGACATGTATGCGCTGTTCCCGCGCCTCAAGGAGCGCGACGGCACCCCCGGCGGCGTGCTCTCCGGTGGCGAGCAGCAGATGCTGACCCTGTGCCGCACCATGATGGGCGACCCGGATTTCGTCATGATCGACGAACCGACCGAGGGCCTGGCGCCGAAGATCGTCGAACTGGTCGGGCAATTCCTGCAGGAAGTCAGGAAGCGCGGCATCTCCATCCTGTTGATCGAACAGAAGCTGGCGATCGCGCTGGATATTTCCGAGCGCCTCTACCTCATGGGTCACGGCCGCATCGTGTTCGAAGGCACGCCTGCCGACCTCAAGGCCAACGAAGCCATCCGCAAGGAATGGCTGGAAGTATGAACCCCGATCCTCTAACGCTAATGGCCTCGACAGGCCACCTCGGATGATGGTATCTACCGCCTGCCATGGGCCCCGCTGGCAAATGGGCCCGCCCCTCCCATCCTCCCCTCGCGGGGAGGCTATCGATCGGCTCGCTGCGCTCGAACCTTACACAGCGCACTTGGCGATGTATTTCACGTTAAGCAAGGAGTCAGCATGAGCAGCGCCAAGTACGAAGTCATCGGCAGCACCGCCGTCATCACACTCGACAATCCTCCGGTCAACGGCCTCGGCTACGACCTGCGCTGCGGCATCGTCGCCGGCATCGACCAGGCCACCGCCGACCCCGCGGTCACGACCGTGGTCATGATCGGCTCAGACCGCGCCTTCTCGGGCGGAGCCGACATCCGCGAATTCGGTTCGCCGAAGTCCTATGCCGAACCCAACCTGCTGACCGTGATCCGCATCGTCGAGGCCTGCCCGAAACCCGTCGTCGCAGCCGTCGGCGGCGTCTGCATGGGCGGCGGACTGGAACTGGCGCTCGGCGCGCACTTCCGCGTCGCCGTCGCCGGCGCCTCGATCGCCCTGCCGGAAATCAAGCTCGGCCTCCTGCCCGGCGCCGGCGGCACCCAGCGCATGCCGCGCATCATCGGCGTCGAAGCGGCGCTGAATCTGATCCTGTCGGGCAACCCGGTGCCCTCCGAAAAGTTCAAGGGCACGCCGCTGTTCGACGAATTCATCGAGGGCGAGCTGAAGGCCGGCGCGCTGGCCTTCGCCGCCAAGGTGGTCGCGGAGAAGCGGCCGCTGAAGCGCATCCGCGACATCCGGATCGACATGCCGAACCAGGAGGCCTACTTCCAGTTCTCGCGCAACATGGTCAAGGGCGTGGCCGGCCCCTTCCCCGCCCCCTTCAAGTGCATCGACGCGGTGCAGGCCGCCGTGACCAAGCCCTTCGACGAAGGCATGAAGATCGAGCGCAGCTACTTCATCGAAATGATGGGCACGCCCGAGTCGCGGGCGCTGCGCCACGCCTTCACCGGCGAACGCGCCGCGTCGAAGATCCCCGACGTGCCCGACGACACGCCGACGCGCAAGATCGCGAAGGTCGGCGTGATCGGCGCCGGCACCATGGGCGGCGGCATCACCATGAACTTCCTCAACGCCGGCATCCCCGTCACCATGCTCGAGATGAAGCAGGAAGCGCTGGACAAGGGCATGGCCACCATCCGCAAGAACTACGAAAACAGCATGAAGAAGGGCAAGCTGACCCAGGAAAAGCTGGACCAGCGCATGGGCCTGCTCAAGGGCACCCTGACCTACGACGACTTCAAGGACGCCGACCTGATCATCGAGGCCGTGTTCGAGGAAATCGGCGTCAAGGAGGCGGTGTTCAAGCAGCTCGACGCCATCGCCAAACCCGGCGCCATACTCGCCTCCAACACCTCGACGCTGGACGTGAACAAGATCGCCAACTTCACCAAACGCCCGCAGGATGTGGTCGGCATGCACTTCTTCAGCCCGGCCAACGTGATGAAGCTGCTGGAAGTGGTGCGTGGCGCGGCCACCGCCAAGGACGTCATGGCCACCGTGATGCAGGTGGCGAAGAAGATCAAGAAGACCGCCGTGGTCTCGGGTGTCTGCGACGGCTTCATCGGCAACCGCATGATCGAACATTACGGCCGCGTCGCCGGCTTCCTGCTGGAAGAAGGCGCGACGCCGGCGCAAGTCGACAAGGCGCTCGAAAAATGGGGCATGGCCATGGGCCCGTTCCGCATGGGCGACCTCGCCGGCAACGACATCGGCTGGGCGATCCGCAAGCGCCGCTATGTCGAGAAGCCCTCGATCCGCTATGCCAAATTCGCCGACAAGCTTTGCGAGCAGGGCCGCTACGGGCAGAAGACCGGCAAGGGCTGGTACCTTTACAAGGCCGGCGACCGCAAGGCGATTCCCGATCCCGAAGTGGACACGATGCTGGAAGCCTACCGCAAGGAACTGGGCATCACGCCGCGCAAGATCTCGGACGCCGAGATCGTCCAGCGCTGCATCTTCGCCCTGGTCAATGAAGGCGCGCGCATCCTCGAAGAAGGCATCGCCGCGCGCGCTTCCGACATCGACATGATCTACCTGACCGGCTACGGCTTCCCGCTGTTCCGCGGCGGCCCGATGCTGTATGCCGACGAAGTGGGCCTCTACAACGTGGCGCGGACCATGAAGGAGTTCGCCGCCAGTTCCAGCGACGCCTTCTGGGAACCGGCGCCGCTGATCGCCAAGCGCGTCGCCGAAGGCAAGCCCCTTGCGTCGGCCTGAACCCGACGAACCGAATCCTGGAGAATCAAATGACTGATGCCGTTATCGTATCCACCGCCCGCACCGGACTGGCCAAGTCCTGGAAGGGCGCCTTCAACATGACCCACGGCGCCACGCTCGGCGCGCATTCGGTGAAGCACGCGGTGGCCCGCGCCAAGCTGGACCCGGCCGAGGTCGAGGACGTGCTGATGGGCTGCGCCACGCCGGAAGGCGCCACCGGCAGCAACATCGCGCGCCAGATCGCGCTGGCCGCCGGACTGCCGGTCACGGTGCCGGGCGCCACGGTCAACCGCTTCTGCTCCTCGGGCCTGCAGACCATCGCCATGGCCGCGCAGCGCATCATCGCCGGCGAATGCGACATCCTGGTCGCCGGCGGCGTCGAGAGCATCTCCTGCGTACAGCAGGAAGCCAACCGCCACATGATCACGGACCCCGCCCTGCTGAAGATGAAGCCGGAGATCTACTGGAACATGTTGCAGACCGCCGAGCAGGTGGCCAAGCGCTACAAGGTCGGCAAGGACCGCCAGGACGAATACGGCGTGCGCAGCCAGCTCAATGCCGCCGCCGCGCAGGCCGCCGGCAAGTTCAACGACGAGATCGTGCCGATGACGGTGACCATGGGCGTCGCCGACAAGGCCACGGGCGCCCTGGGCACCCGCGAAGTCACGATCGCCGCGGACGAAGGCATCCGCGCCGACACCACGCTGGAAGGCGTCTCGAAGATCCGCTCGGCGATACCCGGCGGCGTCATCACCGCCGGCAACGCCAGCCAGTTCTCCGACGGTTCCTCGGCCTCGGTGGTGATGAGCGCCAAGCTAGCCTCGCAAAAAGGCCTGACTCCGCTGGGCATCTTCCGCGGCTTCGCCGTGGCCGGTTGCGAGCCCGACGAAATGGGCATCGGCCCGGTGTTCGCGGTGCCGAAGCTGCTGAAGAAAGCCGGCCTCACGGTGCAGGACATCGACCTCTGGGAACTCAACGAGGCCTTCGCCGTGCAGGTGCTCTACAGCGCCGACACGCTGGGCATTCCGATGGACCGGCTCAACGTCAATGGCGGCGCGATCGCCGTCGGCCACCCCTACGGCGTTTCCGGCGCGCGCCTGGTCGGCCATGCGCTGATCGAAGGCAAGCGGCGCGGCGCGAAGCTGGTCGTGGTCACCATGTGCATCGGTGGCGGCCAGGGTGCCGCCGGCCTGTTCGAAGTCGTTTGATAGGGAGATTGCCATGGGTGTAAAACAACTGCTTGACCTCACCGGCAAGGTCGCCCTGATCACCGGCGGCTCGCGCGGCCTCGGGCTGCAGATGGCCGAGGCGCTGGGCGAGATGGGGGCGAAGCTGGCGATCACCGCGCGCAAGGCCGACGAACTGGCGGAAGCCAAATCCCACCTGGAGGCGCAGGGCGTCGAGGTGCTCACCGTGGTCAACGACCTCTCCAAGTTCGACCAGATCCCCGGCATGGTCGATACCGTGGTCAAGCACTACGGCAGGATAGACATCCTGGTGAACAACGCCGGCGCCACCTGGGGGGCGCCGGCCGAGGACTACCCGCCGGAAGCCTGGATGAAGGTGATCAACCTCAACGTCAATGGCATGTTCTTCCTGACGCAGGCGGTGGGCAAGCGCTGCTTCATCCCGCAGAAATCCGGGCGCGTCATCGTCACGGCCTCGATCGCCGGCCTGCGCGGC
>JACRIY010000037.1 GCA_016235805.1 Rhodocyclales bacterium
GGCCATGCCGATGAAGCTGGCGGCCGACATCCAGTCCGCGCCCGTGGCCATGCCGTTGAACAGCGCAGGCACGCGCCGGCCGGCGACGTAGTACTCGCCGACGTCCGCCGTCTTCGACATGAAGCCGATGCCGGCGTACAGGGCGATGGTGGCGAACAGGAAGACGTAGCCGAGGATCTTGTTCGGCACGCCCAGTTGCTCGAGGATGCCGACCAGGATGACGAAGGCAACGAACCCGCCGGTATAGAAGCTGTAATAGCGCTTGAGGTTGGCGGTAAATTGGGATTGGGTTTGAGCGGCCATTAGTCGAGCTCCCCTTCATGGACACCGTATTCCTTGTCCAGGTTGTTCATGTAATGGGCGTAATACCAGATGATCGCGACGTAGATGATCAGCGAACCCTGCGCCGACATGTAGAAGCCCAACGGACCGATGATCTCGATCGCGTTGAGTTCGCGGGCGTACCAACCCATGACGAACGTGGCCACAAACCAGACGACAAGCAGAATCGAGCTTATCTTCAGGTTTATGCTCCAGTACTGTTTGTGCTTCTCCGTGAGCTGCATCTGGGACTCCTCCTAACAGATTGTTGCGGCGGCCCGGATCAGTCCGCCGTTCCTGAGACGCACCCCGGGATTGCCCCTGTCTCGTGCGCCTACCTTGTTTTCCCAGAGTAGAAGCAACGGTTTGTAGCGCCGCCAATACCCCAAGATGGCGATTATTCTCGATCAGGAATACTGACGGGAAACTTACAAATCGGCTTGCGGGACCGCTTACAGCCCGACCGGAAAGCCGCTGGAGGCAACCTTCTGGGCCTGCGGAGTCGCCTCGCGGGGCTTGGGCCGGCGCGGGAAACTGACGCGAAACAGGCAGCCTTTGTTATCGCTGCCCGGCAGCAAATCGATCCGGGCCTGGTGCAGCTCGGCGATCTCGGCCGCGATCGGCAGGCCAAGCCCGCTGCCCTCGGCGTCGGTGCCCAGCACCCGATAGAAGCGTTCGAACACGCTTTCGCGCTCTTCCGCCGGGATGCCGATGCCATCGTCCTCGACCTCAATCAGCGCCAGGCGCCCACCGAGCACGCGGACGGTAACTTGTCCTCCGGCTGGGGTGTATTTGATCGCGTTGTCGACCAGGTTGATCAGCAGTTCGCGCAGCAGCAGGGGCACGCCGTTGATCATCAGCGGGCTGCCGTGGTCCTCGAAGCCGAGGTCGATGCGCTTTGCCATCGCCCGCACCACCCATTCCCCGGTGACTTCCCTGGCCAGCGCCTCGAGGTCGAGTGGGACGACCTGGTGCAGCTTTTCGTGGCTGGCCTCGGTACGCGCCAGGATCAGCAACTGGTTGATCATGTGCGCGGCGCGGTCGGTACTTTCCGCGATCAGTTGCAGGGCATGGCGCATCTGCGCCGGATCGGTTTCCGAGAGCGCGATCTCGGTCTGGGTCTTGAGCCCGGTCAGCGGCGTGCGCATCTGGTGCGCGGCCTGGGCGATGAAGCGCTGCTGCGCCTGCAGGTTTTCTTCCAGCCGGCCCATCATCTGGTTGAAGGCCACCACCAGCGGCCGCACTTCGTCCGGCACGCGGGTGACCGGGATCGGCGAAAGATCCGACGGGCGCCGGCGATGAATGCGTTCCTGCAGCAGGCGCAGCGGGGCGATGCCGCGCGTGAGCCCCATATAGACCAGGATCACGGCCAGCGGAATGATGGCGAACTGCGGCAACAGGACGCCGGAAATGATGCTGGAGGCCAGCGCCTCGCGCTTGCGCAGGGTTTCCGCGACCTGCACCACGGCGGGCGGAACTCCCTTTTTGATGGGGATGAAGGCATAGGCCACGCGCACGGCATCGGCATCGATGCGGTCGTCGCGGAACAACACCTTGCCGGGTTCGATCTTTTCCGGCAGCGGCGGATAGGCGATTTCGCGGTCGCCCTGGATCACCCGGGTATTGGGGCCGACCACCTGGTAGTAGAGCGTATCGCTTTCGTCGGTGCGCAGCACCGTACGCGCGGCGGCCGGCAGGTTGACCGTGACGCGGTCGCCATCGACCTGCACCAGTTGCACGATGGCGGTGACGTTGTCGCCGAGGTGGTGGTCGTAGGGCTGGTTGGCGATGAAACCGGCGACGTGGTTGGTGGCGGCGATCGAAATCGGCCACAGCAGCAGCAGCGGCGCCAGCATCCAGTCGAGAATTTCGCCGAACAGCGAGTTCGGGTATTCGAAGCTGACGAAAGGGTTGTTGCCCTGAGTGCCGGAACCGCCCGGTTTGGCAGCGGCGGCACCCTTGGCGCGCAGGGACGGGCGGCGCAGGCCGAGAATGCCGCGGCGCCGACCGGCGTCAGACTTTGTCATCGGCCGTTTCTGCGGGTTTCTCCAGGCAGTAGCCGAGGCCGCGCACGGTGGTGATGCGGGCGCCGCCCGGTTCGAGCTTCTTGCGCAGGCGGTGGATATAGACCTCGATCGCGTTGTTGCTGACTTCCTCGCCCCAACTGCAGAGCTGGTCCACCAGTTGTTCCTTGGCCACCAGGCGACCGGCACGCAGCAGCAGGATTTCCAGCAGCGCCAGTTCGCGCGCCGACAGCTCGACGATCTCGCCGTTCAGCCGTGCCATGCGCTCGGACTGGTCGTAGGAGAGCGGGCCGACTTCGATCCGGGTCGGGTTGCCGGTGCCGCGCCGGGTCAGCGCGCGCGCCCGGGCGAACAGTTCGGGCAGCGCGAACGGCTTGGTCAGGTAGTCGTCGGCCCCGGCATCGAGGCCGCGTACGCGATCCTCGACGCCGTCCTGGGCGGTGAGCACCAGCACCGGCATGGTCACTTTGCGCGCGCGCAGGCGCTTGAGCACCTCGATGCCGGACAGGCGCGGCAGGCCCAGATCGAGGATCAGGAGGTCGTATTGCTGTGACAGCAGGGCAGTATCCGCATCGGCGCCGTTGTTCACGTGATCCACGGCATAACCGGATTTGCGCAGGGCGGCGATCAGGCCCTGCGAAATGATGCGGTCATCTTCGGCGAGCAGTATTCTCATGGTGGCGGATGGCGGGACGGAATTTCATGCAAGTCTCGAATCATCGGCAGCTTGCCACAAATCATGCCTTGGGCAGCCTCGCGCTGACACTGAACCAGAACTCGTCGGCCTTTTTACGTCCGGCCATGGCCTGGATGACGTCGCGGCACTTCTGCAGCCGGTCGGTGAGATCGTCGAGCCCCTTGCATTTTTCGATCAGCGCCGTCAGGTCGTCCGCGCTCGGTCCCAGATAGGCCACCAGCGCGCGGCAGGCGTAGCTCGACGCGGATTTTAACGAGACTTCGACCGCGGGCAGGGACGGTGGCTCGGGCGCAGCCTCGGCCGGCATCTCCGGCGGGGCGCCACCGGTCCCGGGAGTGGTTTCGATGTAGCCGCCTGCCAGCAGATCGTTGAGGATGCCTTCGCTGGTCGGATGGGTGTTCTTTTCCAGCAGGCCACGGCGCGTGGTCTTGTCATCGACCATGATCAGCATGGTCCGCTCGCGAAGTCCGAGTTTGTTGGCGCGGGTCGCTACCTCGGCTCGTCCCTTTTCAGTCTTGCGATAAATGCCATCGCTGCCCATTGGACATCTCCTCTGACTTTAGGGGTATCGGCGAAATAATAGCCTGTCCGTCGCCGGATCGGGAAATTCGCTGCGACGCGTAATGCATGAAGCCATTCATTTGCCGTAGCGTCAGCGCCGACTTTTGACGCCCAATGAAAAACCCCCGACCCTGTTTCCAGAGTCGGGGGTTTTGATCGGCACGATCCAGTAGGAAGGGGGTACGGGGGAAACCTGGGTTTCCCCTGTTCCTTCAACTGGGAATGGACATTACATGTCCATTCCGCCCATGCCGCCCATGCCACCCATGCCGCCCATGCCCATGCCGCCCATGCCGCCGGCCGGCTTGTCTTCGACCTGCTCGGCCACCATGCAGTCGGTGGTCAGCATCAGGCCGGCCACCGAAGCGGCGTTCTGCAGCGCGGTGCGGGTGACCTTGGTCGGGTCCAGCACGCCCATCGCCACCATGTCACCGTACTCGCCGGTGGCGGCGTTGTAGCCGAAGTTGCCCTTGCCTTCGAGCACCTTGTTGATCACCACGGACGGCTCGTCGCCGGCATTCGCCGCGATTTCGCGCAGCGGCTGCTCGAGGGCGCGCAGCACGATCTTGATGCCGGCTTCCTGCTCGTGGTTGTCGCCCTTGATCGAGATCGCGGCGCGGGCGCGCAGCAGCGCAACGCCGCCGCCGGCGACGATGCCTTCTTCAACGGCGGCAAGCGTGGCGAGCAGCGCGTCTTCGACGCGGGCCTTCGTTTCCTTCATTTCCATCTCGGTGGCGGCGCCAACCTTGATCA
>JACRIY010000038.1 GCA_016235805.1 Rhodocyclales bacterium
CGAGCGGGGTACCGACCGGCATGTCGAGCACGATCTGAAATTCGCTCTTGTTGTCGAAGGGCAGCATCTTCAGCACCACCAGCTTGAAGAAGCCGAGGCTGACCGAGGCCAGAATCGCGACCAGGATGCCGATCCACAGCTTGCGCCGCGCCGCCGCGCCGGTGCGCGGATCGAGCAGCGGTGACATGATGCGGCGGAACATGCGGTCGAGCCTGGCCGTGGTCGGGTCGACCGCGTGCCCTGCGGCGCCGTGTGCGACCGGCTTCATCATCTTCAGCGCCAGCCAGGGCGTGATGACAAAAGCAATGGCCAGCGAGATGAACATGCCCATCGAGGCGTTGATCGGGATCGGGCTCATGTAGGGGCCCATCAGGCCGGTGACGAAAGCCATCGGCAGCAGCGCCGCGATCACGGTGAAGGTGGCCAGTATCGTCGGCCCGCCGACTTCATCCACGGCCGGCGGGATGATCTCCCACAGCGGCTTGTCCGGATGCAGCAGGCTCCAGCGGTGGATGTTCTCGACCACGACGATGGCGTCGTCCACCAGGATGCCGATGGAGAAGATCAGCGCGAATAACGAAACGCGGTTCAGGGTGAATCCATAGGCCCAGGAAGCGAACAGCGTCGCCGCCAGCGTCAGCGTGACCGCCGCGCCGACGATCACCGCCTCGCGTTTGCCGAGGGCAAACAGCACCAGCAGCACGACGAACATCGTGGCGAACACCAGTTTGCCGATCAGCTTCTGCGCTTTGTCGGTGGCCGTGGCGCCGTAGTTGCGCGTCACCGAGAATTCGACACCCTCGGGAATTACCGTGCCCTTGAGCGCTTCGGCGCGCGCGATCACCGATTCGGCGACGTCGGCGGCGTTGACGCCGGGCTTCTTCGATATCGAGAGCGTTACCGCCGGAGATTCGCCTTGTTTGGTGCCGTGCCAGACATAGCGCGAGGGCTGGTCGGGGCCATCCACCACCTGCGCGACATCCGCCAGGTACACCGGCTTGCGCTCGTAGACGCCGACCACAAGACGCTTCACGTCGGCGGCCGATTCGATGTAGGTACCGGTCTGCACCAGCAACTCCTTATTGCCGGCGACCAGCGCACCCGCAGGCTGCGAGGCGTTCGACACCTGCAGCGCGGCCTTGAGGTCCTGCGCGGTGATGCCGTGCGCGTTCATGCGATCGGCGTCCATCACGACGCGGATCACGTGGCCCGGACCGCCGATTGTCGCGACGTCGCGCGTGCCGGGGATGCGCTTGAGGTCGACCTCGGTGGCGCGCGCCACCTGCTGCATCTCGAAGGCCGACTTCATGGGGTCGGCGCTGTGGAAGGTCAGCGTCACGATGGGCACGTCGTCGATGCCCTTGGGCTTGACGATGGGATCGAGCACGCCGAGGTTGGGCGAGAGCCAGTCCTTGTGCGAATTGATGGTGTCGTAGAGCCGCACCAGGGCCTGGATCGGGTCCTCGCCGACTTCGTACTGCACGGTGATCACGGCCATGCCGGGCCGCGATACGGAATACACATGCTCGATGCCCGCGATGCGCGACAGCACCTGCTCGGCCGGCCGTGCCACAAGAGCCTCGACATCGCGCGCCGACGCGCCGGGGAAAGGCACGAAGACGTTGGCCATGGTGACGTTGATCTGCGGCTCTTCCTCGCGCGGCGTCACCAGCGTTGCGCCGATGCCCAGCAAGAGCGCGATCAGGGCGATCAGCGGCGTCAGGGAATTCCTGAGGAAATACGCGGCAATGCGTCCGGAAATGCCCACGATAGGCTCCGGTTTCAGCGCGCTGCGGCGGGAACAGCCGCCTTCGCTTCGATGCCGGTCTTTTGCGGCGTCAGGCTGACGCGTTCGCCGGAGTTGATCCCCGCCAGCACTTCCAGTTCGCCACCGGCGACGGACTCGCCCAGTCGCACCTGGCGCAGCCTGGCCACGCCCTTGTCATCCAGTACATACACGGCGGTGACTTCGCCACGACGAAGCACGGCGGCCGGCGGCACGGTGAGCTTCTTCGCCTGGCCGACGGTGAAATGGGCCCGGGCATAGGCACCGGGCACCACGCCCTCGACGTTTTCCGCCAGGTAGAGGCGCGCCGTCGCCGTGTGGCTGCGCGCGTCGACCGTGGGCAGGATCTCGATGCGCTGCACGTCGATCCAGCG
The DNA here is from genome assembly GCA_016235805.1 of Rhodocyclales bacterium. Classification (GTDB taxonomy): domain Bacteria; phylum Pseudomonadota; class Gammaproteobacteria; order Burkholderiales; family Rhodocyclaceae; genus Sulfuritalea. The sequence continues at coordinate 2,161 of JACRIY010000038.1, forward strand.
TCCGCTCTCGGGGAATTCGATGCGCGCGCGCGGCGACTTTTTCAGCTCGGCCAGCCGGTACTGCGGCAGGCTGGCGATCACTCGCATGCCCTTGGGATCGAACAGGGTAATCAGCGGCTTGCCCGGCGTCGCCATTTCGCCGGCCTCGGCGTGGCGCTGGGCGACCACGCCGGAGATCGGCGCAAGCACATTGCCGTGCGACAGGCCGGCACCGGAGGATGCCGCCGAGCCCTCGGCGGCCTTCCAGGCGGCAGCGGCCTGGTCCAGCGCGGCCTGGCTGACGAATTTCTGCGCGTGGAGGTTTTTTGTCCGTTCGTACGCGGCGCGGGCCTGCGCCAGCGTCGCTTTCGCGGCGGCGTCGGAACCGGCGGCTTCGCGCGCATCGATGCGCATCAGCAATTCGCCCTGCTTCACGCGCTGGCCGGCGTCGGCGCGCACTTCAAGGATGCGGCCCGCGACCTGCGCGGCCACGGTGGCCTGGCGCACGGCTTCGACGATGGCCTCGACGGGAAAGCCCAGGTCGACTTCTCGCGCCTGCACCACGACGCTGGCAGGCGTGCTGGCCGGAGCGGCGCTCCCCAGGGGAGCTTGCTGCACAGCGTCGGCCGCAATAGAAAAACTCGCCGGCAGCAAGCCGGCGAGGCAAACAAGGGCTGAGAGGAAGAGAGAGCCCTTGACGAGGAGACGGTTGGATCGAGTCATAAATATAAGTATATCCTAATATACGAAGAACATCAAGACCGCACCGAACGCTCGTCACCGCCTTGCCCGCGGCGCGACGGCGGCGCGGTTGATCCCGACTTTTCCGGCAATTGACCGGAGTCAACGACTCGATCCCGGTATCCGGAGCATCGTGCGCCGTCGCAGAAAATTGATTTCATTTAAATATCAATAATATACAGGGGGATTCATGAAGCAAAGCAAGCTTATACCAAGCCGCCCGGCCTGCGTTGCGGCCATCCTTTCATTGGTGTTGGGCCTCGGCGTTGCGCTGGCCCAGGATCGGGCCAAGCCCGGCGTTACCGACACCGAATTGAAGTACCAGGCGGGCGATTCGCCGCTGGGCAAGGTCGAGATGCACCAGAACGTCAATCCCAAGGCGCCGCCGATGACCAAGGCCGAATTCGACCAGGCCAAGGAGATCTACTTCCAACGCTGCGCGGGTTGCCACGGCGTGCTGCGCAAGGGCGCCACGGGGAAACCGCTGACCACCGACAAGACACTGGCTTCGGGCACCGAATACCTCAAGGTCTTCATCAAGTACGGCTCTCCCGCCGGAATGCCCAACTGGGGCACCTCGGGCGAACTGACCGATGCCCAGGTTGACCTGATGGCGCGCTACGTGCAGCAGGAACCGCCGACCCCGCCGGAATGGGGCATGAAGGAGATGATGGCCTCGCTGAAGATCGCCGTGCCGCCGAGCCAGCGCCCGACGAAGAAGATGAACGATCTCGACCTCGCCAACCTGTTCTCCGTCACCTTGCGCGACGCGGGCGAGATCGCCCTGATCGATGGTGCGACCAAGAAGATCGTCAAGATCCTCAAGACCGGCTACGCGGTGCACATTTCGCGCATGTCCAAGTCGGGCCGCTACCTCTACGTGATCGGCCGCGATGCGCGTATCAACCTGATCGACCTGTGGATGGCGGAGCCGACCAACGTCGCGGAAATCAAGGTCGGCCTCGAAGCGCGTTCGGTGGAAACCTCCAAGTACAAGGGCTTCAAGGACAAGTACGCGATCGCCGGCACCTACTGGCCGCCACAGTTCGTGATCATGGAGGGCGACACGTTGAAGCCGCTGAAGATCGAATCGACGCGCGGCATGACGGTGGATACCCAGGAATACCATCCGGAACCGCGCGTCGCCGCCATCGTCGGCTCGCACTACAACCCGGAGTTCATCGTCAACGCCAAGGAAACCGGCAAGATCCTGGTGGTCAATTACAAGGACTTGAACAACCTCAAGATCACCAGCATCAATGCCGCCCGCTTCCTGCATGACGGCGGCTTCGATTCGACGGGCCGCTACTTCATGGTCGCCGCCAATGCCTCGAACAAGATCGGCGTGGTCGACACCAAGGAAGACAAGCTGGCGGCGCTGATCGACGTCGGCAAGATTCCGCATCCGGGCCGCGGCGCCAACTTCGTGCATCCGAAGTTCGGCCCGGTCTGGGCCACCAGCCACCTCGGCGACGAGACGGTCAGCCTGATCGGTACCGATCCGAAGAAGCACAAGGAGAATGCCTGGAAGGTGGTGCAGACCATCAAGGCCCAGGGCGGAGGCTCGCTGTTCATCAAGACCCATCCGAAGTCGAAGAACCTCTGGGTCGATACGCCGCTGAATCCGGAAGCCGCCGTCAGCCAATCGATCGCCGTGTTCGACATCAACAACCTGGAAAAGGGCTTTGAGGTCCTGCCGATCGGCGACTGGGCCGGCATCAAGGACGACGGAGCGCGGCGCATCGTCCAGCCGGAGTACAACAAGGCCGGCGACGAAGTCTGGTTCTCGGTGTGGAGCGCGAAGGACAAGACCTCGGCCCTGGTCGTGGTCGACGACCGGACGCGCAAGCTTAAGGCGGTGATAAAGGATCCGAAACTGATCACGCCCACCGGAAAATTCAACGTGCACAACACGCAGCACGACGTATATTGACAAACCTGCCGGCAGGCAGGCCCCGATACCCGGCCAACGGCTATCGGGACCCGCCGTGCCGCATGATCGCGAGGACACATGAAGGACCAACTGTCATCACAGATCGCACGCACCTACAGGAAAGCCCTCGGCGAACTTTCGCTGTTTGCCGACCTTGCCCCGAGGCACCTGGACGAATTGGTGCAAGGGACCTGCAATGTCATCTACCAGAAGGGTCAGGCGGTCTTCCGGGCCGGAGACGTCGTTTCCCATCTGCACGTCCTGGTATCCGGCCAGGTAAAGCTCTCCCTGTCATGCCGACGCGGCAACGAACGCGTCCTGGAGTTGCTGAATCCGGGACAGGCCTTCGGCCAGGCCGAACTGTTCGTTCCCCGGCCCTACCTCGTATCCGCCACCGCCGTTAAGCCGTCGCACGTGCTGGCGATCCGACGCGATACGCTGTTCCGCGTCATGGCCGACGACCCGCGAATATCCCGACGCGTGATCGAAATCCTCGCCCAGCGCCAGCTCGAAACCGAGGCGGACCTGGTGGCGCAGCATTCGTGGTCGCCGGGACAGCGCCTGCTGGGTTACCTGCTGGAACTTGCCGGACCGCATCGCGATGCGACCGGTGAGACCCTTGTGACGCTGGAAACCAGCAAGAAAGTGCTGGCGTCACGGTTCGACATGCAGCCGGAAACCCTCTCGCGCAACCTGCGCGACCTCAGCGACGCCGGCCTGATCGTGGTCCAAAGGAACCGCGTATTGCTGCGCAACGGCGAGATAGATCGCCACCTGCTGACGAATCCGGATCCGCGCACGATCGATATCGACAGCGTGCGCCGCGTCAGCACCCGGAACGGAAATAGCAACGAAGCCTGGCATCAGGGATGCAACCGGGAATCGTGGACCCGGTGCGGGTGGATCAACGGGGCGGGACGCCAGCGCGCGCTCTCGCAGCGCATGGCAAAGTCCTGGCTGATGCTGGAGCAGGGTTTGCTGGCACGCCAGTCGCGGCTGATCCTGAGGCAATCCGTGAATTTGTTCGACAGTCGCCTGAAGGAGCTCGAAGCGCAAACCGCCGGCACGGAAAACCAGGCGACATGCGCGGAACTGGCACGACTGTGGCCGCGCTACCGGACCCTGCTCGAAATGGCCCCCAACTCCGGCGACGCCCACAAGCTGTTCGCCATCAACGAGGAAGTGCTCGACGTCGCCGACCAGCTGGCACGAGGATTTGCAGCGACCGAGGGCACGCGCAAGGGCCTGCTGGTTAACCTCGCGGGCCGCGGCCGCATGCTCTCGCAACGGGCGGCGAAGCATTTCATGTTCCGCCAGATGGGAATCAGGGTCGCCAGCTGTCGTTCGCGGCTTGACGAAGCCAATGCCGAATTTTCGGCAACCCTCGGCCAGTTGCGGGGGGCGGTCAAGGATGCTCCCGGCCTTGCCGCCAAGCTTGAATCGTCCCTCAATCTCTGGCAGCTGTTCCGCTCGGCCATGGAAGTTCGGAATCCGACCGAGTTTCCCCAGGTCGCACGCCGCGTGTTCCGCATCAGCGAAGATCTCCTCAATCGGACCGACGCGATGGTCGAGGCCTGCGTCGGGTTGCCTGCCGACATGGACGATTCCGTCGCATCGCCACGGCAGGCCAACTAGCGGAAACGGGTTTCAACCCTCCGGGCGGGCGCCCATCGCATAGTCGGCCATCGCCGCCAGCACCGACTCCGCCTCGCCGACGGGAGCCGCGAGTTCGATGACCAGGCCGGAATGACGGTCCATGGCGTTTGCCGCCAATTGCGGCAAGTCCTTTTTCACATGGCTGCCGGCCGCCATGAAGATCGGGACCACGATGATTTCGGTGGCACCCTGTTCCACCAGGCAATTGACGCCCTCGTCGAAGCTGGGCCGCATCAGTTCGAGAAAGCCCGGCTCGACCAGCGCACGCGGGTCGCGCGCCTTGATCGCGTCGCGGATGCGATGAAAGGGCTGCGCCCATTCCGGGTTGCGGGCGCCATGGCCATAGAGCAGGATTGCCTTCATTTCTTGATCTCGCTATAAATATTGCGGCAGCCGGTCTCACGCACGAAGAGCACCGCGACCCATCCGGCGACGGCGGAGGCCGTCATCAGCAGCAATCCATTGTGCCAGTCCGCCGAAGAATAGATGCGAACCCCCGCCTCGACGCGGCCATCCCAGGTCTTTTCCATGAGCCAGCCGACGGCCGGCTGCAGGACAGCCGGACCGAAGAACACGCCCACATTCACCACGCTGGTCGCCATGCCCGACAACAGCGGCGGATTGACTTCCTTGGCGGCCGCCCAGGACAGCGTCAGGCCGGCAGTCGCCAGCCCCATCGCCGTGCAGAGCGAATAGGTCATCCAACCGGCCTCCATCGCGCCCGACAGCCATAGCCCCCAGCCCAACGCATGGGCGCCGGATACCGCGAGCATCACCGGCTTGCGTCGCCCGATGCGGTCCGAAACATTGCCCCAGAGCATCGAGCCGATGGCGAAGCCGATGAAATAGATGCTCACATGGTTCGATGCCTCGGCGCGGTTCATGCCGTAGATCTGCGTCAGGTAGGGCACCGCCCACAGGCCGGCGAAGGCGAAGAAGGCGCCGGCGAGCCCGGCGTTGGCGAAGAATCCGGGCCAGGTGGCGCGGTTCCGCATCACCGTCAGCAGGCCCGTTAGCCAGGCCGTGCGATCGACCTTGCCGGCCGGCGTATCGAGCACCCAGGCCCTCGCGGCAAAGGCCATCAGCACCGAGAGGATCCCCACCACGACGAACACCGGGCGCCAGCCCGCCGCCTGGGTGGCCCAGGCCAGCGGTGCACCCGCGAGGATGGAACCGAGGTTGCCGATCAGCATGCAAATGCCGGTGACCGAGGCGAAGCGCCGCTCCTCGAAGCCGAGCGCGATCAGCTTGAGCATGGCGATGAAGGCGACGCTAACGCCGAGGCCGACCAGGGTGCGGCCGGCAAAGGCCATTTCGAAACTCGGCGCCAGCCCGAACACGATGGCCCCGAAACCCGCGACCAGCCCGCCCCAGAACAGGATGCGGCGCGGCCCCAGGGTGTCCGAGAGCACCCCCGTCGGCACCTGCATCACCGTATAGACGTAAAAGTAGGTCGCTGCGAGGGTGCCGAGCTGGGCGCCGCCGATGGCAAACGTGGCTTGCAGGTCGCCCGAGATCGCTGCCGGGGCAACGCGGTGGAAGAAGGACAGCAGGTAGGCCGCCAGCGCCACGCCGAGGCCGAGCAACACGCCCTGGCGCGAGGCCACCGCGCTCATCGCCAGACGTCGGGGTTCAGCAGGTTCGGCGGGCGCTGCCCGGAAAGTGCTGCAATCAGGTTGTCGGCTGCCGTCATGGCCATGGCCATGCGCGTCGCGCGTGATGCCGACCCGATGTGCGGCGTCAGCGTGACGTTGTCCAGTTCAAGAAAGCCTGGATTCAACTTCGGCTCGCCCTCGTAAACATCGAGTGCGGCGCCGGCAAGCTTGTGCTGGCGCAAGGCATCGATCAGCGCCGCGTCATCGACGATGCCGCCGCGCGCGACGTTGATCAGATGCGCCGTGGGCTTCATCTGCGCCAGTTCGGCAGCACCGATGATGTGGTGGCTCTCCGGCGTATAGGGCAGCAACAGAACGAGGAAATCCGCCTCGCACAGCAGGGTCGGCTTGTCCACCCAGCGCGCGCGGCAGGCGGCCTCCTTGTCCGCCGGCAAGCGGCTGCGGTTGTGGTAGATGACATTCATGTCGAAGCCCAGCGCACGGCGTGCCACCGCCTGGCCGATGCGCCCCATGCCGAGGATGCCGAGCGTGGCGTGATGCACGTCGCTGCCCAGCCAGTCCATCATGCGAAAGCCCGGCCAGTGGCCGGCGCGCAACCAGTGCTCTGACGTCTGGATATGGCGCGCCGTCGCCATCAGCAGTGCCCAGGCCAGATCGGCCGTGGTGTCGTCGAGCACTCCCGGTGTATTGGTCGCCGCGATGCCTGCACGGGTGCAGGCAGCGAGGTCGATGTTGTTGTAGCCGACCGCAAAGTTGCAGACGGCCTTCAAGCGAGGCGCGGCGGCAATCACCTCGGCCGTAACGGGGTCGCTGGCCGCGGTCATCACCCCTGACTTGTCCGCCAACCGCGCCTTGAGGCCATCGACGCCGAGTACCGTATCGGCTTGGTTGTCATCGACCTCGAAGTACTGGCGCAGGCGCTCCAACACTTCGGGAAAGACTTCGCGGGCAACCAGGATTCTTGGCTTCATGTCCTGCACCACCTAGTTGCCGTACAGCACACGCGGCAGCCACATGCCGATGTCGGGGAACATGTAGAGCAGGAACAGGGCGAAGACCTGGATGCCCATGAAAGGCATCATGCCGGCGAAGATCTGGTTCAGCGTCACATGTGGCGGCGAAACGCCCTTAAGGTAGAAGGCCGCCATCGCCACCGGCGGCGAAAGGAATGCCGTCTGCAGGTTGAGCGCCACGAGCAGGCCGAAGAACAGCGGATCGACCCCGAAATGCGGCAGCAGCGGAATGAAGATCGGCATGAAGATGACGATGATCTCGGTCCATTCCAGCGGCCAGCCCAGGATGAAAATGATGAACTGGCTGAGCAGCATGAACTGCAGCGGCGTCATGTTGAGCGACAGCACCCATTGCTCGACCAAGTTCTGCCCCCCCAGCAACGCGAAGGCCGCCGAGAAGATAGACGAGCCGACGAACAGCCAGCAGACCATGGCCGAGGTCTTGGCAGTGAGGAAGACGGACTCCTTGACGACGCCGAAATTGAGCTGCTTGTAGGCCGCGGCGAGGATGAAGCCGCCGGCCGAACCGAGGGCGGCGGCCTCGGTCGGCGTCGCGAAGCCGAAGACGATGCTGCCCAGCACCGCGAGGATCATCAGAGCGAGCGGGAAGAAGGATCCCAGCAGCATCTTGAAAACTTCGAGGCGAACGAAAGTGAAAATGGTGTAGAAGCCGACGGCGCTGGCGAGGCTCGCGCCCGCCAGCATCCAGTACCAGTTGGGTATCGGCAGGCGCTCCAAGACCGCCGGGTCTTTGCCTCCGGCAGCGCCGGCGGTGGCATCCCCCGCAGTCGGCGCTGGCGACACGGCAGCAGCGGCAGGCTTGGCCGGCGCGGCGGCCGCCTTCTCCGCTGGCGGTTCCTGCACGCCCTCGGCCGGTGGCTCCTTGAGGTCGCCGCCCTCCTCCTTAGGCTCGGCGAGTCCTTCCTCCTTCGGTTCTTCGAGGCCCTCGGGCGCGGCCTCGGCGGACTCCTCGGCGATGCCGCCGCCCATTTGCATCAAGCCCGCGGACTCGTTGCTGACCACCGGCTTGGTGGCAAGGTGCCAGGTGAAGCCGAGGAAGAGCACCAGCGTCATGGCCGGCAGCAGCGCGATGATGCCCTGCTTCGCAATCTCGCCGCCACTGATCCCGAGATTGCGCGAGCCCTTGAGCGCGCCGACCAGGCCCGGCAGTACCCGGTGGCTGATCGCCTCGCGCATCTTTTCATTGGCAGGCGGCAGGTCGATGTGACGCTCGTCCATCGGCAAGGGTGGCGCCAGGTGGGGCTTCAGCTTGGCGACGACGATCACGTAACCGATGTAAAGGCTGGCCAGCATGATGCCGGGGAAGAAGGCTCCGGCATAAAGCTGCACCACCGAGACGCCCGCCGTCGCGCCATAGACGATCAGCATCACCGAGGGCGGAATCAGGATGCCGAGGCAACCGCCCGCCGTGATCACGCCGGCCGACAGGCGTATGTCGTAACCCGACTTGAGCATGGCCGGCAGGGCCAGCAGGCCCATCAGCGTCACCACCGCACCGACGATGCCGGTGGCCGTGGCGAAGATCGCGCAGGTCACCAGCGTTGCCACCGCCAGCGCTCCGGGAACGCGCGCCAGCGCCAGTTCCAGGGCACGGAACAACTTGGCGATCAGGTTGGCGCGCTCGACCAGGTAACCCATGAATACGAAGAGCGGAATCGAGATCAGGACGTCGTTGGACATCACCGAATAGGCGCGCTGGACCATGAGGTCCAGCGTCTGGCGCACTGCGATTTCGGGATTGCCGCTGCGATAGGCCAGCCAGGCGAAAAACACACCCATGCCCATCAGGGTAAAGGCGGTCGGAAAGCCGAGCATGATGGCGACCACGACCAGCGCCAGCATCAGCAGGCCGATATGGCCGTTCTGCATTGTGGTCCATGGCATGAAAATGACGGTCACGGTGAGGATCACCGCCATCAGCGAAAAGCCGAACCAGAGTTCCTTGCGTATTCTCATTTGGCCGCTCCCGCGTGCGCCTGATGCTCATGCTCCTGGGCGACCACGAACTTGTCGAGCGCGGCGATGTCCTCATCCTTGACATGCACCATCTCCTTGAGCTTCTCGACGTCGACTTCCTCCACGTCATGCTCGCGTGAAGGCCATTCGCCTTGTTGAATGCAGACGACGCAGCGGATGATCTCGACGAAGCCCTGCAACAGAAGGAAGGCCCCTGCCAGGGGCAACACGGTCTTGAACGGATACACCGGCGGGCCGTCGGCGGTGACGTTCGAATGCTCGTTGATGGCCCAGGCATCGCCGGCGAAGTTGTAGCCGGCCCAGGCAAGGGCGAAGACACCGGGGATGAAGAAAAGGAAATACAGCAGCAGGTCCAGGCTGGCCTGCACCCGTGGCGAAAAGAATCCGTAGAGCACGTCGCCGCGGACGTGGCCGTTCTTGGACAGCGTGTAGGCACCGGCCATCATGAAGATGGTGCCGTACATCATGATCATTACGTCGAAGGCCCAGGGGTGCGGGTTGTCGAACGCATAGCGCGAGATGACCTCCCAGGTGATCATGAAGGTCAACGAAACGATCAGCCAGGAGAAGGTCTGGCCGACAAATGTGCTGATCCGATCGATGGTCAGCAAAAGCTTTTGCATCTGCATGTCATGGCCCGCGGAAAAAAATCAACCACCCGGACGTAGCCCGGGTGGTTGATGGACGGCATAGAGGAAGCGAAACTCCTTAGCCCTTCTTGGGCGCTGCCTTGGCGGGCGCGTCCTTCTTGGCGCTGAAGAAGTGGCTTACGGCCATGCGGCGGCTGACATAGGTGTCCTGGTCCCACTTCACCGCGCGCTCGGCAAAGGCGCGCTGAGATGCGGCGATCTCCTTGAACAGGGGATTCTCAGCGGACTTCTTCTCCATGATCTCTGACCACAGCGTGAGCTGCTTCTGCAGCACTGCATCCGGAGTCTTGTAGAACTTGACCTTGTCCTTGTTTTGGAGCTCGATGTAGTCCTTGGAGTAGCGGTCGATCGCCTTCCACGACATGTCGGCGGAGGCTGCCTCCACGGCATTGTTGATGATCGACTTCATCTTCGCCGGCAGGGCATCGTACTTCGGCTTGTTGAACATGATCTCGAAGGTCTCGGCGCTCTGGTGGTAGCTCTGCAGCATGCAGATCTTGGAGACATCGGGGAAGCCGAGCAGACGGTCGGACGTGGCGTTGTTGAATTCGGCCGCGTCGAGCAGGCCGCGATCCATGGCCGGCACGATCTCGCCGCCGGGCAGCGCATTCACCGCCGCGCCCATGGCAGTAAACAGGTCGATGGCCAGGCCGTTGGTGCGGAACTTGAGGCCCTTGAAATCTTCGGCCTTGGTGATCGGCTTCTTGAACCAGCCCAGCGGCTGGGTCGCCATCGGGCCGTAGAGGAAGGACTGCACCGTGGTGATGCCGATCGAGGCATACAGCTTGGCCAGCAGTTCGGCGCCGCCACCATACTTGTGCCAGGACAGCAGCATGTTGGCGTCCATGCCGAACGCCGGGCCCGAATTCCAGAGGGCCAGTGCGTTCTGCTTGCCGTAGTGGTAACCCAGCACGCCATGGCCGCCGTCGAGCGTGCCCTTCGACACGGCTTCGAGCAGACCAAAGGCCGGCACGACCGACCCTGCCGGCAGTACCTCGATCTTGAGGTCGCCGCCGGTCATGTCGTTGACCTTCTTGGCGAAGTCAAGCGCGTACTCGTGGAAGATGTCCTTGGCCGGCCAGGTGCTTTGCCAGCGCATGTTGATCGGGCCTGCCTGCGCAGCCGCGATCATCGGAAAACCCGCGGCGACGGCACCGACCGTGCCGGTGGCAGCGGCGGCGAGGAACTTGCGACGGGATGGTTTCTGTTCGGGTTGCTTGGTATCGGACATAGTCTCCTCCTGAGAGATCGTTTGTGATTGTGCGGTCGTTTGCGGCTTTGCCATCTCGATCCGCAGTCTTGATGTGAATCCAAGTTACTTCGACTGACCGAAGCACTTTACCAGAAAGAGAATTTGTCTGACAATAGGACAACTATTATTTGAGGTGTAAATGTCCGCACCACCGTCGCGACCAGCCGAATCTGATATTCCGAACGGCCCCGGGCTACGCCGGATCGCGCGACCGGTGCGACTCTCCGAGGAAGTCTCGGTCGAGCTGCAGCAACGCGTGGCACGCGGCGAACTCAAGCCGGGAGATCGCCTGCCGACGGAAAAGGCCCTCGGCGAGGCCTTCGGTGTCAGTCGTGCCGTGGTGCGCGAAGCGATTGCCCGACTCAAGGCCGATGGCCTGATCGAAACGCGGCAGGGGTCCGGAGCCTTCGTCGTCGAAGCGCCAAAGGCGATCAACCTGCGTTTCTGGCAGGGCGCAGGACCGGCTCTTGACGAGTTGCGCGACATCTTCGAGCTGCGCGCGATGGTCGAAGGCGCGGTTGCCGAACTCGCCGCACAGCGCCGCGACGAGCACGACCTGAGTGCGATGAAAGAGCACCTGCAGGCCATGGACGACGCCATGGAGAGTGGCGTCGATGGCACCGGGGCCGACGACAATTTCCACGTCGCAATGGCCAAGGCGACGCACAATTCCTACATCCGCCGCCTGGTCGAATTCCTCGGCCAGCACTTTTCCGATTCACGGAAACTGTCGTGGCTCGACACGAATCTGCAACTCAAGCTTCCCCATGCGTCGCAACGCGAGCATCGCGCACTGCTCGATGCGATCGCAAAGGGCGATGCGGAAGCCGCCCGCCGCCGCGCCCATGAACACCTGCGCGGCGCCGCCGGCCGCCTGGGCATTCCGCTGGCGCTCGATCTCGACCAGAAGCGCCCGGGACGACGCAAACCCTGAGCACCCGATAAAATACAGGCCGTCCTCACGACCGCGCCCACGGAAACACACCCATGCTCGACATCACCACCGCCGCCTTCTGGATCGCCGTAGCCCAGATCATCCTGATCGACATCCTGCTCGGCGGCGACAATGCAGTCGTCATCGCTCTGGCCTGTCGCAAGCTGCCCGACGAACAGCGCAACAAGGGCATCTTCTGGGGCGTGGTCGGCGCCATCGGCCTGCGCATCGTGCTGATCTTCTTTGCCTTGCAGCTCCTGACGATCCCGTGGCTCAAGATCGTCGGCGCCCTGCTGCTGTTCTGGATCGGGGTCAAGCTATTGCTGCCCGAAGATGACGGACACGGCGACGTCGCCGCATCCACCACGCTGGCCGGAGCGATCAAGACCATCATCGTCGCCGATGCGGTGATGAGCCTGGACAATGTCATTGCCGTGGCCGGCGCCGCCAACGGCAACATGCTGCTGGTGGTGTTCGGCATCCTTGTCTCGATCCCGATCGTGGTCTGGGGCAGCCAGCTGGTGCTGAAACTGATGGACCGCTATCCGATCGTGATCACCGCCGGAGGCGCCCTGCTCGGCTGGATCGGCGGCGGCATGATCGTCGGCGATCCGGCGCTGCCGCCCGACCTGCTGGCCGGCATTCCCTACGCCAAGACGCTTGCCGCGATTGCCGGCGCCGTGCTGGTCGTCGTCATCGGCAAATGGCTGGCGATGCGCGCCGCGCCACGCGCCTCCATCGAAATCACGGATTCATCGAAAGGCTGAACATGACGCAAAAATGGCTGGTGCCCATCGACGGTTCCGAGGTCGCCCTGAAGTCGGTGGCCTGGATCACCGAACATCTCGCCGACTGGCGCGACGCGCCGCAGATCAAGCTGATCAACGTGCAACCGCTTCTGCCCAACGATATCGGCCGCTTCATCAATGCCGACACGATTCGCGAATTCCACCTCGAAGCCGGCATGAAGGCGCTTGGTGCCGCGCGCGACAGCCTCGTCGCGTCCGGAGTCACGCCGGAGCTGCACGTGATGGTGGGCGACGCCGCGTCGACCATCACCGATTTTGCGGATACCCACGATTGCAGCCAGATCGTGCTCGGCACCCACGGCCACAGCGGCCTGACTGGCACGCTGCTCGGATCGGTGGCAATGAAGGTGGTGCATCTGTCCAAAGCGCCGGTGCTGCTGGTGCGCTGACGATCGCGGCGGCGATTCAGGATATCTTGATCGCCACCGCGCCAAGGAACACCAGGACGATCGACACCGTGCGGATGCGCGTGATCGGCTCCTTGAGGAAGACCGCGGCGATCAGTGCGGCAAACACCACCGAAGTTTCGCGCAATGCCGCGACCAGGGCGATCGGCGCCAGGGTCATCGCCCAGAGCGCCAGGGCGTATGAAGCGAGGGTGCAAGTTCCACCGAGCAATCCGCGCCGCCAGCCGCGCCGAAGCCGCAGCAAGATTCCGCCACGCTGGCCGGCGGCGACGGTGACCAGCAACAGGGGCGCCGTCAGCAGGAACATCCAGACCGTATAACTGAACGCATGCCCGGAGAGTCGCGCGCCCTGCCCATCGACCAGGGTATAGACGACGATCACCGCCGCAGTTGCCAGTGCGAAGGCCATCGGCGCGGCGCGAAAGCGCCCACTGCGCCAGAAATCGCCGGCGAGGACCAGCACGCCAAACGAAATCAGGAGAACTCCCGCCCATCCGCCCATGGCAGGTGACTCGTCGATCAGCAGCGCGCCGGCGACGGCTGTGATCGCGGGCGGCGAACCGCGCATCAAGGGATAGACGAAGCTAAGTTCTCCGACCCGGTAGGCGAATGCAACGAGCAAAAAATAGGCGACATGGATCACCACCGATGCCGCCAGGTAGGGCCAGCTCGCCGGCGCCGGAAGGGGAACGAAGGGCAGCAGCATTGCGGCCCCGGCACCCGCGCCGAGGACGATCAGCACCGTGTCCTGGAACTTGTCGGCCGAGGCACGCACCAGCGCGTTCCACGTCGCGTGAAGCGCCGCGGCAAACAGCACGATGCCCATGACCTCAAGTGACATGCACTACCCTTCCGTCCCGTGGCGCCCGACCGGACCGGCAAGCGCCGTCTTCCCGCTCTTCTTGAGCGCCGCAGTCGGCCTGACTTTGTCGCCCCCTTCCCCGGGATGGGGGTTGGGGGGATGGTGCATTGGAACCCCACCACCGCAGCGCGGTGGTGGGAAGTCCGCCGATAAGCCGGGTTCTGTCGTGGGCAACCATTCCTCTGGGACCATTGTTGCCAATGGCCTCTAGCAGCCTACCCGGGAGCAACGCGGGCCACGCCAATGCTCCCCTATTTGGCCTTGCCCCGAATGAGGTTTGCCATGCCGTCCGTGTTACCACGTCCGCGGTGGGCTCTTACCCCAAGGCCGCTTGCGCTGCCTTGACGCAGCCAGCTGCAACGCTTTCGCGATGCAGCCAGCCGCGCCACCATTTCACCCTTACCTGATCCCGCCCCTCCGAAGAAGAACCACCCTCGCTGAAGAGGGAACATCTTCCTCTTCAGGAGGGGGACTTTGCCGCCTTGCGGCGTCAAAGTCAGGCCATCGGCGGTATCTTTCTGTTGCACTGTCTGTCGCCTTGGGTCCCGCGGCTTGCACCGCCGAACTTATAGCGCCCGGCCGTTAGCCGGCATTCCGCCCTGTGGGGCCCGGACTTTCCTCCAACCACTTGCGTGATCAGCGGTTGCCTGGCGAACTTCCCGGGCTCATTGTACGCGGCGGGCGGAACTGGCGCGTGTCGGCGTAGTAATCCGGCTGTTCGTTGTCGCTGGTGGCGCCGGGGATTCCAAGCAAGGGCAGCGGTTGCCAATCACGCGGCGAGAATTCACCGGTGTCGAACAGCGCCGCCAGGCGCGCATCAAGTTGATCGAGAGACTGCGCCGGCGGCAAGTCCAGCCACGTCGAACTGACTTCGACGAACAACGCCTTGCCGCAAAGGCCGACGAAGGGCGCGGCGAGGGCGTCGTGGCTGGCATGGCCGAAGACAATGAAGCGCGTCGTGCGCAGCAGTTCCGCGCGTCGCTCGACAAAGGCCAAATGCCAGCGGTGGGCGCGCAGTGCCTGCCACAAGTCCGGCGCTGTGCCGGCGACGATCACGCCGCATTCGTCGAACTGTGTGAGGGCGTCTCGCACCGCCCCGCGCCGAGCACAGCCTGCGGCGCGTGCCTCGACCAGGGCCCGATGGTGGCGCCGGTTCAGCGCCGCCTTGGCAAAGGGGAATGCCAGCCAGATCAGGGCATTAAACAGGTCGTGGCGGTTGCCGGGACGCGTCGCGACCTCGCCGCGCCGGTAGGCTCGTTCTTCGTAGCCTTCGGCATCGTCAGGAGGCGCCACGAAGCACAGCGGACTGCCGCCGCCGGCACGGATGCCCCGTGCAGCGGCGAAGGCATTGAGTGCTTCGATGTCCGGCACGCCCTCGGCCAGCCAAGGGGCCAAAAAGCCCGACAGCGGATGCAGGGTCGAAAAGTTATGCAAAGCGGTATCCCCTTGCGGGACGGCGCTCACGCCACGGTGACTAGGCCAGCCGCCAGGCCACCGTCTCCCCGGCGCGCAGTGGCACCAGTCGGTCGCCGTCGATGTAGTCGAGGCTGGCCGGAATGGCAATGGCTTCGCGCCGCAGAGTGATGGTCGCCGTATTGCGCGGCAAGCCGTAGTAGTCGGGACCGAAATGGCTGGCAAAAGCTTCGAGCTTGTCCAGCGCCCCGGCCGCCTCGAAGGCCTCGGCATACAGTTCGATGCCGGAATTCGCCGTGTAGCACCCGGCGCAGCCGCAAGCGGCTTCCTTGGTGCGAAGCGCGTGAGGTGCGGAATCGGTGCCGAGGAAGAACTTCGGATTGCCCGAAATCGCCGCCGCCACCAGTGCCCGGCGATGGCTCTCGCGTTTCAGGACCGGCAGGCAATAGTGATGCGGACGGATGCCGCCGGCGAATATTGCGTTGCGATTGAGCAGCAGGTGGTGGGCCGTCAGCGTGCCAGCGACGTTGGCGCCGCTGCCCGCGACGAAATCGATGCCGTCACGCGTGGTGATGTGTTCGAGTACGACTTTCAGCCCTGGAAAATCCTGCAGCAGTGGAAGCAACACGGTATCGATGAATACCGCCTCGCGATCGAAGATGTCCACCGCCGGATCGGTCACCTCGCCATGGACCAGCAACGGAACGCCCAGCGCTTCCATGCGCGCCAGGGGCGCCGCGCACTTCCTGAGGTCGCTGACGCCGGCATCCGAGTTCGTCGTGGCGCCAGCCGGATAGAGCTTGACGGCATGGACGATACCGCTGGCTTTCACCGCATCGATCTCCGCCGGTAGCATGTTGTCCGTGAGATACAAGGTCATCAGGGGCGTGAAATCCATGCCCGCCGGAAGCGCGGCGAGTATGCGGTCGCGATAGGCCGCCGCCAGCGCCACGCTGGTCACCGGCGGCTTCAGGTTGGGCATGACGATGGCACGGGCAAAGCGGCGTGCGGTATCGGGCAGTACGGCGGCCAGCGCCGCGCCATCGCGCAGGTGCAGGTGCCAGTCGTCGGGGCGGGTCAGGGTTAGGGTTTGCATGGGCGAATTATACGGGGCGGTCTTTCAGCTCCAGCGCCCGCGCATAGAGCGTGTTCTTCGGCTGGCCGGTGATCTCGGCCGCCAGTTTGGCCGCCTGCTTCACCGGCAGTTCGGCCAGCAGCGTCGACAGCACGCGCTCGGTTTCCGCGTCCATGCCAACACGTGGCGGCGGTGCCGAGACCACCAGCACGAACTCGCCGCGCTGGTGGTTGGCATCGGCCGCGAGCCACGCCGTGGCGTCGCCCAGCGGCATGCGCTCGATCTGCTCGAAGATCTTGGTCAGTTCGCGGGCGATGACGATTTCGCGCTGCGGTTCCAGCAGTTCCGCCAGTTCGGCGACCGTCTCCGTTACGCGATGCGGTGCTTCGTAGAACACCAGCGCTGCATCAACCGCCGCCAGTTCCTGCAACGCCGTGCGGCGGGCGCCGACTTTTGCGGGCAGGAAGCCGACGAACAGGAAGCGCGGATCGACAAGGCCCGCCGCCGACAGCGCTGCGATCGCCGCATTCGCCCCCGGCAGCGGAATCACGCGAAAGCCGGCGGCGCGCACCGCGGCCACGGCGCGCGCGCCCGGATCGGAAACGCCGGGGGTGCCGGCGTCCGACACCAGCGCGATGGACTTGCCCTCGCCCAGCAGGCGCACCAACTTGTCGGCGGCCTCGTTTTCATTGTGCTGGTGTAGCGCCAGCGTGGGCACCTTGATGCCATGGTGGTCGAGCAGGTGACGCGCGTGGCGCGTGTCCTCGCAGGCCACCAAGTCGACGCCGCGCAGGGTTTCCAGCGCGCGCAGGCTGATGTCGCCCAGGTTTCCGATCGGCGTGGCGACGACATACAATGCATTTTCCATGTTGCGGATTGTAGTCCGATGACCAGTAGGCAAGCCAAGGGCGCGGCCGCCGAGCAACGGGCTGCCGAGTACCTTCAAAAACAGGGCCTGACGCTGGTCGAACGCAACTTCCGCGTGCGCGGCGGCGAGATCGACCTGATCTGCCGCGACGGCCGGACCACGGTGTTCGTCGAGGTGCGCCTGCGCAGCAACGGCAATTTCGGCGGTGCAGCGGGCAGCATCACCGGAAGCAAGCAGGCACGCCTGATCCTCGCCGCGCGGCACTGGCTGCTGCGCCACGGCGAGACGCCCTGCCGCTTCGACTGCGTGCTGTTCGACGGCGCCGACCAACACGACATCCAATGGCTGCGCAATGCGTTTTCCGCCGACTAGACGGATCTGCGCCCTTTGCTGCGGCCTCGCCTTTGCCTTCGCCGCGCTGGCCGGCGAGGTCCGCATCCTGGTGCAGAGCTCGCCGCTGGCGGGCTTCCAGTACCACGCCGGAGAAACCCTGTGGCAGGCCATGCGCGAAGGCGACCGCCTGACGCTGGTCCGCGAACCGGAAAACAGCCATGACGGCAACGCGATACGAGTCGAGTGGCGCGGCCAGAAGCTGGGCTACCTGCCGCGCGCGGAAAACCGCAGCGTCGCCGCCGCCATGGATCGCGGCGAACCGGTGGATGCCCGCATCGCGAAAATGCGCCAGCACCGGAACCCCTGGCAGCGGGTGCTAATCGAAGTATTTGTTGTACTCTAAGCCCCCTGTTCCGGCCTCGACGCCGCCCCGGGCGCCGCTATCCTCGCCCGATCCCTATCCATTCATTCAAACGATCCGCTCCATGTCCCTCATCGATCGCATCCAACGACAATTCACCGACAGCGCCGACACCAAGCGCGCCGCCATGGCCGCGATGGCCGCCCCCATCGAAACTGCCGCCCGGCGCATGACGGCCTGCCTGCGCGCCGGCGGCAAGGTGATGGCCTGCGGCAACGGTGGTTCCGCCGCCGACTCGCAGCATTTCGCCGCCGAACTGCTCAACCGTTTTGAGAAGGAACGCCCGCCGCTGGCCGCCATCGCGCTCACCACCGACACCTCGACGCTGACCTCGATCGCGAACGATTACCGCTACGAGGATGTCTTTGCCAAGCAGATCCAGGCCTTCGGCAAGTCCGGCGACGTGCTGCTGGCGATCTCCACTTCGGGCAATTCGCCCAACGTGATCGAGGCGATCCACACCGCGCATGCCAAAGGCATCTGCGTGGTCGCCCTGACCGGCAAGCAGGGCGGCAAGATCGCCGCGCTGCTAGCAAACGACGACATCCACCTCTGCGTACCGGCCGATCGCACCGCGCGCATCCAGGAAGTCCATCTGCTCACCATCCACTGCCTGTGCGACGGCATCGACGCCTTGATACTGGGAGAAATCCAATGAAGACACGCAACGACACCCTGACCCGACTGCGCAATGCCGCCCTGCTCGCCCTTTGCCTGCCGGTGCTCGCCGGCTGCTTCGGCGCCGCCGCGGTGGGCGTCGGCACCGGCGCGCTGATCATCACCGATCGCCGCAACTCGGAAACCTACGTTACCGACCAGGGCTTGGAGCTGCGCGCCGGCAACCGCATCAGCGAGAAGCACGGCGACAAGGTGCACGTCAATGTCACCAGCTACAACCGCATGCTGCTGCTCACCGGCGAGGCGCCCAATGCGCAGGCCAAGGCCGACATCGAAAAGCTCGCCGCGGCCGTGCCCAACGTAAAAGCGATCACCAACGAACTGGCCATCGCCGGCCCGTCGAGCTTCGGCGCCCGCAGCAACGACACCTACATCACTTCCAAGGTCAAGGCGCGCTTCGTCGATTCCAACAAGTTCGCGACCAACCACGTCAAGGTGGTGACCGAAGGCGGCGTGGTCTTCCTGCTCGGCCTGGTCACCCAGGCCGAAGCCAACGATGCGGTGGAAATCGCCCGCACCACGGGCGGCGTACAGAAGGTGGTGCGCGTGTTCGAGATCATCAGCCCGGAACAGGCGAAGGCGCTCGATAACAAGCCCGAACCGCGCGACGCCAAGCCGGAACCGAAGAAGTAGGAGGCGCCGCGGTGGACTATCCGGCGCCGGCCTTCGAAGCCAGGATCGCCGCACCCGCCGACCTGGCGCACCGCGTGGCAGAACTGCCGCGGCCGCTGGTGTTCACCAATGGCTGCTTCGACATCCTGCATCGCGGCCATGTCACCTACTTGGCGCAGGCGCGCAGCCTTGGCGCCTCGCTGATCGTCGCCGCCAATTCCGACGATTCCGTGCGGCGCCTGGGCAAGGGCGACGACCGCCCGGTGAATCCGCTGGCCGACCGCATGGCCCTGCTGGCATCGCTGCAAGCCGTGTCGCTGGTGACCTGGTTCGACGAGGACACGCCGCTGGCGCGCATCCTCGATTGCCATCCCGACGTGCTGGTCAAGGGCGGTGACTGGCCCGTGGAAAAGATCGTCGGCTACCGCGAGGTCATCGCCTGGGGCGGCAGCGTGCATTCCATCCCCTTCATCCACGAGCGCTCGACCACGGCGCTGATGGACAAGATCCGCCGCCTCTAGCGCAGGGTAAAAAGTCGGCGCCCCACAGGGACTTCCTTCGGTCGCTGGTGATACGGCGATCTAACCCGGCGTGCGGCGCTGGATCATGTCGCGCACCAGGTCGATGTGCCCGCGCAGGGTGTAGAGCATGTCGGAAAAAGTCAGCGGCGTGCGTATGTGGCTGGCATCGGCCTCGATCCGGTCGAGCTTTGCCAGCCATTCGGCGCGGCTGTGCGCGGCCGGATTTTCGTTGACTTCGTTTTCGAGGAACTTGAGTTCGCCATATCGCCGGTAGATGCGCGAGCGCACGCGCCAGCCGTAGATCTGCGGCGCGAACTTGAACAGCGGGATCAGCACCGCCAGCAGCGGCACTACCATCACCACCATGCGGTCGATCAGGGTCGCCGCCCAGAATGGCAGGTATCGCTGCAGGAAGGGCTTGCCCGACTTGTAGTAGCGCTCGGCCTCCTTCGACAGCGGAAACGCATTGTGGCCGGCGCGCGGAAACTCGCCGGGTTTCTGGAACACGCCGGGCTCGCCATGGACTTCGGCGGCCGCCTGCATCAGCAGGTCGATCAGGGCCGGATGGGTGTCCTCGCGCACCAGCAGGGTAGCCATTGGCGACACCAGTTGCACGTCCTGCGGCGGAATGTCCTCGACCAGGTCGATCGCCCCTCGCGGCAACACCAGGTGCGCCAGGTGGGGAAAGCGCCGGGCATAGGCTTCGGCGTGGGTCAGGTTCATCAGGCGCACGCCCGGCGTATAGAGCAGCGTCCAGATCAGTGCGGACTGCGTCGGCCCGACGGCAAACACGGCATCGACTTCGCCTTTCTGCAGGCTGTCCACCAGTCCCATGCCGCCAGCCTCGATCAGCTTCGTGTTGCCGGCGTCGACGCCGTTGGCAGCCAGCAGTTCCAGCGCCAGGTACTGCGTACCGCTGCCGGCCCCGCCCACCGCGACGCGCTTGCCCTTGAGGTCGAGCAGCTTGTCGGCACCGCGCAGGGCCGCCTCGCGGTAAAAAACCCAAAGCGGCTCATGATAAAAATCGCCCAGAGCCACCAGTCCGTCGTCTTCGACGGGACGCGCGGTCCCGCCCTGGATGAAGCCGGCATCGACCTCGAACTCCGGGTCACGCAGGCGCTTCAGGTTTTCCGTCGCTCCGGCGGAGGGCAATGCCACCAGTTCTACGCCGTAACGAGCCAGCACATCCTTGTAACGGGCAGCGAAGCGCAGGTAGGCACCGGCCTCGCCGCCGGTGCTGACGAGCAGCCGGTCCGGCGGTGCCGGCTTGATGAATTGCGCCGCCACCCAGAACGCGGCCGCGGCCAGCAGCAGGGATGGCAGCGCGATGTAGAGGAAGTCGCGCCAGGAAACGAGCTTGAGCTTTTCGGGCATGCGAACCTGCCTGCCGAGTTCGGACAGCGGAACACCGGATCAGAGCCGGCGCGCAGCGCCCGGCCGCGCCAGACCCTGCCGTTCCGCCAGCCGGCGTCAGAACGGGATGTCGTCCTCAAAGTCGTTGAAGTTGCCGCCCGCGGGCTGCGGCGCCGCGGCCGGGCGATTGCCGCCACCGGCACTGCCGCCGCCTTCGCGCGGTGGCGCGTCGCTCATGCCTTCGCGCGAACCGAGCATCTTCATTTCACTGGCGACGATTTCCGTGGTGTAGCGCTCCTGGCCTTCCTTGTCGGTCCACTTGCGGGTGCGCAGGGCGCCCTCGACGTACACCTGCCGCCCCTTCTTCAGGTACTGCCCGGCGATCTCGGCCAGCTTGCCGAAAAACACCACGCGATGCCATTCGGTCGCTTCCTTCTTCTCGCCAGTGGCCTTGTCCTTCCAGGTATCCGTGGTGGCGATGGTGACGTTGGTGATCGAATCGCCGTTGGGCGTGTAGCGAACTTCCGGATCGCGGCCCAGGTTGCCGACGATGATGACCTTGTTGACGGATGCCATGCGAATTCCTCCTCAGGATTTTGGTTCAAGTATGCCATGCGGCGCCGGCGCTGTCGCCGCCTGCCTGCGCATCGGGACCGGCGGCATGGTCGCCGCCGCGACCAGCCAGAGCACGGCCATCGCCGTTCCGCCGAGGAACACCGCACCCGCGTCGTAGTTCTTCACCAGCCAGCCGCCCAGCGCGCCGCCGAGGAACAAGCCGAAGGCCTGCGTCGTGTTGTAAACGCCGAGCGCCGCGCCCTTGGCGTTCGGATGCGCGATGCGCGAAATGAGCGAGGGCAGCATGGCTTCGAGGATGTTGAAGGCGACGAAAAAACTCAGCAGGCCGCCGACCATCACCGTGTAGTTGGTGCTGCCGCGCCACATCACCAGCAGGGTGGCGAACAGCAGGGCGATCGCGGCGACGAACACCGGCTTCACCTTGTTGCGCTTTTCGGCATAGATGATCGCCGGCACCATCAGGACGAAGGAGGCCAGCACGGCGGGCAGATAAACCTTCCAGTGCGAGGCCAGCGGCAGGTCGCCATAACGCACCAGCAGGCCGGGAACGACGACGAACATCGCCATCTGCACCATGTGCAGGGTAAAGATGCCGAAGTTCAACCGCAGCAGGCGCGTATCCAGCAGCACCTCGCGAAACGGCGGGCGCGGTCCCTCCGGCGGTGGCGGCGCGGGCGGCACAACCTTGGTCACTAGGCCGATCGCCGCCAGGGCCAGAAAAGCCGTCATCCAGAACAGGCCGTCCATGCCGATTGCCGCATACAGCGCCGGGGCGGCGACCAGCGAGAAGGCGAAGACGAGGCCGATCGAAGAGCCGATCATGGCCATGACCTTGGTCCGGTGCTGCTCGCGGGTGAGGTCCGCGGCCAGCGCGGTGACCGCCGCCGAGATCGCCCCAGCGCCCTGCAGCACGCGGCCGACGATGGTCCACCAGATGTCGGGCGCCAGGGCCGCCACGGCGGAACCGAACGCGAACAGCAGCAGGCCGATGACGATCACCTTCTTGCGGCCGAAGGCGTCGGAAGCCATGCCGAAGGGAATCTGGAACATGGCCTGGGTCAGGCCGTAGGCCCCCAGCGCGATGCCGACCAGGGTCAGGTCGTCGCCGCCGGGAATCGTCGCGGAATGGATGGCGAACACCGGCAGGATCAGGAACAGGCCGAGCATGCGCAGCGCGAAGATCGAAGCGAGGGCGCCGCCCGCACGCTTTTCGTCGCGGGTCATGGCGTCTGGGGTGGGGGATAGCATGGGGCTCAGGCGGCGGTGCGGCGCATCTGTAGTCGGTGGAGGTGATCAGGCCCGGCAGGAGGCGGGCGATGGCGGCGGGAAACCGCGCATTAGATCACGAATGGACGGGTGCCGCCATGCTCGGGTCGGCCGGGCACCGCCTGCTGCCGCCCCGTTGCCCGTGTCGCCGGCGCCGACTTTCCCGCAGGGTTCAGTCCGCAATCAGCGACAGGAATTCCTCGGACTTGCCGCTGGCGGCTGGCAGCAGGCGGTCGCGGTAATCGAAGCGCAGCGCGAAGGGATGGCCCAGCGAACGTTGCACGACGGCGGTCAATGCCGCTTCCTCGACGGCGCTCAAGGGGCGTTCGACCACCAGGCGAAGTTCCAGCGCATCGAGCGAGGTCTGCACCATCTGGTACTGACGGATAGGCGCGATGGCGCGATACTCGGCGAAGCCGACCAGCGGCCAGCGCTTCTCGCCGCCGGGCAGCGTCAGCATGTTGCGGGTCCGGCCGACGATGCGGCGCAGCGTTGGCAGGCCGCGGCCACAGGGACAGGCTGGGCCGACTTCGGCATGGTCGCGCAGCTCGTAGCGCAGCAGCGGCTGGGCAAAGCCGTGCAGCGTGGTGAGCACCACGCTGCCGATCGCGCCCGGCGCGCAGGGCGCCCCCTGCGCGTCGAGCACTTCGACCAGCAGGCTTTCCGACTGGACGTGGTAGAGGCCGCTGACCGGACATTGCAAGGCGATGCTGCCCACCTCATTGCAACTGTAGTGGTCCACCACCGGCACGCCCCACCGGGCAAGCACGGCGTCGCGCAGTTCCTGCGGCAGCATTTCGCCGATGCTGCGCACTTCGCGCAGGCGCGGCAGCGCTCCGGGTTCCAGCAGGTCGAGCAAGGCCGCGAGGTTGGATGGATAGCTCAGCAGGTAGTGCGGATCGTGGCGTCGCAGCCAGGCCGCCTGGCGCGAAACGTCGGTGTCGATCGACAGCGCGTGGCAGGGACCGGTGGCAAACAGGTCGGCGGTGGCCGCTCCCCAGTTGGCGTGCGCCTTGTCGTCGGGCATGGCGGGCACGCCGGCGCGAATCACGCACAGCGTGCCCGCCAGGTCGCGGCCGTGCCAGGCATGGTCGCGCAAACCGATGGCCTGCCACATCAGCTGGTCGAGGCCGCTGCGCAATACCTCGACCGGTTCGCCGGTCGAGCCCGAGGTGCTCAGCGCAACGATGGCGCCATGCTCGACCGGCACCGAATTGCTGGCGAGGCGCCGTCCATTGCTTTGCAGGTCGCGCCGCGTCAGCAAGGGTAGCCGCGCCCAATCGGCCGGCGTGCACGGGCGCTCGCCATCCAGCCCGGCCTGTGCCAGCCGCGAACCGTAGCCAGGGACCGTGGCGCGAACATGCCGCAGGAGCGCATCAAGCTGGGCAAACTGCCAGTCGCGCAAGGCCTCTGGCGCCAGCCACTGGCTGGCCTCGATTTGCTGGAACATGGCCAGGCGCGGCAACACGTGGGCGGCCGGCAAGGCCGGAAAGCGCAAACCCGGCAGCGCGCTGCCCACTCCCAGTGAAAATGCCGAGCGCGGCATCATGCGCGGCGACGGGCGACGATCAGCGGGCAGCGCTCGCCGAGCTCGTAGCCCGGATAGTCCACCGACAACAGGCTGAATGCCGGGGCGATGGCCGCCGCGAACTCGTCCAGCGTATGGAAGCAGTAGCGCCCATCGGCGTTGCGATAGGTATCGATGGTGGCGATCGCCTCGGGCGCCCAGCCGGTCTGGCGCGCCAGCGCAGCGCGATCGGCGAAGTTGGCCCGGAAGGCATCCCAGGCGTCGCCCAGGCGCACCCCCTCGTTCGCATCGCGCTGCACGGCCATCAGCAGGCGCCACTTGAAGGCATGGAAGCTGCCGATGCGGCCGGCGGCAGCTTCCCGCGCTACGAGTTCGAGACTCTCCGTGAGCGCCGGGCGCAGGAACAGGCGCAGGATCAGCGCACCGCCGGGCACCAGCACCCGTTCGATCTCGCCCGCAGCCAGGCGCAGGTCGGCCAGCGTCGCCAGCGCCGAGGCGGAACCGTCGCCGATGGCGATGTTGCGCGAGCCCGCCGGCAAAGGCAGCGCGCGCCAGTCGGCGCAGACCGGTGCCGCATGGGCGCCGCCGAAGGCCGCCAGCGGCCAGATCGCGCGGATCATCGCCAGCGAGCGGTCGCAGGCCAGCAAGTCCGTGTCCACCGACCAGTCCATCGCGCGCAATTCCTGGGTGACGCCGAGCAGCAGGACCCGGCTCGAAAAGTCTCCGCTCTGACTGCGCCAGCGTTGCAAGCCGGCCGAGTAAAGCGCTACATCCTCGGCGCAGGGACGCAGCGGCGATGCGAGCAATTGCCACTGCGTCGCGTTGCGGTTCCAGTGGGGCGTTGGTGTCGTCATGAGGCGGCAGCGATGCCATCGTTGAGCGACAGGCGATCATAGACACGCAGGAGATTCATCGGACAAGACCGCTTTCGAAATCCATCGCTTACGAAAAGGAAAACACCGCCAACGCCGATGCGCCGGTCTTCGCCGGAATCGCGCAACACCGCAGGCCTGGGGAATGATGCCCCAAACTGCGGGGATAGGGTACCGGCGAATGTCGGGCACCAGCGGCACGAAAAGTCGGCGCCCCACCGGGACTTCCTTCGGTCGCTGGCGACACGGCGATGCGGACGGGTATCATCGATCCGCGAACTGATTTGCCGGCCCCAGGAGACACCATGCTGACCCTCGACGACGCACAACGCATTTCCGCCGCCGCGCGCGCCGCGGCACTCGAAAACGGCTGGACCATGGTCATCGCCGTGGTGGACGACGGCGGCCACCTGATCACGCTGGAGCGCATGGACGGCACGCAGAAGGGATCCGTCCGCGTCGCCGAGCAGAAGGCGCGCACCGCCATCCTCTTCAAGCGGCCGACCAAGCTGCTCGAAGACGCGGTGCTCAAGGGCCGCACCGTGATGATGACGCTGCCCGACGTGATCTGCCTCGAAGGCGGCGTGCCCCTGGTGCGCGATGGCGTCTACCTCGGCGCAATCGGCGTTTCCGGCGCGACCTCGGCGGAAGATGGCGTCGTCGCGGCGCGAGGCGTTGCGGCGCTAAGGTGATCCGCACCGGCTGCGGCCGGTGCCCCTCCCTGCCCGCGCGGCTATGATGCTGTGATGGATATTTCGTCGAACCTGCTCCTGCTCGTCATCGCCGTTTCCTTCGGCTCGGCGATCGTCGGCGGCATGGGCGGCTTCGGCACCGGCATCATCCTAACCGCGACGCTGACACCCATCCTCGGCATCAAGGCCGTGGTTCCGCTGCTGGCGCTGGCCGGCATCATCATCAACATGGGGCGCTTCTGGTTCTACCGCCATGATTTCGATGCACGCGCCGTCAAGCTGGTGCTGCCGCCGGCGCTGCTGTGCCTGGTCGGCGGCACCCTGGTCTATCGCCACCTCGATCCGGCGCCGCTGGCCATAGTAATCGGCCTCGTGGTGTTGGCCGCACTCCCGGCGCGGCGCTGGCTGCAGGCGCGCAACCTGCACCTCGGCGCGCGCGGCCTGGCGCTGGGCGGCGGCCTGTTCGGCTTCCTCAACGGCATCGCCTCCGGCATGGGCGTGGTGCTGATCTCGCTGCTGCTGGGCGCGGGGCTATCCGGCACGGCGGTACTCGCCACCGACGCACTGGTCACCATCGCCATCGACGTCACGCGTTCCCTGATCTTCGGCAAGCTCGATCTGCTCGACATGTCCGGCGTGATTCTGGGCAGCGTGATCGGGCTGGCCTCCCTGCCCGGTTCCTGGGTCGCCTCGTTGTTGGTGAAGCGCATGGGGCACAAGATGCACATCGCGGTGATCGAGGTCCTGATCGCCCTGGGTGGCGCAAGCATCCTTTACCACGGCGTTCGCGCGCTTTGAAAGTCATGTCTCCGGCAAAGCCGAAGAGGGTATCCCTTGTGGACGGCGCCGGCGGCACGGCGGCCTGACGCACGCGCAAGCGGCGACTTCGCTTTGCCGGGCGCAGGGGGGTATATTTACTGGTTCCCCAACCCGAACATGCCCCATGGAATACATCAAGATTCGCGGCGCGCGAACGCATAACCTCAAGAACATCAACCTCGACCTGCCGCGCAACAAGCTGACGGTAATCACCGGGCTGTCCGGCTCCGGCAAGTCCTCGCTGGCCTTCGACACGCTCTATGCCGAGGGCCAGCGGCGCTACGTTGAGTCGCTCTCGGCGTACGCCCGCCAGTTCCTGCAGCTCATGGAAAAGCCGGACGTAGACCTGATCGAAGGGCTGAGTCCCGCGATTTCCATCGAACAGAAGGCCACCAGCCACAATCCGCGCTCCACGGTCGGCACCGTCACCGAGATCCACGACTACCTGCGCCTGCTTTACGCCCGCGCCGGCACGCCGCACTGCCCCGACCACGACCTGCCGCTGGAGGCCAACAGCGTGTCGCAGATGGTCGACCACGTGCTGGCGCTGCCCGAGGACACGAAGCTGATGATCCTCGCCCCGGTGGTGGCCGACCGCAAGGGTGAGCAACTGGATCTCTTCGCCGAGCTGCGCGCGCAGGGCTTCGTGCGGCTGCGGGTCGATGGCGCGGTGCATGACATCGACAGCCTGCCCAAGCTGGCCAAGACGCACAAGCACAGCATCGACATCGTGGTGGACCGGATCAAGGTGAGGCCCGACGTGCGACAGCGTCTGGCGGAGAGCTTCGAAACCGCGCTGATGCATGCCGAGGGCCGCGCGCTCGCCGTGGAAATGGATACCGGGAAGGAATACCTGTTCTCCTCGAAGTTCGCCTGCCCGGTCTGCAACTACGCGCTGCAGGAACTGGAGCCGCGCCTGTTCTCCTTCAACAACCCGATGGGCGCCTGCCAGAAGTGCGACGGCCTCGGCCAGATCCAGTTCTTCGATCCTTCGCGCGTCGTGGCGTATCCGCACCTGAGCCTCGCTGCGGGCGCGATCAAGGGCTGGGACCGGCGCAATCAGTTCTATTTCCAGATGCTGGAATCGCTGGCCGCGCACTTCAAAATCGACACCAACCTTCCCTTCGAAAAGCTGCCGGCGGCCACCGCCAACATCGTGCTCTACGGCTCGGGCAAGGAGCAGATCAAGTTCAAATACCTGAACGAGAAGGGCACGCGCTTCGACCGTACCCACGCCTTCGAAGGCATCATCCCCAACCTCGAACGCCGTTACCGCGAAACCGATTCGATGGCGGTGCGCGAGGAATTGTCGAAGTACCTCAACAACAAACCCTGCCCCGACTGCGGCGGCATGCGCCTGCGGCGCGAGGCGCGCCATGTCTTCGTCGGCGGCCGCAACATTTCCGACCTCAGCCGCCTGTCCCTGATCAACTGCCGCGACTTCTTCAACCTGCTGCAACTCGCCGGGCAGAAGGCCCAGGTCGGCGAGAAGATCCTCAAGGAAATCACCGCGCGCCTGTCCTTCCTGATCAACGTCGGCCTCGATTACCTCTCGCTCGACCGCTCGGCCGAAACGCTTTCGGGCGGCGAAGCGCAGCGCATCCGGCTCGCCTCGCAGATCGGTTCGGGGCTCACTGGCGTGATGTACGTGCTCGACGAACCCTCGATCGGCTTGCACCAGCGCGACAACTCGCGCCTGCTGGAAACCCTGACCCGGCTGCGCGACCTGGGCAATACGGTGATCGTGGTCGAGCACGACCTGGAAGCCATCGAGTCGGCCGACTATGTCGTCGACATGGGGCCGGGAGCGGGCGAGCACGGCGGCCGCGTGGTGGCCGAAGGTACGCCGGCGCAGGTCGCGGCCAACACCGCCTCGATGACCGGCGCCTTCCTTTCCGGTCGACGCGAGATTGCCATCCCGGCCAGGCGCACGCCACCCAATGCCTTGCGCGAGTTGAAGATTCGCGACGCCAGCGGCAACAACCTGAAGCACGTCGACCTGCAGATTCCGGTCGGCCTGCTGACCTGCATCACCGGCGTTTCCGGCTCGGGCAAGTCGACCCTGATCAACGACACGCTCTACGCCGGCGCCGCGCGCCACCTGTATGGCTCGGCCACGGAACCGGCCGCGCACCGCGAGATCGAAGGCCTCGAATTCTTCGACAAGGTGATCAACGTCGACCAGTCGCCGATCGGACGCACGCCGCGTTCCAACCCGGCGACCTACACCGGCCTCTTGACGCCGATCCGCGAGTTGTTCGCCGGCGTGCCGCAGTCGCGCGAGCGCGGCTACTCACCCGGACGCTTCAGTTTCAACGTCAAGGGCGGCCGCTGCGAGGCCTGCCAGGGCGACGGCATGATCAAGGTGGAGATGCACTTCCTGCCCGACATCTTCGTCCCCTGCGACGTCTGCCACGGCAAGCGCTACAACCGCGAAACGCTGGAGGTCCGCTACAAGGGCAAGACCATCCACGAAGTGCTGCAGATGACCGTCGAGCAGGCCCGCGAATTCTTCGACGCGGTGCCGGTGGTGGCGAGGAAGCTGCAGACGCTGGTCGACGTGGGACTCTCCTACATCCAGCTCGGGCAATCGGCCACCACGCTCTCGGGGGGCGAGGCGCAGCGCGTCAAGCTGGCGCTGGAGCTCTCCAAGCGCGACACCGGCCGCACCCTCTACATCCTCGACGAGCCGACCACCGGCCTGCATTTCCAGGACATCGAGATGCTGCTCTCGGTGCTGCACCGCCTGCGCGACCACGGCAATACCGTGGTGGTGATCGAACACAACCTCGACGTGATCAAGACCGCCGACTGGATCGTCGACCTGGGCCCGGAGGGCGGCGACGGTGGCGGCCGCATCATCGCCACCGGCACGCCGGAAGACGTGGCGAAGGTCAAGGGCAGCTACACCGGGCGCTACCTGGCACGCTTCCTTGCCGCACGCAACGCGGTTGCAGCCAAGCCGAAAGCTGCGGCCCGGGCCAAAAAGGCCAGGCCATGAGCGGCTTCGAAAACTACCCGCGCGAAGCGCGGCAGATCGAGCACGAGATCGAAACCAAGGGCGTGATCCTCGGCATCGACTGGAACGACCAGGTTCAGGTGCGCGAACTGGCACGGCAGGCCTTCGACTGCAAGCTGAGCGGGATCGATTGCGACCCCGACGAACCCCTCGATCGCGCACGCCTGGAGCTGTTCGGCCTCGCCCAACTGATGCTCAAGGTAATGAAGGAGAGCGCCGACCAGGACTTCCATACCCATGGCGGCACGGTCTGGAAGACCTTGGCCCGCGCACTGTGGGCCGAACACGACCTGCGCAGCGCGAAATGACGGACCGGATCAGGCGCTGATCAGCTTGAGGTCGAAAGCCCGCTCGAGGAACCAGATCAGCGCGATCATCAGCGTCAGCACCGAACCGCCAAGGAAGATGCCGCGCCGGTAGAACGGCGTCTGGCGCAGGAAATAGGCGCAGGGCAGGAACACCGCGACGATCGCCAGCTGGCCGATCTCCACGCCGACGTTGAAGCCCAGCAGCGACAGCACCAGCGTCTCCTGCGGCAAGCCCAGTTCGGCCAGCACGCTGGCGAAACCGAAGCCGTGGATCAGGCCGAAACCGAAGGCCACCATCCAGCGCCGATGTTCGACCAATGGCTTGAGGTTGTTGGCGGCAGCCAGCACCACCGAGGCGGCGATGGCCGATTCGACCAGCCGCGACGGCAGCTCGATGAGGCCCAGCGCCGCCAGCGACAGGGTTATCGAATGCGCCACCGTGAAGGCGGTGACCACCCACAACACCTCTATCAGGGCCTCGCGGAAGCGGCCGACGCCGCGCCAGCGCCCGGCCTCGTGCACCAGCACGGCCGGCAGCAGCAATGAGATCAGAAACAGGATGTGGTCGAAGCCGATCCAGATATGCCATATGCCTTCCACCACGTATTGCCCGAACTGAGCCAGGCGCGAGACTTCGGCCGCGGCGAACCGCTGCTGCGCGCGCTGCGGCGCGAACACCGCGGTCTGCGCGGTGCCGTCCAGCCCCAGCCGCAACAGCCCGCGATGCAGCGCATCGAGCTCGAACAACAAGCGATAGTCGATCTGCAGGTCGCCGCCACCGGCCGGGCAGGCGCCGGAAAGTCGCAGCACCGCGTAGGCGCCGTCGGTGTGCTCATCGACCAGGTGGTCGGCGACCTCCAGCTTGCACTCGCCGCCGCGCTGCAGCGCGAGGCGGGCCAGCGCCCAGGCAGCGATGTCGGCATGGCGCGCGCGCAGTTCGCCCCAGGTGATCTCGCCGTTGCCATCGGCATCCAGCCCGAGCGCGAAATCGATGTCGCGCAGCGCGATGTCCCACTGCCCGGACACCTCCTTGCCCTTGACGTCGAGCATCAGGTAGCTGTCGCTGGCCTTGTGCGCCAGAGCCGGCAGCGAGAACAGCAGGAACAGGGCCAGCGCCCACCAGCGCCGCATCATCGCCGTGTCACCAGCGCCGACTTTTGGCTCAGGTCGCGCAATCGCGAATCCTCGAAGCCGCTGCTTGCCAGCCAGTCGCGCACGACCTGTGCGGCGGCGGGATCGCCGGCCGCAATCGATGTCTCAAGCAGGATGCGGGCGTCGCGCGGTTCGCGCTGCACACGGTAGTTCTCGGCAGCCAGGCGCAAGGCTTCCTTCGCGTTGCCGCGCAGGCGCAACTGGTAACGCGCCTCCTCGGCCTGGTGCGTCGTGTCGCCGCGCTGTTTGGCGGCGGCGAAGCGATCGTCCAGCATCTGCGCCAAACGAGCCGCGTTTGCGCCCTTCACTGCCGCCTCGGCCTCCGCCAGTCGCAGCAGCAGGTTGTCGGAGGATTCCCAGCCGGCGAGTTGCTTGAGCACGTCTTGCGGCCGGCCCGCATCGAGCAGGAAATCTCCCCAGGCGGCGAGCAGATAGACATCGTCGCGGCCCAGGGCCAGGGCATCGCGATAGTGCTTTTCGGCCAGGTCGGGCTTGCCGCGCCAGTCGGCGACCTCGCCCAGATGGGTCAGCAGCCAGAGCCGATTGCCGGGGTCGCCCGCTTTCGCCAGCGCCGCCTGCAGGGTCTGATAGGCAGACTCGAGCTTGCCGCCATAGGCTTGCACCAAACCGGTGCAAGCGCCATGCAAAACAGCGCGATCCAGACGTTGCAGGGCATCGCATTCCTTTTGCGCCGCACCATAATCGGCCTGAACCAGGAAGATCGCACCACGCCAGGCATGGGCCGCAGCGAAATCCGGATCCTGCGCCAGGGCGGCCGCGAAATCGTCGAGCGCACCGGCGAAATCGTGCCGATACTGGCGCGACAGGCCCCGGACCACTCTCAGCGAAGGCGGCAACGGCTCCGCAAAGCGAGCGACTACTGCCTCGGCATAGCCCACGTAGCGCGGGTCGCCGCGGGCCATGGCGAGGTCGAAATAGCGCTCCGCAAGTTGCGCTGCGAGCTGTGGATTCTGGCCGGCCGCGGCTTGTGCCCGACGCAATTCGGCCAGTTCCCGGGACGTGCCGTCGTTGGCGCGCACCGGCAAACGTTCGATAACTTCGGCATCGCTGGTCGGTTTGCGCGGTGCAGCATCAACGGGGGACGCAGGCAGAAACACTGCTGAAATCAAAAGGAGCGCGCGAATATCGGCAAAACGGGTCAACTTGGCGAAAGACATAGGCGTTAAGTATTCGTGCTCGCCAAACGGGCGTCACGCTTTCCAATAATCCTTAGGAGTTTACACATGAGCAAGCTACTTTCCATCCTGATCGCTGCCGCCTTCGCCACCGTTTCCGCTGGTTCCTTCGCCGCTTCGCACGCCGCCGCTGCCAAGGACGAGAAGAAGGTCGAGAAGAAGGAAGAGAAGAAGGCTGAGAAGAAGGACGAGAAGAAGGACGAGAAGAAGGCCGAGAAGAAGGAAGAGAAGAAGGACGAAAAGAAGGCTGAGAAGAAGTAATTCCAGCATTCTGAACGATAAAAAGCGGGCTTCGGCCCGCTTTTTTTATGCCTTTTCAACCTGCTACGCGCTCGGCAACTGAACAGGCTTGGGAAAACCCGTCAAATCAGGAGTCTTCCGCCCCGTTTGCGTGCAGCGCCTCGGATTCGACCACTCGAGACACCGGTTTTGCGGCCAACACGCCATCTAGTAAGGCGCGGGCAATAACTTCTGGTGTCACGGCCCGCCAGCGGCGGGGAATCAGCGGCGCCAGGCCGCGCGCGAACACCAGCCCCAGGCGCTCGCCGGGCCGGCTCTCGCTGCGATCGACATCGATCAGCGACGGACGCAGGATGACGTAGCCGGGATAGCCCAGCTGACGAATCGCGTCCTCGGCCTCGCCCTTGGTGCGCAGGTAGAAGTTGCCCGACCCGGCATCGGCGCCGAGCGACGAGTTGAGCCCGAAACGCGTCGCACCGGCGGCCCGCGCCAGGCGCGCAATGCGCAACGGCAGGTCGCGGTCGACCGCCGCGAAGGCCTCGCGCGAACCGGCAGCGCGCAAGGTAGTGCCGAGCGTGCACACCACCGCATCGACGGCCCACCATTGGGCATCTTCAGTCAGGCGGTCGAAGTCGACCACGATATTGGTCAGCTTTTTCGCGGCAGGCAGCGGACGCCGCGTCAGGGCCACGACCTCGGCGACGCGCCGGTCGGCGAGCGCCTGCGCCAGCACCGCCCGTCCCACTTCGCCGCTGGCACCGACCAGGATAAGGCGCATGTCCCGGGTCATGCCCGCTCCGCTCGGCGCCAGACGCTGGCCAGCCAGGGTTGCTGCTCGCAGGGCAGGCCGGTGGGCCGGTAGTAATGTTCCAGCTCGACGAAGCCTGCATCGACCACGTAGTCGCGCCAGGTCGTCAGGTCGTAATAGGCGCCGTAGCGTTCGCCGTTGATGCTCTCCTGATTTTCTCCGCGCGGGTTGGAACTGAACAGAACGCCACCCGGCTTCAGCGTCGAGCGCAGGGCCCGCAGCACGCGCGGCAACTCCTGGCGTGGCACATGAAACAGCGAGGCGTTGGCAAAGATTCCGTCGAAATGCGCGACCGGCAGCAGCAGGCGCAGGAAATCCTGCTGCCAGACTTCGCATCCGCTGTGCTTGCGCGCCATCTCGGCCAGGGCCTGCGCCCCTTCGAGCCCGATCGCATGGTGCCCGCGCTCGATGAATGCGCGCAGGTCGCGGCCCGGGCCGCAACCGAAATCGAGCACCGTGTACGGCGGAGTGCCTTGTATGTGGCGCAACAGGGCATCGATGTTCTGCGCCACGTCATGGTTGCGCGTGCCCTCCCAGAATGCCTCGGCCCGGCTCTGGTAATGCCCGAGCGTGCGCTCGACGAGTTGCTGGACTGCTTCCGGATCGAGTGTCATGGTCTGGCTCTCCGCAGGGACGGCCGAAGCTTACCCGCTCGCCGTGTCGCCAGCGCCGACTCTTGAAAAAAATGGGGCGCATGGCGACGCTCCCGGCAAGCCTGACGCTGGCGCGGCTTCAATGGTAAGGTTTGCCGCGAACCGGGGCGAACAAGTACCTGCGTCGCCCATTGACAAGAAATCGTCCAACTCGAGGCAAGCCAGCGATGATCAACCTGATCTGCACCCTGGAGCCGACAAAAATCGACTGGTTGCCGCAATTCGTGGCCCACTACCGAAGCCTTGGCGTCGACCGGTTCCTGCTCAGCCTGCAGCAGGAACCGGCGGTCGCCGCCGAAACCCGGTCAGCGCAGCGTACACGCTTCGAAAACACGCTGCGTGGACTCGGCGTCACGCAAGCCTTCGAACTGCTGGAATCGTACGACTCGGCAAGCGTGTCGCGCCACCACCAGCGCATCGCCAATCAATTCGTGACGAAGGACGACTGGATCGTCTGGTGCGACAGCGATGAGTTCCAGGTGTATCCGCTTCCGCTTTCCCAAGTGGTGGATTCATGCCTCGCGCAGGGCATCGAGGCCATCACCGGCATCCTGGTCGACCGAATCGCCGCCGATGGCAGCCTGCCCGAGTTCGACCCTTCCCGCCCGGTCTGGGAAGTGTTTTCGCGACCCTGCAATGTCACCGGCAGCATCGCCCGCGGAACCATGGAAAAAGTCGCATTCGCGCGCGGCGGCATACGACTGCGACCCGGCAACCACGCTCCCGAGGATCCCAAAACTAAGTGCGCGGCACAGGCGATCCCGATCCACCATTTCAAGTGGCATGCGGGCGTGATTGCGCAGCTCCGGTTTCGACTCGACCCGGCTTGGAAGCGAAAATGCTTCTGGTGGATCGAAGCGCAATACCTGCTCGACTATCTTGAGCGTAACGACATGCGCTTCAAGCTCGACGACGTTCCCGTCATTGCCTTGCCCGCCAGCGGCGTCTTCGATGCCGGCGCCGCGAAGTCGCTCACAAAGCCTGCCGCGGGCATGGCGGACACCATCGTCCTGCAGGCCTGGCATGAACCGCCCATTCCGGAGTGGATCGAACGCTGCCTGGCCAGCGTGAGGCATTGGTGTTCGACGCAGCAGTTCGCCTACAAGTTTGTGCCGCGAGGCCTGCTCGCCCGTTCGCCCGAGTGGTTTCGCCACCGCTGCGGTTCCCGGCAAGCTCCGGTTGCCGATCATGCACGCCTCCTGCTGATGCAGGATCTGTTCGATCAGGGCTACGGGAAAGTCATCTGGATCGATTCCGCCGTGCTGGTGTTCGACGCCCCTCGTTTGCGGATCGACATTGCGCACGGCATGCTGGCTCTCTATCAGGTAACGCCAATCCGCTCGCACGTCGACGGCGCCGGCGCTGCGGTGTGCGGTTCCATTCTGGCGGCCGAGAAGAACCACCCGGTGTTCAATTTCTATCGCCACGCCGCAGAAGAGTCGGTGCGCAATTTTCGTGGCGGCGAAATGGCGCCGGATATCACCGGATCGGCATTGCTGACGCAGATCGCAGGCATCGTTCCGATCGAATGCATGACGACCGTGGGACAACTGGCGCCCGCAATTCTGGCCGACATCGCCCGCGGAGAAGACCGGCTCGCCCACGAATACATCCTGCGGCACGGGTTTCCGATCGCCGCGGCGCACCTTGGTCTTTCCTCCCGGGAGGGAATCGATTTATCCGGGGAGGACGAATTCGATCCGATCCGGCTGGCGGCCGCGGAACGCCTGCTCGCCACACATGGCGATTGCATCAATCGCTGGTTGCCGAGACAGGACCGGAGCGGCGCGTCCTAGGATTTGATGCTCTCCAGACCGTGCGATCGATAGATCTGCGTGACGCTATCGGTCGCCAGAAAACCAAGAAGCTCGCCACCCCAGGCACCACCATCGCCGACCAGGCCGCAAGCGGTGCGACCCGTTTCTCCGGCCTGATCTTCTGACCAGGGTTCCGGCCGAACCAACTCGAACGCCTCGGGAAAGATGCGCTGATAGCGCAGCGCCAGGTGATAAAAGACCACCGCAACATCGGCGACGCCGTCGGCCAGGGCTTGCGGAGCTTCACGATGATGGATGGCCGCGCCGAGCACCAGCTTCGCAGTATCGGCCAATGCCGACGGATCATCCAGGAAATGCAGTGCCACTCCTTGCGAAGCGGCAAGATTCTGCAGACCCTGGCGATAGACCGCATGGCTGACCTTCTCCCGCACCGGGTTGGAGAGAAACAGCCTGACGTCGGCGCGCAACAGGTCGCCGGCACCCCGGACTCCCTTCGGGTTGCCCTTGCGCACCAGCAACGCCAGCCCCCGGCTGCGCATGAACGGCCGGTAGCCGTCGATGTGTCCGCCGGCAATCGCCCGGTCCAGCACGGCCGGCGGGCTGATCAAGACATGCGGTCGGGCCGACAGGCGAAGGTTGCCGACATCGATATGCCCCTTATCCAGCCATTGCAGGGCCACCGATGGCGGCGTGGTCGAATAGAAAATGTCCCCGACCGCTGGATGGGCGGCGAGGAATGCCGCCAGCACGTCGCGCAGCGCCATGTGGTGATTGCCGTCCGAGGCGACCACCAGGCGGGCGCGCAAGGGGTCGCCGTGAAAGTCGAGGCAGATGTTCGATGCCGGCTGAATGAAGCCGGCACCGGCCGCATCGCCCGCGCCGGCAGTCTCGCGTGGCCAGTCCAAGCTAGCCACGCGCGAAGACCGCCGCAGAGCTCAGGTAAATGTCGGGAACAGCGCCGAGGTCCATACCTTCGCATCATCGATCTGCCGGCCGAAGAAGTAAACCGGCCGATGGCCGTGCGGGCCGTTCTGCGGATCGATGTTCAACGTGCCGCTGACCTCGCGCGGCGCCGGTGCATCGCTCATGCGCTCGAAGGCGAGGAACATCTCCACCCCCGGCAGGTCGAGCCGCAGGCGAGCGGCCGCGAGCAGTTCGGCGCCGGTGATTTCCCAGCTGAAGCTCGGGCAATGCACGAAGGGATTGCCCTTGAGCGGATCGCCGACCTTGACGTAGCCGTCGATCGTGCCTTCGACGCGTATCCGCGCCGTGGCAAGGTGCGAGACGTCGAGTTCGATGGCGTCGACATCGCCGTAGGTGTCGCTCTTGAAGCCCACCGTGGTGGCCGATTCGCGCCAGCAGGTTTCCTCGATGTGCTCGAATCCGCGCCCGGCGAAATCGTTGATGACGGCGTTGGTGATGGTGACCTTCCCCTTCCATGCCGCCCAGCGGTAGCGGTCCTTGACCCGGGCGCCGCCCCAGCGGAAGCGGATCTTGCGCTCGGAGTAACCGAGTTCCTGCTGCAGGTCGCGACGCCAGATCTCGCCGGTGTGGTCGCAGGCGACGATCTCGTCCCAGCCGGCGTCACCGAGGAAGCGGTAGTCGATGGTGGCTGCGCCCTTGTGGGTGAACTCGTCACCCATGATGTGCTTGCCGCAGCGGATCAGGCCGTAACTGCGCTCGCCGGTCGAGGCAAAGGTATGCCGCGCGCGCAGCGCCTTTGCGATGGCCTTGCGCGAAAGTGCCGGCGCGACCACGCCCGACATGCCGCCCTTGGTGCCGAACACGGCCGTGCCCGGCACGCCGCCGCCGCAGCGGCCGCGGTGCTCGTCGCCGGCCATCGAGGCGCCGATCTTGTAGCCGCGCGTCATGGCTTCCTGGTAGAGCCAGCCGAAATGGCCCCAGCTCGATCCGATCTCGATCAGGCGTTCCAGCTTCGGGTAATGCCAGTCGAGTATGCAGCGCCGCCCGCCGACGTGCGGGATCAGCAAATGGCCTTCGGGGTCCCTGGCGTAGGCGGCCCACAGCTCTTCCAGCGGCCAGGCACCGGGCTCGACGCCGCCGCCCTTCATTTCCTCGTTCCATTCGACCGAGCGCACGTGCTCGCCGGTCTTGAGGTAGGGGAACTCGGGCTCCTCGTCGTGCAGGAACACGACATTGTGGTCGCCGCCGGCGCAGCTCGAACCGCACCATTCGGTGCCCGGGTAGGCGACGAAGCTGCCGTCCTGCGTGATCTCACGAATCAGCTCGACCGTTTTCTTCCATTTCTCGGTGGTGATGTTGAAATCGTTGTGGGCGAAGGCGAGGATGTCC
Organism: Rhodocyclales bacterium; assembly: GCA_016235805.1. Classification (GTDB taxonomy): domain Bacteria; phylum Pseudomonadota; class Gammaproteobacteria; order Burkholderiales; family Rhodocyclaceae; genus Sulfuritalea. The sequence continues at coordinate 40,505 of JACRIY010000038.1, forward strand.
AACCCGGTGACGTCGCGGCCGTAGGTCAGGTTGTAGGTGGTCGAGTTGGTGCCGATGGTGTCTTCGGAATGTACGTGCAAGTCGCAGTAGTAGATGCGCGGTTCGGCCAGGGACTTGTCCACCGTGACGTAGAAGGTCTGCGGCTTGACCCAGGGATGCTCGGGCAGCCTGGCGGTGACCGCCAGTTCGCCGCCATCGTGCGTCGGCAGGTCTTCCAGGAGCAGGACGGCCCAACCCTTTGCCGACAAGCAAGTTTCCTTCTCATAAACCGGCTTGCCGTCCAGCGTGGCCGTGATCAACACCGTGTCGCCGCGATTCCAGCAGGTGTTGCCCCACTGGTCCTCGGATCGCAGGCGCAAGGGGAAGGTCTCGCCGGCGCGCACGATGCGCGAACCGGCCCACATCAGTTGCGCCGGAGCGCCCGCCTTGATGTCGATCACTAGGTCCTCGCCGATCGAAGCGAAACGCGAGGTGCCGAGCGGATCGACATAGCAGCGGATGCGGAAGAACTCCTCGACGAAGGTCTGTACCCGCGTGCCAGCTCCGCCGAAGCGGCGATCGCCGAGGCGGATGATGATGTGGTCGCCGGCCTTCAGGTAGCCGTCGTAGGTATCGACGATGACCGCCTTCTGGAACGGCCGTTCATGCCCTTTCTGGTCGAAGCGCACGCTGAGCTTCTGCACCGTGGCCGGGCTCTGGCCAGGAATGGTTGGCGCCGCGTGGTATTCGGCCGAGATGTAATTGGCGCCGGCCGGGTCGGCGGTCTGGAACAGCGCCCAGTCGGAATAGAAGCGGAATGTCGCCTTGAACCATGAGCCGTCGGCCATGCCGGAAGCCCCCAGTTCGTAGTCGATGATGATCTCCTGCCACGAACCGGCCTCCATCTGCTCGATGTTGCAGGACACCTTGCCGAGGAAGGGCATGTCCTTGGTAATCTGGTAGAGGCCGGGCGGCGCGGTGTAGTCGCCAAGGATTTCCTTGAGTTCGGCTGCGGTTTTCTTTTTCATGTTCTTGTTCCAATCTCCCTGAAGGTCGTCATCTTTTGCCGCCACCCGACGTCACGGGCGGCGCTGGCTGTTGCGAATTCGCGTACTTGAACGGCCACGGCGCCGTCGGGTCCCACACCGGCAGGCCCATGAATGCGTACCACGGCGCCATGATGCAAATGCCATAGGCGATGCCGATCAGCACCGAGACCCAGCCGACCTTGGCGTAATCGGCCGTGGTGAAGGTGCCGCTGCTGTAGGCGATCACCGCCGCCGTGATCTGGGTCGGCAGGATGTAGGCGAAGGTGTCGGTGTCCGAGACCAGCATGGTGAAGGCCACCGGATGCAGGCCCAGCTTGGGCGCCAGGGCCAGCAGGATCGGCGCCAGCATGGTGATGGCCGCCACGTTGGAAAGCATGCCCAGCCGAATGACGTGGGTGCCGAGCATCAGTATCAGCAGGATCATCCACCAGGCATGGCCCTCGGCCAGCGGATGCACGATGTCCGCCAGCCATTGCGCCAGCCCGGTGCTACCCATCGCCGCCGACATCGACAGGGCGCCGGCCAGCAGCAGGAAGGTGCCCCAAATGGTGCGGTCCTGCAGTTCCTTCCACTTGAAGCCGAACAGGCCCGGGATGAACAGCAGCGCCAAGCCGATCAGCGCCGCATTGTGCGACTTGACGCCGTGGCCCTTCCAGCTCGCGATGCCGTTTTCCGTCACCCACAGGAAGGCGATCAGGCCGAAGACGGCGAGGATCAGCCATTCGGTCTGGCTCATCTTCGGCTGCTCGGCGTGCTGTTTCTGCACCGCCTCGTAACCGCCGTGGATGCCGACGCCCCGGGTCTTGAAATAATGCTGCACCCACCACTGCGTGACGATGAACATGCCAAGGTAGGGCCACTGCAGCTTGAACCAGTCGAAGTAGGACAGGCTCAGCGCCAGCTCGGTTTCGAACAGCCCCACCAGCACCAGGTTGGGCAGGTGCGCGGTCATGATGCACATGCCGCTGATCATCGAACCGTAGACCAGGGTCTGGATGACGATGGCCTTCTTGCCGGCGCGTTCCTCGGGCGTGTCGCCGAACATCTCCGTGATGCCGTTCACAACCGGCAGCAGGGTCGCGGCGCGCGCGTTGGCGGCCGGGATGATCAGCGAGAGCACCAGGTTGGCGGCGAACATGGCCCAGATCACGCCATTCACCGTCTTTACCTTGAGCTTGTGCAGCAGGCCGAGCGCGATGCGCCGGTCGAGGCCGGCCGCCTGCATCACGGCGGCGAAGATGAAGGCCGCCAGGCAGAGGAACACGACCGGCGTGCCGAAGCCGCTGGCCGCCTTGGGGAAGGGATTGACCGCCCCGGTCATCGCCAGCAGCATGGGGATCAGCATCCCGGAAATGCCCACCGGAATCGCCTCGGTGATCCACATGGTGCAGGCCCAGACCATCACCGCCAGCGTCGCCTTGCCGTTCTCGGTGAGGCCGGCTGGTGTTGGAATCACCCACAGGATCAGAAAGAAGGCCGCCCAGGCCACAAGGAAGCCGGCAAAGCACTTGCCCGGCGAGCGTCCGGAATCGCGGATATTGGCCGCCCAGTTCGCGACGAATCCGCCGTCGGCATGCGGCAAGGCTTGGCTCATGGACGGCCCCTTACTGGAGGTTTGCTGCGGTCAGGGAAACCAGGAGGACGCCGATCACCGTGCTGCCGTCCTTTACCGGCGCGGAAATCTGCACCGTATCGATATTGGTGCTCGGATCCGGCTTCGATTCGCCCTGCTGCCAGACCTTGCCGTCGTTCATCGAGGTATCGAAGTTCGGCCGACCCTTGCCCAGGTAGATCGCCGGCATCGAGGTGAAGGCCACGCGATGGCTCTTGTCGCCCGAGAGCACGATCTTGTTGATGCCCTTGGCATCGGCATTCATCCATTTGGTCAGCAACTGGCCGGTGGGACTGTCGACCAGGCCCTTGACGGCGGGGTCGCTCTCCTTGAGGTCGCGCCACTTGGCATTGCCCATGCCGGCGATTGGACCGGCCGCGTTGGAATCCTTTACGGCTTTCACGATCAGCGGATCGGCGGCCCAGGTGACCGCCTGCTTCTTGTAGGCATCGATCTTCGGTTGCATCTTGGCCGTCACGTCGCCGGCGAGGACGGCCCCGGTGCCGGCCATTGCCAGGCAGCAAACAGTGAAGCGAACCATCGACCGCGAAATGGACTGAAGCAACGTAGCGTGCATGATGACCTCCTCCGGTTATCCGACTCCATTGTCCGACGGGAAAGCGCGTTGCCGGTCCCGTCGTCCCGTGGTCAGGAGCTCTGCCTTGCGCTCCTTGAACCACGTGACTAGTATTCGCCCCTGAGATCGCCCTGTCTGTCGGCCAGCCGACATTCGGCAATTTAATCGACTGGTTTGCTGCATTGATATGGGAGGCGGCGTGGAGTCGAACCAAGCACAAGCGGCTCCCCGATCCGGACAGGCGGACTTCCTGTCGCGCCTGAGCGCGGCGGACGCGGACGATCTGGTGCGGGCCAGCCAGCGCAAGCTGTTCGCGAAGAACGAGTTCATCTTCAAGGCCGGCGACGCCGGGCGCCACGTCTATTTCCTGCAACGCGGCCGGGTCAAGATCTACCAGCCGGCGCCGGAAGGCAAGGACGTCATCCTCTGGTTCTGCTTCCCCGGCGACATGTTCGGCATGGCGGAAGTCGCTCGCGGCGGCGGACGCGTGGTCCACGCCCAGGCCTGCGAAGCCATTGAAGTGCTGGTCCTGTCGCAGACCGAACTCACGGAGTACCTGCAGACGCATCCGGCCGCCGCGCTGCTGATCATGCAGGTGCTGTCCGATCGCCTGCGCGCACTGGGTGACGTGGTGGTCAACCTGATCAACGACGACGCCCAGACCCGCATCATCAAGCTCATCCTGCGGCTGGCGACCCGCTATGGGGTCCGGGTGGACCAGGACATCCACCTCAGCATCCAGCTCACGCACCAGGAGATCGCCGATATGGTCGGCGCCACTCGGCAGACGGTGACCAGCGTGCTCAGCCTGTTGCAGCGGCAGGGCCTGGTCAGGCTCGAAAACCGGCGCATCCGCATCGACAGCCTGGAATTGCTGGACGGCATGACCAGCTCCGGCTGATCGGCCCCGAGCGCCGTACCGCCGGCGCCGACTTTCGCTTTCTGCAGACCTGCTTCTACGGGGCGATGCTCGCCTGAAATCAGTCGCGCCACCCGTCGCGACGATGCGAGGAACCCCGATCGTGGTCATCGCCATGTCGCGAGCGTCTGTCATAGTCGCGGTGCCGGTGCGTGCGCGCGACCCAGTGCGGCGGTTCAAGTAACCAGCGACCGCCGCGTTGCTCCCAGTGCCCGGCGACATGGCTGTAGCCCGGCCGCACCCTCGTCCATGCTCCCGGGTTCCAGACGTGGCGATGGCCGTTCGCGACCCAGTAGCCCGGCGCCCAGACATGACCCGGAACGGCGACCGGGACGTACTCGACTACGGGCGGTGGCGGCGGACCGATGTCGACACCGATCGAGACATCCCCGATCCGGAAGCGAACGTCCGCGCTGTCGGCGAAGGATGGTGTCGAGAACAGCGCGACCAGCAAGATGCCGATGGACGAAACTTGTTGGACGGTTCCCATGTGATTCTCCTTGTCAATCGCGCGCCGCGAATGAGCGACGCTCTGATAAGCAAGTTAACGCAGCGACGCGCCGCGAGTCACCCGCAAAACTGTAAGGCGGGTAGGCGGTTTGTAAGCGGATGTGGGGCGCCAAGCAAAGCCGGGGCGGTTCCGATCGGAATGAATGTCGCGTTCCCTGAAGGCGGCAGCGATGGCGCCCCGGGATCGTGCTTATGCTACGACTGCTCGGTGCCCTTTGCTGCCATTCGGGAATTGGGAAAGCGGACCTTCAGGAACGTATAGCTAACCGGCGCTGTGCGGATTTATCGCGCAGCGTCCGTGTTGACTGCCGGGTTATCCGCTTTCACTGCCTATTGACCCGCTGTCGGAAGACGAACGTGTATCTCGTTGACATATTTCTGCCAAGCCCACTCCCAAGTGTCCGCAGAATATGCGCCAAAAAGGCAGGGCGACTTTTCTTCCCTGTCATGGATCGTGAGGAAGATGAAATTTGGTCGTCGGCAAGCCAGCCTTTGCTCAGTATTGCCGCTGCAACTCTGGGTTGCCCGGATCATATACGGGCCTTCATTGCGCCACTTAACAACAACGTACCCATCTAAAAGAACGTCCCCATTCACGAGCCAATCTCTGTGTTTAGGATCAAAGCTGTCGATTGTGGAGCCCTCTTTGGGCCCCCATGAGCCAATAAAAGCCTTTCCTTCATGTTGGAGCTGAATGTTTTCAAGAAAAACTATGTCCTGCAAGAATTCTTGACACCACTTAGGTGGCTTTCTCGATGAGAGCTTATTTGCGCCCATCTTTCCATTCATTGCGTTTACTGCTCGAACTTCACTGACAACCGAAACGCTTAGAGTAACCATGCGTCGAATAGCCTCTTTTCTCTTGTCCGAGTATTCATAGGGGGCATTGCATGTCTCCTTTTGCCATGGGTTTCTTATCGCCTCGGTTCCCATTGTTTCCCCACAGGATAGTGCAAACGCAGATGAGCACGTTACGGCGGAAACCACCAACGCATAAATAGGTTGCATTGGATAACAGTCATTCAGGCGCAGATGCGTCCGGGCTATTGCTAATAATACGGACACGGTCGAAATGCCCTCAATGTATTGAATGACGGGAAGATTATCCGACCCCGGTCTCCTTATCAATCAATAATCATACGGACAGGGCTTGAACGTCTGCTTTGCAGAGAATTCCCGAGCGGCGGCTCTTGGCCGCACTGAGCCCTAGAGATAACGATCTTTGACGGCCGCAATGACCGAACAGCAGAACCTCGACACTCCAATCGCCGTACCGCCAGCGCCGACTTTCAAAATCGGACCATAACCGGCAATTGACGCCTCGACCCAGCCTCAGGCACACTCCGCAGGTTAAGGTTGTCTTCTCCATCATTGACAAGGTACCCGCGGCAAATGAAGCAAGCGGCTGAAGGCGGTTTCGAAAAGTACGGGATCATCCGGGAGCTGGGCCAGGGGGCGACGAGCATCGTCTACCTCGCCCGGGACACCTTCAACGACCGCGAGGTGGCGATCAAGGTCTTCAAGCCCGAGATCCTGTCCGATTCCGAGCACGGCGACACCTACCGCAAGCTGATCGCCAACGAGGTGGCGCTGGCCGGCCGCCTCAACCACCCGCACATCGTCGGCATCTACGACGCGATGCTTGGGCGCGACGATGGCTACATCGTCATGGAGTACGTGCAGGGCGAAACGCTCGAAAAGTACGGCCAGGTCGACAGCCTGCTGCCGGTGGACAAGGTGATCGAGATCACCTTCAAGTGCGCGCTGGCGCTGGATTTCGCCAGCCGCAACGGCATCATCCATCGCGACATCAAGCCGGCCAACATCATGCTCTGCTCCGATGGCGCGGTGAAGATCGCCGACTTCGGCGCAGCGATCGTGGCCAAGAACGACGAAACCCAGCTGACCGGGGTCGGTTCGCCTTCCTACATGTCACCGGAGCAGATGCGCAACGACACCCTCAGTTGCCAGACCGACATCTATTCTTTGGGCGTGGTGATGTACAAACTGCTCACCGGCCGCCTGCCCTTCGAGGCCGAAAGCAACTACGCGCTGACCTTCAAGATCCTGAACGAAGACGCGCCCGACATCCGCGTGCATCGCCCTGCGCTCTCGGCGCGCCTGGCCGACATCGTGACCAAGGCGCTGCGCCGCAACGGGCCGGAGCGGCATGCCAACTGGCGCGAGTTCATCGCCGACCTTTCCACCATCGCCGAGCTCGACCTGCCGCAGCAGGCCGATTCCGAGACCCAGCGCTTCAACATGCTGAGGGCCCTGCCCTTCTTCCGGGACTTCAGCGAAATCGAACTCTGGGAGGTGCTGCGCATCAGCATGTGGGGACGCGTGCCCTCCGGTACCATCCTGGTCGAGGAGGGCTCCCAGGGCAATTTCTTCTTCGTCATCGCCGACGGCAACGTGGGCGTGGTCAAGGGCAGCAAGAAGCTGGCCACCCTGGGCAAGGGGCACTGCTTTGGCGAGATGTGCTACATCCGTCTGGGTGCGATGATGCGCACCGCCACCATCGTCGCCGAAACGCCCGTCACCCTGTTCAAAATCAAGGCCGACTCGCTGCACAAGGCCTCGGAAAACTGCCAGTTGCGCTTCAACCGTTCGTTCATGAGCATCCTGGTCGACCGGCTGGCCAAGGCGACCACCGAACTGGCGCACGTGTACTGATGCGGCGCCCGGCCGCCTGCTAGCGGCCGATCTTGGCGTCGAGGAAGGCCTTGATCTCGGCGAACTTTTCTTCCTCGCGCTTGACGAACTCGACGGTGCAGTCGTCCAGGCCGGCGAGCTTGAAACCCTCTTTGGACTCCGGCAGGACGACGGTGATATGGCCCGCGAGCAGGGCGCTGGCCGGCTTGAGCTGGATCGAGGCGATGCTGTCGATGGGAATGTACTTGTCGCCCTTGATGCCTTCCAGCAGGTCGCCCTTGAGGCTCTGCAGCAGCACCTTGACGCCCATCTTGCGCCTGATCACGACCTCCTTGTCATAGATCTCGAGGCGGTCGCCGGTTTTCGACTCGGCGCTCATCAGCGCGCCCGGCTTCGTGGCGTAGCCCATCTTGCACGACGGGCACCTGTCCGCCGGCGCCTTGTTGTCCTTGGCTTGGCGCGTGTAGCCGCAGTGCGGGCATTCGCCGCCCGCCATCGGGCCGGGAGCCGTCGGCGCCGCGCTGCGCTTGTCCTGGGCCGCCTCTGCCGGCGTGCCGGCCTCCGCAGCCGGCGCCTTGCTCTTGGCGGCCGGGGCGGCAGCCTTGGCGTCTTCCTCGACGAAGCGCAGCTGGCAGTTGCCTATGGAAATCACGTCCCCGTCGCTCAGCAGCAGCCTGGATATCTGCCTTTCGTTTACGAAGGTGCCGGTGGCGCTGCCAAGGTCTTCGATGACGTAAAGTTCGCCGCAACGGATGACGACCGCATGCTCGTTGTCGGCATTGAGATTGGCGAGCGGGACCTCATTGGCCGCCTTGCTGCCGATGACCATCCTGTCCTTGTTGACCGCGAACTCCCCTCGCCCACGACCATTCGTGCAATCAATCAGCCTCGCCATGCCGCTTCCCTGTAACTTGAAAACTTCGATGGCCCAAGCATAACGCAAGGATCGGTATTGCGCAGGCCGGGGGCCGCTCAGCCGATGCGCGGCAGGAGGATGCGATCGTTGCGGGCATCGATCACCCAGGCATGGGACACGCGGGACAGCAACGCCTCGGGCATGCAGAAGGTGTCGGCGGCGCCGCGGAACCTGCCACTGGCCATAACCGCTTCATCAGGCTGGACAGTCCATTGCGGCCCGATTGGCCATCAATCTGAACGGCTCCTGATGGCGGGCACCCGACTTGACCAAACCACCACCATATTCCGGATACCAAAAAAAACGCCACGGCATGCCGTGGCGTTTTTGCTGATGCAAACTGCCGAGATCAGCTCTTCAGCGCCACCAGCACCTCGTCCAGCATCTTCTTCGCATCGCCGAACAGCATGCGGTTGTTTTCCTTGTAGAAGAGCGGATTGTCGACGCCGGCATAGCCCGAAGCCATCGAACGCTTCATGACGATCGAGGTCTTGGCCTTCCAGACTTCGAGCACCGGCATGCCGGCGATCGGGCTGGTCGGATCGTCCTGCGCGGCCGGATTGACGATGTCGTTGGCGCCGATCACCATGGCCACGTCCGTGGTCGGGAAGTCGTCGTTCAACTCGTCCATTTCCATCACGATGTCGTAGGGCACCTTGGCTTCGGCCAGCAGCACGTTCATGTGGCCGGGCATGCGCCCCGCCACCGGATGGATGCCGAAGCGGATGTTCACGCCCTTCTCGCGCAGATGCTTGGTGATTTCGTACACCGTGTGCTGGGCCTGCGCCACTGCCATGCCGTAGCCGGGAACGATGATCACGCTCTTGGCATCCTTCAGCAGTTCCGCGGTTTCGAGGGCACTGATCGGCACCACTTCACCGGCAGGCACCGCCGCGTCGCCCTTCGGCGCCGGCGTACCGCCACCGGTGCCGAAGCCGCCGGCGATCACGCTGATGAAGTTGCGGTTCATCGCCCGGCACATGATGTAGGACAGGATCGCGCCGGAGGAACCCACCAGCGCGCCAACCACGATCAGGAGGTCGTTGGAGAGCATGAAGCCGGTCGCCGCTGCCGCCCAGCCGGAGTAGCTGTTGAGCATCGAGACCACCACCGGCATGTCGGCACCGCCGATCGCCATCACCATATGGATGCCGAACAGGAGCGCGATCACCGTCATCACGATCAGCGGCGTCATGCCCTCGCTGATCGAGTGGGACTTGATGAACTCTCCGCCGAACCAGATCACCACCAGCAGGCCGGCCAGGTTCAGCCAGTGGCGCGCGGGCAACAGCAGCGGCGAACCGCCGATCTTGCCGTTGAGCTTGCCGAAGGCGATCAACGAACCGGAGAAGGTCACCGCGCCGATCAGGATGCCGATGTAGATTTCCAGCTCGTGGATGGTCTTCTCGGCGCCCGACAGCGGAGCCGAAGTGTCGATGTAGCTGGCGAAGCCGACGAGGCAGGCTGCCAAACCAACGAGGCTGTGCATCAGCGCCACCAGTTCGGGCATCTGCGTCATCTTGACGACCTTGGCGGCATACAAACCGACGCCGCCGCCGACCACCATGGCGCCGATGATCCACGGGATGCCGGCCGCCGTTACGCGCGGGCCGAACACCGTGGCCAGCACGGCGATGGTCATGCCGATCATGCCGTAGAGGTTGCCGCGCCGCGAGGTCTCCGGATTCGAAAGGCCGCCGAGGCTGAGGATGAAGAGAATGGTTGCTCCGATGTAGGAGACGGTTGCCAGATTTCCAGACATGTCGTGTCTCCTGGGTTATTTGCGGAACATGTCCAGCATGCGCTGGGTCACGGCGAATCCGCCGAACATGTTGACGGCGGTAAGGGCGATGCCGCCCACGGCCAACCAGCGTATCCACGGCTCCGGCGGCAGGCCGCCGGCCAGCGGCGGCGCAATCTGCACCAGCGCGCCGATGCAGATGATGCTGGAGATGGCGTTGGTCACGCTCATCAGCGGCGTATGCAGGGCGGGTTTTACATTCCAGATGACCATGTAGCCGACAAAACATGCCAGGACGAATACCGTGAAATGCGCCATGAAAGAAGCGGGCGCAAC
>JACRIY010000040.1 GCA_016235805.1 Rhodocyclales bacterium
GAATTCAAGGGCAAGTCGAAAATCGGCCAGATCATGATGTTCACCGGCCTCGAGCGCGAGCAGGCGACCGAAGCCGAAGCCGGCGACATCGTGCTGGTCACCGGCATCGAACAGGTCGGCATCGGCGTCACGGTGTGCGACCCGGCCGCGCCGGTCGGCATGGCGCCGCTGGTGGTCGACGAGCCGACGCTGACCATGAACTTCCAGGTCAATACCTCGCCGCTGGCCGGCAAGGAAGGCAAGTACGTCACCAGCCGCCAGATCCGCGAGCGCCTGCAGAAGGAACTGTTGGCCAACGTCGCCCTGCGCGTCGAGGACACCGAGGATGCCGACGTGTTCCTGGTGTCCGGTCGCGGCGAACTGCACCTCACCATCCTGCTCGAAACCATGCGCCGCGAAGGTTACGAGCTGGCCGTGTCGCGGCCGCGCGTGCTGTTCAAGGACATCAACGGCGAGAAGTGCGAACCCTACGAGCTGCTGACGGTGGACATCGAGAACGACCACCAGGGCGGCGTCATGGAAGAACTGGGCCGTCGCCGTGGCGAGTTGCTCAACATGGAATCCGACGGCAAGGGCCGCGTCCGCCTCGAGTACCGCATCCCCGCCCGCGGCCTGATCGGCTTCCAGGGCGAATTCCTCACCGCGACGCGCGGCACCGGCATGGCCAGCCACATTTTCGACGACTACGGTCCGATGGCCGGCGTCATGGCCGAGCGCCGCAACGGCGTGCTGATCTCGCAGGACAACGGCGCGGCAGTGGCCTACGCCCTGTGGAAGTTGCAGGATCGCGGCCGCATGTTCGTCAGCCCGGGCGACCCGCTCTACGAAGGCATCATCATCGGCGTGCACAGCCGTGACAACGACCTCGTCGTGAACCCGATCAAGGGCAAGCAGCTGACCAACGTGCGCGCCTCGGGTACCGACGAAGCCGTGCGCCTGGTGCCGCCGATCCTGATGACGCTCGAGTCGGCCGTCGAATTTATCGCCGACGACGAACTGGTCGAGATCACGCCCAAGTCGATCCGCCTGCGCAAGCGCTTCCTCAAGGAACACGAACGCAAACGCGCCAATCGCGACGAGCCGTCCGCCTGACGACGGCCTATCCGTCGATAAGAATGGGAGCCAAGGCTCCCATTTTTTTATTCAAAAGTCGGCGCTGGCAATACGGCGCTGACTCGCCGCCGGATCAATCGGCGCGTTCGATCTCGATCACCACGCGGCGGTTGGGCGCGAGGCAATCGATGATGGCGCGCGTGCGCCGGCCGGGGCATTCCACCACCGGCAGGGTGTCGCCGTGGCCGCTTGCAGCGATCAGCGCCGCGTCGACCCCGTGCGCGACGAGGGCCTTGCCGACGGCGCGGGCGCGCGACTCGGCAAGCCGCCGGTTGAATTCCGGACCGCTGCGCGACAGCCGGTCGGTGTGGCCGCCGATGCGCACGGCGACAAGCTTTGGTGTCGCGCGTATGCGTTGCGCTAGGTCGCCCAGCGATGCGCTGCGCGCCGCATTCAGCCGTGTCGCGCCGAAGGGAAACAGGGTGTCTGTCGGCAGTTGCACGATATCGACATGCCGCGCCGCGGGTGCAGCGCCTTCGGTTGCACGCGACTCCGAATTCGGTGCGGGTGCGGTTGCCGATGCCGTTACCGACGAGGGTGCGGCCGTAAATGTGGGCATGGGCACCGGCACCATTCGCGGCAAGCCTGGCTGAACCGGCTCGACTTCCGTCACGGCGAAGCAACGGCGGACCTCGTCGCCTGCGGCGTCAAGCAACTGCTGCGCACGCGCTCCCATTTGCTCCGCTCCCTTTGGATCACCGATATGGGCCTTGTGGCCAGCCCACACCAGCGCCACTTCCGCACGCGCGAGCGGATCGACCGCACACGGAAAACCGGCACTGTTCTTGATCTGGTCGACCGTTGCCCAGAGTTCGGGGTGTACCTCACTGCTGGCGACCACGTGCAGGGTGCGCAAGGGCGGATTTCTGCCACGCTCCATGGCACCGAGCAGGGCCATGGCCTGGTCCAGCGCGTCCTCGGCAGCATCGCCGCCAGCCTCGATGCGTCCCGCATCGGTGGCGAAATCCAGCCAGGCATCGGCCTTGGCGAGGTGATAGCGTTTCGTCGCGGATGCACTGGCGCGCATCCCGGCAACGCGGACACGGGTACGCGCCATGCGCTCCGCATCAAGGCCGGAGGAAATGCTGCGCACCCGTTCCGGCGGCGGCGGCCCGAAGGGCGTCTTTGGTGGTTGCATGCATCCCGCGAGCAGCATGGCTGCCAGCAAGATGCCCGCCGTCGCCGCGCGTCCGGAACAACGGGAGCCTAAGCTCCCGTTGTTTTGCTCAAGAGTCGGCGCTGGCGCGACGGCGAATTCCATCCGATCAACCGAGAACCTTCAGCGCCGCGTCGTAGTTCGGCTCCTGCCCGATTTCCGGGACCATCTCGGCGTGGATCACCTTGTCGCTTTCATCGAGCACCACGACGGCGCGCACGGTCAGGCCGACCATCGGGCCTTCGGCGAAGCCGACACCCCACTGCTTGAGGAACTCCGGATGACGGAAGGTGGAGAGATGGGAGACGTTGGCCAGCCCTTCCATCTCGCAGAATCGCTTGGCGGCGAATGGGAGGTCGCCAGAGACGCAGAGCACGACGGTGTTGGTCAGGTCGCTGGCAGCCTCGTTGAACTTGCGGGTCGACTTGGCGCAGGTCGGCGTGTCGATGCTCGGATAGATGTTGAGAACTTTGCGCTTGCCGGCGAAGTCCTTCAGCGACACATCGGCAAGGGTACCGCTGGTCAGCTTGAAATCGGGCGCCTTGGCTCCGGTAGCGGGAAGGTCGCCTTCGACGCGCACCGGCGTGCCGCGCAGGGTTACGGTTGTGCTCATGGGATAGCTCCTGTTCTGGGTTGGTCGTGGGGGTGCAAAAAAGCTTAACGTGAAACAACTCGTTCGAAGCGACGGGGGATTGTCGAGCAAAGCGAGCTGGATAGCAGCCCCGCCCTGGGGCGGGGACGGGGGTGGGGGGCCTTCAATTCGCCTTTAGCGTGTTTCATCGTCAGAGGGTGGCTCTCGTCGCCTGAGCGTTAGTGTATCCGCGCCAGCCCGGGAAGGACTGTCGTCGCGTTGCGGGTGGTGGCTTCGGCGATCGCTTCGATCGCGACGCCGCGCAGGTCGGCCAGCGTCCGCGCGATGCGCGGCAGCTGGTCCGGCGAGTTGCGGACGCCGGGCTGCCACTCCGGCGGAATATCCGGCGCATCGGTTTCGAGCACGATCGCGTCGAGCGGCAGGCTGGCGGCGAGCTCCCGTATGCGGCTGGCGCGAGGGAAGGTCATGGCGCCGCCGAAGCCGAGCTTGAAGCCGAGCTTGATGAATTCGTCGGCCTGCTGCCGGCTGCCGTTGAATGCATGTGCGATGCCGCCGGAGACGCGGCAGCGACGCAAGGCCTTCAGCACGGGATCGATCGCCCGCCTGACGTGCAGCAGGACCGGCAGGTCGTTGTCGCGGGCGATCTGCAGCTGGGCGCTGAAATAGAACTCCTGGCGCGCATCGTCGCGCGATTCGAGGAACTGGTCGAGGCCGATTTCGCCAACGGCAGCCGGCTGTTCGCGCCGCACCGTTTCGCGCAAGGCGTCGAGGTCTTCCTCGCGCGCGCGATCAACATACATTGGATGGATGCCATAGGCCGCGGCGCAGCCCGGATAGTCCCGGCAAACGGAGGCGACGGCACCAAAATTGGCGCGTTCCACCGCAGGTACGACGATGCGCCCCACCCCGCCGCGAGCCGCCGCTGCCGCCACTTCCGCCCGATCAGCGTCGAATTCCGCGGCGTCCAGGTGGCAGTGGGTGTCGACCAGCACCGGACTATTCCAGTTCGTCGATCCAGGCCTGCTGGATCGCTTCCAGCTTCTTTTCGCCGCAGTGGGTTTCGTTTTCCTCGAAACCCGGCAGCGCCATGACCCAGCGCATCAGGTCGACGAAGTTGATGCGCGTCGGGTCGACATCGGGGTGCGCCTCGGAAAGTTCGATGGCGATGTCGAGGCTGTCAGTCCATTTCATTTCGTCGCCTCCGCCGGGCCGCCCCAAGGGGGCGACAAGTAATCAACGCGGAGCGGGCATTGCCCGCGAACCAGAGTCACCCCCTTCCAAGGGAAGGGGGTTGGGGGGAAGGTTGTCATTTCTTGTGCCCTTCCTTGACCATATTGATGGTGTACTTTGGAATCTCGATTACCAGCGGCGTACGGCCGACGATGGCCTGGCACGACAGGCGCGAATTCGGCTCCAGGCCCCAGGCCTTGTCGAGCATGTCCTCTTCCAACTCCTCGGCGTCGCCCAGCGACTCGATGCCCTCGCGGACCACGACATGGCAGGTGGTGCAGGCGCAGGACTTCTCGCAGGCGTGCTCGATCTCGATGTCGTTGGCAAGCAAGGCGTCGCACACCGAGATGCCCGGCTCGGCGTCGAGTACCGCGCCGTCCGGACAAAGTTCGACATGGGGCAATACGATGATCTGGGTCATGTGATCTGGTCCACGTTACGGCCGGCAAGCGCGCGCTGCACGCTCTGGTTCATGCGTCGCGCCGCGAATTCATTGGTGGCGGCGCTCAGGTCGCGCATCGCCTCGTCGATCATGCGGCGATCGTCGCCGAGCATCACCACCTGCGTTTTGGCCAGCATGGCGTCGATGTGCGCGCGCTCCGGGCCCGACAGCAGGTCGCTCGAATCCTGCAACGCGGACTGGGTGGCTTCGATCAGACGCTGCGCCTCCACCTGCGCTTCGCGCAGGGCACGGCGGAAGGCGTCGTCGCCGGCATGGCTGAAACTGTCCTTGAGCATGCCCGCAATCTCGTCATCGGAAAGCCCGTATGACGGCTTGACTTCGATGCGCGCCTCGCGCCCGGTGGTCTGTTCGCGCGCCGTCACCGAAAGCAGGCCGTCGGCGTCGACCTGGAAGGTGACGCGGATGCGCGCCGCTCCCGCCACCATGGGCGGAATGCCGCGCAGTTCGAAACGAGCCAGGCTGCGGCAATCGGAAACCAGTTCGCGTTCGCCCTGGACCACCTGGATCGACATCGCCGTCTGGCCGTCCTTGAAGGTGGTGAACTCCTGCGCCCGCGCGATCGGAATCGTCGAATTGCGCGGGATGACCTTCTCCACCAGACCGCCCATGGTCTCCAGCCCCAGCGACAGCGGAATCACATCGAGCAGCAACCAGTCGTCGCCCGCGGCACGATTGCCCGCCAGCAGGTTGGCCTGGGTCGCCGCGCCGAGCGCGACCACTTTGTCGGGATCGAGGTTGTTGAGCGGTTCCTGCTTGAACAGCTCGGCCACGGCATGCTGGATCTGGGGGATCCGCGTCGAACCGCCGACCATGACCACGCCGCGCACGTCCGCCACGGTGAGCCCGGCATCGCGCAAGGCCTTCTTGGTCGGCGCAATGGTCTTCTGCACCAGCGTGCGGGTGATTTCGGCGAAGACTTCGGTAGTCAGCACCAGATCGACGTATTCATTGCTGCCGAGCTTTACCGTGATGGGCGCCCGGCCATGCTGTGACAGCTGTTCCTTCGCCTCACGGGCGCGCATCTGCAGCAAACGCACGTCCTGTGGCGAGAGCGGCGCGAGCTTCGCCTGTTCGATGATCCAGCAGAAAACGCGATGGTCGAAGTCGTCGCCGCCCAGAGCCGAGTCGCCGCCGGTGGACATGACCTCGAATACACCTTTCGACAGGCGCAGGATGGAAATGTCAAACGTGCCGCCGCCGAGGTCGAACACGGCATAGATGCCTTCGGCCGAGTTGTCGAGGCCATAGGCGATCGCGGCGGCGGTCGGTTCGTTGAGCAGGCGCAGCACGTTGATGCCGGCCAGGCGCGCGGCGTCCTTGGTGGCCTGGCGCTGGGCATCGTCGAAATACGCCGGCACCGTTATTACTGCCCCGGTCAGTTCGCCGCCCAGCGAGGCCTCGGCGCGGTTGCGCACCGTCTTCAGGATCTCCGCCGAGATTTCTACCGGGCTCTTGATGCCGGCGATGGTCTTCAGCTTGACCATGCCTTCGGTATCGACGAAGTCGTAGGGCAAGGTTTCGATGTGGGCGATGTCGTGGCGGCCGCGGCCCATGAAGCGCTTGACCGAAACGATGGTGTTCTTGGGGTCGATCGACTGCTTCGCTTCCGCACCGTATCCCACCTCGACGCTGCCGTCGGCGGCATAGGCGACCACGGACGGCAGCAGCGGCCGGCCCTGGACGTCGTTGAGCACCACGCTCATGCCGCTCCTGACCGTGGCGACCAGGGTGTTCGTGGTACCGAGGTCGATGCCGACGGCAAGACGATGCTCGTGGGGTGCCGCGGATTCTCCCGGCTCCGCTATTTGAAGTAGTGCCATATCTTTTCGTTAACCTGAAACACCTAGTTCGGAGTCCCCTCTGATGGACGCGCGAAGCGCGCCGACTAGTACCCCCCCGCGAGGGGGGAAGGGGGGCGGGCGACCAATTGGCTCTTAGTTACGGCCGCTGGGCTTAACGCCGATGATACCGGCGTTAGCCTCCACTGAAACTTCGTTTTCGCGGATTTCATCCTCGGCGAGTGTCAGTCGGTACCATGAGCGCTAAGCAGTGACGGCTTCGAGCGCGTCGTCGATTTCGTTCAGCAGTTTTTCCTGAAACATCAGTTGTCGTACCAGGCTTGCTGCCGCATCCAGATCGCGGTCGACATCGATCATGGCGACCAGGCGCTCGTAGTCGGACCGGATCTCGTTCAGCAAACGCAGGCGAACCGCATCCAGCGCGTCTTCGTCGGCCGCAGAGCGGGCATCTTCCACCGCTTCGCGCAATTCCATCTGGCTCATCAGGAATTCTGCCGGCATCGCCGTGTTGCTTTCGATCTGCGGGTCGTGGCCAAGCAGTTCGAGCAGATAGCGCGCGCGCCGGCCCGGCGACTTCAGTGTTTGGAAGGCCTCGTTGATCCGCGTCGCCCATTGCATGGCGAGGCGCCGATCGGCCTCCGAACCGTGTGCATGCTTGTCCGGATGGACCCGCGACTGCACGGCGCGAAAGGCATTGTCGAGGCTTTCCTGATCGAGCGCCTGCACTTGCGGCAGGCCAAACAGCGTGAAGTGATCGGCAGCGAAATTCAGGTCGAGCGTGGTCATCGAAAACGGATCAGGTAGTGAATGACTCGCCGCAGCCGCATGCATCCTTCACGTTCGGGTTGTTGAACTTGAATCCCTCATTGAGGCCCTCGCGCGCATAGTCGAGCTCGGTACCGGCCAGGTAGGGCAGGCTCTTCGGGTCGACCAGCACCTTGACGCCGTGGCTGAGGAATTCGATGTCTTCGGGATTCGGGACATCGGCGAACTCCAGCTTGTAGGCCATGCCGGAACAACCGGAGGTACGCACGCCGAGGCGAATGCCGATACCCTTGCCGCGCTTGGCGATGTATTTGGCGATATGGTCGGCCGCGCGCGCGCTGAGCGTCACCGGACTGGCGCTCTCGCTCCCCTGCCAACTGGCCGGCGGAACTTCGGGCATGACGGCGGTATCGGTCGTGGTGCAGGCACTCATCTCAGGCTCCCTGTTTCTTTCTGTAATCCGCAACGGCGGCCTTGATCGCATCCTCGGCGAGGATCGAGCAGTGGATCTTGACCGGCGGCAGTGCGAGCTCTTCGGCGATCTGGGTGTTCTTGATGTCCAGCGCCTGGTCCAGCGTCTTGCCCTTGACCCATTCGGTCACCAGCGACGAGGACGCGATGGCCGAACCGCAGCCGTAGGTCTTGAACTTGGCATCCTCGATGATGCCATCCTTGCCGACCTTGATCTGCAGCTTCATCACGTCGCCGCAGGCCGGCGCGCCGACCATGCCGGTGGCGACGCCTTCGTCGTCCTTGGCAAAGGAACCCACGTTACGGGGATTTTCGTAGTGCTCGAGTACTTTCTCACTGTATGCCATTTTGATGCTCCTTTAATGCGCTGCCCACTGCACTGAATTCAAATCGACGCCGTCCTTGAACATTTCCCAAAGCGGGGACAACTCGCGAAGCTTGCCCAGCTTGTCGTGCAGCAGCTTGATGGTGAAATCGACGTCGGCTTCGGTCGTGAAACGGCCGAGCGTAAAGCGGATCGAACTGTGCGCCAGCTCGTCGGAACGACCCAGCGAACGCAGCACGTAGGACGGCTCCAGGCTCGCCGAGGTACAGGCCGAGCCGCTCGATACCGCGATGTCCTTGATCGCCATGATCAGCGATTCGCCCTCGACGAAGTTGAAGCTGACGTTGAGGTTGTGCGGCACGCGCTGTTCGATGTCGCCGTTGATGTAGGTTTCCTCGATGTCCATCAGGCCCTTGAGCAGCTTGTCGCGCAGCATGCGGATGCGCTCGTTCTCGGTGGCCATCTCTTCGCGGGCGAGGCGGAAACACTCGCCCATGCCGACGATCTGGTGGGTGGCCAGCGTGCCGGAGCGCATGCCGCGTTCGTGGCCGCCACCATGCATCTGCGCTTCGAGCCGGACGCGCGGCTTGCGGCGCACGTAAAGCGCGCCGATGCCCTTGGGTCCGTAGGTCTTGTGTGCGCAGAAGGACATCAGGTCGACCTTCAGCTTCGACAGGTCGATCGGCATCTTGCCCGTCGCCTGCGCGGCATCGACGTGGAAGATCACGCCCTTTTCGCGGCAGATCTCGCCCAGTTCGGCGATCGGCTGGATCACGCCGATCTCGTTGTTCACCGCCATCACCGAGGCGACGACGGTATCCGGACGCAGTGCGGCCTTGAACTGCTCGACCGTGATCAGGCCGTTCTCCTGAGGCGTCAGGTAGGTCGCCTCGAAGCCCTGGCGTTCCAGTTCCTTGACCGTGTCCAGCACCGCCTTGTGCTCGGTGGACACGGTGATGATGTGTTTGCCTTTGGTGCCGGCGTAGAAGTGCGCGGCGCCCTTGATGGCGAGGTTGTTCGATTCCGTCGCGCCGGAGGTCCAGACGATCTCCTTGGAATCGGCGCCGACCAGGGCTGCAACCTCTTCGCGCGCATCCTCCACGGCCTTTTCCGCCTCCCATCCATAGGCGTGGGAACGCGAGGCCGGGTTGCCGAAATGCTCGGTCAGCCAGGGAATCATTTTTGCGGCGACTCGCGGATCCACCGGCGTGGTTGCCGAGTAGTCGAGATACACCGGCAGTTTCATGCCTGCTGTCATTACCAAAGTCTCCAGTTCAGCTTGTAAGGGCGGTCATGCCCCTGAGTTGCAAGATTGTAGTATTTAGTACGGATAGAAAATCGCGCACCTGCGCAACAGTGTTGTCCGCGCCCAGGCTCACCCGCACCGCGCCGCGCGCCAGCGAGGAGGCAACGCCCATCGCCAGCAGCACATGCGAGGGTTCCGGATTGGCGCTGGAACAGGCCGCCCCGGCCGCCACCGCAAAACCGGCGCGATCGAGCCGGCCGACCAGTGTTTCGCCGTCGATGCCATCGATGGCGAAGTAGCAGGTGTTCGGCAGGCGTTCGGCGCCCGCGCCGAACAGCGTCGCGCCCTGCGCCAACAGGCCCGCTTCGAGTTCGGCGCGCAGCGCTGCGAGATGCCTTGTACGGGCGTCGAGATCGGCCACTGCAAGTTCCGCGGCAAGGCCGAAACCGACAATCGCCGCGACATTCTCGGTGCCCGAACGCAACCCGCGCTCATGGCCGCCACCGGCCAGCAACGGCAACAATTCGACGCGCTTGTCGACCACCAGGGCCCCTGCTCCCTTGGGACCGCCCAGCTTGTGCGCGGAGACCGTCAGTGCGTGAACACCCGCGGCATTGAGCTTGCGAAAATCCAGCGGACGGCGGCCGAAAGCCTGCACCGCGTCGGTATGGAACCACGCCCGGGCGGGTGCGGCCGCTGCGGCAAGAGCGGCCACATCCTGGACGACGCCGGTTTCGTTGTTCGCCAGCATCACCGAAACCAGGGATGGCCGTTCATCGACTACCGCATGAAAGTCGGCGCTGGCGACACGGCAATTCGCATCGACGGCAATCTCGCGCAGCCGCCAGCCGGCACGCTGCAATGCCTTCGCCGGCTCCCGCACGCAGGGATGTTCGATGGCGGAAACCGCCACCAGCCCCGGGCGCAAGCCTGCCGCGGCACCCTTGATGAACTGGTTGTTCGCCTCGGTGCCGCCGCTGGTAAAAACCACCTCGGTCGGATGGGCTCCAACCGCATGGGCCACGCGCTGCCGCGCCTCGTCGATCGCCCTCCGCGCCGCGCGGCCATATTCGTGGCGACTGGAAGCGTTGCCATGCTGCGTCGTGAAGTACGGCAGCATGCCCTCCAGCACGCGCGCGTCGAGCGGCGTCGTGGCGTTGTGGTCGAAATAGACGGGGGCAAACATGGGAATACCCGGGCTTGTCAGGCGGCAGCCAGTTCCTCGGCCGGACGGCGCGCGCGGCGCAGCGGACGCTCGTCGTGCAGCACGGCGCTGACACCGGTGCGCTCGCGCTGTTGTGCCACCAGTTCGGCGAGGGTGACCGAGCTGAGGTACTCGAACATCTTCTCGTTGAGGCTGGTCCACAGCTCGTGCGTCATGCAGGGGCGCTGGTCTTCGGCGCAGTTGCCCTTGCCGCCGCAGTTCGTGGCGTCGAGGGTTTCATCCACGGCGTGGATGATCTCGGCCACGGAAACGCCCTCCAGGGGTTTGGCCAGGCAATAGCCGCCACCCGGGCCGCGCACGCTGGACACCAGTTGGCGGCGACGCAGCTTGCCGAAGAGCTGCTCAAGGTAGGAAAGGGAAATCTTCTGGCGCTCGCTGATACCAGCCAGGGTTACCGGACCGGTGTGCTGGCGCAGGGCAAGGTCAATCATCGCGGTAACCGCAAAACGTCCTTTGGTCGTCAGTCTCATGGGAATTCTCCGTCGGGGAACAACATTCGGGAAACGCTTCGGATTTAATACCTGAGCGTTTCCATCGACTATATGGTATCCCGACAGTTTTAGTCAACTATCTTCGAGAGATAATTTGGATCGAACTTGTCTGCCGTGGCGACATCGTCCTCGAGAGTTACCCCGCAGCGCTTCATGGTTTTCAGCAGGGCCTCGATCCGCCGGTCGGTTTCGACCGCATGATCGAGCAGGCCGTGGATCGCCTGGGCCAGCGGATCATCCTGGGCACGCGTCACCGCATAGGCGGAAAAGCCCATCTGGCCGGCCTTGACCTCGCGGTCGATCTCGCTGCGGTCTTCGATGATGCGTGCCGGAATTCCCACTGCGGTGCCGCCCGGGGGAACGTCGCGCACCACCACGGCGTTGGAGCCGACCTTGGCGCCGACGCCCAGGGTGATGGGGCCGAGGATCTTGGCGCCGGCCCCGATCACCACTCCACGCTGCAGGGTCGGATGGCGCTTGCCCTTGCTCCACGAAGTGCCGCCCAGCGTCACGCCGTGGTACAGCGTGCACTCGTCCTCGATCACCGCCGTCTCGCCTATGACCACACCCAAGCCATGGTCGATGAACACCCGGCGACCGATGGTGGCGCCGGGATGGATTTCGATCCCGGTGAACCAGCGCGTGACATGCGACAGGAAGCGCGCCAGCCAGCGCACGCGGGCGCTCCACAGCCAGTGCGAAACACGATGCAGGGTCAGCGCGTGGAATCCCGGATAGCAGGTCACCACCTCCCAAGTGGAACGGGCGGCGGGATCGCGTTCGAAAACGCAGGAGATATCTTCGCGCAGGCGGGAGAACATGAAAGGAGACCGCTGTCAGGAAATGGAAGGGCAAGTATACCGGCGCTTGGCGCGGCGAAGCGGCCGGCTTTGCGCGTTCAGTCTCCCGCTTCGCGCGGCATGCCAAATGACTTGCCGCCCGGCATCCGCGGTCCGGCTTCCAGTGCGGCGAACAGGCCGCGCAGGATGGCAACTTCCTCCTTTTCCGGACCGGCGCGGGAGAACATGCGCCGCAGGCGCGGGATCAGGCGCTTCGGGCTGGCCGGGTCGAGGAACTCGCTGGCGATCGCCGCGCGCTCGATGTGTGCGATGAGGCCTTCGACCTCGTCGTGGCTGGCCAGCGTCCCGGCGCCCGAAATTGCGGGCGGCGACCCGGGATCGATGGCGGCCAGGCGCAACTCGTAGCACATCACCTGCACCGCCGCCGCAAGGTTGAGCGAACTGAATTCCGCATTGACGGGAATCATCGCCCAGCGCCGGCACATCGCCAGTTCATCGTTCGACAAGCCCGAGGTTTCGTTGCCGAACACCAGCGCGACCTCGGCAGTCGCCGCCATGGCCACCAGCTCGGCCGCGCCGTCACGCGCCCACAGCGCCGGGACGGCGAGCTCGCGCCGGCGGGCGGTCATCGCCATGGCCAGCGTGGTGCCGCGCAGGGCCTCGGCAAGGGACCCCACCTCCTCGGCCGCGACCAGCAGGTCGGTGGCGCCGGCCGCCATGGCATCGGCCTGGGAGTCGGGAAAGGCCTTCGGATTCACCAGTACCAGGCGCGACAGCCCCATGGTTTTCATGGCCCGTGCCGCGGCACCGATGTTGCCCGGATGGCTCGGATGTGACAGTACGACGCGGATCCGGTCGAGGACGGCGGGAGCGGCTGGCAGCGTGGCGTTCATTTCATGTCCTCGGATCTGCGATGGCCGCGTTGCTGTGCGCATCCGCGACAGCGCCACGCGGGCGGGCGTCCGCCGGTGCGATAGAATTGCGGCCTTCCTGCGCCACCCGGCCTGCCCCGTCCAAAACACCCATGCATCCCACGCTGAACATCGCCGTAAAGGCCGCGCGTAGCGCGGGCAAGATCATCAACCGCGCCAGCCTTGACGTCGACAAACTCAGGGTCGACGTAAAACAGCAGAGCGACTTCGTGACCGACGTCGATCGCGCCGCGGAAGCCGCGATCCTCGAGGTGCTGCGCGATGCCTATCCGTCCTACGGAATTTTAGCAGAGGAGTCCGGCCTGGCCGGCACCTCCGCCGACAGCGAATATCAGTGGATCATCGATCCGCTGGACGGCACCACCAATTTCATCCACGGCCTGCCGCAGTATGCCATTTCGATTGGCCTGGCCCACAAGGGCGTGATGACCCAGGCCGTGGTCTACGACCCCAACCGCAATGAAATCTTCACCGCCAGCAAGGGTGGCGGCGCCTTCGTCAATGAAAAGCGCATTCGAGTCGCCAAGCGCACCAAGCTCGACGAAGCCCTGATCGGCACCGGCTTTCCCTACCGCATGTTCGACCACATCGACACCTACCTGGCGATTTTCCGCGACGTCGCGCAACGCACCGCCGGCATGCGCCGTCCGGGTGCCGCAGCGCTGGACCTGGCCTGGGTCGCCTGCGGCCGCATGGACGGCTTCTGGGAACTCGGCCTCTCGCCTTGGGACATGGCGGCGGGCAGCCTGCTGATCACCGAGGCCGGCGGCCTGGTTGGCGACCTGTCGGGCGAGTCCAACTACATGAAGACCGGCAACATCATCGGCGGCAATCCGAAGATCTTCGCGCAACTGCTGCAACTCATCGCGCCGCACCGGACCGCGAAGCTGCAGGCCTGAGGCCCGATGTCGGCCGCCTTGACGGCCAAACCGAGCCAAAAGTCGCGGATCGCTTGAGTTGCTCGGCGGCGACGGAGATGGCGATTCCCGGGCATTTCGCGGCGTTTCCCCGCGGGCGCGAATTCGAGGGCTCCGCCGGGTTTGAACTTTTCGGGACATGGGAATACCATTAATGCCGTAATCCCATATTTATGGAGGCCTTCCAATGAAAACCACCATCGAAATGCCCGACGAGCTTTTCCGCCGAGCCAAGGCCGTTGCCGCACTGCAGGGCCTGAGCATGAAGGACTGGCTGACGAACCTCCTGCGGCGGGAAGTCGGCGCTGGCAACACGGCGCCACCCGACGATAGGACGAAAGAGATCCAAGAGTTCAATCGAGAACTCGATCGACTGTCGAAGAAAATCTCCGCATCATGGCAGGGGCCGCAGGATGCTGTCGCTGCGATCCGCGAACAGCGGCGCGATCTCGGCGCATGATCGTCGATGCCTCGGTATGGGTCGCCAGATTTCTGGCGGCGGATCGCCATCATGGTGTTGCCATGACCTGCATCACTGCCCTGCTAGAGCGTGAAGCACGCATTGTCATCCCGGTGCTGGCCTGGCCAGAGGTTGCTGGCGCGATTGCGCGACGTACTGGCAATGCCGAAGATGGTCACGATGCAGTCGCCATCATCCGTGCGTTGCGCTTGATCGAAAGTATCCCGATGGACCAGTCGCTTGCATACGAGGCGACTCAAGTCGCCGGTTCCATCCGACTGCGCGGCGCCGATGCAGTCTATGTCGCGCTCGCGGTTATGCGCCGCGAGCCGCTGATTTCCCTTGACTCGGAAATGCTGGAACGTGCCAGCGGCGTCGCCGACGTATTCACTCCCGAACAATGGCTGCAGAAGCGCTGACGATGCCGCCCGCCATCACCACCGCCGAATTGGCGGCGCACACCCCCGTCATGCAGCAGTGGCTGCGCGCCAAGGCGGATCACGCCGACAAGCTGCTGTTTTTCCGCATGGGGGATTTCTACGAGCTGTTCTATGACGATGCCCAGCAGGCGGCGCGCCTGCTCGACATCACGCTGACCGCGCGCGGCCAGTCGGCGGGCAAGCCGATCGCCATGGCGGGCATTCCCTACCACGCGGTCGACGGCTATCTGGCGAAACTGGTGAAGCTCGGCGTCTCGGTGGCGATCTGCGAACAGATCGGCGACCCGGCGCTGGCCAAGGGCCCGGTGGAGCGCGCCGTGACGCGCATCGTCACCCCCGGCACGCTGACCGACGCCAACCTGCTCGACGACAAGACCGACAGCCTGCTGCTGGCGCTGAGCCTGGACCGCCAGCGCGCCGGCCTGGCCTGGCTCAATCTCGCCAGCGGCGACCTGCGCCTGCTGGAAACCTCGCTGGATGCCCTGCCCGAGCATTTCGAACGCCTGCGCCCGGCCGAATTGCTGCTGCCTGATGCCTTGCGCTCGGGACTGCCCGAGACGCGCGCCGTCACCCAGCACCTGCCCGACTGGCATTTCGACAGTCGCGCTGCCGCCCATGCACTGGCCGAGCATTTCGGCACCCGTGACCTCGGCGGCTTCGGCGTTCATGACGAGGAACTGGCGCTTGCCGCCGCCGGCGCGCTTTACCGCTACGCCCAAGCCACCCAAAAGGAAGCCCTGGCGCACCTGACGCAGCTCACGGTCGAGCACGAAGGCAGCTTCCTGCGCCTCGACGCCGCGACCCGGCGCAACCTGGAAATTTCCGAGACCCTGCGCGGCGAGCCCGCGCCCACACTGCTCTCGCTGCTCGACACCTGCGCCACCAGCATGGGCTCGCGCTGGCTGCGCCACTGCCTGCATCATCCATTGACGAATCGCGCCATTCCGCAGGCACGGCAGGCCGCGGTCGCCGCGCTGGTCGGCGAAGCCGGCCGCGGCCCGCATGCGGCGCTGGCGACGGCCCTCTCGGGCTTCGCCGACATCGACCGCATCGCCGCCCGCATCGCCCTCAAGAGCGCCCGGCCGCGCGACCTCTCCTCGCTGCGTGACAGCCTCGCCCGCCTTGGCGATATTCGTGCAAGAGTCGGCGCTGGCGATACGGCGCCGCGACTCGACGAACTCGTCGCCGCACTCGCCACGCCGCAGGCCTGCGTCGAACTGCTGACGCAGGCCGTGGCGCCGGAGCCGGGCGCGCTGATTCGCGATGGCGGTGTCATCGCCCCCGGCTACAACGCCGACCTCGACGAACTGCGCGCCATCCAGGACAACTGCGGCGCTTTCCTGATCGAACTGGAAGCGCGCGAACGGACCCGCAGCGGCATCGCCAGCCTCAAGGTCGAGTTCAACAAGGTGCATGGCTTCTACATCGAGGTCACCCACGCCAATGTCGAAAAGATCCCCGACGACTATCGCCGGCGGCAGACCCTGAAGAACGCCGAGCGCTACATCACGCCCGAACTGAAGGCCTTCGAGGACAAGGCGCTGTCGGCCAACGAGCGCGCGTTGGCGCTGGAACGGCAACTCTGGGACGAACTGCTCGGCGCGCTGTCGATCCACATTCCGGTCCTGCAGCGCATCGCCCGCGCCATTGCCGAACTCGACGGACTTACCGCTTTCGCCTCCGCCGCGGTGCGCCACGACTACCGCCAACCCGAGTTCTGCGAGGAAGCCGCGCTGGAGATCGAGGGCGGTCGCCACCCGGTGGTGGAACGACAACTCGACGGGCAGTCCGGAACCTTCATTGCCAATGACATGCGCCTCTCGGCCGCGCGCCGCATGCTGCTGATCACCGGCCCCAACATGGGCGGCAAATCGACCTACATGCGCCAGGCGGCCCTGATCGTGCTGCTGGCGCACTGCGGCAGCTTCGTTCCCGCACGGCGCTGCCGGCTGGGACCGGTCGATGCGATCTACACGCGCATCGGCGCCTCGGACGACCTCGCTTCAGGCCGCTCGACCTTCATGGTCGAGATGACCGAGGCCGCCGCCATCCTCAACGGCGCGACCGACAAGTCGCTGGTGCTGATGGACGAGATCGGGCGCGGCACTTCGACCTTCGACGGCGTTGCGCTGGCCTTCGCCATCGCCCGCCACCTGATCGAAAAGAATCGCGCCTGGACGCTGTTCTCCACGCATTACTTCGAACTGACGAGACTGGCGCAGGATTACCCGGTATGTGCCAACGTCCATCTCGACGCCGTCGAGCACGGCCACAAGATCGTCTTCCTGCATGCGGTCGAGGAAGGTCCGGCCTCGCAAAGCTACGGCGTGCAGGTCGCCGCGCTGGCGGGCATGCCCCCGGCGGTGGTGCGCGAAGCAAAGCGCCGCCTGACATTGCTGGAAAACCGCGAAGCGGGATCGCTGGTGCAACCTGACCTGTTCGCCAGCGCCCCGCCGCTGCCCGAACCGCCACATCCGGCGCTGGACGCGCTGCGCGACCTGAATTGCGATGAACTCAGTCCGCGCGAAGCCCTCGATACGCTTTACCGGCTCGCCCGCCTGGCAAGGGACTGAGGCAGGCGTCGTCCGCGGATATCAGTGCAGTTCATCGTCCGGCGGCACCGGCGCCGGCAGCACGACAATGCCCTCTTCGAGAAGTTCGCGCGTCTCGTCTATCGTCGCGACTCCGCGAATGCTGCGCGCGGGCGCCTCGTCGTAGTGGATGCGGCGCGCCTCCTCGGGGAATCGCTCGCCGACGTTTTCGGCTTTCTTCGCCATGCTCACGAGCGCTTCGTGCAAACGCGCCAGCGCGGGTGCCGGTGGCACTGCTGGCGGCTTCGCGGAAGGCGCGAGCTCCGTCGCACCGCGCTTCAGGTGCGGCGCCGAAGGCAACTGGCTGACGCCCGAAGTCTGGCAATGCGGGCAGAGCACCAGATGACGCTGGCTCTGGTCGCGAAACGCCTCGCCGGAAGCGAACCAGCCTTCGAAGCGGTGTCCCTGATCGCAAAGAAGGTCGATGATTATCATGTGGTGCCCGGAACCGGAATCGAACCGGTACGCCTTGCGGCGAGGGATTTTAAGTCCCTTGTGTCTACCAATTTCACCATCCGGGCAGTGGGTTTCATCGTGGGGTCCGGGTCGGGATGCGTGGCGATTCTACCGTGCCGCCAGCGCCGACTTTTCGCAGGCCCGAAAGGAATGGGCGCTATTCGCTGCGGCCGGTGAAGGCCAGCAGGTCGCTCAACTGGTCGTCGACGCTCAGCAGTTCGCGCCGCACGCGACCGTGGTGGCGCTCGGCGATGCCCTGCGCGAGATTCACCAGCAGCTTGCCGAACCATCCGGGCAGTGGCTCGCCGACGCGCGGAAACAGCCGGCGCAGTCTTTCTGCATGGGGCTTGAATACGTCATGGAAGATTTCGTCATCGAGCGACATGACGACCTGGAAACTTCCGGGATCGCCCTGCCGTCCGCAGCGGCCGAACAACTGCCGGTCGATGCGACGCGAGTCGTGGCGTTCCGTCGCCAGCACATGGAGGCCGCCGAGTTCGGCGACGCCGGGAGCCAGCCGGATGTCGGTGCCGCGGCCCGCCATGTTGGTGGCGACGGTGATGCGCCCGCGCTCGCCGGCACGGGCGATCACCTCCGCCTCTTCCTGGTCCTGCCGCGCGTTGAGCACCTGGTGCGTCAGTCCGGCGAGCGACAGCAGCGCGCTCAAATGCTCGGATGCGGCGACCGATCGCGTGCCGACCAGGACGGCGCGCCCCTCGTTCTGCAGCCGGCGCAAGCGATCGACCACGGTCGCCCACTTCTCCTCGGCGGTGAGGTACACCTCGTCGGGCAGTTCCCTGCGCTGTATCGGACGATTGGTCGGTATCGTGACCACCGGCAGGCGGTACACCGACCAGAGTTCGCCGGCCACTTCCCTGACAGTGCCGGTCATCCCGGCGACCCGCAGGTAGCGGCGGAAGAAGCGCTGGTAACTGATGCGCGCCAGCGTCTCCTGCTGGCCGGTAATCGCGCAGCCCTCCTTCGCCTCGATCATCTGGTGCAGTCCGCGCTCCCAGGAGCGGTCCGCCATCACACGGCCGGTGTATTCGTCCACGATCTGGACCTTGCCGTTGCGCACCAGGTACTGCTTGTCGCGCTGGTAGAGGTACAAGGCGGCCAGCGCGCGACGGATCAGTTCCTCGCGCCGGCGCGGCCCCATCCAGAGGCCGCCGTAAGGCTCCGCCAGCTCGGTGGCGCGACGACGCCCGCGCTCGGTGAGTTCGACGTCATGCTCGCGCGGCCGGATCGAAAAATCCGAACCGGTATCCATCTGCCGCGCCATGGTCACGGCTTCGGCATAAACCTGTTCTTCCTGGCTCGAATCGCCGACGTTGGAAATGATCAGCGGCGTGCGCGCCTCGTCCACCAGCACGCTGTCCGCCTCATCGACGATGACGAAGCACAGGCCGCGCAACAGCAGGCGGCTGGCGTGCGAGTGTTCGGCGTGCAGGGCTTCAAGCTGTAGCTGCATGTGCCCGGTGTCACGCCCCAGCATCAGGCGGTCCTTCAGGTAATCGAACACCATCTGCTTGTTGGTGCCGTAGGTGATGTCGCAGGCATAGGCCGCGCGGCGCGCCTCGGGCGTCATGCCTTCGGTGATGGTGCCGACGCTGAGGCCGAAGAATTTGTAGATCGGCGTCATCCATGCCGCGTCGCGCATCACCAGGAAATCATTGACGGTCACGATATGGACCGGTATCCCGGCCAGCGCGGCGGTACAGGCCGGCAGGGTCGCCGTCAGGGTCTTGCCCTCGCCCGTTTCCATTTCGGCGATCTTGCCCTCGAGCATCACGCGCCCGCCCAGAAGCTGCACGTCGAAGGGCCGCATGCCGAGACGGCGCCCGGATATCTCGCGGATGATGGCGAAGCTGCGCGCCACCAGCGGTTCGTCGAGCCCTTCGCTGTAAAGGCGGCGCCGCAGGTCGGGAACGCACTCGCGGATTTCCTTGTCCGTCAACGCGGCGAGGCGCTGTCCTTCTTCATTGACGCGGGCGAGAAACTCGCCGCGCCCCGGACTGCGTCCATACACCCGCTGGCGGATGAATCCCCCCAGGCTGGCGGCGGCGCGATCCAGCCAGCCGTCGCGCAGATCCTCCCGCTGCGGATACGGCCCGAGCGCAATCCCGGGACGCAGCAGCGTGGTGCTAGACATTGAACTGCCTCAGCAGGAGGCGCCGGAAGGCACGATAAAGCTGGAATCCGACGGGCTCGAAACCATGGTTGAAACGGACGAAAACCCGTGCGCCGAGGTATTCGGCCCGCACTTCCCCGGGAAGAGTCAGTTCGAGCTGGAAGATCTGATTGAGCGCCGTCACGCCCTTCGCATCGCGCGGGTCGACCGTGATCGGGCCGCCACCGGAACTGCCCAGCGCCGCCGTCGGCAACTGTTGCGAGGCGCCGGGCACCTGGCGGCGAATTCGCGCCGGCATCGGGCTGGCGCCCCAGCCGGCGAGCATCACTTCGACGCTCCGGGTCTCCTGCAGCACCATGGCGATGTCGTCCTGCAACAACGCCACGCGCGCGGTCTGCTCTCGGGGCTCCACCACGTAGCCGATCAACTGCCCCTTGCTGACGAATCGACCGGTGAGATCCGCGGCGTTCGGCACGATGAAGCGGCCATTGGCCGGGCTGCGAAACACCAGGTCGGCCGCGCGTTCGCGGCTGCGCTGCAGGTTCGCATCGGCGGCGATGATTTGCTCGCGGAACATGGCGGCCTGCACCCGATCGATCGTCAGCGAGGCGTCGTACTTGGCGATCAGTTCCTGCAACTGCGCCTCGAGCATGGCGACGCGGGCCGCGAGGAAGGGCTCCTCGGCGCGCACCAGCGGCTGGTCGCGGCTGACTTCACCGTCGGCCGGCGCCAGCAGGTCGACGATGAAGCCTTCGGTGCCCGCCCGCACCTGCGCCTCCTCGGGCACCCAGAGCACCCCTTCGGTGCGGGTCCAGTGCGGGAACGGCGCGACGAACAGCAGGACCGCCACCAGCGCGGCCAGCGCGATGCTGGTGGATAGCGCGCGCCCGCGCTGGCGCCGCAGGCCGGGATTGGAAACGAGAAACGACAGGGCCTTGGCGATCGGCATCATCACCTGGGTCGCGATGGCCCAGATCGCCAGCAGTACCCCGATGAAGAAGAACTTTCCGGCAATGAAGGTGATGATGATGAAGGAGATGAATATCCGGTATACGAAAGACGCAATGCCATACACGACCATCCAGAAGCGTTCCCCGGCGGAATGCGCCGGCGACTCGGCGTCGGCGACGCCGAATACGTAGCGCTGGAACAAGTAGCCGAGATACTGGTTGGAACGCGATCCCAGGTTGGGCATTTCGATCGCATCGGCAAGCACGTAGTAACCGTCGAAGCGCAGCAGCGGATTGCCGTTGAACAGCAAGGTGGAAACTCCGCTGATCAGCATCACGTTGTAGGCAATGGCCCGCACCGCGCCCGGCTCCACCACCAGCCAGGTGAACAGGGCGAGCGATCCGAGGAACAGTTCCACGGCGATGCCCGCTGCGCCGACGACCATGCGCTTGCGTTTGTCATTGAAGCCCCAGGAGGCCGAGGCATCGACGTAGGGTACCGGCGACAACACCAGCAACATGATGCCGATCTCGTGTACCTCGCCGCCCCATTTCCTGATCGCATAGGCATGCCCCAGTTCATGCAGCGCCTTGACCACCGGATACACGAACCAGAGCAACACGAGGTTCCCCGGATCGAGCACGCGATCGGCGATGTTTTCCGTCAGATCGGTCCAGTGGGAAGCCGCCAGCACGGCCCCGGTGCCCACCACCGCGAGCCAGAGGAGTATGCCGAACCAGCCGAACAGCGGTTGCACCCAGGGCAGCGTCCGCTCCAGGAATCGGTCGGGATCCAGCAGCGGAAAACGCAGCGCCAGGGGCGTCCACAGCCGGCGCCGCCACAACATGCGCTCGTGCTTCTCGTGCCGCCGGAACACCTCCATGCTGTCGGGTGGCACGTCGCACAGCAGAACGTCGGTGGCGTGCAACTGTCCGAGCAGGCGTATCACCTCTTCCTGACTCGGCGCGCCATCGCCCAGGTGCGCGCTGGTCGCCTCCCAGATTTCCTGCACCGTCTTCTCGCCGTCCATGAGGCCGATGAAGTGGTGCGCGGCAGGCGAAAAGCGGTGTGAGCGCTCGGCGGCGAAATCCTGCAGTACGAACCAGACCTTGTCGCGGAACGACTGGCGCAGGATTCTGGCGTGCGAGCGGATCCGCGGCTTGAGCGATGCAACCCGGTACCAGGAGGGACTAAAAAGGGTGTCGCTCACGACCTGCCCGGATTCAACGTGAAATACATCGCCAAGCTCGCAGTGTCCGGATCGAGCGCAGCGAACACACTAATAACCTCCCCGTGAGGGGAGGATGGGAGGGGCGGGCCCATTTGCCGGCTTGGAGTCCATCGAAGGCGGGCGATTTCATGCTGCAGGGTGGTTCATCAAAGCCACGAACGTTACGGCCACCAGGACCAGACCCACATGCGCATCCAGTGCACCAGCTTGTGGGTCCAGATCCAGACCAGGCGGCGGCGCTCGACCTGGATCTTGCCGACCCCTTCCATACCGGGACGCAGCTTGTCTATCGCGCCCTTTGCCCTGGCCTCGACGCGGAAGAAATTTCGACCCTGGTCGACCACGGAAACCGGCGTGATCTTCTCTATCGTCAGTTCGAATTCATCGTTGGGCATGCTGGCCAGCGCGAGGCGGCCGGGCTTGCCGACGGCGACGTCGGTGATGTCGCGTTCATCCACTTTCATGATGACGCGGTAAGTATCCAGCGGCGCGAGTTCGAACAGCACGTTGCCGCGCTCGACGGCCGCGCCGAGCGATTGGCTGAGGTCGCCCTTGACCACGACGGCGTCGAAGGGAGCCACCAGTTGGGCGCGGGAAATCTGCTCGTCGATCAGGGTCAACTGCGCCCGCACCTGCCCGCTTTGGGCCTCGAGTATCGCAGCACGCGCGCGATTTCCCTCGGCGATGGCCTGCCGCCGCTCGCTTTCCTGCTGGGCGCCCTGGCTCAGCACCTTCTGGCGTTCCAGCCGCAGGTCGCGGGTATCCATCGCGGCCAGCACGTCGCCTTCGCGCACGATGTCACCGGCACGGGCCCGCGCCTCGACGATGTAGCCCTGCATGGCCGCGGTGACGGCGCGCTGTACCTTGCCTTCGAGGCTGGCATCGGCCGTGATCATGTAGTCGCCGTCGACGATGGAGAAGAACGCCAGGGCCAGCGCGCCAATCAGCGCCCACAGCTTGAGCGCGACATGGCGCGGCCCCACCAGGTGACTCCAATGCGTGCGCATGCTGTCGATGGCCTTTTCGGCCAGCCAGCGGTCTTCCCTGCGCTTGACGTCGAGCACCGGCCCCACCAGCAGGGCGGCGTGCTCGCAGAGCTCGACCGTGCGCGCATCGAACTCGGCGCCGACCGGCAGTTCCAGGACCAGCGCGCCAAGCACGCGCTCGCCGGCGGTCAGGGGAATGGTGCAGACCGCACCGATGCCGTGTTGCTGGAGGAGTTCGGAATGGGCGCGGGTGACCTGGAACGGCCCGTCCTTGCGCGAGGGGAAGACAACGGTCGCCAATTGATCGGCCGCCTCGTCCATCGCGCCTTCGATGGCGCGAACCAGGTTGGTCTTCTTGCCGAAGGCCGAACTGTGGGAAAGCGCCCGCACCTGGATGTGACGCCCCTTCATGAATCCCAGGCTGACGCGCTCGCAACCGAAGGTGGTCGCAAGCTCGGTTGCCACCGCCGTCGCGGCCGCCTGAAAACGTTCGTGCTGCAGGGATGTGGCGATGATTTCCAGCACCGTGACCAGCCGCGCCTTGCTGGTGAAGGTCTTGCGCCGGGCAAGGGCCTCCAGCCAGCCGATGCCCCAGCCGAGGCGCTGCACCAGGTCGCGCACCGCGCCCTCGGAGCGGCCTTCGATCTCCAGGGCGGCGGCGCCGTAGAGTTCGTCGTCGACCAGTATGGGATGCGCAATGAATATCGGGTCCTGCCGGCGCGGCACGCGCTTGGTGCCGTCAACGACGACACGGCGACCTTGCAGGGCGCGCTCGACCACCGCCGCGAGCTTCGGGCTGCCCTCGATTCCCTCCGGCCAGACCGCGACCGGCGCAAAGGCGGCCACCTCCGACGTACGCAGGATCACGGCGCCCCGGATCACGCCTTCGAAGGCGCGGCACTGTATGTCGAGCCAGCCCGCGGCAAAGCTGCGCGCATCGCCGGCGTGGGCGAGCCGCGCCCATGCCGCCGATTCGAATGATTCGTCGCTTCCGTCGCCCGCTGCCCTTCGGGCATCGGTTACCAGGGCAATGCCGTCTTCCGTTGTCACTCGAAAATCCTAATTCCTGCGATCGATGCGGACCATTCCCGGGAAGGGAGAAAAATGAACTTGGACGCCCGGCAACGCCCACATGTCACCGACACATTGAAACGATGGGCTTGCGACCGCACAGGGTGATTCAATGAAGTGCTGCACTGATTTGCACCAGGTCGGCTTCCGAAAGCGTACCGGTAGCCTGCTTGAGGCGCAGGCGATTGAACAGGTAGTCGTAGCGCGACTGCGCGTAGTCGCGCTTGGCAAGGTACAGGTCGCGCGCGGCATCGAGTACCGGCAACAGCGCATACAGGCCGGTCTTGTGGCCCTCGGCCTTTGCTTCGAGCGCGCTTTGCTGGGCAACGACACCTTGCTTGAGCGCCTGGACCAGCGTCACACCGCTCAGCGTGGCGTCATAGGACGCACGCGTTACGCGCTCGATGGCGCGACGTTCCTGCTCGAGTTCTTCCTGGGACTTCTGATAGCGATGTACCGCTTCCTGGGTAACCGCGCTGGTCAACCCGCCTTCGTAGATCGGCACGGTCAGGCGCACCGTCAGGTCCGTCGTTTCGGTGTCGCTGCCGCCGCCAAACAGCGTGCTGCCGGCGTCGCGCTGGTTGTGGGTGGCCAGCAGGTTGACGCTGGGAAAGTGACCGGCACGCTGACGCTCGACCTCCTGATGCGCTACCTGGACCGCTTCGCGCCTGGCCCGCAGCAGCAGGTTCTGCTCCAGCGCCGCCTCGATCCAGGGTTCGATGGCAGCCGGCTCCGGCGTCTCGAGCGGAAAATCTTCGCGCAGGACCTGCACGTTCTCGATCAGCCGGCCGGTTATCTCGCGCAATCCCTGACGCGCGTCGCGCAGTTTGTGGCGCGCCTCGATCTCGCGCGCCTGCGCCGCCGAGAATCGCGCCAGGGCGTCATGCTGGTTGGTGATCGTACCGAGGCCCGATTTGAGCTTGGCGCGCGCCAATTCGAGCACCTTGCCCACGGATTCGCGCTCCGCAGTGGCAAGTGCCAGATTGTCGGTCGCGGCAAGGACCACGAGATAGGCCGCGGTGGTGCGCAGCAACATGTCCTGCTCTGCCGCGAGCAGCGTGTACTCGGCCTGCTTGACCACCGCCTTGGCCTGCTCGAAGCGTTCGATTGCGTCCAGCCGGAAAATCGGCTGATTCACCGACAACGTGTAGTTCTTGGTCGGAAAGGTCGCCACCCCGGCTTTGAAGGTGATGTTCTGGCTGCTCAGCACACGTTGCCGCGTCTCGATCGCTTCCATGTCGAGCTTGATCGTCGGCAGGAATCCGGCGCGTGCCTGCTCGATGGCCATGCTGCTCGCC
Source organism: Rhodocyclales bacterium (assembly GCA_016235805.1). Lineage (GTDB taxonomy): Bacteria > Pseudomonadota > Gammaproteobacteria > Burkholderiales > Rhodocyclaceae > Sulfuritalea. The sequence continues at coordinate 25,141 of JACRIY010000040.1, forward strand.
CGGCTCTCGGCCTGGGCGACCCGAAACTTCGGATCGTTCTGGCGCGCCAGTGAATAGGCTTCCAGCAGGGTTTCGCCGCGAGCGGGAATGGCCAGCAGCAGCGAGGCGCACGCCCAACCCAGAATATGCGCCCAATGCCCGACGCGAGCGGTGATGTATCGATCTTTGGTCACGATTCGATCCGAAATCAATCCAGAGTAGCACCGTGGCGGCAAATGACGCCGCGCCGGGGCCCGAAAAAATACGTTAGCCTTAAATTATACAAGCCTTTGAGTTAAAACTATTTTCCGAGCACAACGCTGCATTTGATGCCGGCCGGAATCTTGTAGTCCGGATTCGGCAGTTGTAGGCGCACGCCCATGGTGCCGCTTGCCGCGTCGATCACCTTGTCCACCACGACGACCTTCGCCTGATGGGTGCCGGGGAAGAAAGGCGCGAGGCTGACCTGCCCCGACATGCCGACCCGCACCGACCCGAACAGTCGGGCCGGTGCAATGACCTCGACGTTGAGCGGATTGATTTGCGCCAGCCGCAGAACTACCGATTTGTCCGAACGAACCAGTTCCCCCGGCGCCAGGCGTCGCTCGACGACCACGCCATCGATCGGACTGAAGATGGTCCGCAATTTGAGGGCTTCCTGATCCTTCTTCAGCTCTTCTTCGCGCAGTTTGACTTCCGTCGCCAGTTCGTCGCTCTCCTGGACCGAGATCAACTGCTTCTCGAGGAGGCTGTCGATTCGCGACAGGCGCCGACGCCCGAACTCGACACGCGCCTCGGTCAGATTGACGGCCGCCGCTTCGACGCCAGCCTGCAGCTTTGCGACCACCTGCCCCTTGCGCACGCGATCGCCCCGGTTGACCGTAACTTGTTCCAGCACTCCGTCCACCGGACTGCCGACGTTGACCGTCATGAAGGGTTCGACGAGGCACTCCAATTCACCGCTCGGCCGGATCATCTCGAAGCTGCGCGCCTCCGCCGTCGACGCAGCGCCAGGCACCGACTGCGCCTGAGCGACTGGGGTCTGCGCGAAGACGGCTACGGCCCCCGCGATGATGCCCTTCAGGCAATCGCCGAAAATTGTTCTCATTGGGTTTTCTGCCGAAAGAGTAGTGCGAATATTCCTTGGACCACCTGCCCGACCATCAGGCGGGAGGGATGCTACCACTCAATTCATAGCCCGCCAACGACCGGTTGTCCATCCGTTTGATTGCAGCGCGAATCCGCGGCGTCATCCGGTCCGGGCCAAGCTACATGGGCGCAGTCAGATCCGGTGCATTGCGGCCCCGTGCCCGCAAGCCGGTGCCGAGCATCGAAGGCCCGGCGCGAGGCCTGCGCGTACGGGATTGAGGCTGCTGCAAGGCTTGCAACCCGGCCAGCCCGAACGCCGCGATCAGCATGTCGCCACCACGCGCTTCGCGGTCAGGCGGTTCAGTCGGTTCGAAGGCCAGCGGACGGGCATCTTCCTCTGCAGCCGGGGCGCCGTCATCCGAACCGGCCGCATTGCCCGACTCGTCGCCGTCAAGCACCCAGCCGTGGGAAGGCTCGTCGGGCTGCGTCACCGAGTCGAAGTCGAACACCTCGTGGAACATGGAGGGATCGAGGCGCCCTGCCGCCAGCATGGAAAGGTCGATGCGGAACACTTTGCGGAACACATCGACATCAAGGAGCGAATCCGGCTGTGACTGGGCATCGAACGCCGACATCAGCATCGCGGCATACCCCGGCAGGCCTTCCTGCAGGTTCGCGATGGCCTCTTCTATGCTGCGCGTCGATCCGTCGAACTGCGCCAGCATGGCGGCGGTCAGCAGGTCGTTCAGATCGGCCGCGATGCTGGTGACGAAGCCGCCGGTCAGGATCACCGTGGCGTAACTGCCGAACAGCAGGTCTTCGTCGAGGCTGCCAAACAGCAGGTCGTTGCCGAAGCCGCCGATCAGGATGTCATTGCCCGCCGCGCCATCCAGCGTATCGTTGCCGCCGATATTGACGTCGACCGAGGTAATGGTCATCACCGCACCGCCGGCGGAGAAGACCACCTGGCCACCGTCGCCGAACAGAATGTCGTTGCCGCCGGCGCTGGTCAGGCTGTCGGCGCCGGCAGCGCCGATCGCCACATCGAAGCCGTCGCCGGTGGCGATCACATCGTTGCCACCCAGCAGCGGATCGGTGGAGATGACTTCCACCACCGCGCCGGCAGCGTCGGTGATGATCATTCCGTTGTCGCCAACCACCACGTCGGCGCCGGCCCCGGCCGTCACCGTATCGTTCCCCACCCCGGCGATCAGGAGATTGTTGCCCTCGCCCGCATCGATGACGTCGTTGCCGCCGGTCTGATCCACGGTATCGGTGGATTGGAGCGTATCCATGACCGCAGCCACGTAGACGATCTGCCCGTTGTCGCCGAACAGCGTATCGTTGCCCGCGCCGGTGGTCAGCGTGTCGCCACCGAAACCGCCGAGCACGATGTCGTTGCCCGTGCCCGTCGTCAGCAGGTCGGCGCCGCCGTCGTCGAGCTGGATCGTTTCGATCAGCCCCAGCGTGATCGGCTGGCCCGCGAGTTGCGGCGCATCGACGACGTCGGCGGTGATCTGGCCACTGTCGCCGATCACCAGGTTGTTGCCCTCTCCCGCGTCGATCGTGTCACCTGCCCGGCCGCCGATCACGATGTCGTCGCCGCCGAGCGTGGTGATCGTGTCCGCGCCGCCGAAGGCAGTAGTCGAGGTGCTCTGGATCAGGTCGATGTCGGCCGAATTGAGGTCGGTGCCCACATAGTCGACCTGGCCGTCGTCGCCCAGCACGATGTCTGCATCCGCACCGGTGAGGATGGTGTCGGCACCGAAGCCGCCGACCACGATATTGGCGCCATCGCCGACATCGATCGCGTCGTTGCCGCCGAGTTCGGGTTCCGAGGATCCGAACTGCGTGATCAGCGCGGCCGTATCCCAGTTCACGTAGCCGTTGTCGCCGATCACGATGTCGGCGCCGATGCCGGCGCTTACCGTGTCGGCACCCACGCCAGCCAGCACCACGTTGGTGCTGTCGCCGGCAATGATCGTATCGTCGCCGCCGGTGCCATTGACCAGGTCAGTCGTGCGCGCCTCGGTCAGCACCGCCGCGCCACCCGCATCGGGCGTGAAGCTGAAGATTCCGTTGTCGCCGAGGATCAGGTCTTCACCCAGCCCGACGGTGATCTGGTCGGCGCCGAAGCCGCCAGCGACGATGTTGTCGCCGTCGCCCGCCTGGATGACGTCATTGGCGCCCAGCAGCGGATCCGTGGTCTGGAAGGCGCTGTATTCGCCGTTCGATGCCCAGTCGATCTGGCCGTTGTCGCCCATCACCAGGTCGACGCCGCCGCCGGTGGTGACGGTGTCGGCGCCTACCCCGGCCAGGATCAGGTTGTCACCCTCGCCGGCAAGGATCGTGTCGTTGCCGCCGGTGGCGTTGGTGGTGTCGGTCGACGCCGCCTGCAGCAGCAGCGCGGTGCCCGGGGTGTAGGTCACCGCGCCATTGTCGCCGAGCACGATGTCGAGGTTGTCGCCGGTGGTGATCACGTCGTCGCCGAAGCCGGCCACGACGATGTTGTCGCCATTGCCGACAGTGATCTGGTCGTTACCGCCCAGCGTCGGATCGCTCGACGCAAAGCCCGTCAGCAGGCCGGCGCTGTCCCAGTTGAACTGGCCGTTGTCGCCCATCACTAGGTCGACGCCGTCGCCGGTGGTGACCGTGTCGCCGCCCACCCCGGCCAGTACCAGGTTGTCACCCTCGCCGGCGGCGATCGTGTCGTTGCCGCCGGTGCCATTGGCGGCATCGGTGGAAACCGCCTGCAACAACTGCGGGGTGCCCGGGGTGTAAGTCACCACGCCGTTGTCGCCAAGCACGATATCGACGCCGAGCCCGGTAGTGATGGTGTCGTTGCCATAACCGCCGACCACGATGTTGGCGCCGTCGCCCGCCGCGATCACGTCGTCGCCACCGGCATCCGCGAAGTAGCTGACGGTGCCGCCGGCGTCGCCGACTATCACGTGCACGTCGCCGTCACCATCGAGGTCGGCGAAGGTCGGCTTGCCCTGGTCGCCGGCATCGATGCCGTCGAAGGGATTGGCGGCGCCGGTTTGCTCGACATACGTCAGTGCCGCCGCCGTGCCGGTGTTCTCGAAGTAGCGGAGCGTGCCGTCGGCCGTGCCCACTACCAGGTCCAGGTCGCCGTCGCTGTCCGCATCGACGAAGTTCGGCGCGCTCTGGCCGCCGACATCGATGGCGTCGTAGGGATTGGCAGCACCGATCAGCTCGACGAAGACCGGCGCCGCCGCGGTACCGGTGTTCTCGAAGTAGCTCAGCGTGCCATCGGTCGCGCCCACCACCAGGTCGAGGTCGCCGTCGCCGTCGATGTCGGCGAAGACCGGCGTGCTCTGGCTGCCGACGTCGATGGCGTCGAGCGGGTTGGCAATGCCCGTGGCTTCGACAAAGATGGGCGCTGCCGTCGTGCCGGTATTTTCAAAGTACGCCAGAGTGCCGTCGGTCGCCCCCACTACCAGGTCGAGGTCGCCGTCGCCGTCGATGTCGGCGAGCACCGGCGTGCTCTCGGTGCCGACGTCGATGCCGTTGAACGGGTTTGCCCTGTCGAGGACTTCCACAAAATTGGGCGCCGCCGCCGTGCCGGTGTTCTCGAAGTAACGCAGCGTGCCATCGGTGCCGCCCACCACCGCGTCGAGGTCGCCGTCACCGTCGATGTCGGCGAAGTCGGGCGCGGCCTGGCTGCCGGCATCGACGCCGACCACCAGCGGGCTGGTGCTGGTGAAGGATTCCAGCAATCCGGTGCTGCCCCAGTTGAACTGGCCGTTGTCGCCCATCACCAGGTCGACGCCGCTGCCCGTGGTCACCGTATCGGCGCCGACTCCGGCCATCACCAGGTTGTCGCCCTCGCCGGTATCGATGACGTCGCCGCCGCCGGTGCCATTCACTATGTCGGTGGTCGAGGCCTGCAGCAGCAGCGTGGTGTCGGGCGCGTAACTCACCTCGCCGTTGTCGCCCAGCACGATGTCGGCATCGGCGCCGGTGGTGATCGTGTCGCTGCCGAATCCGCCGACCACGATGTTGTTGCCGTCGCCGACGGCGATCAGGTCGTTGCCGCCGAGGCTCAGTTCGGTCGAAGCGAACTGGGTCATCAGGCCGGCTCCATCCCAATTCACGTAGCCGTTGTCGCCGATCACGATATCCACGCCCGTGCTCAGCACCGGCAGCGGATCGCCGAGCGCCAGCGGCGCCTGATTCACGCGATCGTCGCCGACACCGGCCAGCACGATGTTGTCCGCCGTACCGCCACCGCCGACTATTACATCGTTGCCGCCGGTCGCCGCGGTGGTATCGGTGGTGCTGGCCTCGGTGAGGATCGCCACGCCACCGGTGTTGGTCGCCGAGTAGATCAGGTATTCGAGGATGTCCGCGGCGGAACCGGAATCGAGCACGAAGGCCGCATCCAGAGTCAGCACCGTGGTACCGGCGACGACCCCCGCCGCCTCGGCCGTGATCTGCCGTGACTGGCCAAGCGCCGTATCGGCCGTCGCCATGCTGATTTCGAGTGTCATGCCAACCAGGTCGGCGATGGAAGCGACGCCGAGGCGGCCCAGCGCGGCGGAAAGATCCGCAGTCTGAACCGTGATCTGGACATCTCCGGCAAGGTAGCTGACGACGTCGCCGGTCGAGGTCGTGTAGTCGAAGATGCCGTTGTCACCAAGGATCAGGTCCGCACCCACGCCGGTTTCGATCACGTCGGCGCCGAAGCCGCCGGCCACGAGGTTGTCGCCGTCGCCGACGCGGATGACGTCATTGCCGCCCAGCAGGGGATCGGTGGTCTGGAATGCGCCGTAGTCGCCGACCGGGGTCCAGTCGATCTGGCCGTTGTCGCCCAGCGCCAGGTCGGCGCCGGCGCCGGCCGTGATGGTGTCGTTGCCATAGCCGCCGACCAGGATGTTGTCGCCCTCGAGGCCCCTGATCACGTCGTCGCCGCCGACGTCCGGATCGACGCTGAATACCTGGTCGGGAGTGCGCATGACGCCGTCGGTGACATCGCCAGGGCCGCCGCTGCCGAGGGCCTCGACGATGGTCGGGATGCCGCCGATATCCTCGAAACTGAGCATGCGGCCGCGGTCGCCGAACAGGATGTCGTCGCCCGAGCCGCCGGTAATGTTGTCGTTGCCCTGCCCGCCGAAGACGATCAGCGGCAGCGTCGACACGTAGGTGCCGCCCACCGTATCGGTGCCGAGCACGGTGTCGTTGTCGGTGATCCCCGGATAGTCGTTCCACGGCCCCTGGGTATTGAGGACGAACACGCCGTCGCTGGTGTCGGTGCCGTTCGCCTCGGTCACGTCGAGGTCGACAGATACCGTGTCGTCGCCCAGGCCCGTATTGACGGTGGTGATGGTCCGCACCCCGGCGCGATCATGCGTGCCGTCGATCACGACCGTATCGTCGCCGAAGCCGGTCCAGAAGGTGACGCCTTCCGCGAAGTTGCCGCCGATGGCCTGGAAGGTGATGGTGGCCTGGACGAGATCGACCCAGCCGAAGGCGTCGTCACCACCGGTGAGTCCGCGTACCGCGATCTCGGTGCCTGCCGCTTCCGAAACCAGCGCTTGGTCGGAGATCACGACGTCGCCATTGTCGAGCGTGCTCGCTTCACCGCTGATCATGAGGCGGTTGTCGCCGCTGCCGGCATCGATGTTCAGCGTGCCGTTGATCGCATGCAGGTGGCCGACCAGGAAGTCGGGCAACACGGCCTCCGGCGAGGTATCGATGCCGAAATTCGCTGCCGACGATACATACAGCGCGTCGTCGCCGCCATTCAGGTCGAGGTTGGTCGTCGCCGTGGTGCCCTGGATGTTGAAGACGTCGTCGCCCGAACCCAGCGCGATGTTCAGCGCTTCGAAGCCGTAGTAGTTGATGCCGTCGATGCGGGTGGCGACCACGGCGGCTGCCGCTTCGACATCGCCCGGCAGCACGACGTCGTCGACCGCTAGGCTGGAGGTAAATACCGCACCAGTGGTGTCGGTGACGCGCAACACGCCGACTTCGCTGACGGCCTCGAACTCGACCGGCGCCAGGGTATTGATCCGCGCTGCAAGGGCTGCGGCCACGTCGGCCGCAGTCTGGCCGGCCGTGACCAGATGGCTGAAGACCAGCGGCCCGCTCGCGGTGCCCAGCGTCACGCTCCAGGTTTCCCCGGCTTGCGGCTGGCCGACCGACTCGCTCTGCACGCTGGCCGCGAACACGGTCGAGAACACGTTGCCGGCGACGTTCTCGATCTGCAACTCGCCGCCCTCGCTGCTGGCGCGGAATTCGGGCAGGCCCTGGGTGTTGATCAAATTCGCCAGGGCACGGGCCACGCTGGCGTGGGTTTCGTCGGCGCCGACGAGATGGCTGAAGGTGAGCGCGCCGCTGGTGGCGCTTTCCAGCGTGACGGACCAGGTCTGGCCCACGATGGGCTGGCCGGCGGCGAGGATCTCCGGTGTTGCCGAGAACGGCTTGCCGTCGCTGCGGACGATCATGACATCGTCGCCTTCGGCAACCGCCGCATAGTCGGCATGCAGGCTGATCGCGGCCGCCAGCTGGGTCGCGATGTAGTCGATGCCCGGCAGCACCGGCGCGGTCGCGGCATCGTTGTCCGCGTCGATCAGCCCGACGATGTAGCTGAACGTGACGGGTAGCGAAGCACCATCGTCGAGGACGATGCTCCAGACCTCGCCGACGGAAGGAGTGCCGCCGAGGTCGACCGATGCCTCCTCCGGCGTCGAGCGGTCTATGTCCGCCACACCGAGTTCGGTGCCGTTCGCGACCAGCGCGGCGCGGAAGGCCGTGCCCTCGGCATTGACGATTACCAGCAGATCGCCGTTGGTGCCTTCGGTGGTCGCGGTGAATACGTCGGCGGCGTCGGCCCTGACCTTGGCCGCCAGGATGCGCGCGATGTTGGCTACCGAGTTCGCGGTGACGGACAGGCCGTCGATGGTGTAGCTCTCGCCAACCGCTATCTGGTGGCTGCTGGTGACGCCACGCAGCGAAATCTCCAGGGTCCAGACGCCCGCCAGTCCGTGGCCCGACAGGTCGATGGTGGTTGCCCGCGGCGCCGTGGCATTGACGGCGAGCGTGCCGTCGGTGCCGCCCAGGGTGACGGTTGCGGCCGGCGCCTCGAACTCGTTGTCGGTGCCGGATTCCTGGGTGAGCAGATTGCGCGTGTCGATGTCATGGATCGTCAGGTCGCGGTGTTCGCCCTGGAAGGTGATGACGAATACGCCATCGACCTCGCGCACGGCGAAGTTGTCGGTATAGGGCCGCGACGTGATGCGGGTGGCCTGATCGAAGGCCTCGTCGATGTCGATGGTCGCCCCGTTCGGATTCAGGATCGGGCTCAGCGCCTTGAACACGTCGATCGCGGTGGCGTTGTAGGCGATCGGCGCGCTCTCGGTCAGGTCGTACTCGCCGCGCTCGTTCTCGATGCGGAACCACAGGGTGAAGGTGCCGCCCGTGACGTTGGGATTGATGTTGATCGTCTGCAGGTTGTTGACCCCGGCGTTGACCAGCGCGCCATTGCGAACGGTGGCGGTGGCGACATCCACCGACGCATTCGGACTGGGCAGGAGGCCGGTGGTCTGCGCGGTCTCGACCCACTGGATCTGCGGCAGGTCGACGCCGGCCTCGTCGCGCACGAAGCTGATCGTGTAGCTTACGTCGCCGTCGGTGCGCGATTCGGCCACGGAAACATCGTCGAAGCCATAGAGCGCCTGCAGGCGGGCCTGCATCTGGGCGGCGTCGAGGTTGTAGTCGAGCTGGATGTCGGCGTAACCCTCGGCGCGGGTGATGGTGCCGGCCTCGAGCAGGGTTTCGAAGATGCCGCCTTCGCGATCGACGATGATGATGCGGGTTCCGTCGGCAAAAGCCGTGTAACGGGCCGCCGCGCCTTCCGGATCGAGCGTGCGCGCCGTCGCCGAATCGGCGTTGAACTTCCACGCCAGCGCGGCCGCGAACTCGGCGAGGGTCACCGCGTTGTCGGCATCGCCCAGCGTGACCAGGTTCACCTCGTCGCCCAGCTTGACCTCGTAGAGCAGGTCGCCGAGGCGCAGGCGCCAGGGCTCGCCTGCCAGCGGCGTGCCGATCAGGTCGACCATCGTCGTGGTCGCGCGGCCGCCGTCGATCACCGACTCGGCGACCGGCACCAGGACCACGGACCCGGTCAGGCGGCGGCCGCCGAGGTCCGAGATCAGCAGCGTGTTCTCATCCGTCGGCGTCGCGCTGATGCCGGAGAGCGGCGAACCGGCGATCGCCGCCGCGTTGATCGCCGCGGCAAAGCCGGCGGCGATCGACGGCCAGGACTGGGCGGTGGTGACGGCGTAGTCGAAGCCGTAGGTCACGCCGTCGACCTGCAGTTGCAGCATCCAGTGGGCGCCCGTGACCGGAATCCCGTTGACCAGGTTGATTTCGATCGCCGGCACGACCTCGTCGCGGTCGTCAGTCTTGCCGGTGACGACATCCACCGATCCGGCCGCACGCAGCTTCGGCACGATGACGGCTTCGGCATCGAAGGACGCACCCTGGCGATGGGTGATGATGACCTCGACGCCGTCGGCAAAGGCCGTGAAGCCCGCTGCCTGGTCTTCGTTGATGGCCGCCGCAAGCGCAGCGGCGAGCGCCTCGAGAATCTCGGTCGGCGTCCGCGGCGTCGGGGTGGTCGAGGGCGGAATCGGGGGATTCAAAAAGTCGGCGCTGACGACACGGTGGCCATAGGTGCGCAGCAGCCCGTCGGACGATTCAAGCGCGATGGTCCAGTCCTCGCCGACCTCTGCCGTGCCACCCAGCGTGATGCCATGCACCGATGCCGGCACCAGCAGGTCGGCCGCCCCGCCCCGCCTGCCGTCGGCGAGCGCGACTTCGAAATGCGCCGCGAAACTGCGCCCGCTGCGATCGACGATGAACAACTGCAAGGCATCGGCGTAGGCGGTGAAGCCGCCCGCGCTGTCGGCGTTGATCTCTTGCGCCAAGGCCAGCGCGATCGCGGCCAGGGTGTCGCCCGCCTGAACGGTGTGGCTGTAGGCGAATACGCCGTCGGCGGCCTCGACCAGGATGTACCAGGCTTCGCCCTGGATCGCGGCGCCCGCCGCGGCAAAGCTGACGATGCGACTGGTCGGGGTGCTGGCATCGACGACTATCCCCGCCGCCGGGGTGACGACGAAGCTCGTCGTGCCGATGGCGACGTTGTCGGTGCGGGTGATGACCAGCAGGCTGCCATCGGCGAACGCGGTGTAGCCGGTAACGGCGCCCGTATTGATCTTGCCGGCGAGGATGGCCGCAATCTCGGCTGCGGTCTGGACAGTGCCGCCCACGCGATGCACGACATGGCTGTAGAGCGCCGCGTCGAGCCCGCTGCCAATCGTCACCCGCCAGGTTTCGCCCTCGACCGGGGTCGCCGTCGCTGCGACCGTCGCCACCGTGGCATCGGCAAGGGTCAGCGAATTGCGGGCGGCTACCGTGGCTGCGCCACCCGCGGTGAAGCCGCCGGCGAGCGGCACGATGACGATTACGCCATTCTCGGTCGATGCCACCCGGTTGGCGTCCACGCTGACGGTCGGCGCCAGGCTCGTCGCGCCCCGCTTGAACTCGATCGCGGGCATCAGGGCCGTGCGGTTGACCAGCAGGAGGTCGGCGCCGGCCGTCCGGGCGGTGAATTGCGTGCTTCCCGCCGCATTCAGCGCGTTGGCCAGGGCCGTCATGACGCTGGAAATGCTGTCGCCCGCCACCGCCGCATAGCCGACCGTCAGCGTCGTCCCGCCCAGAACGACCTTCACCGACCATACTTCCCCGGCGGTCGGCGCCGGCGGCGCCAGCGGCGGCAGGCTCGCGCGGACCACATAGCCGGAGTCATTGATGTCCGCGGCGAGGATCGCGGCGATGACCGCCGGCGACTCGACCACGTAGTCGTAGTCAATGCCGCCGACCGTCACGCGCCAGGTTTCGCCGATGCGCGATGTTCCGGCCAGGGCGTAACGAGCCGTCGCTGCGGGCTCCACGACTTTGGTCGCGCTGCCCGCGGTCTGCGCCGCGATGATGGTGAAGGATGAACCGAGCCCGCTCACGACGACGAGCGTATCGCCTTCGACCCGCGCCTCGATCCCCGCCGCCTTGAGTCGGGCGGCAAGGCCGGCGGCGATCTCCGCCAGCGGCACCGCGTCGCGGACCACATGCACATGCGTCGTGGCGCCAAGGTCCAGCGTGATCGTCTCGCCGGCCTTCGGCGTGCCGCTGATCGTCACGGTCCCGCCGTTGTAGGAGGCGGCGCTGGCATTCACGGCGCCATTGACCCGCGTCGGGATGGAGAAACTGGCGCTGCCAAGGATCACGATCGTCTCGCCGCGGCTCGCCGCATCGAAGGCCGAGTCGATGGTGATTCGCCGTGCCAGGGCAGCCAACACGTCGGCCAGCGTCTGATTGGCCGTGACGAGATGGTCGTGGTCGACGCCGGCGACGGTGACTCGCCAGGTTTCGCCCGCCACCGGAGCGCCTTGCGCGACACCGAGGGTCGAAGGCGCCGGATCCGAATTGTCGTCGGTGAAGTTGCGGACCACGCCATACGAGACGGAGAGTCCCTTGAAGGCATTGACGCCTGCCGTCGCCACGGTGATGACCGTATCGCTCGCGGAACCGGTGAATCCGGTCAGGAGGTTGATCTGCGTCGCGAGGTTGGCGGCGAGCGTCGCGAGGGTGCCGGTCACCGGCACCGTCACCGAACTGGTCACGCCGCCGGCAGTCAGGGTCACGGTCCAGACATCGCCGACAACGGCCGGCCCGAACACGACCAGTTCGCGCGTCGTGGTCACGGCTTTCTCGACGATGGCGCCGGCGGGCGACGTGCTGTTGAGCACGAAGGCCTGGCCGGCAATCGCGCCTTCGGTGGAAATGATCAATGTCGTGCCATTCACCGTGGCCTTGTAACCGGCAGTGCCATCGATGGCAGTGCGAAGCGCGGTGGCGACGCTGGCCAGGGTGCTGCCGGCAGTGACGCTGACGGAGGTCGCCACTCCGCCGGAGGTCAGGGTCACCGTCCAGGTGTCGCCGGCGGTGACCGTGCCCTGAAGGTCGAAGCTGCGCGAAACGGCGATCACCGAGGCGGGCGCGACGCTGAGCCTGGTCGTGAATTCGGCCCCGGCCTGGTTGATGACGACCAGCGTGCTGCCGTCCGCGTTGGCGAGGAAGCCGCCGGATGCACCGGCGTTGATCGTCGCCGCCAGGGCCGACGCGACCTCGGCCAGGGTCGGCAGGCGCAGGCCGGGCGTGGCCAGATCGCCGTCGGCATCGACCAGCGCGACGACATGGCTGAAATTCGCGACGGCATCGACGCCCATCAGCAGAGTGACACTCCAGATGTCGCCTTGCGTGACGCTGCCGGACAGGGTATTGCGCGTCCCCGAGGCGACGGCGACCACGTCGAAGTTGCCGGGCGCGGGCGTGAAGGTCCCGACGCTGAAGGCGGCGATCGTGCCGGTGATGACGATCCTGGCGCCGCTCGCCGCCGCAGTGAGCCCGACGAAGTCGTTGGATTCGGTTAGCGGGTCGTCGTTGCGATCGTTGATGTACCTGGCAAGCCTGGTTGCGATCCTGGCCAGGGCGGCCTCGTTGCCTTCGACCAGGTCGTCGGCCTGAACCGTGTAGGTGGCGGTCTTGCCGTTGATGACGAACGACCAGACCTGGCCGGCACCCGCTGTGCCGGAAAGCGTCACGGTCCGCAGCCATGCTTCCTTGATCGAATTGACCGGCGTGACCGCGATCACCGGCGCGACGGCGACACCGTTGCCGTCGTTGCGCGCCACCACCAGGGTCGTACCCTCGGCAAGGCCCGAATAGCCTGCCGTGGCATCGATCAGGGCGGCAAGGCCGGCTACCACGTCGGCCAGCGTCATGCCGGCAACTATCGGCAGCGTCTTGACCTGGCCGTCGAACGTGAGTTGCCAGCTTTCGCCCGCCACCGGGACGCCAGCGAAGGCGATCGACCAGGCTTCGTTGCCGGCGACCTGGCTTGCCGTCGCGCCAGCGCCGACATTTGCCAGGCCGCCGTCCGAGATCGCCAGTGCGCTTACGACCGGTGCGGCACCGTCGAGCCGCGCGATCGTCAGCTGTTCGCCGCTCGCCGTCGCGCCATGCGTCACGGCCAGAACTCCCGAATTGATCGCGGCGGCGAAGGCCTGCGCAATCTCGGCCAGAGTCGGCAGGCGCAGACCCGGCGTCGTCAGGTCGCCGTCGGCATCGACCAGTGCGACGACATGGCTGATATTCGCGACGGCATCCACGTCGAACGACCAGGTGGCGCCGACAATAGGCAGGCCGCTCAGCGTGAGCACCCGGGCGTTGGATGTGGAACCCGTGACGGTGCCGGCGCTGCCCGGGCGGGTCACGATGGCCCCCGGATTCGCCAGCGTGCCGCCGGTGGACACGATGGCGAAGGTATCGGCGGAAGCGGTAGCGAAGGCGACGAAGCCGGCCAGCGCATCGACCTTGAAGCGCAGGGCCTCGACGAACTCGGCGAAGGTGTTGACGGTAACCAGGTTGACGATGTCGTTGTAGGTGACGGCAACCGAGGTCGTGTCGTTCAACCTGATGGTCCAGGTTTCGCCCGATTGCGGCGTGCCGGAGAGCGTTGCCGTCGCGGCACCTGCCGCCGCGACCGTGGCCGAACCGGCGATCCGCGGCGTCATGCGCGCGGAGGGATCGACCAGCGTGCCACCGGAGGTGCCGATATTCATGCTGTTCGGGTCGGCGCCGACCGTCGCGGTGAATCCGGGCAGGGCGTCGATCTTGAAGGCCAGGGCCGCCGCGAATTCGGCCAGGGTATCGACGGTGACCGCATTGACGATCTCGCCGTAGGTCACCGAGCGCGACGTGGTGCCATCGAGGACAACGGTCCAGATGTCGCCCACGTTGGGCGTGCCGCTGAGCGTTGCCGTCACGCCATTGGCCGTGGCGACCACCGTCCCCGCGGGTGCGGCCAGCACCAGTTCGAACTGGGCCGTGAAGGCTGCGCCGGCCCGGCTGACGAGAACCAGCGTATTCCCGACCTGGGTGGCGACGATGTCACCAAGCGGGTCATTGATGGCGGCAACCAGCGCCGCGGCGATTTCGCCGAGCGTATCAACCGTGATGGCCTGGTCGCCCGTGCCGAGGACAGCGCCGACGCGGATGTCGTGGCTGGTGACGCCGTCGATCGTCAGGCGCCAGGTATCGTTGGCCACCGGATCTCCGCTCAGGGTGACGACGATGGCGGAACCCGCGCCCAGCGTCAGGCTGCCGCTGACCGGGGTCGCCAGCGCGATCGACGCATCGGCGACGAAGGCGGCGCCGCTGCGTTCGGTGACGAACAGCGTATCGCCGTCGAGGAAGGCGGTGAAAGTCGCCGGCGCCGCAGCATTGATGGCGCGGACCAGCGCGCGGCCGATTTCTTCCAGCGTATCGACGATCACTTCGCCACTGCCAAGATCCACCAGCGCATCGACCACGACAGAGAACTGCGTGCCATTGATGCTCACGATCCAGCGGTCGCCGGTCAGCGGCGTACCGGCCAGGGCGAACGTATGCGTTACGGCGGTCTGCCTGGCGCCGGAGTCCGTGGTTGCAGGCAGCACGCTAGCCGCTGCGGCAAACGCCGACGCGGTGTTGCTCAACTGCAGCACGGCGCCGGAAACCGTGGCAACGAAGGGAATTGCGACCGGATCGGTAGCCGCGTCAATTGCCGATTTGAGGCCGGCGGCGACCAAGGCCAGCGTGTCACCGGTCTTGGCGGTGTAATTCACCGAGGTCAGCGCGGTGCCGACTGTCAGGTTCAGCACCCACGTCTCACCGGCGATCACCGCGCCTGAGAGCGTGATCAGTGCGATCGCGTTCTGTGCGATCGAGCCACCCGGAACGGTAACGGTTGCGACCGCGCGCGCCGCGACGGCGAGGTCGGAGCGGAACGGCACGCCGGCGCGATCGACGATGATGAGCGTCGTACCCTCCGAAGTCGCGCTGATCGTCGCCGGTCCGCGAGTCGATATGTCCGTAGCGATCGCGGCGGCGATGTCCGCCAGCCCGCCGCTGGCATTGACGCCGTACTCGACACCATCGAGCGTCACGAACCAGAACTCGCCTGCCACCGGCGCGCCGGCAAGGGTCAGGGCAACCGAGGTGGCCTTGGCGCCGTCGATCCTCGCGGCGGACGCCGTGGCCGCCGGAACCACGGTCATGGATGCGGTGTAGGCGGACGCGGCATTGCTCAACTGGATCACCGTGCCCGAGGCGGTCGCGACGAACGGCGCGATGACCGGATCGGTGGCGGTTTCGATCGCCTGCACCAGGCCCTGCGCCACCGCCGCAAGCGTATCGCCGGCGCCGGCCGTGTAACTCACCGTGGCGAGCGCGGCGCCGACCTTGAGGGTCAGCATCCAGCGCTCGCCGACGGTTACCGTCCCGGACAGCGATATCGGCGCGCTAACGCCTTGCGCGATGGTTCCCGGCGTGACGGTCGCGACGCCTGTGGCGCGAACCTGGATGCCGAAGTCAGTCGGGAAGACCCGACCGGCGCTGTCGATCAGGGTAAGCGTGTTGCCTTCGGCGGTGGCTGCCAGCGAAGCCGGTCCGCTGGTTTCGATCACCGTCGCCAGGCCGGCGGCGATTTCGGCCAGCGTTGCTCCGGCGGTAACCCCGTACTCGACCCCGGCAACCGTGACGAACCAGCGCTCGCCCGCGACCGGCGTGCCGGCAAGGGTCAGCGCGACCCAGGACGTATTGCTGCCATCGACGGTGATAGAACCGGCCGTTACACCGCCACCGAGGTCGATGCTCAATGCCATCGTCGGCAGGACCGGGTATTGCGAGCGGTCTACCACGAGCACGGTATCGCCCAGCGCAATGGCGAGGTGGTCCGGCAGGCTCGTGTCTTCGTTGATCTTGCGCGCGAGGATCCTGGCGATGTCCTGGTGCGTATTCGCCACGATCGTGCCGAAGTAGGTCGTGCCCACTTCGATGGTGAAGTCCCGATTGGCGAGCGTGAAGGTCCAGTCATTGCCGGTCACCAGCGTGCCGGCGATCACGGTGGCGGCGGTGGCGCCCTCCAGTTCATCGACGCTCGTCGTCGGGGCGATGGCGCTGGTCGCGATCTCGAACACGGCCTGGAAGCCGTCGCCGGCCATGTTGGCGATGACCACGATCGCGCCGTCGGACGTCGCCGAGAAATTCGCCATCGCCGGCAGGACCGACGCGTTGATCGCGGCAGCCAGCGCCCTGGCGATGCCGTCCAGCGTGGCCGGCACGCCGGGCGCGTCGACTTCCACGGTGAAGCGATAGACGCCGTCGCTGGCGCCGATGGCGATGGTCCAGTCGTCACCCGCGATAGGCGTACCCGAGAGTTCGACCAGCGTGGTCGTCGCGGTGGTCGAATCGATGGTCTCGTCGGCGATGCGCAGCGTGTACACACCGGTCGCGGCCTGGATGCGGATCGTCTGCACTTCGGAAACCGACGGCATCCCCAGGCCGGTCAGGGTCGACCCGGTCAGCACGCCGGCGCCGCCGTCGGTTTCGGCACTGTCGTCCACGTACAGCGTGTCGTTGCCGGTGCCGCCGACGATGGTCAGCAGCACGCGCACGGTGCCGAGCAGGTTCTGCGGCGTCGCCAGGTTCGGCGCCGCTTCGCTGCCGACCCACACCTCGTCGTCGCCGGCGCCGGCGTCGATGCCGGTGTGGCCGTCGATGGACTGGACATGGATGTCGTCCGCGCCGGCACCCGACGAAATGTTGGTGGCGCCGGCATGTGTCGACACGACCTGGAATACGTCGTTACCGCTGCCGAGTTCGATGTTGAGGACTTCGAGGTTGTGGTAGATGATGCCGCCGGCCAGCGTGCGACCAGCGATCACCGTGTCGCCGCCCATGCCCAGGCCGGTGAGTTGGTCTGCGGTAAGGACACCCACGTCGTCGGCCGGACTGTTGCCGTTGTAGATGTTGAGCGTATCCACCTGCGCCGACTCGTCGACTCGCGTGTTGAGGTTGACCGGCCGGTAGAAGTACTCGTTGCCTACCAGCGGCGCGCTGAACTTGCGTGTCTCGACGATGGAAACCTGGCCGACCGGCGTCACGTCGACCGTAGTGACGAAGGCCTGTCCGGCGAGGTTGACGATGAGCACCTGCCCGCCCTCGGCGATCGCGGTGAAGGTCACCACTCCGCTCGACACGATGCTGTTGGCGAGTTCCCGTGCCAGGTCGTCCAGCGTTTCGCCCGGCAGCACCACGTGGGTGTGCGTGGTGGTGAAGGTCGCGTCGTCGAGGATGATGGTCCAAACCTCGCCGGCGAAGAGCGTCTGTGCGGTCAGCTCGACCCGGGCAGCCTTGCCCGGTGCGGCAGGGTCGGCCACATTGGCGAGGCTGAAGCTGGTCCCGGCACGATTGACCACGACCAGGGTTGCGCCGTCGGCAATGGCGGTGAAGTCATCGGGGGCGTTGACGTTGACGGCGGCGGCAAGGGCCTTGACGACTTCGATGGCGGTATCGGAAGCCGAGGTGACATACGCATACTGCGTCGCAAACTCACCGACGCGCAACAGCAGCGTGTAACTGACGCCGGCAGCGTATGTCCCGCCCGGCAGGGTGACGGCCGCCGTGGGCGCCTGCAGGCTGGTTCCGGCGGCGAAGCGGGCATTGGCCGCACCGTTGATCCTGTAGAGCGGCACGGGAGCGCCGCTGCTGCGATCGACGATGAACAGGGTGTTGCCCTCGGCGGTCGCCGAGTAGCTCGTGGTGCCACTGGCGAGGTTGATGGTAGCGGCCAGCGCCCGGGCGATGTCCGAGGTCGTTTCCCCGGCGATCACCACGTGGTCGCGATTGATGCCGTTGAGCGTGACGCGCCAGACTTCGCCGACCGTCGGGGTACCCGAGAGATGCGCCGGCCATGGAGCCTGCAGGCTGACGCCGGTGGAAGCAATGCGCGCATCCGCCACAAAGGTGCCGCCGGTGCCGACCGTATAAACCGGTGCTGCGGCGCCACCGCTGGTATCAACGATCACCAGCGTGCGGCTCTCGGTGGTCGCCGAGAACGTGGTCAGGTGGCTGCGGGCATTGATGGCGGCGGCGAGTGCGAGCGCGATATCGGCCGTCGTTTCGCCGGCCACGATGGGATGGTCGTAGTCGAAGCCGCCCAGGGTGACGCGCCAGGTCTCGGTGGCCGCCGGCGCGCCGGCGAGGATCGCCGTCCAGGCACGCGGCGTGACGGCGTCGGCCACCAGGGACTGTTCGGTGGCGCCATTGGCCGGCGTAACGGTGATGCCGCTGGCGAAGGCACCGGCGCTGGTCTTGACCACGACCAGGCGATCGCCCTCGACCGACGCGACGTAGTCGGCGGCGCTCGTCGCGGCGTTGATGCGCTCAGCCAGCGCCCGGGCGACATTGGCCAGGCTGTCGTCGCGCACCACCGTGTAGTCGAAGCTCAGGCCGCCCAGGGTAACGGTCCACTTCTCGCCGACCACCGGAGCACCGACCAGTTCGATCGAGGCGGCGCTGCCCGCCAGGTCGACGTCGTAGAGGTCGGTCGTGTTGTCCAGTGCCGGGATGAAACGGAACCGTGTTTCGAACGCGGCAAAACCGGTACCGCTGCGCTTGACGATGACGAGCGCGTTGTCCGAGACGATGGCATGGAAGCCGACCAGGCCGTTGATGCGGTCGGCGAATATCGTGACGAGTGCCTGCGCGCTGTCGGCGACCAGGCTGGTGTGCTCGGTAACGGTCGGCGCCAGGGCTACCGCGCCTCGCGTGAACTCGACCGTGGGCAGCCAGGGCGATCCATTGGCCAGGACCAGGTTATCGCCTTCGGCCCGGGCAAGGAACGGGGTCTCGCCCAGCGCGTTGATGACGCTGGCGAGAGCCAGCATCACGTCCGCCAGTGTGTTGCCGGTGATCGCGGTATGGCTTGCGGTCGCCACGTAGCCGCCGAAGCGGACGCTTACCGTCCACGTTTCGCCGACTACCGGCGCCGTCGTTGCACCGGGCAGCGCCGCCCGGGCGAGGTAGGCCTTGGCGTTGATGCCGGCGAAATCAGGCGTTCCGGCAACCGTGTAGGTTTCGCCGATCGACAGGTCGAAGCGGGTGCCGCCCACGGTCAGCGACCAGACTTCGCGCGGTTGCGGCGAACCGCTGAAGGTCACAGTGGTGGCCCCAGTCGTGGAACCTGCGGTCGCGCCAGGCATGCCGACGATGGGAGTCGCCGCCGGTGTCGAAGGCGTTGCCGCCGGCGCCGGGGCGATGGCGAAGGCGGCGGTCCAGGCACTGCCGTCGCGGGCGACGATCGCGAGTTGCCGGCCTTCCGCCATCGCCGTCAGGGCGAGTGGCCCGGTGCTGTTGATCAGGTCGGCGAAGAGTTCCGCGATCTGCTGTTGGTCGTAGCCGACGCCGATCGCGAGGTCGAAGTCCTGGACCACCGGCGTGGCGCCCGGCCCGGTCAGGGTCACGGTCCAGGTGTGGCCGCTGGTCGGGGTGCTCTCGAAGACACCGACATGGGCGACCGGTGCCTGGGTATCGACGAAGGACGCCGTCCAGGTGCTTGCATCCAGGCTGCGGATCGCCAGGCGATTGCCCGACGCCGTCGCCTCCAGCGAGGCCGGGCCGGTATCGTTGATCATGCTGGCGAAGATCGTGGCGATGCGCGACTGGGTGTCGGCGACGATCGAACCGAAATAGGTGTTGCCCACGGTGACGCTGAAGCGCTGGCTGGCTCCGTTCGGTCCGGCGAGGGTGAGCATCCAGACATTGCCGGTGACCGGCGCACGATCGAGCAGGCCGGTGAATTGGGCCGGCGGCGTGGCAAAGATCGTGTAGCCACTCACCGGCACGATGTTCGTTTGCGGCGTGAATCCGGTATCGGCCAGATCGACGATCAGCAGCCTTGCGCCGTCGCTGGCGGCCGAGAAGCGGGCGAAGGCCGTCGCCGTGACCGTGGTCGGCGTCCCAGCCGCGTCGAGCCGGACCGTCCATTCTTCGCCATGACTGACGCTCGCACCGGCGAAGCTCAGTGTCAGCGACAGGGCGGCAGTATCGACTTCGTCGATGACGGTGCCCTGCCCGTTCTTCAGCACGGCGGTGATGGCGGCGCCGCTGGTGGTGATGGTGAGATCGGTGCCGGAAGCCGCCGCCGTGTAGGCGCCGCCGCGCAGGTTGATGGCGCTCGCCAGCCTCGCCACGAGGCCCTCGACGGAATTGTCGAAGCGGATCGCCGCGCCAAGCGATGTCGCGATGTCTTTGAGCGCCTGGAGCGAGGTCACGACCGTTCCCACGGTCACCGTGTAGTCGCGACCATCGAGCTTGACCGTCCATTGTTCGCCAGCCAGCGGGTTGCCCAGGAGTTGCACCACCGCCGTGGGCGCCTCGGGTAGCACGCTTACCGGAATCGCGGGCGTCACGTCGACTCGCGCCGCGGGAGCGGCCCCGTTGCGATTGACGATCACCAGGACGCCATCCTCAGACACCGTCGTCAGGTCGCTGAAGTTCACCGCCGACAGCTTGAACGTCCTTGTCGCGAGGCCGTTGCCCGACAGGCGCAGCGTCCACTCGTCGCCCTGCACCACCGGACCGGACAGGCTTACCACCGCCGCGCCGCTGGTGTTGGCCGCCGTGCCGGAATCGGTGGCGCCGTGAACCGATGAGACGCGCGCCGTGACCGCGACGCCGAGCGCCGAGACGGACAGGTCGACACCGCTGGCCGTCGCCTGGTAGGTGCCTTCGGCATTGATCGCCGCGACGAACGCCGCGGTGAGCCTGAGATGGTTGTCGGCGGCGCTGATCAGGTTGCCAAGCGCCTCGGCAACGTCAGCCACGCTGTCGCCGCCGGCCGCCGTGTAGTCGACGAATACACCGCCCAGCATCGCGCGCCAGGTTTCCCCGGCCACCGGATTGCCGTTGAGGCCCACCAGCACGGTCTGCGCCGTTGCCGTGTCAATCGCCGGCACGCCGGCGGCCTGGACCGCAAGGCTCGCGACGAAGGCGACGCCGCCGACGCGGAAGACCTGCAGGCTGTCGGCTCCGGTTTCCGCGGTATAGGCATTCGCCCCGTCGGCATTGACGCTGGCGGCGAGGTCATCCAGCACCGTCTGCAGCGTGCTCGAGGCCGCGACGACACTGTAGGTCGCCACGGCATTGCCGGAGGTCAGCGTCAGGACCCAGGTCTCGCCGGAAACCACGGTTGAGGTCGGCACCACCAGCGAGGCGCGCGTGGCCAGCGATTCGCCGGCAACGCCGGCCGCGGCCTGGGCATGGCTCGGGGTCGCGACGAATGCAACGGCATCGCGATTGACGATGAACAGCCTGGCGCCGCTCGCCGCTGCGGTAAAGGCCGCCGCATCCGGGTCGCCGGAACTGTTGATGAGCGCCGCCAGGGCCGCCGCCACCTTCGCCGCGGTGTCACCGGCGAGCGCGGTGTAGGTCACCGAAGCGCCCTGCAAGCCGACGGCCAGGTCGATCGTAAACCTGTCGCCGGCGCGCACCATGCCGCCGACCTCGGCCGCCGCCCTGCTGGTCGCGGTCGAGTGCGACAGGGCGCCCGCTGGCGCCACCGAGTAAACCGCGACGAATGCCGTTCCGGCACGGTTGACGATGAACACCTGGCTGCCTTCGACCACGGCGGTGAGGTCGGCCTGTGCCTGCGCATTGATGGCCGCCACGAGTCCCGCCGCGATTTCCTGCAAGGTCGCGCTGGCCGATGGCACGACGTAGCGCACCGTAATCGCGGATAGCGTCGGGCCCGCACCGGTGGTCAGCTGGACGGTCCACACCTGGCCGGCAACCGCGACGCCGCCGAGGTCGGGCGTGTTGGCGCTGGTGGTCGGCACGGCGGCGCCGGCGGCAAGGGTGCGCACACCGCCCCCTGGCGCGGGGGTGATCGAATACGCCGGCGTGAAGGCACCGCCGCCGCGCTTGACGATGACCAGCAGGCTGCCGTCGCCGATCGCGGAGAAATCGGCCAGCGCCGGATGCGTGGCGGCATTGATCGCCGCCGCCAGGCCACGCGCCACCGCTTCGCGTCCTTCGCCGTTGGCGACCTGGTGGATGATCGTGGCGCCGTTCAGGTCGACCCGGTAGAGATCGCCGACCACCGGCGTGCCGGTCAGCGTGGCGAAGGCCGCGGTCGCGGTCGTGACGGTCGTGCCCCAGGACGGCGCGGACGTGGCGGGCGTGATGAACTGGGTGCTGATCGACGCGCCGCTCGGGCCGGCAATGACGATGCGGGTCGCTTCGGCGGTGGCGCCGAAACCACCCGCCCCGGCATTGATGTCGCTCGCCAGTTGCGAGGCGATTTCGGTCAGGGTGTCGATGACGCTGGCGCTTACGGTGGCCGCCGTGACCGCCGCGCCGGCACGCAGGATCTCGCCCGTAGTCGTGAAGCTGTCGCCCGCGGCACGGGTGACGACGATGAGCGAGCCGGACAACCTGGCAGTGAAGCCGCTGATCGAGCTTATGCCGGCAACGAGTGACGCCCGCACCTGGTTCAGATCGCTGGTCACGGTTGCGCTGGCGGTCGCTTGCACGCCATTGACGGTCAGCGTGATCTTCCAGAGGTCGCCGATGACGGCCGGCCCCTGCAGCGTCACCGCCTGGGAACCGACGACCACATCGTAATGGGTGCCGTTCAGCGTAACGCGCCAGGAGTCACGCGCCACCGGCGTGCCGCTCAGGTCCACCAGATAGGCGGTCGGCGCAGCGGCGGCCGCCAAAGTACCCGCGGTCGTGACCGTCAGCAGCGGCGTGAAGCCGCCGACCGTGGTCTTGACGATCACCAGGCTGCCGCCCTTCGCCGATGCGGTGTAGGCCGACAGGCTCGCATTGCCGCGGATGGCGGTCGCGAATGCCTCGGCGATTTCGGCCAGCGTGTCGATGGCCCCGCTCACGGTCACGTCGGTATCGACCGCGCCGATGCTGAGCCGCCAGATTTCGTTGGTCGCCGGCGTTCCGCTCAGGTTGATGGTGAACGCCGTGAAGCCTGCCGTGGTGGCGGGCGTCGTGGTCGCCGTACCCGCCGGGATCACCGACGCAGTGGTGGCGAAACCGCCGGCGGTGCGCTTGACGATCAGCAGCGTGCCGCCATCGATCACGGCCGTAAGTTCGTCGAGCGCCGCGCTGGCATTGATCGCGGCGGCGAAGGCCGATGCGACATCGCCCAGGCTCGCGACAACGGTGCCGTCGATGGTGACGTCGTGCGTGAAGTTGACCGTGGCACCGAGGGCATTCTCGAACACGAGGGCCAGCGTCCATTTCTCGCCTGTCACCGCCGTACCGCCAAAGCCGACTCTTGTGGTTGTCGCGCTCGTGGCGTCGGTCACCGCGAAGTTGCCGACCGTGAAGGCGGCGCCGACGCGGTTGATGATGACGACCCGATCGCCGACCGAGTTGGCGATGTAGTTCGCCAGCGGATTGCCGACCTGCGCGGCGAGGACGTTGAGCCGCGCCGCCAGGCCCGCCGCGACTTCGGCCGCCGTCCGAGCAACGGTATCGGTGAATTCGATGGACGTCGCGACGCCGCCGGCGATGACGACCAGCGTCGCCTTCTCGTTGCTGGCGATGCCGGCGCCGATCGTGGCCACGGCCGACACGGCTGCGTCGGCATCCACCGTGGTACGGGCACTGCGCGTGATCTGGAAGGAGGTGGCGAACGCGGCGCCGTCACGGTTGACCACGACCAGTTGCGAGCCTTCGGCGGCAGCGACGAAGCTCGCCGCCTGCGGCGTGACGTCACCATTGATCTCGTCGGCGAGTCGTGAGGCAAGGCTGGCCACCGTCTCGCCGGTGGCGGCGACGACGCTGAAGGTGACGCCGCCCAGCGATACCGTCCACACCTCGTCGCCGGCCGGGGTTCCGGACAGCGTGACGATCGACGAGGTCGCAAGCACATCGCCGAAGGTCGGTGCCTGCGTCTCGAAGGAGGCCGCGAAGCCGCCGGCGGTGCGCTTGACCAGGATCAGTTCGGCACCGTCGGCGATCGCCGTCATATCGGTGCCGAGGCCGCTGGTAATGGCCAGCGCCAGCGCCGCGGCGATGTCCTCGACGGTCTCGCCGATGCCGACCGTATGGGACACCGTGCGCGACTGGCCCGGCGCCTCGCCGTCGTAGAGGACGCGCACGGCCCAGGTGGCGCCGACCACGGGCGCGCCTGCCAGCGTCAGCATGGAAACGCTCGCGGTCCCGGCAAGGCCGGGCTCGTTGGTATCGACCACGAACAGGTCGGCCAGTGTGAAGCGATGGCCGGCGCGATTGACCACCACCAGGGTGGCGCCGTCGCTGGTGGCGGTGTAGTCGGCCGGCGCCAGGGCATTGATGCGCATGGCCAGCGCGGCGGCGGCCGAAGCAGCGCTTTCGGCGACCGGCTCGGTAATGCTGCCGTTGGTGCCGACCGTGTAGGAGACGATGTTGGAAGCGTCGTTGCCGACCAGGGTCACCGACAGTCGCTGCCCCACCATCAGCGTCTGCGGCAAGGTCGCAACGCGGGCCACGGGAACGGTGCCGACCTGGAAAGTCGGCGCTGGCGACACGGTGAAAACGTCCTCGCGATTGACGATGATGAGCGTTGCGCCCTCGCTGGCGGCCACGTAGGCGGGATCGGCATTCGCCTCGATCGCGGCGGCAAGCTTGGCGGCGATCACGGCAAGCGACTCGACCGCGTAGGCGTAGGAGACGCCACCCACGGTTACCGTCCAGATGTCGCCCAGCGCCGCGCTGCCGGTTCCGCTGCCCAGGGTCAGGCGGGTGACCGTCGGCGACGCGACCGAGCGCGTGAAGCTGCCGGTCGCCCCTGCTGCCTGCTGAACCCGGGTGGCCGTCGCGAAGCCCGGCTCGCCGGCATTCTGGATTACCAGCGTATTGCCATTCACGCTGGCCGTGAAAGCGGTCCCTGCAGCGTTGATCCTGGCCGCGAGGCCGGCCGCAACTTCGGCCAAGGCGACCGTGGCGCGCACCGTGTACTCGTGGGTGCTGGTGACCAGGCCGGCGCCGTCGTTGAAGCTGAGGCCGACCGACCAGATGCTGCCCGCTACCGGCGTACCCGACAGTTCAAGGCTCTTCGCGTAAGTTGCCACCGGATCCGGACGCAGCGCCGTGGCCTGCGGGCTGATCGAGAAACTGGTCTCTACCGTGTTGCCCGCGGTATTGACGATGATCAGCGCCACGCCGGAAGTACGCGCCGCCAGGTTGCCGGCCGTATCGGCATTCACCGCGGTGGCCAGCGCCAGGCTGATCGACTCCAGCGTGTCGTCGGCGACCACCAGGTGGCTGAACTGCTTGGTGGTGCCGGCGATGTCGAGCGTCACCGTCCACGTCGTGCCGGCCTGCGGCGTGCCGCTCAGGACCAGCGTGCTGGTAGCCTCGGACGGCCAGGGCGCGTCGAAGGTGACGGTGTAGCCCGAGACCACCGGCTTGAACGCGGTGGATATGCGGTCGGCCAGGTTTGTCGTCACATCGGCGATGGATGCGCCGGCCGTCACCGGGTAGGTGACTGCGTCGCCATCCAGGGTGAGGACCCAGGTGCCGGCCTGCGCCTGCAGCACTTCGAAGGCGGCCACGGTCCAATCCACGCCGAAGATCTTGGCGAAGTTCTGGTCCGGCGTGCCGCTGACCTGCGTCGTGCCGTTGGAACCGACCGTGGTGTCGACCCAGAAGTCCACCGCCTGTCCGCTCGTATCGGTGGCCCAGAGGCGAATCTTGGCATTGCCCGCGATATCGACCATGGACTGGGCGTGGAAGGTCACCGCGCCGACCACGAGGCCGTTGAAATACCCGGCCCAGTCGGCCACGATCTTCGACAGCGCCTTCGACTCGGCGGAGACGTGGAAGCTCCGCTGGAGGACGCCCGCCACCGTCGGGTCGAGGTCAATGGAGAGCGTCCAGTCCTGGCCGTCGACCGCGAAGCCGCCCAGGCTGACAATGGCTTCGACCCAGCTCAGGTCGGAACTGGCAAGGCCGACGGCGGATTGGTCCGGAGTGCCGCTGAAGCGCACCACCGACGTGCTGGGGACGACGCCGCCCACCGTGAGGTTGACGCTGAATGCGGTGTCGTGGCTGACGGAGAGGATTTCCTGCGACACCGACAGCACATCCAGATAGCGCTTGAGGGCCGGGCCGTCGAGCCAGGTGAACTCGAAGGGGAACTGGTTCATGCGCGGATCGAATCCGGGCCGCTCGCCGTAGAGGGCGTTGAGGTGGAAGGCCTCGCGATCGCTCATCTCGCCATTGCCGTTGGCATCGACCGTGACCGAATTGACCGTGCCGTCGGCCTGCGGATCATTGGTTTCCTCGGGCAGGCGGAAGGGATTGTTGAGGAAGCGCTCGGCGCCGGCCAGCGGTGCGCCTTCGATGGTCAGCGGGCCGCGTATGGCGTTGACGCGCTCTTCGAATTCCGGGAACACCAGGGCGTCGCCGCCGTCGATGACCTTGTCGTCGATCGCCATCACGGCCACCGTTTGCACGAAGTTCCATTCACCGAGTTCGGCCACGTTGTCGCCGTCATCCGCCACGAAGCGCAGTTGCGGCACCACGGCCGACGTACCGGACGTGCGCAGGCCATCCTGCGACGGAGGATTGTCGAGGTCGCCGGTACGGGCCAGTCCGACCTGTACCTCGGCGCCGAAGTCCTGGGTCTGCGAGGCCAGGGCGTTGCCGATCGTGATCACTCGGCCGCGAACCGTAACGTCGTAGAGCGCGGGGTCGAGCCGGTTGGCCGGGTCGAGCTGGCTGCCCAGCGCGGCGGCGATGTCGGACAGGGTGTCGCCGAACTGCGTCGTGTAGCGCACCACCACGGGGACCGCGACGTTGGTCAGGCGCAGCGTCCAGGTCTCGCCGACCGTGACATTGCCCTTCAGTTCGACCTGGAGGAAGTCGAACTTGCTGACCGTGGCGCTGATCCGTTCGCGGGTGATTTCGACCTTGCCGCTACCCTCGGCGACCGGCCGCACCTTGAAGCCGCCGCCGGTATCGCTGTTGATGCCGATTGCGACCTCGGCATAGAACGCGTTGCCAGAGACGCTGCTGGTGACAAGTATCTGCGGCGCCTTGGTGCCGATCGGATTGGCGCCCGCGGCGCCAATCTTCAGCGTGGCGGAGAACGACGCCGTGGCTCCGGGCTGGAGGATCAGCAGCCGGTTGCCCTCGGCGATGGCCTTGAAGCCGGTGCCATTGGCGCTGAGCAGCGCGGCGAGGCCGGCGGCGACATCTGCCAGGTCGTCGCCCGCCACCGGCGTGTAGGAGAACGGCGTCGCGACGCCGGAAAGCGCCAGCGCCCAGGCGGTGCCGTTCTGCGGCGTGCCGGTGAGCTCAATGGACAGGCCAGGCGTCATCGTCGCGGCGTAGCCGGTGGGCTCTCCGACCTCGTCGATGAAGGTGTCACCGTCGTTATCGACGCCATCACCGATGATGCCGCTGATACGCTTCGCTAGTTCGGTAGCGACCGTCGTGATGTCGGTGCTGCCGCCGCCGTAGATGAATACGTCGCTGTTGGTTGCGTGCAGGTCGGCCAGTTCGGCGGGGGTCAAAACGCCGTTCCCCAGGCGCTGGAACACGGCGTCGAGGAAGGAATCCACGCTCAGTGTGGTGTCGGTGCCGGTCAGCGTGACGATCCAGTACTCGCCCGCGGCCGACGAGCCGCCGAGTTGGATCAGGGCACGATCGGTGGCCACGCGCACCTGCTCGGCATTGCCCTCGCCGAAGCCGGCATCCGGATTGAAGGCCTCGTCGGCGTTGTAGGTCCGGGTCAGGGTCGGCAGGACATTGACAATCACTTCCTGCCCCGGCTGCTTGGTGAGGACCACGCTCCAGCTGTCGGTCACCGGCGGCTTGTTCAGGTAATCATTGTTATAGGTCAGCGTTCCGCCCGGAGCGGCCTCCGATTCGAGGAACAGGCTGGCCGTGATGTCGTAGCGGCTGTCGAGGCCGGGTATTTCATCCCATGCGTCGAAATTGCCGGTATCGAGGTAGTAGGTCTTGGTTTTCGCGTCGTAGTCGGCAATCACCGCGGTCTGGCCGAGACCTGGTCCCTCCACGACCTGCAGCGTCTTGCCGCGCAGTTCGATGGCGTTCTCGTTCTGCAGGTGGCCCTGCACCGAAAGGATCAGCTCGTAGCCCAGTCCCTCCCAGACCCCGGGGAACACGTACTGCGGGAAGAACTTGTCATAGGTGACAATGGTCGAGACGCGCAGTTTGTATGTCTGGGTGCCGACCGGATTGGCAACCGTGTAGCTGAGCATCGGATCGTAGGGCGTCACGCTGCCGGCATCGACCGTGGTCGAGCCGGGGACGTACTGGGCGACCTTGACCACGTTGCCCGCCGAATCCAGCAGTTCAAGCCGCAGGCTGCGCGTGAAATTGACCGTCTCGTAGGTAGGCTTCCAGTAGTAGACGGGAATCCAGCCGAAGATGGGGAAGATGTTCAGCTCGTAGCGGATGACGCCGAACACGTAGTGGGACACTTCCAGCGTGTAGCCGGTAAGCACGTCCTCGCTGCCGCCGACCAGCCTCGACTTGTCGATGTCGGCCACGATGGTGACGGGTCCGCCGCGCTGGGAAGCGAAGACGATCGGGTCTACGCCATGCGGCTCGGGGGTCAGGGTCTTGTCGGTGATGGTGATCTTGGTGCCGCTCACAGCCGCCGTGTAGAAATCGCTAGTGCTGTTGATCACCGCCGCCAGCTTGCTTGCCACGGTTCCGAGATTGAGGTCGCCCGGCTCATTGCCGTCCGGCAGGTCCTCGACTTCGTAGGAGAAGGTCACGCCGTTGAGCGTGATTTGGAAGAGCTCCTTCTTGCTGAGCTTTTGCGGGGTATCCGCCAGATCGATGACGACCTTGGTGTAGTGATCGCGCGCGTCGTCGAGATCGAAGCCCGCCACGACGTAGGGCTCGTTCCGGGTCCACTCGAACGCACCCAACACCACCGTATCGCCATCGGTTTCGCGCAGCACGAGCGTCCCGCTGACGGTCACCACAAGGCCTTCATCGCTCGCGGCATCCTCGATCGCCAGTTCGAGGAAGGCCGCCAGGCTGCCGGCGGCGGCGAAGTCGGTGCCAACGACAAAGCTGTAGGAATGGGTACCCAGCACAAACGTCCAGACGTCACCATCGGTAAAGTCATCCGGATAACCGCCGACGTCGAGGGCGACCGCCATTTCCCAATTCAGGTCGATGCCGCCGCTGACCACGGCCGTACCAGCGACCACCGGCGTGGCAACTGGGGGCGTGGTCGCCAGGCTCGAACCCAGCACGACGACCTTGCCGTTATGGACGATGGATTCGTACCCGATGCGGGTGCCGGTCGTGTTGCTCAGCGACTGCGCGATGGCGTCAAGGCCGGGATTCGTACCCAGCGTCACCAGGTAGGTGGCCGCCGCAACGCCGGGCAGATCCACCTGCCAGGTTTCGCCTTCGGCTGCGGAGCCGCCGAGGGTCACCACGGTCGCGGCCTGGCTGGTGTCGCTCACCGCCTTCGCCGGCCGTGTTTCGGTGATCGTGTAGGTTGCCACCGCCGCCCAGTCGGAGGTGCGCGTCACCGTCAGGACATTGCTCGAATCGTTGTAACTGGCGGTGTAGTCATCATGCGCATGAATCAGCGCGGCCAGTGCGTCGGCAGTGGTGTCGACATCGGTATCCACCGGCGTGACGAAGGTCGCGGCGACACCAGGCAGGGTCAGTGTCCATTGCGTCGCATACGCCGGATCGCCGTCCGGGGCGTTGGCGTCGTCGAAGTCGAAGGTCAGGATCCGATCGGTGGTGGCGGTCGGGGCTTCCGAAACCGATGCGGCATCGAAGGTTTCGGTCAGGGTCGCGGTGAAGGTACCGGACGCCTTGCGAATGGCGATGACGTTGCTCGTCGAATCGTATTCGGCCGAGTAGCCTGTCGTCAGGGTATCGGCATTGATTGCGTCGACCAGATCACCCGCGGTGAGGTCACGGTTGAAGCTGGCAGGCACCACATAGTTCGCGATGCCGGTCAGCGCCAGGGTCCACACGTCGCTGATCGTAATGTTGCCGATCAGCGAGGTCACGTCCAGAACGGCCATCGCGTTGACCGCCTGCGTGCTGATGGTCCCGGCGCTCACGGCCCGGGTGATATCGAAGGTGATACCGACGTCGCCGACGTTGGAGAAAGTAATCGTTCGGTCGCTGTCCCATACGCCGACCAAGCCGGGAGCGGTGAACTTGGCGGCAAGCTTCTGCGCGATGGTACTCGGGGTATCGGCGACCAGGACCGGGACTCCGGTCGGAGTCTCGGCGCCGACGGTCAAGCGCCAGACTTCGTTCTGGTAGGCGGTGCCGTCGAGGAATATCGAGACATCGGTCCAGTTGATGTCCCCGATCGCCGGCGTCGTGTTCGCGATCGGCTGTCCGAACGGCCTGCCGCTGATCGTCGCGCTGCCACGCGGCTTGGCGCCGGAGACGCTGATTGCCACGGTCACGCCGCCCGTCGAATTGAGCTCGACGATGTCGTTGCTGCCGACGACGACGCTGACACCCAACAGTGCCAGGGGTTCCGCGTTTTTCAGGTCGGTCACGGCGGAACGCAGCGCGGTAGCGATGTCGATCAGGCTGCTGTTGACGCTGACCGGCGCCGTGCTCTTGCCATTCAGGGTCAGGACCCACGTGTCGGCCGCCGTCAGGTCAGCGCTGGCCAGGTCGATCTTGACATTGGCGAACGAAATCGCCGTCGTGCCGTCGCCGACTTTTGCGGTAGTCGTGCGCGTTACCGTGGCGGCCGATGCCACCTCGTGGCGCAGCCCGTCGGGCACCGGGTCGGCATCGCCGCTGCCCTTCAACGCGAATCCGGACGCCGTGTTCTCGATGGTGAGCTTGATGCCGGAAGTGGAACTCACGCCGACAACGTAGCCATCGATCTGCTTCGCCGTTTCCGCGGCTTCGATGAGTCGCTCGAACTCATTGGCGACGGACAACAGGGAGGCGCCGATGGTCGTGCCATCGACGAGAACCTCGTAGTCGCGATAGCCGACGCCCAGCGTCCACCGGTCGCCGACTTCGACCGTACCGGTAAACTCGAAGACGTAACGGGTATAGAACTCGTTGTTGTTGGGATCGATAACGCTGCCGGTGTCCGGTGCCAGGCTGAGTTTGGTCGAGGCGACGTCGAACAGGTAGACGTCCTGGCTACCGTCACCGGTTCCGGTGATTCGGACATAGGGTGTCGAGGAGTTGATTTCGCCATTGCCGATGTTGGGATCGGCGAAGGTAAAGAAGTTGGCGCCGCGCTCCTCGTCGGTGGTCCCCGAATCGAGGCTCTGGCCGGTATTGTTGGTCGACTCCTGCTCGGAAACCGGCGCCGGCGCGAACACGAACGAATCCTCGGCATGCTGGGCGACCGAAACGTGCAACTGGTAATCGACACCCTCCGGCAGTCCGTCGAGGTTGTACGGATAGACCGCGGTCACTTCGATGTAGTACTTGCCGGCCTGCGTCAGCTGGGTCGTCAGGCGGCCGTCGAAGTACCAGGAACTGCCGGAATCCGGAGTGTTGAAGAAGGAACTCTGCCCGATCAGGGTCGGCTGCATCGGCAGGTCGGGATCCAGCGGCGCGCGCAGTTCGTAAAGCTTGATAGCGCTGACCCAGAACTGCGTGTCACCCAGATCGAAACCGTGGTCGATGTCGAAGATTGCCTTGATGCCGTCGTGCACACGCGGAATGGGCACATCGCGCTCGTCGGCGAACCTGATCTCGGCCGCGAGTTCGTCCTTCAGCATCTGCTCGGTGATCTCGAAACCGTAGAAATCAGCGTGGCCGTCGCCGGTGCCGAAGACAGTCAGGTGCGGGATGGTGGTCGAATCAACGATATCGGTGCTGGAATTGGAGTTCCACTTTGCCGAATCGAGGTCCTGCGCGAGGAACACCGAGTCGTGGATACCGATTTCGCGAGCGGTCGCGGTGCCGAAGTCGCCGATGAAGAGGACAGCCTTGGTGGCGGCGCCTTCGCTGACCTTGATGAATACGCTGAAGGGTTGCTGCTCGACGAGCTGCCACCAGTAGACCGGAGTCGGACGCTTGATGGTGAGGTAGTCGCCGCGGGCTTCGGCGTCGTAGGCCGCGGCGAGCGGGCCGAGAACGTCGTTGATCTTCGCCGCCAGGCCTGTTGCGATCTGGGCGAAGGTCGGCGTTACGCCGGGCGTATGGGTATAGGTCACAAACGGCGGCGGGGTCGCGGCATCGTTCGAATCCACAAGGTAGACCGTCCAGGTCTGGTCGGCTTTCGGCGGGACCGGCAAGTCGGTGATCGCGTCGAGGCCAAGGCCGATGCGGAAGCGGGTCGTGATCACCTGGCTGGCATAACCCGACCCCAGCCGCACGAGTTCGGTGGGCTCGATGACGTCGGTGGACGCACCGCTTTGCAGGATGAGGACGCCAGGCGCATCGTTGTCCGCGATGGTGACGTCGAGCGAATCCGGCGCGGTCACTTCGCGGTTCGATCCGGCCACGTAGGCGAAGGCAAATCCCGGCTGGTCAATGGTGACAGTCGACTGGACGCCCGAGGGTTCGTCCTCGGTTGCCGGCTCGATGGTCAATTCGAGGCTGAAGGTCCCCATGCGTTCGACCGTCATCAGGCGGGTGCCGTCCTCCGGCGTCGCCGTGTCGCCGTCGTCATTCGCGACCACCACCGCGAAACTGTTCGCGGCCACGGCGGCGGCGTAGCCGGCGGGCGCGACCAGGTCACGCAAGTCCTCCAGAACCTCCTGCAGCGTCTGGCCGGCGGTAACGACGTGGCTGACGCTGGTGATCCAGCCGTCCGCATTCTTGAGGCGCAAAGTCCAGACCTCGTCTTCCGTGGGCGTGCCGGAGAAATCGACCGCGACCCGATCGGAACGGACGCCGGCCACCAGGTTCCAGCCGGCGCCCTGGAGGACCGGGGCCGCCGCGGCGGTAAGCTGAAGCACCAGCTTCGAATAGTGGGTCGCGCTCTTGATGCTGGCATTCGGGCCGATGCCGTCATCCGCCAGCACGGTGCCACCCACGGCGAAGTCATCCACTTGCGAGGCCGACTCGGCAAGCCTGACGTCGACCGTGAAAGGCGTACCGTCGGTGGTGAACACGATCAGCTTTTCGCCCACGGTCGTGCCGAAGACCTGGCCGCTGCTCTGCAGGTTGGTTCCCTGCACCGCCACACTGACCGCGAAAGCCGCGGCATCGGCGCGGACGACCTTGAACTGGCCGTCGGTCAGTATGTCGCCCGGAGCGAGGTTGTAGTCGCCCAGTGCATTGGCTTGTGTCGCCAGGGCGTTCGCGATATCGGCCAGCGTATTGCCGGCCACGACCGTATAGCTGACCGTGTCGTTGCCCAGGCGCACGGTCCAGACGTCGCCGACTCCAGGTGTGCCGGTCAGCTTCACGGTGGCCGTCGCATACCTGGCGGCAAAGCGCGTGCCGCCCTGGTTGATCGCGTCCGCCAGCCCGGCAGCCACGAGGTTGAGCGCCTCGTCGTCTATCTTGCTGGTGTAACGGAATTCGGTACCGTCCAGGTTGACGGTCCACACCGCGCCCGCCGGCGACCAATTCCATGTTGCGCCCAGCGGCGGCGTGGTGCCGTCGATATCGATCTCGGCGACGTTCCAGGCCGGGGCGGTGTCCGTAGGATTGGTAGTGACCACGCTATGGCCGAGCATCGAGCCGGAAATCGCCGCCGTCCCCGCGGAATTGCCCGATACCAGGAAGCCCACGGTGACCAGGCCGCCGCCGGACGCCGTGATCGTCAGCACGTTTCCGCTGCCAGCCGCGGCAAACACGCTGTCCGCGTCGATTTTGCTGCGCAGGCTGTCGGCTATCTGGGTCACGGTCTGGCCGGCATCGACGACATGGAACCAGGTCCTGCCATTGACCACCAGCGCCCAGACTTCGCCTTCGGCGGCGACGCCACCCAGAGTGACGGTGGGCGACGCGTAGGGAGTGGCGAGGTTGTAGCGGAATGCAGGACCGGTGAGCGTCACCTTGTCGCCATTCGCGGTGGCCACGAACGGGGTATCGATATTGCCATTGACCTTCGCGGCAAGCCCATCGGCAATATTCGCCGTAGTGACGCCGAGGAAATTGTTGAGGTTGTTCGGGATGGCGATCGTCGATGCCGGGATCGTGTGCGTGATGCGCGAGTAATGCGTTCCTTCCAGCGCGGTATCGTTCACCGCCTTGACGGTGATCTTGCGCGGAGTCGCCCAGTCGGTGGTGCTGAAGGTGATGGTCGAGCCGGCAACTCCCGGGCCGGTGGCGGAGACGAACTCGATCTGGTTGTCGAAGGCGAAGTTCACCTGAACGCTGCCTGTTGGCGCCTTGGTCAGCACCACCCAATAGCTGTCCGTGCGCAGCCCTTCCGGCGCTTCGGGACTGACGCCACCGCCCTCGGCGACGATCGGCTCGAAGAATTGCGGGGCCGGAGCGCTGTTGTCGTAGGACGCGATCAGCACCGACGCCGCGTCGTCATCGACCACCGTCGCCACCACACCCAGCACCGCGAGTCCGTCGTAGTCGCCGCCGTCCTTCGCGCTCGAGCCCTGCTGCGTGCGATGCACGATGTTGAAGCCGTTGGTGCCTTCGGCCAGCACGTCCTGCGGCGCAAACACGTACACGGTCTGCGGCTCGAACCAGTTGTTGCGGTTGAACGTCAGTTCGAGGCCATCCTCGCTGGCGCCCGTGAGGCTATTCACCGAATTCAGCGCGAGGCCCTTGCCGCCTGCCTTGAGCACGCTTTCGCGCAGGGCGACCGCGACGGCTTTCACGGTCACGTTCTCTTCAGGTGCGCGGCTGAGCACTACGCGGTAGCTATTGACCACCAGGGTGCCGCCCAACCCGCTCTCGAACACCCGGATCGGCCCGATGTCGAACAGGACCACCACCTCGGCCTCGTCGTTGTCGCGCACGTCGACCGAGACGTCCTTGACGAACACGTTCTTGTAGGCCGGATCGTCGGTGGTTGTGGTCTGGATGACCAGTCCGCTATGGCCCTCGAGCTTGTTGCTGACCACCGTCACCGAAGTGCCATTGCTGCCGCCGACGTGGAAGGTATCGCTGCCGAGGCCGCCGACGATCTCGAGCGAAACGCTCTCGCTGGTGCTTTCGATGAAGAAGCGGTCGTTGCCCTCGATGGCATCGACCACGATCCGCTCGAGGCCGGTGTAGGTGACGAACAGCCCGGCGCCATACACGCCCTGATCGTTGACCACGAAATCGTCGCCGAACTCGGTGCCTATCACCGTCAGCGTGTCGAATCCGTCGCCGCCGTCGATGCGCACCGGGGCATTGACCGTGAAGGCGATGAAATCGGCGCCCTGGCCGCCGTTGATGTTGGTGAACGGCGCCTTCGGATCGTTCGGATCCACCTTGACGAAGGCGCGCACGGTGAAGGTATCGTCGTCTTCGTCACCAAAGAGGAACAGCTCCGCCTTGTTGCTATACACGGTGAAGTTGTCATTGCCCGTGCCGCCGAACAGCACCGTGCTCTGGCTGACGCCATTGGACAGGAAGCCGCGGGTGATCTGGGTGGTCTCGAAATAGTCTTCCTCGGCGAGTCCATTGTCGGGGTTGCGGCCGTCGCGGAAGGACTGGTACACCTGCCCGATCTGGAAGGTATCGACACCGGCATCGCCGAAGATCGTGGTGGGTGCCAGGTTGTCGTCGAGGACGAAGGTATCGTCCCCGGCACGGCCGAAAATCTCCACCGCGCCACTGATGTCGGCATCGTAGTTGATGCGCTCGATGACCCCGCCCGGGACCGGCGCCCGGTTCGCGTCAACCTCGACGGCCGAGACCATGCCGATGCCGACATCCTTGTTCGCCCTGAGCAGGAAGAAGTCGATGTCGTTGGTGCCGTAGATGCGCAGCCGGTTGATGCCGGCGTCGCCGCCCGACTGGTCGAATACATTGATGCGCGAGGAAATCTGTCCGGCGAGTCCGACCTCGTAACGGTCGCTTCCCTGCTGGCCATGCAGCGTCAGTTCGCCATCGATGCCGCTGACGAAGGTCTGCTCGCCCTGGTCGCTGAAGTTGACGCGGATGACGTCGTTGCCCTGGCCGGCGTCGATGGTGGTCGGGCCGGAAATGCTCCTTACATTGACGACGTCGTTCACGCCGTTGACGATTGCCTGCTCGTCACCCAGGTCGATAAACGTCACGCCGGTATGGGTGGAGTCGATGTAGTAACCGTTGTCGTTGTTGCTCAGCCAGATCTTGAGGACATCGAATCCGGTGTAGCCGATGCCGAGGGTCATTCCCATGCCGACGATCTCGGCCGCCGAGAGTCGGCCGTTCTCGCGGGTGGTATCGCCGGAGTCATAGAGCTTCAGCGTATCTGCGTTGCCGGTACCGGCGTCGATCTCGAGGCGGCCGACAATGGCGTTGGCGCTGGAGTCGAAGGCGTCCAGCACCCCTGCTTGCTGGCCGATGTCGCCGGTGGTGCTGCCGACGCGAACGGTGTCGCTGCCGCCGCCGGTCGATAGCGTCAGGTTGCCCGCGATGGTCTCAATGTTGAACACGTCGGCGCCGGTACCGCTGCTGATGGCGGTGACCGAACCGTCGCCGTGCGTGCTCTCGACCGTGAACACATTGCTGTTCGCGGCATTGCCAAGGTTGATCTGCAGGATTTCCAGCGAGCCGTAGGTGATGCTGCCGCCAACGCCCATCAGCGCTCCGGCGGCCATGAGCGGAGCCGGCGTGCCGATCACGCCATTGGTGATCCTGGTGCTGGTGAGCGTTCCCTGGTTCGGGGCGCCGTCACCGGTATCGTCCAGCATCAGTTGGTCGCTGTCGCCCGCCCCCTGCCCATTCACCGTCAGCAGCGCATTGATCGAATTCAGGGTGCCGCCGGCGTTGGTATCGGGCAGGCCCAGGCCGCCCAACGCGGCGTTGCTGCCGACAAAGATCGCATCGTTGCCCGCTCCGGTATTCAACGTGGTGCGGGTGTGCAGCGTGCGCACCGCCAGACGGTCGTCGCCGCCCAGGCTGTTGATCTCGACGTTCTCCACATGCTGATGGGTGATGGTCAGTCCGTTCGACAATGCGGTTTGGCCGATGCGGATGTCGAGCGCCTGGATGGTCGCAATGGCATTGCCGTCGGTGCCGGTGGCCGTCAGCAGGTAGCGGTCGGCCGCATCGGATCCGGTCACCACCAGCCGGTCGCTGCTGTCGTTCGCCGCCGAGCGGATGTCGATGACGGCCCGGCTGTCGAAGGGAACGGTTACCAGGATGTGTTCGGGGAACAGGCCGTCATTGGCGGCGTTGTCCAGAGTCGCCTGGCCGCGCCAGTCGATCACGGAGAACTTCGTGCCACCGACCTGGATGCTGCGGTCCAGATCGTTGACCACGAAGGTATTGTTGCCGGCGCCACCGGTTATCTCCGCCTTCTCGAAGATGTGCTTCAGGTTTTCCAGGGTCGCGCTGGCGGCAAAGCGGTCGCCGGCGTCGATGAGTTCGTTGGCGGCATTCTTGCCAACCTCGAAATTCGCGCTGCCGGTGCTGTTCAACAGGTTGCCGATGACCAGCTTGTCGTTGTACAGGCCGACGTCGGCACCTGCGGTCTCGACCCTGGCACCGAGGTTCTCGATCAGCGTGTCGATCTCGTTTTCGTCGGCCTCGTCGATGCGGCCGTCGCCGTCATCGTCTACACCGTTGCTGGCGCTGGGGCTGTCATCGAAGAATTCGTCGAGGCCGATGTCGCCGGTGACCTTGTCGCTGCCCTTGCCGCTGTCGATCACGTCGTTGAAGCGCGACCCCTTTAGCGTGTCGTCGCCGGCGCCGCCGATGATGCGCAATGCAGCGCGGTCGGTCGTCAGCGCGGCGGCGGTCACCGTGTCGGCGCCGCCGCGGGTAGAGATCACCAGCGCGTCACCCTCGGCCCGGATGCTGTCGGTCACGACGATCTTCGGCAGGCCGGCCAGTTGCACGCGAAGCCCGGTGAAGCCCTTGTCGGTGCCATCGGTGTCGGACAAGGTCACATTGTCGCCGTTGCCGTCATGGCCGAGGACAGTGACGACGTCGGCGGCACGATCGTCGGAGATAGCGAATTTCGGCTGCTCGATCGGCTGGCCGCTTTCCGGATCATTGACGAACTCGGTACCGGTGCGGACCACGTTCTTGCCGGCCGAAAGCGCGATGAAGCTCAGGCCCGAGCCGGACATGTAGTCGATCGTGATCCTGTCCGCTCCGGCGCGGGCATCGAGCCGCAGGTCTTCGAAGTTCCGGCCCGTGACCGAACCCGCCAGCGTGCCGGCCTTGAAGTTGGCGACCTTGAAGCTGCTGCTGCCCAGCGAGGTGATCAGGAAATCATCCGCAGCCGAGCTGCCCACGATCTCGAGCACATCGTTGTCTGAGCCGCCATCCACCGTGCCCAGGGTGACATCCGCGTAGTCCCAATGGATCAGGTCGTCGCCGCCGTCGCCAAACATCTGGTCGGCGCCGCCGCGACCGTCGATGTCGTCGCCGTCGGCGCCGCCACGGATCAGGTCGGCCGCGACGCTGCCATAGATCTTGTCGCTACCCGCACCACCGTCGATCTCGGCACGGCCCTTGCCGTTGTGGATGATGTAGTCCATGCCGTCCCCGCCATACAGGAAGGCCGCATTGCTGGCGTCGCCGGTCGCCATGTAGTCGTCGCCGGCATCACCGTACAGCCATGCGGTGCCGGTGCCTTCATAGATGAAGACATCGTTGCCATCCCCACCATGGAAATCGACGTCCGAGGTCACCCCGTCCTTGACGTAGATGTGGTCGTCACCGCTGCCGCCGAAGGCCACCAGCTTCTTGACGCCCTTGAAGATGGTTTCGCGCCCGCTGAACACCACGCGCAGCGTCTCGCCGCTCGCGTCGGCACCGAGGTGCTCGATCGTGTAGAGCTCGTTGCCCTCGCCCTGGGCGAGCCCGCGGATCCCATTGCGGTCACCCATGTTGAGGTACAGCACGCCGTTGGCGTTGGCCGGATTCCAGATACGAGCATCGCCCGTCGGGTTGCCGGCGAGGTAGACCTTCTTCGGCAATTCGATGTAGCCGATCGTGAAGCTCATCGACACGCTGATCCGCACGAACAGGATCTTGACGGAGGCATGGGCACTCGCCACCAGAGGCACCCTGCCCTCGCCCGAGGCCGTGATACTGGCGCCGATGTCGACACCGGCGAACGTGATGCCGAACGCGCGCAGGCTCGCACCGCCGGAGAACTCGACCAGGAAGAAGTACTCGGTGAGGCCGGGCGTGCCGATGACCTCCCGCTCGCCGAAGGCGACGCGGAAGTGCAGGTTGGCGACAAGGCCGAAGCTGCGGGTACCGAGGACGAGTTCGCCGTCGAGGGAAATGTCGAAATAGCCCTTGTAGTTGAAGCTCCCGGTGGCCTGCACCGTCATCAGGCCGAAGAAATCCATGCGGGCGTTGAAGGCAACCCGCCATGAACCGACCCCTTCGTAGCCAACTTCCAGCACGAACCCGGCCTGGAACTTGAGCACTTCGAGGAACTTCACTTCGCCGTTCAGCGCGATCAGGAAGCTGCCCGCCTGCATGGTCACCCCCGCCAGCGTCCGCGCCGCACCCGTGGTATTCAATTGCAGCTTGCCCGAGGCCTTGATCTTTATCACCTCGAACATGTTGGCGTCGATGCTGACGTCCAGCAGCAGGGCGATGCCTGGGTGGTTGTCCGTGTAGATCGCCGCGCCGCCTCGCGCGGCCACCGTGATCGGACCGAGCGCGATCGCGATGTCGAACTCGATGGAGAAAACATCGCGCTGCAGCGTGATCGTGACGCTGCCCGAAGCCGAGGCAAATCCGAGGAAGGTCACCGTGCCGTTGATATTGAGCTTGAAGCCGGCCTTGACGGTGACTTGCGATCCGTCCGCCTTGGTCAGTATCTTCTGCTGCAGCGGCCCGACGTAAAGCTCGAGCGTCGCGCCCGCCTCGAAGGACAGGCCGATGTCGCCACCGAAGCCCGCCTGCAGGCTTAGGTTTGCGTAAACAGCAAAACCATCGACGTCGAGGCGGAACACGGCATCGATGTCGAACTGGCCGATGCCCAGCAGCTTCATCTTGGCCTGCGCCCTGATATCGATCGAGAACGGGTTCGGGCTGAAAGTAAACTCGAAGCGACCGCTGATCTCGACCGCACTGCCGATCTTCAGCATGCCCTGCAGCACCAGGCGGATACCAGGATCGATTGTGATATCGCCAAAAACGAAGAAGCCGGTATCCGGATCGGTCGCGAGAATGTCCGGCTGTGAGCCAGAGTAGTTCGAGTTTTGCTCGCGGTTGGTCTGGAAGCTGGTGATCGTCTTCGCCGACGAATAGGAGTTGAACTCGAGCAGGAACTGGCCGCTGATGTCGATGATCCCCAGGAGCGGGCCGCTGGTGGTGCGCGCGAGTTGCACCCGACCCATGATGCCCGGGCCTTCGCCGTCAAGGTTGGTATAGAACTGCAGATCGAGGCTGCCCGAAAGCGCTCCGAGGAACTCGATGTTCACGCTCACGGCGCCGGCAATGCGCACGTAGGCATTCAGGTTGACGTCAGTGGCCGCCGTGAAGGAGATGAATCCAGTGAGCGTGATCGTATCGAACAGCTTGATGCTGCCCTGGATGTTGGCGGAAATGTAGAACTCGGGCGGCACGCCCTCCCGCTTGCTGCCGTCGATCTCCGGCGCCGCCGCGTAGACCGTGACCGTGGTCGGGGCATCGTCAGGCAGCAAGTCGAGGAAGCTTTGCGGAATCTCGAACACCTGCTCGCGCAGCGTCGTATTGAGCGAAACCTTCACCGAACCGCGCAGTTCGAAGATCCCGTCCAGTGCCGAGGTCTGCCCGCCTCCGTCCGGGCCGTCAGGTGTCGGGCCAAGGCTCAGTTCGAGGTTGAGCATCATCGCGATTCCGGGCAGGCCCGGGCTCGTAAAGTCGGCGTCGAGGATGATCAGGCCGACCGCCTTGCCGTTGAGCCCCAGTACCGGTATTTCGGCTTCGGCCTGGACGAAGATCTCGAAGCGATCGGGAGTGATGCGCAGGAAGAAGCCGCCGAACAGGCGCACCGCATCGTTCGCGTTCTCGTCCGACGAGCCGTTCTCCTTGATCTTCAACGAACCGACGATCTCGATGGAGAAGGACTCGGCAGGCAGTTCGAAGGTCTGGCCCTCGGCCAGGAGATCGAACTTGTTGTCCGTGGTATCGAACTTGAGGAAGTAGGTCGGGCCGAACTTGGTCGCGTCCGCCGCATCGCGCGTGATGATCTTGTACTGCTGGCCGCGGATGACGGTCTGTACCTTGGCGCCGGCGAGGTCTATCGTCTTGACCGAGCCATCGGTCTTGTCCTTGTACTGGATACCGTCGGTGCCGAGATCGAAATCGACGACACTCAGCGCGGTGGTCAAGTCGGCGGTCCAGGTCGTCGGCAGCGTCACCTCGCCCAGAACCGACGTCGACAGGCCGCTGAGACCGATGACGGACGTCAGGTTTTTCTTGATGACGTCGCCGGGGATGCCCTCGAGGGAGATGGTTTCGGTCTTGGGCGTCGAGGTCGTGTTGAGTTGCAGCATCGCGCTGCCTTCGACGAATATCCCGTAGTTCTTCAGAAAATCGAGGTTGGCCTGGATTTTCGCCACGCCCCAAAGCTCGGGCAGGCCGGACACGGTGCCGCCAGCCTGCAGCACGAAGCGCGCCGCCGCCGAACCGATGTTGCCGAGCTTGATGATCTTGATCGTGCCATTGGCATCGAGGGTGAAGCGCGCGACCGTCCCGCCGTTCGACAGCACGAACATGCCGATTTCGAGGGTGACGCCGCCGCGGATATCGATGATCGGCTCGTCGGTGAAGCCCAGTCCCTGGAGCTTGATACCACCGGAAATTTCGATGAAGAATACCTTGCCGACAGCCTGTCCGCCCTGCCCGTTGTCCTGCTTGAGCGTCGAGATCACCTGGAAGGCCTGCGTCGCATCCTGCCCCGGGTTGCTGTCCTTGTCGGACCAGTTCGCGCCGGTAAAGGTAACCGCCACCGAACCCTCGACGAAGCCGCGAGTGACGTAGTAGCGATAAACCGTTTCGTCGGCTTCGTCGACAATGCCGTCGCCGTCGTTGTCGATCTCGTCGGTACTGCTGGCGAGGAGCGTCGGCGCTCCCGCCAGCAGGACGACGCCGCTGGTACCGCCCAGGCCGGTACCCGACAATGTGAATTCACGCGCCGCATCCTCGAAGCTGGCGCTGTCGAGCGCCACGCCACCGGCGGTGGTGTAACGCACGTCGATCCAGGTGCTGTTGGTCGCGGCGGCGACAACGACGTCCGGCAGCGCCCCCGCTTCGTTCGGCGTGGCGGCATTTGCCGCATCAAGGTAATCGAAGCTGCCCGCGATCAGAGTGAGTTCGAGAGTGCCGGCAGTGAAGCTTCCGGTGTACCAGTAGCGGAACTTGGCGCCGGTTTCACCGATCCGGACCGGCGCCTGGCTGTTGTCGAGCGCGAAGGAATCAGTGCCGGATGCAACGACGGTGAACTCGGGATCGAGATCCGTGATGCTCGCCAGGTCGATGCTGTCTGCGCCGGACGGCAGCGGAATGGCGAAGAAGTCGACATCGAAGTAGCCGCGATTGTTGAGCAAGTCGGCATCTGTGCTTGAGCCGAACACCGGATCAGCCAGCGTCGCTGTGAGCATCACCACCGTGAAGCGCTCGTCCGCGACCAGATTGCCGATCGCGCCGGCAACGTCGACGATGCCACCCGTGCCATCGGCATCGACCTGGTCGAGAACATCCACCGCCACGGAGAACACGGAATTGGCGATGAAGGTCACCGTGGCCTCGCCACCCGCGAAGTCTCCCGAGAGGAAGTAGCGGAAGGTGTTGCTGCTGGTCAGGCGCAGGACCGGAAGATTGACGTTGGCGAACGACACTCCTGCGCCCGCGCCGCCGAGGGCGAACTCCGCACCGGCATCGGTGATCGATGCCACGTCCAGCACGGAACCGGTAGTCGGTTGGAAGCGGATGTCGATGTAGCTGACGTTGGCAGTGGCTGGAGCGGCAACGACCAGGGAATCCGTCGCAGCGCTGACGCTGCCGTCGGCAAAGCCGATTTCGCCGCTG
Organism: Rhodocyclales bacterium; assembly: GCA_016235805.1. Taxonomy (GTDB): domain Bacteria; phylum Pseudomonadota; class Gammaproteobacteria; order Burkholderiales; family Rhodocyclaceae; genus Sulfuritalea. The sequence continues at coordinate 68,224 of JACRIY010000040.1, forward strand.
AGCAGGGTAAGGGTGACCGCGCCGCTGGCATGATTGCCGAGCGTGAAATAGCGGAAGGTATAGGTGTTGCCGGTTTCGTTGATCAGGACCGGTGCCTGGGTCCCGTCGAGGCGGATCGAATGTCCGGGGGCGGGATCGATGCTGAATTCAGCATCGAGGTCATAGATGCTGTCGAGGTCGAGAACCTTGCCTGCGGGGAAGCCGAAGGTAACGTCAAGGAAGCCGCGATCGTTCAGCGATGCCATGCCGATCAGGCCGCCATCGGCGGGGCCCGTGACGCTGAGGGTGGTTCCCTGCACGGTAAAGTCGTGGGCGCTTGCCCGGCTCGGCGTATCGGTCGTCGCGGCGCCAATCCGGCTGTCGTCCTGAACCGCGCCCGCCTCGACGGTGACCACCACCGTGCCATTGCCACTGACCTGGAAGTCGGCGGTGTCGACGTAGTAGCGGTAGACGCCATTGCCCATGGAAGTGGCGGCCAGCGTGGCGAGCGGATTGGCTGGCGGACCGTTGATTCCGTTGCCGCTCAGCGTGATCTGGGCGGCGGTCGGAATCGTGGTGATGATGTAGGCGTCGGCGGTCGGATCGATCTGGACCGACGGCGTCAGCGCGATGTCGATATAGCTTTCACTGGCGTTCGCCAGGAGGGTCACATCCACGGTGCCACTGGCAGGTGCGGAAACCGTCCAGACCGCGCTCACGCCATCGGAGGAACTGGCAATGAAGGACCAGGACTCGTCGACATAGTTCAGGGTCACGCTTTGGGTGCCGTCGGTGGCAAAGTTGCCCGCCACGCGGAAACGGTAGGTGTTGGTTTCGCCGATGCGCTGCGGCGCGACGTTGGCCACCAGAGCAATCGTGCCGGTGCCGTTCTTCGCGGCGTTTTGCCCGGTATAAGTAGCCAGAGCGAACTCGGCGGCGAGATCGGTGATCGAGGCAGGATCGATCCGGAAGCCGGCGGGAACGTTGTCGAAATTGACGGTGAGCCATTGCGAACTGGTCAGATTGACCGTCGTCGCCGTCGGCGTCGGATGGTTGTCGGCCTTGAGCGACCAGCTTCCCTCCACAAGTTCGAGAGTTACCGTGTCGTCAGCGCCGACTTCTGAGGATGCCGCAAAGGCTCCGGAAATCCAGTAGCGGAAGGTGTAGCTGCTGTCGGGGGTCGTGTCGAGACGGACCGGTGCCTGACCGCTGTCGAGTTTGACCGTGCCCAATCCGGGACCGCTCAGCGTGAACTCCGCTGCCAGATCCGTGATCGACGCGACATCGAGCTGGTAGTCGGTCACGTTGACGGTCCATGTGATGTCGATGAAGCCGCGCCCGATCAGTGCCCCGATGTCGATCTGGCCGCCAGCACCGGGAGAGACGAGTTGTACGGTCGGGCCTTCGATCGAGAACTTGCGGGTCTCGAGGTCTTGCACCGACTTGTTGCCGGAGCTATCACGCCAACCCGCTTGGCCGGCATACCCTGCGAACTCGATTTCTATGTTGGCCGGCTCGAAGTCGCCCGAGGTGACCGTGTAGCGGAACTGGGTGATGCCTTCGTTGGCCAGGTGGGTGTACCAGTCGCCGTCGCTCATGCTGCCCTGGAGCACCTCGACATAACTCGCGGAACCGTCTTCCCCGATGACGATCGAGATCGGGACCGGAGCACCGTTCACCGTAATGCCGCCGACCACAAAGGAGAACTCCTGGCCGGCATCGAGGATCGATTCATAGTCGAGCGCCGCGCCCGGCGTCGCCTTGTAGGTCACGTCGATGAATGCGCCTTGCGCGTTCGCGACGTGCACGTCAACTACCGGCCGCGTCGTGCTGAAAGGCCCGACCAATTCGGCTTCCGGATCGACCAGTTCGAAGGAGAAGTTCTGGCTGCCGCCGCTGGCGGCGCCGGAAGAATCCTGCCACCCGGCGGCGACCGTCAGCGTATATACACCTGCCTTGAAGTTGTCGACGCCCGGCGTCGCAAGTTCGGAGGTCTTGAAGAAGAGCCTGACCTTGCCATCACCCAGCGAAATCCATGACTTCCGCCCGACGGCATCTGCAAGTTTCGAGATCGGATCGACCGCATCCTTCCTGAACAACGACGCGCCGCTGGTGGCGAAGCTCTGCAGGGCGGCGTCGTCGATCTCGCCACTGGCGGAAGGCACCAGGCGGACATCGAGATAGGGAACCATGAACACCGGGATGGTGGCAACCGTGCTGGCCGACTCGGCCTGCCATACATTGTCAGCGTCCTGGTAGGCGCCACCGGCATAGAACACCTCCAGGCCTTCGGAGGACGTGTAGGACCAGGTCTCCTTCAGCCAGATGATGGTGATGGGCCCTGCCTCATCGGCATCGCCGGTAACCCAGAACCAGAACTTGCCGTCCACCAGCACGGGCGCTTGCGTGTTGTCCAGCGTGACGGGACTGTTCGCCGCAAGCTTGAACTCCGGCGCAAGATCGGTCACGGAATCGACATCGAGCACGGCACCCGCCACACCGCCCGGAATATCGACTACCAGATAGCCACGGCCCGTGAGTGTGCCGGTGCCGATGACACCGCCTTCGGACGGGCCTATCAGCCGCGCATACGGCTTCCCGGTCTTGGGATCGACGACCGTAAAACTGGCTTCCTCGCCGGTATTCGGATTGCGGAAGCCCATCTTCAGGCGACCGTCAATGGTGAGCAACTGTACCTGGTCGGGAATGTCGGCGAGGAACAGGACGGTCGCCTCGCCGGCGGCGATCTTCGACAGGTCGGCATAGAGCCGAGCGGAAATGCTCAGGTTATCGGCGGCAAAGTTGAGCTTGCCGATGATCAGGATCTTGCCGTCCGTGCTGAAACGCAGGATGACCTCACCGTTGAAGGTCTCCTTCGAAGCATAGATCGTGAACAACTTCGCGCCGCCTGTGATCAGCATCGGCGAAGTGAACGCGGCGGTAAAGCCGTTCTTCGACGGATCGGCCAGGATCGCCTGGTACTGCTTGACCACCTGCTGCTTGACGCCGGCGAGCCACTGATCCGCTGACTGGGCCGTCGGCAACTGGAAGTCCGGACCACGCAGTTCTTCCGGCTTGTCGATCGAAGGCAGCGTCTTGAAGAACTCCACCCCTGCCGAGAAGTCGTTGATCGCCAGCCCGGTATTGGGTTCGAGCACGATGCCACCCGGCACCGAGGCAAAGATATACACGCCGAGCGGACCGAGCTCGGACACCGCGAACTTGATCCCGAAGCCCCCGACGCCGGCCATGGCGAAGCCGCCCTCGACGCCGATGAAGAACACGCGCTTCTCGACCGGCGTGGTCGTATCGAAGGTATCGATAATGGCGCCGGCGGCGTCGAGCTTGATGATGCCGCCGATCAGGCCCGCGTTGATCTCTCCGCCAAAAAGGTTGCCCTTCAGCGAGACGCCGATCGATGCGATGTCGATGATCGGGAACTGCCCGGCGAGGAGCTTGCCCACGTCGATCTTGACGCCCTCGATCGCCCCGGAGAACTCCAGCCCCGCCATGCCCTGAATGCCCGTCACCGACGCCGACAGAGTCAGAACAAAGTCGCTTGGATCATTCTGGATGTCGGGCCAGGTAATGCCGATTTCGGTGATCTTGATCGGCAGCCAGGTCGGCCACTTGAAGCTCTCGCCGGTGGCCGCGCCGACGCTGATGAAAACGCCGAAGCCGGGTTTGGTAACGAAGGTGCCGTCGCCGAGGAACGCGAAATTGCGGCCCTCGCCGCCCAGCACCAGCGACCCGATCGTCACCTCGGCGCCCACCGAGCGGAAGCTCACCATTTCCTCATTGGCCGCGGCCGACGTGTTGATCAGCAGATCAGTGGCAGTGAGCGTGAGGATCGGACCCAGCGTGATGCGCAGCGTGTCGGCGTGGAAAATCAGGCCTTTGACCTTGCCATGCTCGAATTCGAGGGCGACGCGCACCGCCTCGGTATCCGGCACATTGGGAGCGATGGGCGGCTCGGCCGAGAGGCGATCGCTGATGATTGCGGAAACGGGCTTGCCGGGCAGGAACCTGGCACCGCCCGAGGCGAAGAAGATCGTTCCGTTGAAGTCGACCTGCTGGCCGAAGGTAACCTGGAAGTTGGTCACGCCCACGCGCAGATCGTCGAACTCCAGAATGCCGGCGATTCCGATCTTGCCGGTGGCGCCGGAGGTCTGGGACATCGCATTCGGCCCGGTGGCACCCGGTTTGTAAATGAGTTGCGCCTCGCCGATGTCGAAGCCGTCGGTATAGACGACCAGGCCCGGGCTGCCGTCACTGGGATTGATCTGGCCGGTTATGCCAAATGCCGGGAAGGTGATCGATGCCTGCTGCACCACGAGCAGGCGCTGCCGCGCGCCGCCATTTTCAGCCGGGTCATAATTCGGATCCCAGTTGAATATGATGCCGCTGCCCGTGACCTTCAGCGCGTTCGGTATCTCGATGGCGAGCCCGGCGATCTGGACGCCGAACTTGCCCGGCACGCTGAAAGCTTCCAGCAGATTGCCGCCGCCGGTGATCGCGCCGAGCGCCTTCGTAATGTCTACGGCGATGTCGAAGGTACCGAGCAATCCGGTCAGCTTCGCCGTGATGCCGCTGCTGGACTGGCTCTGGCCGCCGCCGAAACCGAGGGACGCCACATCGACGCCGATGGCGACGGTGAGGATCAGCTTGCCATCCTTGAACTGGGTCTTCGCCAGTGTAAGGGACGGTCCCTGCAAGGACAGCGGGCCGAGGGCGATGGCATTGGACCCGGCCGCGGCCGTTTGCAGTGACGAAGAAATGGTGAAGACTTCATCCGTACGGACGTTGCTTACCGCACTGCCACCCGTTCCCACCCGCCAGCTTCCGGCGACGATCTGGACACTGACCTCGCCGGCGACGAAGGTGTCCTTCGGGTCCACGCCCACGCGCGGCGTCAGCAGGTAGCGATAAGTGTTGCCGGAAACATTCAGCACGCTCGCCATGACGGTGCCGTCGGCGTTCTTGGCGAGGTTCGCCGATCCGGCGCCCGTGATCCTGAGTTCGTTTCCATCGATGCTCGCGGCGTCGATGGCGGCGCCCGTCGGGCTGAAAAAGATCACGTCAATGTAGCGCTGGGCGTTGAGCGTCTGCAGGCTCGCCGTGGCACCGTTGGTCGGGCTTGCCAGCGTGGCATACGGTTGCGGTGATGGCGCGGCGGTGGCCAGTGCCGGCGTGTAGAGGGTGAAGCGCTCGACCTCGGCCGCACCATTGGCCCCGCGTGCATCGGACCAGGTCGCATTGACGAAGCTCACGGTCACCGTGACGCCGGTGGTCGACACCGCCGCCTTGAAGGCGTCCGTCATGAGGATCGGGTAGAGGAAGGTCCGATCATTGGTGGAATCGACGGACTTCAATACTCCAGCGTTATCGACCGTGAGGCCCGCAATCGCTACACCACCGGCGCCCGTCACCGAGACCAGGAATTCCGCCGCGGAATCGAGGATCGAGGCATCGTTCATGCCGACACGGTTGGGATCCTGGTAGGTGACGGCGAGATAGGTCAGGTCATTGATGCTGACGATCGATGTCGCCGTCGGATTTGCCAGATCGGCCGTAGGCGCACGCAGCGATGAGGCCGGGGCGGCAATGGTGGCTCCCTGCCCAAAGATGGAATAGCCGCTGACGCGGATGTCCTCAAGCTGGAATCCTTCCGGGCCGCCGAAATGGAAGCGGGCAGCGCCCGAAATGCCGAACGCCTCCTGCAGCCCGCCCGACTGGTTCGGGATTGATATCGCGACGGACGCCTGCGGCATGTCGACGTTGATCCGTCCGCTAGGCGTCCGGGTGAAGGACACCGCTCCCGACACGGTGAATATGCCGGCAGCACTGATCGTCAGCGCAGTGTCAGGGTCGATTTCGCCCGCCTCGTTGAAGCCGGCGGAAAACTCCTCGGTCTTGGCGGCAGAGTTGAACCTGACCCGTATGGCAGCCTGCTCGCCAACCTCGTCGACCAACCCGTCGGCATCGTCGTCCTCGCCATTCAGGTGAACCGGGACGGCAGCGAGCGGATCCGACGGCAGGATGATCGACTTGTCGAGCGCCTGCCCGGAATTATTGAGCCGCACGGTAATTGAACCGCTGATCGTCAGGCCATCGACACCCACGAAACTGGCCTCACCATAGGCATACACCGCGTAACGCGCCGGAGTTGTCGAACTGGCTCCAGGCGCCGTGGCCCATTTCACCAGTCCGACGCTCGCGTTGGTAACCAGCAGGCCCACCGCATCAGGGTTGAGGTCGCCCGCATCGTCGCGCAGGGTCTGACCCGTCGGAATCGAACCGAGGAATATCTCGACGTTGCGGGCCCCGTAGAGCGTCATCTCGCCCTCGGTCTGGATGGTGAAGTCGCCCGACAACTCAAAGAACGGCGGTACCGAGATGGTCGCGTTGAGGATCGCGAAGCGAACGACATTGCCCTCTGCCGCCGTGAACTTGATGGCGATATTGGTGTTGCCGACGGTGATGGCCTGGTTCACCGCCTTGCCTGTCGTATTGATCTGCAGCAGCACGTCTCCGCCGAGCGTCGGCAATCCTGGATCGCCTGTGGAGAGATCTACTGTGACCCTCATCTGGCCGGCGATGCCGTCCGGTCCGAAGATGAAACCGCCCTGCCCGTCGAACAGGCCGACCCCGAGCACGCTGACGGTCACATCGGAGGCCGCGATGCGAATCGCTTTCGGCGCCAGCAGCGGGCCGCCGGCATCCGGATCGGTCAGTGAAACCTGCTCGAAGCTGAAGTTGCCGCTGAGGACGAATGGATCGGAAATTGCCGCATCGTCGAAAGTGACCCGAAGGTCGATGAAACCGGTCAGGCGCAGCGAAGGGCCCTTGGGTACCGACAGGACCTTGGTGTTGCCAAGGCTGTCGATGACGAAGGTCTCATTGACCGCGGTGTTCGTCGTATTGATCTGGACCGCGATATCGCCGCTGATCTCAAGGTTGGCCCCATCGCCATCGACGACGAGACTGTAATCATTGAGTTCGATGCTCGCCGCCATTCCCTGCTGGGTAATCAGGAAGAATCCGGAGAGACCGCTGAGTTCGAAGACGGGATCCGCCGGATCGCCGAGCGCGAAGGACAAGTTGGTCATGGCGATCTTGATCACCGACGACCCGTTCGGGCGGAAGGACTGTTCGAAGGAGATGAAACTGGAGAGGGTGATTTCCGCGGTGTCGTCGGTGTCGAAGTCGAGTCCGATGGTGACGTTACCGGAGGCAGCGATGATGCGGGTGGACATGTCGAGGGTGACTGTATTGGTGCCCCCGGTGCCGAAGGTGAATCCGCTGCTGCCGAAGCTGGATCCCGTGGCACTGAAGTTGATCACGGGTGGCGGAGCGGTCGGGGTCGGGCCGCCCGTATTTGGCACGCTCGCGCCATTGACAGCTACCTGCAGGTTGTTGGCACCCAGGAATACGCCCGGCACGCCAACCAATGCGATGCCATTCGCGCTTGCCCGCAGCGCGTAGTAACTCGACTTGTCGGCAATGGCTACCGGCTTGAACAGGGCAAGTCCGAAATCGAGGTCGGTTATGGCAAGGCCGATCGCGCCGTTCTCCGCCGGATCGTCGTTCAGGTCGAACAGGCCATCGGCATTGCTGTCGGGATCGCCGGTGCCGATGAAGGCATTGACATCGCTCGCACCCACGGTAAGTACGCTGACCGTCTTGCTGGTGCCGTTGGTGAGCACTACCGTCTTCGGCGCGTCGCTCTTGACGAATTCGAAGTTCCCGCTGACATAAACGAAGTTGTCGATGATGATCGTGACCGCGCCGAACGCCCGGATCACGTTCTCCGTGAAGTCCAGCTTGAGCGACGGAGCCACGAGATCCCCCGCACCGTCAGGATCGAGACCGGTCTGGACGTCAAGGCCGCCTTCCGCCGCAAACGATGGGCTGTTTGCGAGGTCCAGTGCTTGCGGCGCGCCAAGGTTGTTCTTGCCACCGTTGATTTCGATCCCTAGGACATCCGCGCGTATCGTGATGCCGTCGATGCCGATCACCTCCGCCCCGCCGCTGGCCTGGATCGCGTAATAGCTGCTCTTGTCGGTCGCCGTATTGACGGGCTTGAAAAGCGCCAGCGCGAAATCGAGGTTGCGCAGCACGAAGCCCATCGCGCCGTCCGCCAGCGGTGTGTCGTCCTCGTCGATGATGCCATCCTCGTTGGAATCCACGAAGTACGGTCCGCCAACGCCAACGAAAGCATTGACGTCGCTCGCGCCGATGGTCATCACGTTAACCTGCTTGGTGGCGGTGCTACCCGCGATCTTGACCGTCTGCGGCGTTCCGCTCTGGCTGAAGGAGAACTGTCCCGAGAGGTGCAGGAAATCGGCGATGGATATCGTGATGTATCCCGAGACCCTGAGCAGGTTGTTTTCGGCGAAGTTCACAATCACGAACTGGTCCGTGGCGGGACCGGTGGGTGCCTTCAGGCCTGCGGCGCTGCCCCATGCGTCCGGATTCGATGTCGCGCTGGCGAGGAAGTCTATCGACGGCGTGATGGCCGCGAGATTTGCCTTGTCGGAAGCCTTGTTGATCGAAATCTGGACACGCCCGCCAATCTCGACGCCATCCACGCCAATCAGGCTGGCGCTGCCGCTCCCGGACAGAGCGAAATAGCTCTTGGTGCTGGGCGGAGCGCCGACGGCTACGACCGGTTTGGCAAGCACGATCGCGAGGTCGTCGATCCCGACCACAACCCCGATCGCGTTCTCGGCAAGGGTCGCGTCGTCGTCAACCAAGTCGTCGTTGTCGCTGTCGGCATCGCCAATTCCGACAAACGCACGGAGGTCGCTCGCCCCAAGTGTCAACACCGACATCTTGGTCGTCGTCGTGCTATCGACCGTCTTGACGAACAGTTCCTTGCGCTGAAGCGCAACGCTGCCGCTGACATAAACAAAATTCTCGATCGCGACCATTACCGAACCGGCGACCCGGAACTCGACCGAGTTATCAAGCAGGGCAAGCGCGCCCAAGCCAAGATTGAACCCGTCGGCGGAATTGGCAGCCAGCGCCTTCCAGTCCATTCGCGAACCGTTGCTCGCCGCAACGTTGTAGAAAAACTCAAGATCCCTGATCTTCAGCGTGAACGCGTCCGGCAACCCGGTAACGCCAAGGCTGTCGATGCTAGCAGCGACGCCCACCCACTTCTTGCCGCCCGCGGCCAAAGGCTCGCTGACGATCGCCAGGTCGAGGCTAGCGTTATTGACGAAGAAGCCGACCGCGCCCGCCGCCTCCAGGCCTTCTTCGAACGTGCCGGGGTTGGTCAGGTTCTGGTAACCGGCCTTGTTGATGGCGCCGTCGACTCCGACGAACAGGTAAGCGCCGGTCAAGCGAATGACGAGCACGTTGGCGCCGGGCACTCCGATCGGAATGTTGATGCCCTTGGTGTCATCTATGGCCATGCCCGACTGTTGATCAATGCTGAATCCGGCAAGCACGATCACGAAGCTCGAGATATTCAGGTACAGCTGGCCCGAAATGGAAATGTCGGTGGCACGCGTAATCGCCGCAAGGCCGGTCCCGTCGATACCAAAGGCATCGCCTGGCAATGCGGCAAGGGCCACCCAGTCCAGCTTGCTTGCATCCGCTGCCTTGCCGTTGTAGCGCAATGCGAGGTTGAGAACTTCCAGTTCGAAAGCGTCGGGCAAGCCATGAACACCCATGCCTGCGACGTTTGCAGCGACCCCCATCCAGCTGCGCGTTCCTGTCGCTTCCTTGACGATGATCAGGTCGAGGCTCGCGCCGGTGACGCTGAAGCCGATGGCGTCGTCGGTATCGAGCCCGGTGACATTGCCGTCCGCATCCTCGATGAAGGCCCCGTTCACACCAACGAAGAAATGCAGATTCGACAGTGACAGCCGTTGGCCAGTGGCATTGACCAGCGAGATGACGCCGTCGCTTCCGCTTACACCTGAAAGCTGGTCGTATTCGAACTCGCCGGCGGCGAGAACCGAGCCAAGGATGTTGAGCTTGAGGGCACCACTGATCGACAGGCCTGCATCGAGATTGCTAAGGGCAATGGTCTGCGTGCCAACGACCACCGGATCGGCGCCGAAGGTTGCCGCCGAGGCTTGCAGGTCGATGGCGGTGGCCCAGTTCAGGCCAACGGGAACGGTTGCCGTCGACAGCGACGAGCCACTGGACACGAAGTCGAGCCGGATCGCCTCGATTTCGATGCCCTCCGGCAGGCCGACCAGTTCGGCCCCCCTGACGTTTGCAAGTATGACGGTATAGGTACGCGCCACGTCGACACTCTTCGCCACATCGGGATTTGCCTTGATCGTCGCGAAGGTCAGGCGGCCGCTATCCACCTTGAAGCCTGGGCCGCCCGGAACCCCGACAAAGAAGCCGGGCAGGACGGGAGTCCCGACGACGGAGGCCGGTTTGAGTGCATCGTAGAGTGCGGCATCGGCGGCATCGATGAATCCATCGCCATTGATGTCCGCCGAGCGATCGAGTTCCAGGAACGCAAGTTCGAGCGCCATCAACTGTGCATCGTTCAGGTCCGCGGAGTTGATCAGGCCATCACCATTGACATCCACATCCACGGTGCGGATGGTCATCTCGAACGACGCGAATGCCTGAACCACCCCAAAGGCACTCAGGCCGAGCTTGCCGGAAATGCCGGTGAATTCATCAACGAGCGCGATCGTCTGGCCACCGGCAACGACGTCGTCATCCAATGCCTCGCCAAATATTCCGTCGTTGTCCAGATCGAGCGCCGCGGTCCAATCCAGCGCCGATGGCACCTGCGCAGTAGCCAGCAGCGGAATGGTGCCGGATGCCCGGTTGATATCCACCGAAATGTCTGCGGCAACGATACTGATATCCGACGGCAGGCCGACAAAAGCAGCCTTCCCGAGTGAAGCTGTCGTTGCCATATAGCTGCGATTGTCACCGGCAATGGCGGTCGCATTCGCCCTGACGATTGCCAAGCCCAGCGATCCGTCGGTGACCGCGAACCCTATTGCGCCAGTCATTATTGGCACCCCTGACGGATCGAGACTCGCGCCCACACCGACGAAAAGGTTCAGGTTCGACAGCCCGATCGTCAGCAAAGTCGCATCCTGCAGGTCCTTCTCTGCAAGGGAGAACACGCCGTTCGCGTTCTGGTCGATATCCACGGTGCGGCTCGAGAAGTCGAAATCGGCGCTACCGACGATGATTCCGAAGAGATCAAGTACGGCACTGCCTTCAATCGTCATCGCGACGTTCTTGGTCAGTGACGCAAAGGACGAAAAGTCGGGTAGCAGATTGTCGACGTCGTTCGAGGTTGCCCAGTTGATACGCTCCGTCACAGCAGTCCCGGCGCTGTCGGTTGCGTTGTTCACTAGGACGGTGCCGCTAATCTCGAGGACCAGTCCGTCGATACCGACCAGCGATGCACTCCCGACGGTAATCGCCATGCCCATGAAACTGCTCTTGTCCGCAGGATTCGCCGTTGCCGGCCGCACCAGGCCCATGGCAACACTGCCGCCGGTAATGCTGAAGCCGATCGCGCCACCAAGGTCGATCGTGTCGTCAATCGGAGTGACTGTGCTGTTGTCGTTCAGAGCCGCTCCCACCCCTGCGAACAGGTTCAGGTTGGTCAGCGTGACCCCCATGATCGCTGCGTTGCCAAGCGTGCCTGCGGTACCGATGTTGCCGTTCCCGGTAGTGACGGTACTCGTGCCCTGCGCCATCGTGAATCCTGCCGTGCCGACCACGAAGCCGAATATATCCAGCGAAGCCTGTCCGGCGATGCGCAGATCGACGCCGCTGGTCAGCCCGGCGCTAAAGCCGGGCAACAAGCTTCCGGTCGCTGCGGACCAGTTGATCTTCTGCGTGGCAGGCGTGCCGTCCGCTGCGGTTGCCTTGTTGACGGAGACGGTGCCGCTGGCATTGAAATGCAATCCCTCGATGCCGATGAGTGATGCGCCTGAAAGCGTGACCTCCAGCCCGAGATAACTGGTCTTGTCGGTTGGCCCCAGTCCCGTCGGCCGAACGATCGCCAGATCCACGCTACCGCCAACGATGCTGAACCCCAGCGCACCGGCAGTATCGATGCCGTAGACCGAGACGTCCGTCGGATCGGCCGGAACCGCAAGACCGCCGCCGACGCCTGCGAACAGGTTGAGGTTCGAAAGCGAAATAGCCATCACTGAAGCATTGTTCAGTGTTCCCCCAGCAAACAACGGGTTTCCGGTACCGATCGCCTGTGTCCCCTGGACGATGCTGAACGTCGCGGTACCAACAACGGCACCAAATACATCGAGCGCGGCACTTCCATCGATTTGCAGCGCAACGGCATCGGTCAGCTTGGCGCTGAAGGCAGGCATCAGATTGCCCGGATCGTTGACAAGGCTGGTAGCCTCGAACCAGTCAATGCGCTGGGCCGATTCGAGCCCGGCTGCGTCGGTCGCCTTGTTTATCAGTACGGAACCGCTGGCGATGAAAGTCAGGCCATCGACCCCGAGAAGCTGCGCACCGTCGAGTCCGATTTCGAAACCTGTATAGCTTGTCAGATCACCTGCAGCCAGTCCGCCAGGTTTCACGATGGAAACCGAGACGCTGCCGCCACTGATCTCGAAGCCAAGCGCACCGCTCGTCACCACCGAAGCAACTGCTGACGCACCGCTCAGGCTGCCTCCAACACCCGCAAATGCGTCAAGTCCGGTGAGCGATATCGACATGAGGGACGCACCCGCTAGCGTGCCGAGCGCAGCGTTGCCGCTGTTGATGTCGGACGTCGCCATGGTCATTTCAAAACCTGAAACAGTGACCACAAAGAACCCGAAAGCATTCACCGCGGCGCTGCCGGTGACCTGCAGTTCGATCGCGGCGATGATGTCCAGGTTGGTCAGCAGGAAGCTCGGGTCGTTGCCGTCGCCCGTGGCCTGCGTCCAGTTCATGCGCGGCGCCAGGTCCAGCGCCGTGATGCC
>JACRIY010000041.1 GCA_016235805.1 Rhodocyclales bacterium
GAAGTCGCGGCGATCATGAAGGACCACGGCATGATCAACGACATCGAGGACATCTGGTACATGCGCCGCGACGAGATCAATCAGGCGCTGTGGGACGTCGTCACCGCCTGGGCCACCGGCGTCAAGCCGCGCGGCACCTTCACCTGGCCGCCGGACATCGAGTGGCGCAAGGGCGTCATGGAGAAGTTCCGCCAGTGGAGCGCGCCGCCCGCCATCGGCATCGCGCCCGAGGTGATCCAGGAGCCCTTCACCATCGTGCTCTGGGGCGTCACCAACAAGTCGCTGGCCGACTGGGCTTCGGTGCAGGATGCCGGCGATCCCGACAGCATCACCGAGCTCAAGGGCTTTGCCGGCAGCCCCGGCATCGTCGAGGGCCGGGCCCGCGTCTGCCGCAGCGCGCAGGACATCCGCGACCTGCTGGAAGGCGAGATCCTCGTTGCGCCGACCACCTCGCCGTCCTGGGCACCCGCCTTCGCCAAGATCAAGGCCTGCGTCACCGACGTCGGCGGGGTCATGAGCCATGCCGCCATCGTCTGCCGCGAATACGGCATGCCGGCGGTGGTGGGTACGGGGCATTCGACCAAGGTGATCAAGACGGGAATGATGCTGCGCGTCGACGGTTCGTCGGGCGCCATCACCATCACTCGCTAAGTCGCAGTCGTTCCGTCATTCCCGCGCTGGCGGGAATGACGGGCACGAAATGTTGTTCTGACGTAAGGGCAAAAACACCATGGGTAGCGTCTCGGCAGTCGTGGAAGCTCAACTGGAGGCTGGAATGGACAGTGCCAAGCCGATCGTGTGCTGGTTCGAGGAGGTCAACAAGGACTCCGTGGCCCTGGTGGGGGGCAAATGCTCCTCGCTCGGGGAACTCATCAACGCCGGGGTGCGTGTGCCGCCGGGCTTCGCCCTGACGACGCACGGCTACGCGCAGTTCATGCGCGACGCTGGCATACAGTCCGAGGTGAATGCCCTGCTCAAGGGCCTCGACCACCAGGACATGGACAAACTGGAGGAAGCCTCCCGCATCATCCGCGAGATGATCGAGTCGCGCCCGATCTCGATCGAACTGGAGGACCTGATCGCCGAGTCCTACCGCAAGCTGTCGGTGCGCAGCTGCATCCCGGCGGTGCCGGTCGCGGTGCGTTCCAGCGCCACGGCGGAAGACCTGCCCGGCGCGAGTTTCGCCGGCCAGCAGGACACCTACCTCTGGATTCGCGGCGTGGACAGCGTGATGCACCACGTGCGGCGCTGCATCTCCAGCCTCTACACCGGGCGCGCCATCGCTTACCGCATGAAGATGGGATTTCCCCACGAGGATGTCGCGATCAGCGTCGGCATCCAGAAGATGGCCAACTCGCTGACTGCCGGCGTGATGTTCACCATCCATCCGACGAACGGCGACCGCTCGGTGATCGTCATCGACTCCAACTTCGGCTTCGGCGAATCGGTGGTATCCGGCGAAGTGACGCCCGACCATTTCGTGGTCAACAAGGTGGCGCTGGACATCATGGAACGCACCATTTCCACCAAGACGGTCTGCTACACCGTGGACTTCAAGGAACAGAAATCAGTGGCACTGGAAGTTCCCTTCGAGCGCCAAAACATCCAGTCGATCGTCGATGACGAAATCACCGAACTGGCCTGGATGGGCAAGCAGATCGAAAAGCACTACGGCCGCCCGATGGACATCGAGTGGGCCATCGACAAGGACCTGCCGGCCGGCGGCAACATTTTCATCCTCCAGGCGCGGCCGGAAACCATCTGGGCCGAAAAGGCCAACGCACCTGCCAGCGGCGGCGCGATGTCGGCGATGGATTTCATCGTCTCCAGCCTGATCGCCGGCAAAAAACTCAGTTAGGAGAATCCAGCATGATCGTCAGAAACTGGATGCAAGCCAATCCGATGGTGGTCAGCGGCGACACGCTGCTGTCCGAAGCCAAGCGCATCCTCACCGAACACAACCTCCACGGCCTGCCGGTGGTCGATGGAGGCCGCCTGCGCGGCCTCATCACCCGCGCCAACTGCCTGCGCGCGGCCCATTTCGCGCTGCGCACGCAGAACACCGACGAACTGAATTTCTTTTCCACCAGGCTCAAGGTCAAGGACCTCATGGTGCGCAACCCGACCACCATCGACGCCAACGACACCATGGAGCACTGCCTGCAGGTCGGCCAGGAACTCGGCGTCGCGCAATTGCCGGTGATGGATGGCGACCAGGTGGTGGGCATCATCTCCGCCAACGAGGTTTTCTCGCTCGCCGCGCACTTCCTCGGCGCCTGGGAAAAACGCAGCGGCGTGACCCTGGCGCCGCTCGAACTCAAGCCCGGAATGATCGGCCGCATCACCGACATCGTCGAGGCCTCTGGCGCCGAAGTCCAGGCCATCTACCCGATCGGCAAGCCCGAGGACATCAATCCGCAGGAACACCACCGCAAACGCGTCATCGTCCGTTTCCATTGCCCGAGCACCGCGATCGTGGTCAAGGCACTCGAGGACGCCGGCTTTCCCGTCATCGAATCCGTCCAGGCCAAGCACTGAACCGGCATCGTCACCACGCACTTTCCAACAGAGGAGTCTCCCCGATGGACCTGAGGTACTTTATCAACCAATGCGAAGCGGCCAACGAACTGAAGCGGGTCGCCGCGGAAGTCGACTGGAATCTCGAAATCTCCCACGTATCGAAGCTGACCGAGGAAAAGAAGGGCCCGGCCCTGCTGTTCGAGAACATCAAGGGCTATTCCTCGCCCGTGTTCACCGGCGCCTTCGCCACCACCAAGCGCCTGGCGATCATGCTCGGCCTGCCGCACAACTACACGATGTGCGAATCGGCGCGGGCCTGGATGAAGAAGACCATCACTTCCGAGGGCCTGATCAAGGCGAATGAAGTGAAGGACGGCCCGGTGCTGGAGAACATCATCAGCGGCGACAAGGTCGACCTGAACATGTTCCCGGTGCCCAAGTTCTTCCCGCTCGACGGCGGCCGCTATATCGGCACCATGGTGTTCCTGGTGCTGCGCGACCCCGAAACCGGCGAGACCAACCTCGGCACCTACCGCATGCAGATGCTCGACGACAAGACCTGCGGCGTGCAGATCCTGCCGGGCAAGCGCGGCGAGCGCATCATGAAGAAGTACGCCAAGCTGGGCAAGAAGATGCCGGCAGCCGCCGTGATCGGCTGTGATCCGCTGATCTTCATGGCCGGCACGCTGATGCACAAGGGCGCCAACGACTTCGACATCACCGGCACGGTGCGCGGCCAGCCAGCCGAATTCCTCATGGCGCCGCTGACCGGCCTGCCCGTCCCGGCGGGCGCCGAGATCGTGCTCGAAGGCGAGATCGACCCGAACAACTTCCGCCCCGAAGGCCCCTTCGCCGAATACACCGGCTACTACACGGATGAGCTGCACAAGGTCATCAACAAGCCGGCGCTGGAGGTGAAGCAGATCCTCCACCGCAACAACCCGGTGCTGTGGGCCACCGGCCAGGGCCGCCCGGTGACCGACGTGCATATGCTGCTGGCCTTCACCCGCACCGCCACGCTGTGGACCGAACTGGAGCAGATGAAGATCCCCGGCATCAGCTCGGTCTGCGTGCTGCCGGAATCCGCCGGCCGCTTCTGGGCCGTGGTCTCGGTCAAGCAGATGTATCCGGGCCATTCCAACCAGGTCGCCAACGCCGTGATCGGCAGCAACACGGGCTCCTACGGCATCAAGGGCATCATCACGGTCGACGACGACATCATGGCCGACGACCTGCAGCGGGTGTTCTGGGCGCTGTCCTGCCGCTACGACGCCGCCCGCGGCACCGACATCCAGAAGCGCGGCCGCTCCACGCCGCTCGATCCGGCGCTTGATCCGGACTCGAACAAGCTCACCACCTCGCGCATCATCATGGACGCCTGCATTCCGTATGAATGGAAGCAGAAGCCGGTCGAGGCGCGCATGGATGAAGAGATGCTGGCCAAGATCAAGGGCCGCTGGGCCGAGTATGGAATTGACTGAGCGGCATCGACTGAGGAAATCATAAATGGACAAGGCAAAAGACATCAAGCTGGTCATCCTCGACGTCGATGGCGTCATGACCGACGGCCGCATCGTGATCGACGACAACGGCGTGGAATCGCGCAACTTCGACATCAAGGACGGCATGGGAGTCGTGGTCATGATGATGAGCGGCGTCGAGGTGGCCATCATCACCTCGAAGAAATCCGGCGCCGTGCGCCACCGTGCCGAGGAACTGAAGATCAAGCGCTTCCACGAAGGCATCAAGAAGAAAACCGAGCCCTACGAGGAAATGCTCAAGGAAATGGGCATCACCGATGCCGAGGTGGCCTATGTCGGCGACGACCTGGTCGACCTGTCGATGATGAAGCGCGTCGGCCTGCCGATCGCCGTCGGCGACGCGGTCGAGGATGTCAAGCAGCATGCGACCTACGTGACCAAGGCGCGCGGCGGCTACGGCGCCGTGCGCGAAGTGGCTGAGATGATCCTCAAGGCCCAGGGCAAGTGGGACAAGATCCTGTCGAAAATCAGTTGAGCATTCACCGCAGAGCCAACCAAACCTATCAGGAGCAGACCGTGTCGAAAATATCAGCACCGAGGAGCAATCGGGAGTTCATCGAAGCCTGCGTCAAGGCCGGCGACGCCGTGCGCATCAAGCAGGAAGTGGATTGGGAAAACGAAGCCGGCGCCATCGTGCGGCGCGCCTGCGAACTGGGCGCCGCGGCGCCCTTCATGGAAAAGATCAAGGACTATCCGGGCTTCAGCTACTTCGGCGCGCCGCTGTCCACCTACCGCCGCATGGCAATTTCGCTGGGCATGGACCCGGCGTCCAGCCTGCCGGAAATCGGCAAGGAGTACCTCAAGCGCACCAACAGCGAACCGATCGCGCCGGTGCTGGTCGACCGCAAGGACGCCCCCTGCAAGGAGAACATCCTGATGGGCGCCGACGTCGACCTGTGCAAGCTGCCGGTGCCGCTGGTGCACGACGGCGACGGCGGCCGTTACGTCGGCACCTGGCACGCGGTGGTGACCAAGCACCCGGTGCGCGGCGATGTGAACTGGGGCATGTACCGGCAGATGATGTTCGACGGGCGCACCATGTCGGGCGCGGTCTTCCCCTTCTCCGACCTCGGCAAGCAGCTCTCCGAGTACTACCTGCCGCGCGGCCTGTCCTGCCCCTTCGCCACCGCCATCGGCCTGTCGCCATTGGCGGCAATGGCGGCCTGCGCGCCCTCACCCATCCCCGAACCGGAACTGGTGGGCATGCTCTCCGGCGAACCGGCGCGGCTGGTCAAGTGCGAAACCAACGACCTGGAAGTGCCGGCCGATGCCGAGATCATCATCGAAGGCGAGATCTGCCCCGACTACAAGGTCGAGGAAGGCCCCTTCGGCGAATACACTGGCTACCGCACCAGCCCGCGCGACTTCCGCGTCACCTTCCGGGTGAACTGCATCACCTATCGCAACAACGCGACGATGACCATTTCCAACATGGGCGTGCCGCAGGACGAGGGCCAGTTGCTGCGCTCGTTCTCGCTGGGCCTTGAACTGGAAAAGCTGCTCCGGAGCCAGGGCATCCCGGTCACCGGCGTGTACATGCATCCGCGCTCGACGCACCACATGATGATCGTCGGCGTCAAGCCCGCCTATACCGGCATCGCCCAGCAGATCGCGCAACTGGCCTTCGGCTCCAAGCTCGGGCCCTGGTTCCACATGGTGATGGTGGTCGACGACCAGACCGACATCTACAACTGGGACGAGGTCTACCACGCCTTCTGCACGCGCTGCCATCCGGAGAACGGCATCCACATCTATCGCAACACCACGGGCACCCCGCTCTACCCCTTCGCCACGCCGCACGAGCGCAAGTATTCGATCGGCTCCAAGGTCCTGTTCGACTGCCTCTGGCCGGTGGACTGGGACAAGACCAACGATGTGCCGACCCTGGTCAGCTTCAAGAACGTCTATCCCAAGGACATCCAGGAACGGGTGCTGGCCAACTGGGAAAGCTACGGCTATCCCCAAGTGAAATAAGGAGCGATGCGATGAACCAATGGGAAGTTTTCGTGATGGACATGAGCGAACTGGCCGAGGGCAAGGATCTCGAGATCAGCATCCGCACCCTCAACCCCGGCAAGCAGAAGTACACCTACAAGCATGTGCGCGCGCAGGTATCGAGCACCCTCGACAAGTTTCCGGACCAGCTCCAGGTGCGGATGGGACGCGGCCAGTTGAGCCAGGCCAAGTTCTCGATCAAGGTGATCGAGGAAATCCGCCGCCTGCCGCCGCAATACTCTTGATCAGTGTGAAATTAGCATCAGAGTCGAGTCAAATGAACGAGCACAGCGAGCTAACCGGTCACCCCGCCCCGGGGCGGGGCCCGGGGGTGGGGGGCGACCAATTCGCCATTGCGTTGTTTCACGCTCAGCGGTGCGTCGTACTCAATCATAAGCGTCAGGGAGAAGCGAGAGCGGCGGTGGTGCCGTAGCACCACCGCCGACTTTCCACGAACATGACTTACCCCGACCTGCGAGGCTTCCTCGCCGATCTCGGCAACGATCTGCTGAAGGTCAGCCAGCCCTTCGCGCCGAAGCACGAGATGGCGGCGTTGTTGCGCGAAATGCCGGCCAACGGCCCGGCGGTGCTGTTCGTGAACGTCGCCGGGCATCCCGGCGCGCGCGTGGTCGGCAACCTGGTGGCGAGCCGCCGCCGCGTGGCGAAGGCGCTCGACACCACAGAAGCCGAGCTCAACGCGACCTACCTGCAGCGCACCCGACAGGGCATCGCCCCGCGCCAGTGCGACGACGCTCCGGTGAAGGAAGTGCGCCATACCGGGTCGCTGGACATCGCCGGCCTGTTGCCGGTGCTGACCCATTACGCCGGCGACGGCGGACCTTTCATCACTACCGGGGTGGTGCTGTGCAGCGATCCGGCGACGGGCCGGCGCGGCATGGGCATCCATCGCATGATGGTCAAGGGCGACAATCGGATGGGCATCCTGCTCGCCAATCCGCCGCTGTCGGCGTTCCACGCCAACGCCGAGGCGAACGGCAAGCCGCTGGACATCGCCGTCGCGCTCGGCGTCGAACCGGCACTGCTGATCGCCGCGGTGGTGAAGGCCGGGCCGCAGGGCCCGGACAAGATGGACATGGCCGGCGCCCTGCGCGGCGCGCCGGTGGACCTGGTCCGCGCCGAGACGGTCGCCGTCGATGTACCCGCGCGCGCCGAAATCATCATCGAGGGCCGCGTGCTGCCCGGCGTACGAGAAGCCGAAGGCCCTTTCGGTGAAAACACCGGCTACTACTTCTCCAACATCAGCCCGGTGGTGGAAGTCACCGCCGTGACCCACCGCCGCGACTTCATCTACGGTGCCCTGTGCCCGTGGACCTCCGATGTCGATTCGCTGCTGTCGCTGGCCGCCGGCACCGAACTGCTGGGGCAATTGCGGACCCAGATGGCAGGCATCGCCGATCTCGACCTGACCACCGGCACCTGCGGCTTCACCGCGGTCATCGCCTTGTCGAAAGCGAAGCCGACCGACGTGCGACGCCTGATCCACCTCGTGTTCGGCATGGACAAGCGCGTCAAGCTGGTGACCGTGGTGGACGACGACGTCGATATCCGCAACCCGCGCGAAATCTCCTGGGCGCTGGCGACGCGCTTCCAGCCCGACCGCGACACCGTGATCCTGTGCGGCATGGAGGGCTACGTGATCGATCCGTCCTGCGGCGGCGGCGGCTTCGGTTCGCGCATGGGGATGGACGCGACGCGCGGCAGCGGTCCGGAGTTCGATAAGATTACGATCCCGGCCGCCGCAGCGGCCAAGGCAAAGGCCGTGCTGGCCGAACTCGGGTTTGTGGCGGGCTAGGCGATGCGTGCGCCGACACCGAACAGGCCCTCAGACGAGGACAAGAAGATGAAGCTGGTCGTTGGAATTTCCGGAGCAAGCGGCGCCATCTACGGCCTGCGCATCCTCGAAGTGCTGCAACAGGCCGGCGTCGAGACGCACCTGGTGATGTCGGATTCGGCCAAACGCACCATCGTCTACGAAACCGATTACACGATCGACCAGGTCAAGCGCATGGCCAGCTACGTGCATGACATCAACGACGTTGGCGCCTGCATTTCGTCGGGATCGTTCAAGCATGCCGGCATGGTAATCGCGCCCTGCTCGATCAAGACGCTGTCGGCGCTGGCCAACTCCTTCAACACCAACCTGCTGATCCGCGCCGCCGATGTCTGCCTCAAGGAGCGCCGCAAGACGGTGCTGATGCTGCGCGAGACGCCGCTGCACCACGGCCACCTGCGCCTGATGACGCAGGTCACCGAAGCCGGCGCGGTTCTGGTGCCGCCGCTGCCGGCCTTCTACCACCGGCCCAAGACCCTGGAAGACATCATCGACCAGTCGGTCAACAAGGCGCTCGACCAGTTCGACCTCGGCGTGGAACTCAACCTGTTCAAGCGCTGGACCGGCAATGAAGAACGCGAGAAGGCCAAGTCTTCCAACTGAGTCCGCCACGCTGACGCTGCAGGGCCAGCTCTGCAGCGGGCTTGGTGAAGGTGCGGGCTTCATCGCACTGGAATGGGTCGGCCGGCAGTGCCGCGACAAGCTGGGATTCCACCCCCACCCGGGAACCGTAAACCTTTGCCTTAGCGGCCAGGACTGGGCCGCGGCGCGCGACGCGATGCTGCGAGCACCGGGCATCGCCATCGATCCGCCGCCAGGATTCTGCGCGGCCAAGTGCTTCGCGGTGGTGATCGACGGCTGCGTCGAAGGCGCGGCGATCCTGCCCGAGGTGGACGCCTATCCGGAGGACAAGCTTGAAATCGTCGCTCCGGTCGCCGTGCGCCAGGCACTGCACCTGCGCGACGGCGACCCGGTGCGCCTGCAGCTGCGCATCACATGAGCACGGCCTTCTGCAGCCGCTGCGCGACACCGATGGCCGCTACCCTGCTCGGCGGCCGCGAACGCGAGCAATGTCCGGCCTGCGGCTTCGTCGCCTGGCGCAACCCGGCGCCGGTCGGCCTCGCGGTGATCGAACACGCGGGCCAACTGGTCCTCATCCGCCGCCGCGAACCACCGCTGGCCGGCTACTGGGCGCCACCCGCCGGCTACGTCGAATGCGGCGAATCGGTTCCGCAGGCGGTGGTACGTGAGGCGCGCGAGGAATGCGGCCTGGACATCGCGCTCGACGGCCTGATCGGCATCTATTCACAGGCCGACGTCGAGGTGCTGATCCTCGCCTACCGCGCGCGCTCGATCGGTGGGCGGCTCAGCGCCGGCGACGACGCGAGCGAGGTGAAGCTGTTCGCGCCGGGCAGATCTCCGCCGCAAGCGCCACCCGACGGCGGCACCGTAACCGATCAATGGTTTTTCGGCGTGATCGAGGACACGATTGCGCAATGGCGCCCCGCGCCCGCCCCTGTCTGATTCCAGGAGAACTCAAATGATAGGCAACATCACCCCGACCCTGCCGCAGAAACTCGTCGGCTACCTGCGGCCCGGCGCGCCAGCCTTGCTGCTCACCAGCGGCGCCGACGGCTACGCCACCTCGGCCTACACCTGGGTCGTGGCGCTGGATGACAAGCGGCTGCGCTTTGCCGTTGATGTCGGCGGCTCCTCGCTGACCAACCTGCAGCGCGGCGGCCAGGCCTCGATCCAGGTGATCGGCCCGGGCGACGTCAGCTTCCTGGTCAAGGGCAAGGCGCGCCAGATCAAGGAGCGCCTCGACAGCGCGGCGCCCTATGCGATCCTCGTCTTCGAAATGAATGTGATGGGCGCCAAGGACCAGTCATGGACCGGGGTCAGCACCACGGCCCTGATGTACGAATGGCCGCCCGAGCAGCGCGAGGCGATGCTCAAGATGGAATTGGCGGTCTATGCCGAAATGCGCGACTTCGCCGGCTGAGAATCCGGGAAGAAGGCTGCGCGCGCGATGACCGGCATGAAACCGCTGGCGCCGCCCGATACCGTGATTTACGCCATCGGCGACCTCCACGGCCGCCTCGACCTGCTGCTCGAGATGCAGCAGCGGATCGCCGACGACGCCGCGCGCCGCGTGGCGAGCCGGCGCGTGGTGGTGTATCTGGGCGATTACGTCAGCCGCGGCCCCGATTCGCCGGGCGTGGTCGACCGCGTGCGCGAGTGGCTGCCGCCCGGCTTCGAGCGCATCACGCTGAAGGGCAACCACGAGGACCTGTTGTTGCGCTTCCTCGACGGCGAAGTCGATACCGGGCGCCACTGGCTCGACTATGGCGGCCTCGAAGCAATGGCCGCCTACGGCGTGGCCATCGCCGACTGGTCCGCGCGCGACGATGCCACGGTGCTCGAGCTGCGTGCCGGGCTGGAGGCAGCCCTGCCGGCACCACACCTGGAATTCCTGCGTAACCTGCAGGTCAGCCACCGCGCCGGAGACTACCTTTTCGTCCATGGAGGCGTGCGGCCTGGCGTGCCGCTGGAAGCGCAGAGCGCGCGCGATTGCCTGTGGATCCGCAAGACCTTCCTCGATTCCGAACTCGACCACGGTGCCGTGGTGGTCCATGGACACAGCATCAGCGAGGCGCCGGAATTGCGCCGCAACCGCATCGGCATCGATACCGGGGCCTACCGTAGCGGCGTGCTGACCTGCCTGCTCCTGGAAGGCGAACGGCGCGAAATCCTCCAGACCGCTGGCGCCGGAGCATCGGAATGATGGTCGGTTGCGCAACAGGCGCATGCCCTGCATCAGCGTTTTATGATGGACTACAAATGATTTGACTTCCAGCGTTTTGCTGTTTATCCTATGTCAGTGATAGGGTTATTTAGACCTCATTGATTCAGGGTTGAAGCAACGCGGCGCGATGCCAGAAAGCCGCGAAAACTAGGAGGAAGGACGTGACAGTCAAAAGTGTCTCGCTGGTAATCGCCGGAAGTGGCGGCGCGGGAGTGGTGACCGCCGGATCCCTGCTGCTGGAAGCCGCCGCCCAGGCCGGCTGGTATGCATTGATGAGCCGCTCCTCGGGGCCGCAGATCCGCGGCGGCGAGGCGGCCGCCATGCTGCGCTTCGCGACAGAACCGGTCATGTCGCACGACGACAGCTTCCACCTGCTGATGGCCATCGACTGGGAAAACATCAACCGCTTCTCCGCCGAAATCCCGCTGGTGGCCGAGAGCCTGATCGTCGGCGACCCGGCGCACGGCGACGCGCCCGCCGCCCTGCTCTCGGGCAAACCGCGACAGGCCGCGCTGCCGATGGTCGCCCTGGCCGAAAGGATCGAGAACGGCCGCCCCAACATGGTGGCGCTGGGCGCCATCGCGGCGATGATCGGCCTGCCGCCCGAAGCGATGCAGGCCGTGGTCGAACGCAATCTGAAGCGCAAGGGCCAGGCCGCGATCGACGCCAGCATGGCCGCCTTCCACGCCGGCATCGCCGCCGCTGTGGATCTGCCGGCGATTCCGAAGCTGCCGGCGGTCGCCGCCGCCGCCAACCCGCGCTGGAGCATCACCGGCAACGAAGCCACCGGACTGGGCGTGATCCGCGGCGGCGTGCGCTTCGTCGCCGCCTATCCGATCACGCCCGCCACCGAAGTCCTCGAATGGCTGGCGCCGTCCCTGGCCAAGGTCGGTGGCATGCTGGTGCAGGCCGAGGACGAACTGGCCTCGATCAACCAGATCATCGGCGCCTCCTACGGCGGCGTGCCGGCGATGACCGCGACTTCCGGCCCCGGCCTGTCGCTGATGATCGAATCGCTGGGCCTCGCCGTCGCCGCCGAAGTGCCGCTGGTGGTGGTGGACGTGATGCGCGTCGGCCCTTCCACCGGCATCGCCACCAAGTCGGAACAGAGCGACCTCAACATCGCGGTGTACGGCCTGCACGGCGATGCGCCGCACGTGGTGGTGGCCGCCAATTCGGTGGCCGACTGCCTGTTCACCACGCAATGGGCAGTGCATCTGGCGGAAGCCATGCAGGTGCCGACCCTGGTGCTGACCGACCAGGCCATGGGCCAGGCCCGCGCCATCGTTCCCAAGCCGGCCGAACTGGCTTTCATCGGCCAGCGCCTGACTGCCCCCGCCGCCGTCGAAGGCCAGCGCTACAAGCGCTACGCGGTGACCGCTTCCGGCGTCTCGCCGATGGCGATTCCCGGCACGCCCGGCCTCACGCACACCGCCGACGGCCTCGAGCACAACGAGTTCGGCACACCGTCGTCGCAGGCCTCGGACCACCAGGCGCAGATGGACAAGCGCCAACGCAAGATCAGCCAGTTCAACTACGGCGACCACTGGGCCGACATCGAGGATTCGGAAGTCGGCGCTGGCGACACGGCGATCATCACCTGGGGTTCCGCCACCGGACCGGCGCGCGAAGCCCTGCAGCGCTACTCGGCCGCCGGCGGCAAGGCCCGCCTGCTTTCGCTGCGCCTGATCGCCCCGGTGCAGCCAGAGAAGATGGCCGAGGCATTGCGCGGCATCGAGCGCGCGGTGGTGGTCGAACAGTCGCACAGCGGCCAGTTCTACCGCATGCTGCGCGCCTTCTACGACCTGCCGGCAAAGACGGTGTCCTTGCACCAGGGCGGTCCGCTGCCCTTCGGCCCGCAGCAGATCCTCGATCAACTGAACCAACTCAACGCCGGGAGCGCCTGATGGAAAGCTGCGCGCAGAAGAAGACCTACAAAGCCAAGGACTACAAGTCCGAACTCAAGCCGATCTGGTGCCCGGGTTGCGGCGATTACACCGTGCTCAATTCGATCACCCGCGCCCTGGCCGAACTCGGGCTGCCGCCCGAAGAAGTCGCCGTCGTCTCCGGCATCGGCTGCTCCTCGCGCATCCCGGCCTACACCAGCGTGTATGGCTTCCACGGCGTGCATGGCCGCGCCCTGCCCGTCGCCACCGGCCTCAAGCTGGCGCGCCCCGACCTCACGGTGCTGGTCACCGGCGGCGACGGCGACGGCTTTTCGATCGGCGGCAACCACTTCCTCCACGCCTGCAGGCGCAACGTGGACCTGACCTACATCGTGATGGACAACCAGGTCTATGGCATGACCAAGGGCCAGGCGTCGCCGACCACCGCGCCCGATTGGGAAGGCAGCAAGCTGACCCCGGATGGCACCGGCATCAACCCCTTCCAGCCGCTGGTGGTGGGACTGGCCTCCGGCGCCAACTTCATCGCCCGCGTCTCGGCCAGCGATCCGATCAACATGGCCAAGATCATCGTCGAGGCGATCCAGCATCCGGGATTTTCCCTGGTGCAGGTGCTCAGCCCCTGCGTCACCTTCCGTCCCGAGCAGCAGGAATGGCGCGACATCGTGCGCACCGCCGTGGTGGATTACACCGACGACGCCGCCCGCGCCGCGCGCCGACTGATGACCGACGACGGCTTCAACGTCGGCAAGGTGCTCTACAAGGGCAGCCGCCCGCCCTTCCGGCCGGAGTTCGAACATACCGACGGCTCGGTCGCCGAACTCGAAGCGAGGTTCGCACTATGAGCGAAGGAAGCACGCAGGATCAGCCCATCAACAGCCTGGGGGTGTTGCTGGCCCATGCGCTGGCGATGGAAACCGACGCCGCCGACCGCTACGGCGAGCTGGCCGACCAGATGGAAATGCACCGCAAGAAAGGCGTGGCCGGCATCTTCCGCCGCCTCCAGAATGCCGAACAGAAACACCTCGCCGAGCTTGAGGAACTGACCGCCGAGATGGACCTGCCGCACATCGCGCCCTGGGATTTCAAGTGGGGCGGCGAAAGTCCCGAAGCCATCGCCGTCGGCCGCGTCAGCTACCACATGAGCGTCAAGGGCGCCGTGCTGCTGGCGCTGGACCACGAAAAACAAGCGTACGAGTTTTACCGCCGCATCGCCAATCAAACCAGCGACAGCGAAGTCAGGCGGCTCGCCCGGCAGTTCGCCGATGAGGAACTGCAGCACGTCGCCTGGCTGGAGGAATGGCGCGACAAGTGCGGGCCGGATGACGAAAAGCCGCTCGACGACCCCGATCCCCCGCTGAGCCAGGAATAGCAAGCCCAACCCCACACGAAAGGAATCCAGCATGGCCCTCATCATCAACGAACTGTGTATCGCCTGCGACGTCTGCCTGGCGCCCTGTCCGAACAAGGCAATTTCGGCTGGCGAAGACATCTTTTACATCGACCCGGACCTGTGTACCGAGTGCGTCGGACACCACGCCGTGAGCCAGTGCGTCAAGGTCTGCCCGGTGCGCGCCATCAAGCCCGATCCGGCCCATGTCGAAAGCAAGGAACAGTTGCAGGCGAAGTACGAGCGCCTGCAGGCACAAAAGGCCGCCTGAGCCACGCTCGGGCATCGCGGCCGCCCTCGGCGCCGCGCATAACGAACAAGACGGCCGGCCGCAGCCGGCCATTTGGAGGAGCAGGAAATGGGCATCAGGGAAAAGCTGGAACGACTCGTCGGCCGCATGCACGACGCGCCGCAGTACAACTCGCAGGGCGCCGTGCTCTTCGTCGACCTGGAACAGCGCAAGACGCTGAAGAAATACCTGCCGCTGGAAGTCCTGCGCACCTTTCTCGGCGGCCGCGGCGCCAACATGTGGCTGCTCTACAACCTGGTCGAGGAGGAGCGCGAGGCGCTCGACCCGGAAATTCCGCTGATCTTCGGTTCCGGCGTTTTGACCAGCAGCATGCCTTCGGCCACGCGCGGCAACATCACCAGCAAGTCGCCCGACAGCTACGCGATCCTCGACGCCAATGCCGGTGACTACTTTCCTTCCTTCCTGCGCTGCCACGGCTACGACCATGTCGTGCTCTACGGCCGCTCAGCCGCCTGGACCCTGCTCAAGATCGCCTACGAGTCGGTCGAGTTCGTCGATGCCGCGCCCTACGTCGGTCTCAACAACCTCGACATGGCGGCGGCGATCCAGCGCGACTTCAACTGCGTCGAGCGCGAAGACATGGCGCTGGCCAGGATCACCACCTCAGGGGAAAACCAGGTGCTGTGCAGCGGCATCATGGGCGGCATCAAGGCGATCTGGGCGCGCGGCGGCGGCGGCGCCAAGATGGGCTCGCTGCGGATCAAGGGCATCATGATCCACGGCGCGCCGAAGGACCTGCAGCCGGTGCAGCCGATGGCCAAGTACAACAAGGTGATCGGCAAGAAGATCATCGGCACCAGCGTGATCAAGAACGCGCTGAAGATGGTCGGCACGCCCTTCCTCTACAAGCCCAGCCGGGTGCTCTGCGCGCTGGGCGCCAAGAACAACCAGCAGACCAGCTGGAAGCCCAGCCTCGATGCCGACAACTTCGATCCCTACCGTCCCGGCATGGACGGCTGCTACCTGTGCCCGGTGCATTGCCGCAACCAGAACGACATGACCCCCGGCGCCGCGAGCGGCTGGGGCGCCGCGGCGCTCAAGGGACTCACCGGCAACGCCAGCTACGACAAGGCGCAGGCCGAGGTCGAGCATGGCAAGCAGCGCACCTACAACGGCATCCACAACGACGGAAAATTCGACCAGTACGACAAGGGCGACGGCCCCGAGTACGTCACGGTCGGCAAGTTCGGCCCGATGATCGGCATCAGCGAGCCGGAACATGTGCTGCGCCTCAACAACATCCTCAACGACCTCGGCCTCGACTCCGCCTCCACCGGCAGCTCGATCGCCTGGGCCATGGAGCTCTACCAGCGCGGCATCATCACGCAAAAGGAAACCGGCGGCCTCGACCTGACCTGGGGCAACTACGAACTGATCGAGAAGCTGCTGTTCATGACCGCGAAGCGCGAAGGCTTCGGCGACACCATCGCCGACTCGGCGCGCGCCGTGGAGCGCGGCAAGTATCCGAAGGAAGCGCTCGACTACCGCATGACGGTCAAGGGCCTGTTCCAGTCCGATCCGCACGATTCGCGCATCCTCAAGGCCTTCGCCCTCGGCCTCTCGGTCGCCACGCGCGGCATGGACCACCTGAGAAATCGCGTGACCCTGGAGATCAACGCGCGCATCAACGACGATCCGGCGTTCAAGACCGCCTTGTACAACGGCACCGTGTCGGCCAAACCGAACAGCTACGAAGGCAAGGAATATGCCGTCAGGAAGTGCGAGAACAACTACGCGGTCGGCGATTCGGTTGGCATGTGCCGCTTCAATACCAAGCTGTTCAACTCGCCGACCCTGCCTGACCTGAACGACTTCGCCACGCAGCTAACGTCCCTGACCGGCCAGACCTTCGTCGAACAGGAACTCGACGAGATCGGCCGCAACGTCACGGGCATCGAGCGCATGCTGAACTTCCGCTTCGGCCTGCGCGCCAAGGACGACACCCTGCCACGCCGCTGGTTCGAGGAGGCCCTGACCGAAGGCCCCTTCGCCGGCGAGAAGATCGACCGCACCGAGTTCGACGGCATGAAGTCACGCTTCTACGCGCTAACCGGCCTCAATGCCGAAGGCACGCCGGCCACCGAATGGCACGAAATGCTCTCGCGTGCCATCACCGGCTTTGCCGTGCGCGTCGACCTGCCCAAAGCCCTGCCTGGAGCGCCCGAACAATCGGTAGTCATCGACGAGACGGTGGGCGACGTCGGCGCACTGCGCAAGGCGCTGCTGCGCAAGCTGCCGGAAGCGGCAACGGACCTGAACGACAGCAGCTGGAATGTTGCCGTCAACGGCCAGATGATCCTCTCCGGAGAATCTGCGTCGCACATCGCCAGCGGGGACCGCGTGACCCTGGTTCCCATCATCGCCGGCGGCTGATCGTCCGCTCCCGAATGCCGTACCCGAATGAGGTGAACAGCAGATGACTTACTTTGACGAAGCCACGGAAACCCTGCCGCGCGAGCAACTGGCCGCCCTGCAACTGGGCAAGCTGCAGGCGATGATGAACGAACTGTGGGGCCGCAACGGCTTTTACACCGCCAAGTGGAAAGCCGCCGGCGTTTCGCCCGGCGACATCCGCAGCATGGACGACCTGGCGAAGCTGCCCTTCACCAAGAAGGGCGAACTGATGGATGACCAGGCCGCCCACGGCCCCTTCGGCAGCAACCTGACCTATCCGATCGAGGCCTACGTGCGGATGCACCAGACTTCCGGCACGACGGGGGTACCGCTCAAGGTCATGGATACCCACGAATCCTGGGACTGGTGGGGCCGCTGCTGGGGCCATGTGCTGGCCGGCGCCGGCGTCACCGCCTCGGACCGCCTGTTCATGGCCTTCGCCTTCGGCCCCTTCATCGGCTTCTGGGCCGCGGTCGAAGGCGCGCGCAAGATCGGCGCGACCATGATTCCCGGCGGCGGGCGCGACTCGCAGCAGCGCCTCGAACTGATGCGCGAAACCGGCACCACGGTGCTGTGCTGCACGCCGACCTATGCCCTGCGCCTGGCCGAAGTGGCCCACGAAATCGGCTTCGACATCGGCAGCATCCCGATGAAATCCACGGTGCATGCGGGCGAACCCGGCGCCAACATCCCGGCCACCAAGGCGCGCATCCAGGATTCCTGGGCGGCCAAATGCTTCGATCATGCCGGTGCCTCGGAAGTCGGCGCCCATTCCTTCGAATGCCAGGTGCAACCGGGCGGCACCCACCTGATCGAAAGCGAATACATCGCCGAGGTGATCAACCCGGTAACCGGCGAAGCCGTGGCGCCGGGCGAACGCGGCGAACTGGTGATCACCAACCTCGGACGCTGGGGCTTCCCGGTGATCCGCTACCGCACCGGCGACCTGGTGCGCGTGACTACCGACCGCTGCGACTGCGGCCGCACCTCGCTGCGCTTCGAAGGCGGCATCCTCGGCCGCGCCGACGACATGGTCACGGTGCGCGGCGTCAATGTCTTCCCGGCCGGCGTGGAAAACATCATCCGCAAGTTCACCGAAGTCGACGAATTCCGCATCACGGTGAACAAGGTCAAGCAGATGGACGAGATGGACATCGAAGTCGAACTCTGCGAAGGCGCCGATCCCGAGGTCGTCCATGAGATCGCGGTCAAGCTCGATTCCATGCTCGCCTTCCGCCCGCGCGTGCACCACGTCGCGCGCAATGCGCTGCCGCGCTTCGAAATGAAGGCCAAGCGCTTTCATGTGAAGCTCGATTAGCCAACCATCGCCGATTACAGGGCGGACTTCGGTCCGCCCGCTGGTGGCTTTGGCCGCACGGCGGGTCACGCTTCGGCCATGCGGAATTCGTGGTTGACTTTTAAGCCGGCAAACTTGGCGTGGCAGCGTCTAAGGCAAGTCGGTTTTGGGTTTGAGTCGCCTTCGTGCCCTTAGCGGACCTGGCCGGTCTAGGAAAGCAGACGTTCAGGAACGTCCAAGTTCAGAGGTGCTGCGCGACTCTCTCGCGCAGCACCTCTGGAACGATGGGTTCGGCCACATACCTATGCGCTTCGGGAATGGCGCGCTACGTACTGACGCAACACACCATCCATGCGCGATTGCCAGCCTTCGCCCGTTGACTTGAAGTAGGCCACGACCTCGGGGCTGTAGCGCACCGATACCAGCAGCTTCTTGTTTTCGGACTTTGGCCGCCCGCGCAACGACTGCAAGGGGACCATTGCCTTAAGCTGAGCAGGCGTGAGCGGCTGTGCATCGGGATCGCTCTTGGCCGCCGCGGTAATGGCTTTGTCTTCGGCCGCGGTCGGCATGCGAACGGCAGGTCGTTTAGAGACTTTCGACATAGTGCTTTACCTCACGACGATTGGCGCGGCGAAGGCTGATGATCCTTCGCACATTGCCACGATCTACAAAGGCCACGTAGTACAGTATTTCGGTCTTTGGAGCGAGCGCGATCATTCGCATCTCGTGGTACTCAAACCGTTCATCAACCCACACCAGCGCAGCTTCCCAATCGAGTTCGACCGCAATGAGCAAGGACACGCCGTGCTTCGCCTGGTTTGCCTCATCCTTGGCTGGATCGAATTCGATACGCATGCATTACTGTAGCTACAATAATTGCGCTTGTCAAATGCGCGAAGGTGCGCGGTTCTATGGGGCCGAACAGTTATTCACGCGCAGAAACGTCCAGATTATTGCTAATAATACGGACACGGTCGGAATGCCTCTAACGTATTGAATGACGTAGAGATTCTCCTAAATGGGTCTCCTTATCAACTTCCAATCATACGGACAGGCGAACAGGTTAATGTTCCGGCTTTTTCATCACGTAAGGAGTCACAGTTATGGGGTAGCCAGCCCCCTCGCCTGCTCGACCTGTTTGCGGCAATCTGCCGACGCAGGCATTTCAGCCCCCGCACCGAAGAGAGTTACCGCTACAGGATCAGGCAGTACATCTTCTTCCATGGCAAACGCCACCCTCGGGAGATGGGAGCAGCCGAAGTAGAGGCGTTCCTTAACTATCTGGCGGTCAGCCGCAAGGTGGCAGCATCGACACAGACCCAAGCATTGAACGCCATCGTATTTCTCTACGATTCGGTGATGGCACAGCCCTTGGGAACGATGTCCGGGTTAAAGCGTGTCCAGGCTCGCCACCGCGTTCCTGTGGTGCTCACCACGGAAGAGGTGAAGCGGGTATTGGTTCAGATGCAGGGAACGCCACGTCTCCTGGCCGAAGTGATGTACGGCGCGGGGCTGCGGGTAAATGAGTGCGTCACACTTCGCGTAAAGGACATCGACTTTGGTGCCAAGATGATCACGGTGCGCGCTGGAAAGGGCGGTAAGGATCGTTCCACGGTATTGCCCGATCAACTCCACAAACCGCTTCAGCAGCACCTTCTTCGCGTGGCGGCATTGCATAAGGAAGATCTAAGCAAGGGCGGCGGACTGGTTCCCTTGCCAAACGCGATTGACCGTAAGTATCCATCCGCCTCAACGTCCTTTGCGTGGCAATTTGCCTTCCCTTCCGCCGTCCTTCGACCGTGGGGTGAGAGCGGCCGACTGGCGCGCAGGCATACCTCCGACAGTTCAGTCCAACGTCCCTTTCGCAAGGTGCTGCAACTGGCGGGGATCCACAAGCACGCCAGCGTTCATACGCTGAGGCACTCATTCGCCACCCATCTGCTATCGTCGGGCACCGACATTCGCACCATTCAACTCTTGCTGGGCCATCGGAGTTTGCAAACAACGATGATATATACCCACGTATTGGAGGTCACATGGAAAGTTACCAGTCCGCTCGACCGTTTGCAGTCGGATTGACCGGTCAATCGGCGTCGGCAATTCGTTGCTGTGCTTCTATCTCATCCGCAAGCTTCTCTTGGAGCGAGGGAGACAAAGCGGCTTCATCGATGGCGCCTATGGCAATGGCACGGGCGACGGCGACGGCCGGTGGAAGGCCGGTATAGCGTTTGTAGAGTTCTCGTGAGATCTCATCGTGAAATTGATGGATGCGCTCGGTGAGCTCAAAAGAGCTGTACCCGTCTTCCGCCCAGCGACAGAAGTCATCGAACAATTCATCCAGCGCGTCGTGGAGTTCCGACTCCCACGCTTCGTTGGCCAATTCGCGCAATTTGGCAATTTCACGCTTTGATAATTTAATAGGCATGGAACCTGGATCGCCGGAGCTATCCGAGAATAGGCTTGAAGAATACACTCGGTGTCGACCGAATGACTGCTTTGCGCCATCCAACTCTCCGGCCGGTTATGGCCGAACTGCGACAACCATTCTCCCCACGAATCTCGATTGCCAAAATTTTGCGAAGTGGGTCGAAGGCCAAAAGTCGGCGCCGGCGACACGGCGAACGTCGCCTCCCTGAAGCCTCTCCCACCACCCCAAACCAGTTGGTTACTGTTTTGATGGAAATCCGATCATTTGACGCAAGGTATTTGGCGAAGCGATAATCCGCCTGCGAGTGTTTTGCCCGCCCCTGACCACAAATCCTCCACGCGAAGCCATGCCCGCCAAAACTGAGTCCAGCAAAAAATCCGCCATCGACCTGGGCATGCTGCCCGAACTGGTCGGCTTCCAGTTGCGCATGGCCCAGATCGCGCTGTTCCGCGATTTTTCGCAGGGGCTTGGCGGCGAGGACGTCACGCCCGGGTTGTTCGGCGTGCTGGTCATCATCGAATCCAATCCCGACCTCAAGCAGAGCGAACTGGCGCGCGCCACCCAGCTCGACCGCTCGACGGTGGTCACCGTGATCGACAACCTTGAACGACGCGGCCTGGTCGAGCGGCGCGCCTCGGTGCATGACCGGCGCTCCAACGCCATCCGCCTGACCGAGGCGGGCACAACACTGCTGCGCAAGCTGAAGCGCCAGGTCGGCCAGCACGAAAAGCGCCTGCTGCAGAACTTCAGCCCGGCCGAACGCGAAACCTTCCTCACGTTGCTGCAAAAGGTCTTTCCCGAACACCGCTGAGCGCGGAGCGCCGTCGTTCCAGCGCCGACTTTCGTCCATTTTTGATGGACTTCCAATCATTGATGCAGTAAACTATTCGCCATCGCAGAAGCCTTGCCATGGAGAACCGGTAATGAGCATCAGGACCCGAATCGACCGGCTGTGCGCGCGCATGCACGACACGCCGCAGTACCCGACCCAGGGTGCCGTGCTGTTCGTCGACCTCGAACACCGGGAGACCCGCAGCAAGTACCTCCCCGCCGAGATCATGCGCAATTTCCTCGGCGGCCGCGGTGCCAACATGGTGCTGCTCTACAACCTGCTCGACGAAGACAAGGAGGCGCTCGATCCCGAGGTGCCGCTCATCTTCGGCGCCGGCACCCTGACCGGCGACATGCCTTCCGCCACGCGCGGCAACTTCACCAGCCGCTCGCCCGACAGCTACGCCATCCTCGACTCCAGCGCCGGCGATTACTTCCCGGCCTTCACCAAGCGCCTGGGGTACGACCACATCGTGCTGCACGGCCGGGCGGCGCAATGGACGCTGCTGAAGATTTCGCGCGAGTCGGTGGAATTCCTCGACGCCACGCCCTATGTCGGCCTCGACAACCTCGACACCGCGGCCGCCGTCGAGCGCGATTTCCACTGCACCGAGCGCAAGGACATGGCGCTGGCGCGCATCACCACGGCCGGCGAAAACCAGGTGCTGTGCAGCGGCATCATGGGTGGCATCAAGTCGATCTGGGCGCGCGGCGGCGCCGGGGCCAAGATGGGCGCGCTGAAGCTTAAGGCGATCATGATCCAGGGCAAGCCCGGCGACCCGCCGCTGCAAAAGCAGCTCAAGGAACACAACAAGGTGATCGGCAAGAAGATCACCTCGACCTCGGTGATCAAGAACGCCCTGAAGCAGGTCGGCACGCCCTTCCTCTACAAGCCGTCGCGCGTGCTCGGCGCGCTGGGCACGCTGAACAACCAGACCACCGCCTGGCACGAATCGCTCGACGCCGACAATTTCGATCCCTACCGGCCCGGCATGGACGGCTGCTACAAGTGCCCGGTGCATTGCCGCAACCTGAACGACATGACGCCCGAGGGCAAGGGCGGCTGGGGCTCCGCCGCGCTGATGGGGCTCAAGGGCAATGCCAGCTACGACAAGGCGCAGGCCGACATCGACCACCACAAGCTGCGCACCTACAACGGCATCAAGGGCGACGGCAAGTTTGACAAGTACGACAAGGGCGACGGCCCGGAGTACGTCACGGTCGGCAAGTTCGGCCCGATGATCGGCCTGCGCGAGGCCGAGCAGGTGCTGCGCCTGAACAACATCCTCAACGACCTGGGCCTCGATTCCGCCTCCACCGGCAGCGCGATATCCTGGGCCATGGAACTCTGGCAGCGCGGCATCATCGACGCCAGCCACACGGGCGGGCTCGACCTGTCCTGGGGCAACTACGACAGCATCGAGAAGCTGCTCTTCATGACCGCGAAGCGCGAAGGCTTCGGCGACACAATCGCCGACTCGGCGCGGGCGGTCGATACCGGCAAGTACCCGCGCGAGGCGCTGGAATACCGCATGGCGGTCAAGGGCCTGTTCCAGAGCGATCCGCACGATGCGCGCATCCTCAAGGCCTTCGCGCTCGGCCTTTCGGTCGCCACGCGCGGCATGGACCACCTGCGGAACCGCGTCACGCTGGAAATCAACGCCCGCGTCAACGACGATGCGCCGTTCAAGACCCAGCTCTACGGCGGCACCGTGGCGCCGCAGCCGAACAGCTACGAGGGCAAGGAAATCGCCGTGCGCCGCTGCGAAAACACCTTCGCCGTCGGCGACTCGGTCGGCATGTGCCGCTTCAACACCAAGCTGTTCAACTCGCCCACCCTGCCCGACTGCGGCGATTTCGCGACGCAACTGGGCACCATGACCGGCGAGCCGGTCAGCGCGGAACAGCTCGACGAGGTCGGCCGCAACATCACCGGCATCGAGCACCTGCTGAATTTCCGCCTCGGCCTGCGCGCGAAGGACGACACACTGCCGGCGCGCTGGTTCGAAGAGACCATCGATACCGGCCCGTTCAAGGGCGAGAAGATCGACCGCGCCGAATTCGACGCCATGAAAAGGCGCTTCTACGAACTCACCGGCCTCAATGCCGAAAGCGTGCCGCGCGCCGACTGGCACGAGCGGCTGGCGCTGGCCGCCACCGGCTTCGCCGTCCGCGTCGAATTGCCGCGGCCGCTGCCGGGCGCCCCGGAAAAATCCATCGTCATCGACCGGCCGGTGGCCAATGTCGCCGAACTGCGCACGGCGCTGCGTCGCCACCTGCCCGAAGCCCGCAAGTCGCTCGACGATCCGTCGTGGAACATCACGGTGAATGGCGAGATGGTGCTCTCCGGTGAAGCCGCAAAAGTGCTGCGCAGCGGCGACCGCGTGCAACTGGTGCCGATCATCGCCGGCGGTTGAGCCCTAGGCCGCCCCGACGGCAAGGTTCTTCACGTAGTCGCCGAAGCGCTGGTCCTCCTGCACCGTGTGCTCGATGAACCAGCGGATCAGGAAATCGAACAGTTCTTCTTCCGACTTGCTTTGGGAGCGCCAGGAAAGCTCGTCGATCAGCTGCCGGTGCAAGGCGTGGTGGAGGTCATGGTCGGGATAGCCGAACTTGATCATCAGGTTTTCCTCGCTGACGAAATGAAATGACGCGTACTTGGTCAGCTCGTCAAACAGTTTCCTGCGATACTCGGCATCCGTGGTTGAGGCCAGTTCGGCGTGCAACCGGTTGATCAGGCTCATGAAGTAACGATGCTGCAGGTCGATTTCCTCGACCTCGGTGTCGTAGCCGGTTTTCCAGTGGAGCGTGGCAAAGGTCATGAGTTTATTTCTCCGGTCGGTTCGCTCGGCATTGCGCGGTACCAGCATTCGACCGGCAGGCAGGCTTCCGTGCCCGATCGATGAAAAGCCATGATTGGATCAAGGCTACTCCCAACCACCGAAACAGGCAACTCACCGGTCATGAACCCGACCCAGGCACCGGTCTTCATCCTCAGTTCCGCCGGCAGGACCGGCAGCACCCTGCTGCAACGCCTGCTGATCTCGACGCGCGAGATCATGATCTGGGGCGAGCACGACGGCGCCATGGTCGCCGCCGCCGGCAATTTGCTCGATCGCCTGCAAGCCTGGCATGGCCTGACCGACGGTCGCCAGCAACAGGAAGCCTTCGCCCGCCACGGTCACGACGCCTGGATACCCAACCTGACGCCGCCGATGACTGCTTTCCTCGACGGCCTGCGCGCCCTGTTTACCGAATCGATGGGCGCCGAGGCGCGGCGCCTGGGTTATCCGCGCTGGGGATTCAAGGAGATCCGCCACGACGGCAATGCCGCCGTGTTGCTGAAGACGCTGTTTCCCGAGGCACGCTTCGTCTTCAGCGTGCGCCATCCGGCCGAGGCCCTGCGCTCACTGAAGTCGACCGGGTGGTATGGCCTGCATTGCGGGTCCGACCCGGTCCGCTTCGCCTCGATCTGGACGGCCAACGTGCAATCGCTGCTGCGCGCCGCGCCACGCCTCGGCCCGGTGTTGGTCGTGCGCTACGAAGACATGGTCGCCAGTCCGCAGATCGTGGTTGACGCCATTGCCGCGCACGTCGGAATCGCCGCCGAACGCTTCGACCTGTCTGCCTTCCAGCGCCGCCATCGTGGCAGTTCCAAGCCGCCCGAGGTCCTTTCCGGCGCGGACCACCAGGCACTGACCGCGGCGGAACTGGTGCGCACTGCGAAACTGCTCGGCTACGACGTCACCGGGAACACGCGGACCGATTGAAGCCCGCTTCAAAAGTCGGCGCTGGCGCTACGGCACCCATACCGCTTCTCATCCCGGCGCGAACGCCATGCTGCAGACCAGGCCGACCGCCGCACCGATGGCGACGGTAGTGCCTATCATCGCCAGCACCGGGGTCGATGAAGCGACCAGCACCGCGAACACGATGAAGGTCGAAGCGCCGGCGAGCAATACCGAAAGGCTGGTCCGCTGGCGCTCCACGGGATCGGCTGGCAGGGTGGCGAAGAACAGCGCGTAGTTCGACGCGACGCCCGCCACCAGCAGCAAGGCGACGAGGTTGAACACGGTGAGGCCGCCCGCGAGCAGCAACAGCGAACCGGCGGTGATCAGCACGGTCGCCACCAGCGTCGCCAGCATCGCGCCCAGGGCGCGCCGATCGCGAAGCTGCAGCGCGATCACCAGGAAAATTCCGACGGCACCCAGCAGCGCGGTGCGCAGGGTCTGCCGGCGATAGTCTGCGACCAGGGCTTCGACGTCGCCTTGCAGGTCGACCAGGCCGACGCCGGGCAGATTCGCCTGACGCAATTTTTCGCCGATGCGGTTTCCCTCTGCGGCACCGCGCAGCAGGATCAGGATCGTGGCGCCGTCTTCCGACTCGACCACCTGGGCGGCCAGCCAGCTGCCGATTAGGGTTCCGGCGTAATGGCTCCGCTCGATCGGTTTCCCCGTTCGCACCGTGTCAACGTCGGCGAGGAAAGGTTCGAACGCTGCAGCCTTCAGGGGGCTGCCCTTCAGCGCTTCGCCGAGGCGCGCGCGCAAGGTCTCGGAATCGGGCAGCGCCGCCTGTCGGGCACGCTGCACGGCACGGCTCGGCAGAACCGTGACGGGGCTGTCGTAGCCGCGCATCTCGCCC
Organism: Rhodocyclales bacterium; assembly: GCA_016235805.1. GTDB lineage: Bacteria > Pseudomonadota > Gammaproteobacteria > Burkholderiales > Rhodocyclaceae > Sulfuritalea. The sequence continues at coordinate 25,910 of JACRIY010000041.1, forward strand.
TCGCGCACCAGGCCGTCCAGCGTCGCCGCAGCGGCCTCGGCCCGCATCAAGGCCTGGTCGACGTCGGCGCCACGCACCGCCAGCATCGAACGCAATTCGGCGGCACCGATGTCGTCGCGCCACTGCCGGTCTCGCGCCGTATCCTGCTGTGAACTGGCCGACAGGGCATCGAGGTTGTCGCGCCACATGGCGTCGCCGCGCGTCGCGATCAGTACCGCCATCGCCAGCGCCAGCAGCAGCAATGGCCAGCGCAAGCCGCGCAGGAAGCGTGTCGCGCGCGCCAAACCGGCCTCGACCCCGCGCGGGCTTTCGCGCTGCGGCACCGGCAGCAGTTCGGGCAAGAGCCAACGCGTGCAGGCCCCGGCCACGATCAGCCCGACGATGGAGAACAAACCGAGTTGGCGCAAGCCCTGGAAGCCGGAGAAGAACATCGCGGCGAAGCCGATCAGGGAGGTGGCGACGGCCAGCCAGAGCGTCGCCCAGAAGGTCGACGCATGGCGTCCGCCGCCGTCCCGCTGGACGAAGGTATAGATCGCGTAGTCGACCGCCTCGCCCAGCAGCGTGATGCCGAAGGCCAGCGTGATGCCGTGGATGCTGCCATTGACCAGGCCGGCGGCGGCAAATCCGGCGAGCGTGCCGGTACCGACCGGGATGATCGCCAGCACCAGGAAGCGCGGGCTGCGCAAGGCCCACAGCAGCAGGGAACAAACCAGCACGGTGGCGATCAGCGACAGCATCTCGGCATCGCGGCCGATGGCGTCGTGGGACAGCACGTTGAAGTAGCCGGCGCCGGCGAACTCGACGGACGGCGTAGCGACGGCGGCGGGCCAGTCCTTCAGCACCGACTGCGCCGAGTTGCGGACGAGCCCGATGGCCTCGCGCACGCCGTCGATGTCGTGCCCGCGCGCGGTGGTTTCCGCCATCAGCAGTACCGCGCGACCGTCCGCGGAAAACCAGACGTCGGCGCCGCCGCGCGCCTTGAATTGCGCCGAACTGCGTTCCAGCAGCTTCAGGGATTCGAGCGTTGGATCGGCGGCGGCAACGGACTTGATCGCGCCGCCGCGAAACGAAACCAGTTCGCCCTCCAGCCGGCGCAACGCCTCGGCCAGCCCCGGCGCAGAAAACGCCTGCGGCGTGACACCGGGGCTCAGCAGGTAGCGTGCGGCGAACAGGCGCTCGCGTTCGGCCTCATGGCGCGTGACATCACCATTGCTGACCCAGGCGAACGACTTGCTCGCGGCGAGTCGTTCGCGCAGGCTACGGCTCGCGGCGGCCAGCGCCTCGCGTTCGGCCGCGTTCGGCGCCAAGTTTCCGGCAGCGGGAAGGTGCAGGCCGACGATCAGCATGCGCGTCGAGATGCCGTCCCGCAATTGTCCGGCCATCAGGCGCTGGTCGGCATCGGCCGGCCCGGGCAGGAAGGAGGTTGTGTCGGTGACGACGCGCGTACGTCCGACCTGCAGGGCCGACAGCACGACGACCAGCAACCAGAGCAGCCAGACGCCGCGCCTCATCCGGTGAACTACTTCGCCGGCCGTGCGGCGCCTGGTGCGCGCAGCAGGATGGTCAGTTCATTGACGTCGCCGCCGGTTTCGGTCGTTTCCACCACCTGCACTTGGCCGCGTTCGCCGCGCACCACGATCTGCGCGATGCCGCGCCGCACGGCGGCGTCGCGCGGCCGCAGGCGGATTTCCCAGTGATCGAGGCTGCCGGTCAGTTGCGTGTCGAAATGCTGGCGCAGGGGTCCGGCGTCGCCCGCCAGCACCGCCCGCAAGCCGTGTACGTAGGCCGCCATTGCCGGTTGCGCCTCGAACCGGATCGTCTGCGCGGCGCCCTGCGCGCCCTGGATCGTGATCGCATCGGGGCCGACGGTCATGCGCTCCTGGATCGGCGTCACGGTACGCTTCTCGAAACTGCCGGACGGTTGGTAGCTCAGCGTGCCACGCGATTCAAGCGGACTGGCGGTCAAGGCCGAGGAGCGGCGCTCGATGAAGGGCGCGGCCTTCAACGGTTGCCGCGCCACCTCGGCGAGCACCCGCGCCAGCATCTCCCCCGCGACGGCCGTCGTGGCGGCTTGCGCGCTTGCCGGCAAGGGCAGCGAGAGCAGAATGGTGGCCATCAGGCCGCGCCAGCACGCGCTGGCGGCGCGCCCGGCACCGGACCTGCCGGGCGCGGTCGGCGGCGACATCAAGCGGCCGCCTTCATTTCGATGCATGTCCGGTTCATCGGGCAATTATAGGGGCCGCCCCGCTGTGTCCTACCGCCGCGCGCCCGGATTGACGGCTCCCGTTCGGCACGGGATACTCGCGCCGACGCCCCGACGAACCCCATGCCCGACAACTCCGCCCCCACTCCCCACCTGCCGGACGACCCGATCCGCGCCCGTTCGATCGCCAAGTACCGCAAGCGCGCCGCCGGCTATGACGCGAGTTGCGGGCCGACGCAAGGAATCCGCGAACGCGCGGTCGCCGCGCTGGGATTGCAGCCGGGGCAAAGGGTGCTCGACGTCGGCTGCGGCACCGGACTCAGCCTGCCCTTGCTGCGGGCCGCCGTCGGCGCGGACGGCGCGATCTACGGCTGCGACCAGAGCCCGGAAATGCTGGCGATCGCCGAACGCCGCCGGATCGAATCCGGCTGGAGCAACGTCACCCTGATCCAGTGTGCCGCCCAGGAACTGAGCCTGCCCGAACCGGTCGATGCGCTGCTGTTCCACTACGCGCATGACGTGCTGCGCTCGCCGGTCGCGCTGGAGCGGCTGCTGGCCTGCGCGCGCCCCGGGGCGATGGTCGCGATCGCCGGCATCAAGTATTTCTCCGGCTGGCTGGCGCCGCTGAATCCCTGGGTCTATTTGAAGAACCACGGCTACAACGGCGCCCCCGGCGACCTGGCGACACCCTGGGATCGCATCGCCCCCCTGCTCGACGACTGGGCCATGACGCCCACCCAACTCGGCATGGGCTACATCGGGCGCGGACGCCTGGCGCCCGGGACGCGGCCGGACCTGCAATTCCGGGACTGACGCATGCCCCGGAGATCCGCGAGCGCCAACCCCGTCTACAAGATCGTCGAGGTCGTCGGCAGCAGCCCCACCTCCTGGGAAGACGCTGCGCGCTCGGCCGTCGAAGCCGCCGCGAAAACCCTGCGCGACCTGAGCGTTGCGGAAGTCACCCGGCTCGACATGAAGATCGAGGACGGCAAGGTGGTCGCCTATCGCGCACGCGTCTCGATGTCCTTCCGCCACGAGGACTGAGGCGACGCCGGCCGCTGGCCGCCGTGTCGCCAGCGCCGACTTTTCAGGCTTGCGGCGGCCGGACCGGCGTCAGCCCCAGTCGCAGCGCGCGGCCGGCCGGGTCGATGGGCCCGATGTCGCAACTCAGGCCGGCATCCCCGGCGAGCACCACCAGCGCACCGACGGCAACGCCCAGCACATAGGAATCGCCACCCGCCGCGAGGCAGAGTTCAAGCTCGATGCGCGACGGCCCCTGCCCCGCTGCCGCGTTTGTTAACGCAATCCGTAATCCGCTGCCGGCCAGGAAAGGCAGGCGCCGCTCCAGTTGCTCACGCAGCGTCTCGAACACGGCTTCGGGGACGAACGGCGGCGCCATGGAATCGGCGAGCGGCCGCGGCTTGGCGGCGGCATCCTGCACGCGCTGCAGCAGGGCCGCGACGAGTTCGGCGATGCCTCCGCCCGACAGCGCGCTGACCGGGTGGATCGGCGGCGCATTGCGCCACATCGGCAGCACGCCCTGCAGGGCCTGGCAGGCCAGCGTCGCACCCGCCGTATCGCTCTTGGTCACCACCAGCAGGTCGGCCAGTTCCAGGATGCCTGCCTTGATCGCCTGCAGCTCGTCGCCCAGGCCGGGCGGAAAAACCACCAGCAGGGAGTCGGCAAGTTGCGCGACATCGATTTCTGACTGCCCGGTGCCGACGGTTTCCACCAGGACCAGGTCGTAACCGGCCGCATCCATCAATTGCACCATCTGCCGCGCGGCTCGCGTGAGGCCGCCGAGGCTGCCCCGCGTGGCTGTAGAACGGACGAAGGAACGCTCGTCGGCGGCCAGTTCGCCGATGCGGAAGCGGTCGCCGAGCAAGGCGCCGCCGCTCACCGGGCTCGACGGATCGACCGCCAGCACCGCGACACGCCGGTCCGCCTGAAGAAGGTGCCGCACCAGAGCGCCGACCAGGGTGGATTTGCCGGCGCCGGGAGGACCGGTGATACCGACCACGTGCGCGCGGCCCAGCCGCTCGGCGAGTTTGGCAAGCAGCGTGGCGGCGGCTGCCGGGTCGCGTTCGGCCAGGGAAAGGGCCCGCGCCAGGGCAGGACGTTGTCCTGCCGCGATGTCGCGTGCGAGCTGTTCAAGCCTAACGCTCATGGCAACGGGAGACATCCGCCGATGACGAAACAAGGCAAAAGCGAATTGAAGGCCCGCCCCTCCCATCCTCCCCTCGCGGGGAGGCTTCTGGTCAGCTCGCTTCGCTCGGCTATCACCCGCCACTCCGAACGCGATGTTTCAAGTTAGGACTCATGCGTTGCACCCGTTGCTATTGACACTCTCGATGTACTGCGTATACAGTATCCAGTATTCCATGACGCGAGCGCAACAGCGCAATCGATTCTGCCATGAACACGTCAATCAAGCCCCTGGAACGGCCGGCAGGCTTGGCCGATCGGGTCTACAACCAGTTGCGCGACAACATCGGCAGCCACCAGATCCGGCCCGGGGAACGCCTGCAGGAAGTCAGCCTCGCGGCGCAGCTTGGCGTATCACGGACCCCGGTGCGCGAAGCCCTCGCCCGCCTCGAAAGCGAAGGCATGATCGTGGTCGAAGGGCGCGGCTTCGTGGTCCCCGAACTGACCGACGCCGACATCGCGGAAATCTACGAATTGCGCTTCCTGCTCGAACCGGCGGCCGTCCGCTGTGCCGTCGCCGAGGTGACTGGTCCCGGCGACCTGGCCAGCATGTCATCGGCGATCGATGATGCGATCGCCGCCGAAAAGATCGACGACTTTCGCGCCTTCCTCGAGGCCAACAGCCGATTCCACAATGCCTGGCGCGCCCTGGTGCCCAATCGGCGCATGTCGAAGCTGCTCGACCAGTACGTCGGCCATGTGCGATTCCTGCGGGTACTGACCCTGGGCGACCCGGCCGCGCGCAAGGCCGCGCTCACCGGCATGAAGAACATCCACTCCGCCTTCAAGAAGCGCGATGCCGACGCGGCGGCGACCGCGATGCACAAGCACCTGGAAGCGGCCAGGCTCTATCTGGTCAAGGCGATTGAGCAAATCGACCTGGAAAAGGCCGCCGAACAGCGCGCGACAGCTCCATAAGATCATCGTCCGGCACGCGCCGCGGCGCGCCCGGATAACCCCGCGACCTTCCCGCCACACACCCTCAATCCGGAACCGAGACATGACCTACAAAGCAGAAATACCCTACGGCGCCTACTGGAGCACCCCATTCGCACGCTGGCAGGGCAGCTTTGCCAACCTGCACAGCGTCGAATTCGCCGCCCACGTGGCGAAGGCCGAACTGGCGAAACGCAAGATCGATCCAAAGTTCTTCGACTACGGCGTGCTGGGCTTTTCGGTGCCGCAGAAGCACTCCTTCTATGGCCTGCCCTGGCTCACCGGCCTGATCGGCGCCGGCCAGGCCGGCGGCCCGACGCTGATGCAGGCCTGCGCCACCGGCGTGCGCACCCTGCTCGCCGCCGCACAGGAAATCGAGGTCGGCATGTCCTCGGTGGCGCTGGCCATCAATTGCGACCGCACCTCGAACGGCCCGCACCTCTACTACCCGAACCCCAAGGGCCCGGGCGGCACCGGCAGCGCCGAGGACTGGGTGATGGACAACTTCAACTGCGACCCGCTGGGACCGCACCCGATGCTGCAGACGGCGGAGAACGTCGCCGCCAAGCACAGCATCGGCACTGCCGAACAGCACGCGCTGGTCTTGCGCCGCGAAGAGCAGTACCGCATGTCGCTGGAAGACGACTCGGCCTTCCTCAAGCGCTTCATGACCCTGCCCTTCGACGTGCCGGCCCCCAACTTCAAGAAGTCGGCGGGCAGCATGGCCGGCGACGAGGGCATTTCGCATTCCACCCCCGAAGGCCTGGCCAAGCTGAAGCCCGTGATGGCCGGCGGCTGCGTTACCTTCGGCGGCCAGACCCACCCGGCCGATGGCAATGCCGCGATCATCGTCACCAGCCGCGACAAGGCGCGCGAGTTGTCGAAGGACCCTAAGATCGCCGTGCGCCTGCACGGATTCGGCCTCGCCCGTGTGCCGGTGGCCTTCATGCCGGAAGCCACGGTGCCGGCGGCCAAGCGCGCCCTGGAGCAGGCCGGCAAGACGATTGCCGACATGAAGGTGATCAAGACCCACAACCCCTTCGCCGTGAACGACCTCTACTTCGCCAAGCAGACCGGCTGCGACCTCAACACCATGAACAACTATGGCTGCTCGCTGGTCTGGGGCCATCCGCAGGCGCCGATGGGCACCCGCGCCATCATCGAACTGATCGAGGAACTGGCCCTGAAGGGCGGCGGCTTCGGGCTGTTTACCGGCTGCGCGGCGGGCGATACCGCGATGTCGGTGGTGCTGGAAGTCGGCGACGCCAGGTAAGCCGCAGGAAATGCTCGCGAACTGGATTTCGGACAACGCCGGACGCATTCCGGACAAGACCGCCATCCGCTATTCCGGGCGGGATATCTCCTATGCCGAGTTCGCCTCCATCGTCGAGCGCATCACCGCAGCGCTGGCCGCAACGGGGGTCAGGCGCGGCGACTGCGCCGCCTTCCTCGGTTTCAACAGTCCGGAAATGCTGGCGCTGCTGTTCGCCTGCGCGAAGCTGGGCGCGCTGTTCATGCCGCTCAACTGGCGGTTGGCTGCCCCAGAGCACAGGCAGATGCTGCAGGACTGTCCGCCGAAGGTGCTGATCGTCGAACCCGACTTCATTGCGCAGACCAACTCCATCGGTGATGCGCTGGCGGGCATCGGCCGCGTCGCATTTGGCGCGAGTGCCCCCGGCTGGACGCCGTGGGACGAATTTCTTGGCCGCGGCGCGATACCGGCGCCGTGCGACGCGACAGCAGACGAGGAAACACCGCTGCTGATCTGCTACACCTCCGGCTCCACCGGCAAGCCCAAGGGCGTGCTGCTCTCCCAGCGCGCCATCGTCTGCAATGCCGCCAACAGCGAGGACATGCACGGCCTGAGCGGCGACGACGTAATCCTCAACACCCTGCCGCTGTTCCATGTCGGCGGGCTCAACAACCTCACCACACCAGCATTGCAGGCCGGCTGCACCGTAGTGCTGCATGCCAAGTTCGATCCCGAGGCGACCTTCGATTGCATCGAACGGGAAGGCATCACGCTGACCGTCCTGGTGCCCGCCCAGCTCGACATGATGATGGCCAATCACCGTTGGACCAGCGCCGACTTTTCGAGCCTGCGCATGATCACCACCGGATCGAGCATCGTTCCACGCCACGTGATCCACGCGGTGCACGCCAAGGGCGTGCCGCTGGTGCAGGTGTATGGCGCCACGGAGACCTGCCCGATCGCGGTGTATCTCAAGGCCGACGAAGCGATGCGCAAGATCGGCTCGACCGGCCGTGTCGGCCGCCACTGCCAGCTGCGCCTGGTGGACAAGAACGGGCTCGACGTCGCCCAGGGCGTAACCGGCGAAATCCTGATCAAGGGCGACAACGTCATGAACGGCTACTGGCAGGCGCCGCAGGCGACGGCCGCGGTGCTCAACGACGGTTGGTTTCGCAGCGGCGACATGGGGCACCTCGACGAGGAAGGCTTCCTCTATGTCGATGGTCGCAGCAAGGACATGATCATTTCCGGCGGCGAGAACATCTATCCGGCCGAGATCGAGAACCTGCTGATCGAATCGCCGGACATCGCCGAAGCCTCGGTGATCGGCAAGCCCGATGCGCGCTGGGGCGAGATCGTGGTTGCGGTGGTGGTGCCCAGGGAAAACAGCTCTCTCAGCAGCGAGCAGGTACTGAAGCTGCTGGAAGGCCGCATCGCGCGCTTCAAGCATCCCAAGGAAGTCGTGCTGGTCAAGGCATTGCCCAAGACCGCGCTTGGCAAGATACGCAAGGAAGACGTGCGGCACATGGTCGCGCAAACCGCCTGAACCCAGGACAACCTGATGAACCTACGGAGCAAAACACATGGCGCTTAAGATCGGCATTGACGTCGGCGGCACCTTCACGGACTTCGTCGTCACCCGTGACGACGCCGAGCCGGCGATTTTCAAGACGCTATCCACCCCGTCGGATCCATCGATCGCGGTGGTCAACGGCCTGACGGACATCGCCGCCAGCATGAACCCGCCGCTGTCGCTGGAGGCCTTTGCGCCGACCATCGACACCATCGTGCACGGCACCACCGTGACCACCAACGCCACCCTGACCGGCACCGGCGCCAAGTGCGGCCTGCTGACCACAGAAGGCGTGAGGGACGCCCTGGAAATGCGCCGCGGCATCCGCGAGGAGCAATACAACAACCGCTATACCAACGTGAAACCGCTGGTGCCGCGCTACCTGCGCGCCGGCATCACGGGGCGGCTGGACCGCGACGGCAAGGAGACCACGGCGCTCGACCTGGAGCAGATCAAACAGGCCATCGCCCTCTACAAGCAGGAAGGTGTGCAGGCGGTGTCGATCTGCTTCATGAACTCCTTCGCCAATCCCGCTCACGAACAGGCGGCGGCGGAACTGGTACGCAAGGAAATGCCCGGCGCCTATCTCTCGGTGTCGACCGACCTGCTGCCCTCGATCCGCTTCTACGAGCGCGTCAGTACCACGGCGCTGAACTCCTACGTCGGACCGAAGCTCAACCACTACCTTGACCAACTGGTCGGCCGCCTCAAGGGCATCGGGTTCAGGAACCTGCTGCTGATCATGCAGTCCAACGGCGGCGTCATCTCGCCCCAGTTGGCGCGCGAAAAAGCCGCGCTGACCCTGCTCTCCGGCCCCGCCGGCGGCCCCGGCGCCGGACTTTTCTACGTGCGACTGCACGGCCAGAACAAGTGCATCACCACCGACATGGGCGGCACCAGCTTCGAAGCCTCGGTCGCAGTCGATGCCCCGATGATCAAGAACGACGGCGAGATCGCCCGCCACAAGATCGCCCTGCCCATGCTCGACATCCATACCATCGGCGCCGGCGGCGGCTCGATCGGCTGGCTCGACGAAGGCGGCATGCTGCGCATGGGCCCGCAAAGCGCTGGCGCCGATCCCGGCCCGGCCTGCTACAGCAAGGGCGGCCGGCTGCCGGCCACTACCGATGCCAACGTGGTGCTGGGCTACCTCGACCCCGGCTTCTTTGCCGGTGGCAGGATGAAGCTCGATGCCGCCGCCGCGCGTGCCGCGATCGAAGAGCACATCGCCAAACCCATGGGCCTGTCGATCGAGGAGGCGGCGGCCGGCATGTATCGCGTCGCCTGCAACAACATGGCCCAGGGCGTGCGCGAAGTCACCATCAAGCGCGGCTTCGACCCGCGAGAATTCCCCTTCATTCCCGCTGGCGGCGCCGGCCCGATCCACTCCTGCCTGATCTGCAGCGAACTCGAAATCCCGCTGCAGATCGTGCCGCGCGAATCCTCCGTGCTGTGCGCCTTCGGCATGCTGATGTCTGAGCTCAAGCACGACTTCGTGCGCACCTTCGTTTCCCGCCTCGAGGCCATCGACTGGGCGAAACTGACCGCGATGATCGACGAGATGTCGGCCGACGGCACGCGGCAACTGGTCGAGGAGCGCATCGCCGAGGAGCGCCGCCGCTACGACGTCAAGTTCGACTGCCGCTACATAAAGCAGTACCACGAGGTGTCCTTCAGCGTGCCGCGCGAACTGATCGATGCCCGCGACACCGTTGCCATCGCCCGCGCCTTCAACGCGGAACACAACCGCCTGTACGGCTATTCGCTGGAGGCGGAAAACACCCCGATCGAAATCATCAACGTGCGGGTCCAGGCCATCGGCATCACCGACAAGCCGACCTACCGCCAGGAGGCATGGGACGGGGTCGATGCCTCCAAGGCGCTCAAGGGCAAACGCAGCATGTACATCCCGGAAACCAAGACCTTCCGCGAAACCCCGGTCTATGACGGCCACAAGATGCACTTCGGCAACCGCATCACCGGCCCGGCCATGATCGAACAAGTCACGACGGCGATCTTCGTCAGCGATTCCTACGACTGCGCGGTCGATGCCCTCGGGTCATTCGTCATCTGGCAGAAAGGCCGCGAGGATCTCGCCGCGGCATGCTTCAAAGACAAACAGGAGGTAACGGCATGAGCACCAAGATCGATCCCATCCTGCTGTCCGTCTATGCGCGGACCTTCAAGTCGATCACCGACGAGATGAGCATCTCGATGGAGCAGACCACGCGCTCACCCATCCTGTGCGAAGCCAAGGACTACGTCACCGGCCTCTACGACGCCGACGGCAACATGCTGGAACAGACTGAGAACCTGCCCATCCTGGCCTTCTCGCTGGCGCCGGTGTGCAAGTACATCAAGGAATTCTTCGGCGACGAGATCTATCCGGGCGACGTGATCTTCCACAATGACGTGTTCAGCCTGGGCAACCAGAACAACGACGTCGCCGCCTTCAAGCCGGTGTTCTTCGAGGACAAGCTGGTGGCCTGGACGGCGGTCAAGGGCCACCAGGCCGACATCGGCGGCAACGTCGCCGGGGGTTACAACCCGAACGCAGTCGAGGTATGGCAGGAAGCCCTGCGCATCCCGCCGGTCAAGGTGGTCGAGCGCGGCAAGCTGCGCAAGGACGTGTGGGGCCTGATTTTCGCCAACGTGCGGCTGGACATCGTGCAGCACGACATGAAGGCCGAAATGGGCGCCTGCACCGTCGGCGAGCGGCGCCTGCTGGAACTGCTGAAGAAGTACGGCGTCGAGAGCTACGAAAGCCACAAGCAGGCCCTGTTCGA
>JACRIY010000039.1 GCA_016235805.1 Rhodocyclales bacterium
ACGTACTGCGTCGACGTGTCGGAAATCGCCTGGTTGCCGGCATCGAGCGCGGCCGTCATCAGTTCCGACATGTCGGCGCGCAACTGGCGCAGTTCCTCGACCACGCGTGCGCGCACCTGGTCGAAATCGAGGCCGAGGCAGTTCTGGTTCAGGTAGTTGGCGGCCTCGACCAGTTCCGACGGGCTGTAGTTGCGCTGGGTGAACAGGATGCGGTTCTGCACGTCGCCGTCGGCGGTGACGATGATCAGCAGCACGCGCTTGTCGGACAGGCTGAGAAACTCGATCTGGCGGATGCGCGGCTGCTGGCGGCGCGGAGCGACCACCACGCCGGCGAAGGCGGTGAGCTGCGACAGCAGTTGCGAGGCGTGGCTGATGACCAGTTGCGGCTGGTCCGGCTGCATCGCTTCCTTGATCTCGGAAAGCTCACTGCCCTGCAGCGGCTTCACCGTCAGCAGGGAATCGACAAACAGCCGGTAGCCCAGCGGCGTCGGCACGCGCCCGGCCGAGGTGTGCGGGCTGGCGATGAAGCCCATTTCCTCGAGGTCGGACATCACATTGCGGATCGTCGCCGGCGAGAGTTCGAGGCCGGAATACCTGGACAAGGTGCGCGATCCGACGGGCTGGCCTTCCGCGATGTAGCGTTCGATCAGGGTCTTCAGCAGGGTTTGTGCGCGGTAGTCGAGCATGTTGGCGATTCTAGCCGTTTCGGCCGACGGCAGACCGCCGGCCGCGCAGGGCGAAAATCTGGCGGCGATCGCCTGCCGTCGGTCCGTTGATATGGTTTAATCGCCGGCATGAACAACGCATTTCGCACCATCGCGCTGATCGGCAAGTACCAGAGCCGGGAGATCGCGGCATCCCTGCTCGAACTGGCCGGATTCCTCAGCCAGCGCGGCGTCGAGGTGCTGCTGGAAGAGGCCACGGCGGGCGCGGTCGGCGCCAACGGCTACCTGGTGGCCGGCTACGAGAAGATCGGCGAGCGCGCCGAACTCGCGGTGATCCTCGGCGGCGACGGCACCATGCTCAATGCGGCGCGGCAACTGGCACGCTTCGATGTGCCGCTGGTCGGCATCAACCAGGGCCGGCTCGGCTTCATGACGGACATCGCGCTGGATGCCATGATCGAAAGCATCGCCGCGTTGTTGGGGGGCAACTTTTCCCGCGAGAAAAGGTTTCTGCTCGACGCCGAGGTGAGGCGCGAAGACGAGCCGGCCTTCCAGACCCTGGCGCTGAACGACGTCGTGGTCAACAAGGGCGACATCGGGCGCATGATCGAACTCGAAGTCAAGGTCGATGGCGAACTGATCCATGTCCTGCGCGCGGATGGCCTGATCGTGTCCACGCCGACCGGATCCACCGCCTACGCGCTGTCCGCCAATGGTCCGATCCTCCATCCCTCGGTGGCCGGCGTCGCCATCGTGCCGCTGTGTCCGCACGCGCTGTCGAATCGGCCGATTACCGTCAGCGACAGCAGCACCATCGACATTGCCCTGCTGCCGCCGCACGATGCGCGGGTCCATTTCGACGGCCAGAGGTACTTCGACGCCCGCGCCGGGGATGTCGTGCGCATGGCGCGTTCGCGCCACCACATCACCTTGCTGCATCCGCCCGGCTACAGCTATTTCGCGATGCTGCGGCAGAAGCTCCATTGGAGCGCGACTCCGCGCCACTAGAACCATGCTGCTGCGTCTGATCATCCGCGACTTCGTCATCGTCGACCGGCTCGAACTCGAATTCGGCGCCGGTTTCGGCGCCCTCACCGGCGAGACCGGCGCCGGCAAGTCGATCCTGGTCGATGCCCTGTCGCTGGCCCTGGGCGAGCGGGCCGACGCCGCCGTGGTCAGGAGCGGCGCCGAGCGCGCCGAGATCTCCGCCGAGTTCGACCTCGCGCCCGACGGTGCGCTGCAGGCCTGGCTGCAGGCCAACGATTACGACAGCGATGCCTGCCTGCTGCGCCGGGTGATCGACAGCGCCGGCCGCTCGCGTGCCTACATCAACGGCGCCGCGGCGACGCTCGGCCAGTTGCGCGAGGTGGCCGATTTCCTGGCCGACATCCACGGCCAGAATGCGCACCATTCGCTGTTGCGCGCCGACGCCCAGCGCAGCCTGCTCGACACCCACGCCGGGGCGCAGGCGCTGGCGAAGGACGTCGCCAGCGCCTGGTCCGCGTGGCGCGTGGCGCGCGAGGCGCGACAGGCGGCCGAAAAGGACGTCGAGGCGACGCAGCGCGAACGCGAATTGCTCGACTGGCAGGTGAAGGAGTTGCTCGCGCTGGCTTTCGATGCGGACGGCTGGCTGGAAACCGAACAGGAACAGCGCCGGCTGGGCAACGCCAAGGAACTGCTCGACGGTGTCGGCGCCGCCCTGGCGGGGCTGGAGGACGGCGAGGCGGCGAGCCTGCCGGCGTTGCAGCATGCCGGCGCCCGCCTGATGCAACTCACCGCCTTCGATTCCGCTCTGGGCGAGGCGGCCCAGTTGTTCGAAGGCGCGCTGATCCAGCTTGAAGAGTCGGCGCTGGCGCTACGGCGTTATCAGGACCGCCTGGAACTCGATCCGGCCCGCCTGGGCGAACTGGACAACCGGATCGATGCGGTGACGCAGATGGCGCGCAAGCACCGCGTCACGCCCGAGGAATTGCCCGAACTGCTGCAGCGATTGCAATCGCGGCTGGCCGAACTGACGCTGCGCGCCGATCCCGAGGCGCTGGCCGAGCGCGAGCGTCGCACCGAGGCGGCATTTCGCACGGTGGCGAAGCAGTTGTCTGCGCTGCGCGCCAAGACCGCCAAGTCGCTGGCCAAGGCCGTCACCGCCGGCATGCAGGAACTGGCGATGGCCGGCGGGCGTTTCGAGATCGCCCTGGAGTCGCTGCCGGAAGGCGCCTCAATCGGGCTGGAGAGTGTCGAATTCCTGGTCTCGGCCAATGCGGGGCAACCCTTGCGGGCGCTGGCCAAGGTCGCCTCGGGCGGCGAGTTGTCGCGCATCGGCCTCGCGCTGCAGGTGATCGCCAGCCAGGCCAATCCGGCCGGCACGCTGATCTTCGACGAAGTCGATGTCGGCATCGGCGGCCGCGTCGCCGAGATCGTCGGCCGCATGTTGCGCGAACTGGGCAAGAGCCGCCAGGTGCTGTGCGTGACGCACCTGCCGCAGGTCGCGGCACAGGCCGACTGGCAATGGTCGATCGCCAAGCGTACGCGCGACGGCGCGACGACCTCCGCGGTGAATGTGCTCGACGCCGAAGCTCGCGTCGGCGAGATCGCCCGCATGCTCGGCGGCGAGAAGATCACCGAAACCACGCGCCGCCACGCGGCGGAAATGCTGGGGCTCGGCTAGTCCGGCAAGGCCGGCGCGCCGAGCATGGTCGCCACGCCGGTGGCGATGAACACGCCGGCGGCGATCCAGCGGATCAGGTTCAGTGGTAGCCGCTTGGCGAGCTTTTCGCCGATGATCACGGCCGGCACGTTGGCCAGCATCATGCCCAGCGTGGTGCCCAATACCACCGCGATCAAAGCGCCCTGGAACTGCGCGCCGAGTGCGATGGTGGCGAACTGCGTCTTGTCACCCATCTCGGCAATGAAGAAGGCGATGGTGGTGGTGACGAAGGCGCCGGCGGGATGGATTTTCGGGTCCTCGTCGAGTGAATCCGGATGCAGCGCCCACAAGCCGAAGGCGATGAAGACGGTGCCGGTGATCCAGGGCAGCCATTGCGGCGCGATCAGTTGCGCCAGCCAGACGCCGACCGAACCCGCGAGGGCGTGATTGAGCACGGTCGCGACGAAGATGCCGGCGATGATGGCCCAGGGCTTGCGCAGGCGCGCGGCCAGCACGAAGGAAAGCAACTGGGTCTTGTCGCCGATCTCGGCGACGGCCACCAGCGTGGTGGAGGTGAGGAAGGCTTCCATGGGGGCGTGAGTGTTAGAGGTGCAACGCGATGCGTGGATCGAATTACGCCGCGCATGCCACGCGGTCGTTCGGGGACTAACTGTCTGCGGTCAGGTGTTGGGTTTCCTGCGGTCGGGACAGTCGGGCTTGTTGCACTCGACGTAAAGGTAGAGCGCATGTTCGCGCATAATGAAACCTCGCTCCTCGGCAATCTTGTGCTGGCGCTTCTCGATCGCCGCGTCGAAGAATTCTTCCACGCGGCCGCACTGAAGGCAGACCAGATGGTCGTGGTGCTTGCCTTCGTTGAGTTCGAAGATCGACTTGCCGGATTCGAAATGGTGTCGCTGCAGCAGGCCGGCCTGCTCGAACTGGGTGAGGACGCGGTAGACGGTGGCAAGGCCGATGTCGAGTCCGTCGGCCAGCAGGTGGCGGTAGACGTCCTCGGCCGTGACGTGGCGCGGCGAGCCTTCATCCTGCAGCTTGTGGAAGAGGTCGAGTATCTTCAGGCGCGGATAGGTTGCCTTGAGGCCGATGCTCTTGAGATCGTCGGGATGGGTCATTGGCGGGACGCGCAGCGCAGGGCCGAGTGGCCCGCTATGATATAGTTTTCGCCGCCTGATTGCGATAATGCCTCGGGCCGACATTGCGGCCAGCCAGCACCGATGGCCACCAACGACCCGCGGTTTTTCCGGATTCTCCCGATGAAGCGAATTCTCCTGCTGCTGCCCTTTCTTGCTGCCTGCTCCAGTACGCCGCAGATCACCAACGTGCTCTCGCCCTATCGCATCGACGTGCGGCAGGGCAATCTGGTCACCCAGGAGATGGTGGCGCAACTGAAGCCGGGCCTGACCCGCGAGCAGGTGCGCTTCATTCTCGGTTCGCCGCCGCTGGCCGACATGTTCCACGTCGACCGCTGGGACTACGTGTATCGCCTGCGGCCCGGCCAGGGCGAGGTGCAGCAGCGCACGTTGACCGTGTTTTTCCAGAACAACAAGCTGACGCGCGTCACCGGCGACGTGGTCGCCGAAGATGGCGCGCAGGCCACGGCACCGAAGCCGGCGGCCCAGGTCATCGACATTCCCGCCCCGGCGGCCGCCAGCGCCACAGCGCCGGAGAAGAAATAAGCCATGGAACAGATCCGCTATGCCATCGCCGGGAGTTCCGGACGCATGGGCCGTACCCTGATCGAAGCCGTCCAGCAGGATGCGGGTGCCACGCTCGCCGCTGCGCTGGAACATGCCAGCAGCCCCTTCATCGGCAAGGATGCCGGCGAGCTTGTCGGCGCGCCTTGCGGCGTCAGGATCACCGCCGATCTCGACGCCGCGCTGGCGGTATCCGATTGCCTGATCGATTTCACCCGACCGGAGGGCACCTTGCTGCACCTGGAGGCCTGCAAGCGCCACAAGGTCAGTCTGGTGATCGGCACCACGGGTTTTTCGGCGGAGGGCAAGGCGACGATAGCCGAGGCCTCGCGCAGCATTCCCGTCGTTTTCGCGCCGAATATGGCGGTGGGCGTCAATGCGGTGTTTCGCCTGCTCGATGTCGCGGCGCGCATCCTCAGCCAGGGTTATGACGTGGAGGTCATCGAGGCGCACCATCGGCACAAGATTGATGCGCCTTCCGGCACGGCGCTGCGCATGGGCGAAGTGGTCGCCGCGGCGCTCGGGCGTGATCTGGAACAGTGCGCGGTATACGGTCGCGAAGGACACACCGGGGAGCGTCCAGCGACGCAGATCGGTTTTTCGACCATACGCGGCGGCGACATCATCGGCGACCATACCGTACTCTTCGCCGGCGTCGGCGAACGCATAGAAATCACCCACAAATCGGCCGGTCGCATGCCCTACGCGCAGGGCGCGCTGCGCGCCGGGCGATTCATGAGCGGACGCGAATATGGACTGTTCGACATGCAGGACGTGCTGGGCCTGAAGTAAGCCGGAGCGACTCGGGAAGTCGGCGTCGCGTTGCGACAAGTGGCGTAAAGGGGCTATAATTCGAAGGTTTGCCGGACGCCATGAGAAACATGCGGTGTCCGGTTCCGATCGCCGCATTGCCTTGCTCCGGGAGCCTCATCGTGCCTCACTTTCCGCCTGCCCTTCTTGCCCTGGCCGACGGAACGGTGTTTCACGGCAAAGGTATCGGCGCCAGTGGCAGCAGCGTTGGCGAAGTGGTGTTCAATACCGCGCTGACCGGCTACCAGGAGATCCTCACGGATCCGTCGTATGCGCGGCAGATCGTTACCCTGACCTATCCCCATATCGGCAACTATGGCGTCAATCGCGAAGATTGCGAAGCCTCGCGCATCCACGCCGCCGGCCTGGTGATTCGCGACCTGCCATTGCTGGCATCGAACTTCCGCAGCGAACAGACCCTGGATGCCTACCTGCGCGCGGAGAACGTGCTTGGCCTTGCCGATATCGACACGCGAAAGCTGACGCGCATCCTGCGCGAAAAGGGTGCCCAGGCCGGTTGCCTCGTATCTGCCAATGCGGCCGGCGAAACGCTCGATGCCGATGCGGCCGTGGCCCAGGCGCGTGCTTTTCCCGGCCTGGCCGGCATGGACCTGGCGCAGGTCGTCAGCGTGGCGAAGCCCTATGCCTGGAGTGAAGGCGAATGGAAGCTAGGTGCCGGTTTCGGCGCCCAGGAACATCCCCGCTTCCATGTCGTAGCCTACGATTTCGGCGTCAAGCGCAACATCCTGCGCATGCTGGCCTCGCGTGGCTGCCGCCTGACCGTGGTGCCGGCGCGAACCTCTGCTGAAGAAGTCCTGGCGCTGCGGCCCGACGGCATCTTCCTTTCCAACGGTCCCGGCGACCCTGAGCCCTGCGATTACGCGATTGCGGCGATTCGCGTGTTTCTGGACAAAAAGCTGCCGACCTTCGGCATCTGCCTCGGCCACCAGTTGATGGCGCTCGCCTCCGGCGGCAAGACCATGAAGATGAAATTCGGCCATCACGGCGCGAACCATCCGGTGAAGGACCTCGAGTCCGGCCAGGTATTGATCACCAGCCAGAACCACGGCTTTGCCGCCGACCCGACGACCCTCCCGGCGAACGTGAAAATCACCCACGTCTCGCTGTTCGACGGCAGCCTGCAGGGCATGGCCTGGACCGACCGGCCGGCATTCTGTTTCCAGGGCCACCCGGAGGCCAGTCCGGGCCCGCACGACGTCGCCTACCTGTTCGACCGCTTCATCGGCATGATGGAGCAAAAATAATATGCCAAAGCGCACTGACATCAAGAGCATCCTGATTATTGGCGCCGGCCCGATCATCATCGGGCAGGCCTGCGAATTCGACTATTCCGGCGCCCAGGCCTGCAAGGCGCTGCGCGAAGAGGGCTACCGCGTCATCCTGGTCAATTCGAACCCGGCGACGATCATGACCGATCCGGGCATGGCCGACGTTACCTACATCGAGCCGATCACCTGGAAGGTGTTGGAAAACATCATCGCCAAGGAACGTCCCGACGCGGTGTTGCCGACCATGGGCGGCCAGACGGCGCTGAACTGCGCGCTCGACCTGGCCAAGCACGGCGTGCTGGAAAAGTACGGCGTCGAGATGATCGGCGCCTCGCGCGAGGCCATCGACATGGCCGAGGACCGCGAGACGTTCAAGCAGGCGATGACTCGCATCGGCCTCGGCTCGGCGCGCTCGGGCATCGCCCACAGCATGGAAGAGGCGCAACAGGTGCAGGGCGCCATGGGCTTCCCCACCATCATCCGGCCGTCCTTCACCATGGGTGGTTCCGGCGGCGGCATCGCCTACAACCAGGAAGAATTCGTCGAGATCTGCAAGCGCGGCCTCGAAGCCTCGCCGACCAGGGAACTCCTGATCGAGGAATCCCTGCTTGGCTGGAAAGAGTACGAGATGGAGGTGGTGCGCGATCGCAAGGACAATTGCATCATCGTCTGCTCGATCGAGAATCTCGATCCGATGGGCGTGCACACCGGCGATTCGATCACCGTCGCCCCGGCGCAGACCCTGACCGACCGCGAATATCAGATCATGCGCAATGCCAGCATTGCGGTCTTGCGCGAGATCGGCGTCGATACCGGCGGTTCCAATGTCCAGTTCGCCATCAATCCGAAGAACGGCGCGATGGTGGTGATCGAGATGAACCCGCGCGTCTCGCGTTCGTCGGCGCTGGCGTCCAAAGCCACCGGCTTTCCGATCGCCAAGGTGGCGGCCAAACTGGCCGTCGGCTACACGCTCGACGAACTCAAGAACGACATCACCAGTGGTGCCACGCCCGCATCCTTCGAGCCTTCGATCGACTACGTGGTGACCAAGGTACCGCGCTTCGCCTTCGAGAAATTTCCGCAGGCGAACGACCGCCTGACGACGCAGATGAAGTCGGTGGGTGAGGTCATGGCCATCGGCCGCAGCTTCCAGGAGTCGATGCAGAAGGCCTTGCGCGGGCTGGAGGTCAGCGTCTACGGCTTCGACGACATCGATGCCGACAGCGAGGAAATCAACCGCGAGTTGGCGAGCCCCGGGCCGCAGCGCATCTGGTACGTCGCCCAGGCGTTTCGCGAGGGCTACTCGCTGCAGCAGGTATTCGAGCTGACCAAGATCGATCCGTGGTTCCTGGTGCAGATCGAGGACATCGTAACCACGGAATCCTGGATGCGCTCGCAGAACCTGGACGACCTCGACCACGCCACGCTGCGCGGACTCAAGCGCAAGGGTTTTTCGGATCGCCGCATCGGCACCCTGGTCAATGCGAGCAAGGATCCGGCCGCCGGCGCCAGCGGCGAGACGGCGGTGCGCGAGCGGCGCCATGCGCTGGGCATCCGCCCGGTCTACAAGCGAGTCGATACCTGCGCCGCCGAGTTTTCCACGGCGACGGCCTACATGTACTCGACCTACGAGGACGAGTGCGAAGCGCGACCGAGCGCGCGCAAGAAGATCATGGTGCTCGGCGGCGGACCCAACCGCATCGGCCAGGGCATCGAGTTCGACTACTGCTGCGTGCATGCCGCGCTGGCGATGCGCGAGGACGGCTACGAGACCATCATGGTCAACTGCAATCCGGAGACCGTGTCGACCGATTACGACACCTCCGATCGCCTCTACTTCGAGCCGGTGACGCTGGAAGACATCCTCGAGATCGTGCATGTCGAGCAGCCGACCGGTGTCATCGTGCAGTTCGGCGGGCAGACGCCGCTGAAGCGGGCGCGCGAACTCGAGGCCAACGGCGTGCCCATCATCGGCACCAGTCCCGACATGATCGATGCCGCCGAGGACCGGGAACGCTTCCAGAAACTGCTCCACGATCTCGGCCTCAAGCAGCCGCCGAATCGCACCGCCCGCACCGAGCCGGACGCGATCCGCCTCGCCGCCGAACTCGGCTACCCGCTGGTGGTGCGCCCGTCCTATGTACTGGGCGGCCGTGCGATGGAGATCGTGCACGAGCAGAAGGATCTCGAACGCTACATGCGTGACGCGATCAAGGTTTCCTTCGATTCGCCGGTGCTGCTCGACCGCTTCCTCAACGACGCCACCGAGGTCGACGTCGATGCCCTTTGCGACGGCAAGCAGGTGCTGATCGGCGGCATCATGGAACACATCGAGCAGGCCGGCGTGCATTCGGGCGATTCGGCCTGTTCGCTGCCGCCGTTCTCGCTCTGCCAGGAAGTCCAGGATGAACTGCGCCGCCAGACGGAAATGATGGCCAGGGGCCTCAACGTCGTGGGCCTGATGAACGTCCAGTTCGCCATCCAGGGCCGCGGCGACGAGGCGGTGGTGTATGTGCTGGAAGTCAATCCGCGCGCCTCGCGCACGGTGCCCTTCGTTTCCAAGGCGACTAGCCTGCCGCTGGCCAAGATCGCGGCGCGCTGCATGGCCGGGCGCAGCCTGGTCGACCAGGGCGTGACGCGCGAAATCATCCCGCCCTATTTCTCGGTGAAGGAGGCGGTGTTCCCCTTCATCAAGTTCCCCGGCGTCGATACCATCCTCGGGCCCGAAATGAAGTCCACCGGCGAGGTGATGGGAGTCGGTCGTACCTTCGGCGAAGCCTTCGTCAAGTCGCAGTTTGCCGCCGGCACCCGCCTGCCGAAGTCCGGCAAGGTGTTCCTCAGCGTCAAGCCGGCCGACCGTCCGAAAGCCGTCGATGTCGCGCGCGAGTTGCACGAACTGGGCTTTTCGCTGGTGGCCACCCGTGGTACCGGCGGTGCCATCGCGGCCGCGGGCATCCCGGTGGGCCTGGTCAACAAGGTCACCGAAGGCAGGCCACACGTGGTCGACATGATCAAGAACGGTGAAATCGTGCTGATCATCAATACGGTCGAGGAGAAGCGCACCGCGATCGCGGATTCGCGCTCCATCCGAACTTCCGCGCTGGGCGCCAAGGTGACGCTATTCACCACCATCGAGGGCGGTCGCGCCGCCTGCGCCGGAATGCGGCACGATGGACTTGAAACCTATTCCTTGCAGTCCCTCCACGCAGAGTTGCCGGCATGAGCGGAAAGTTCCCCATAACGCTGCGCGGTGCGGACCTGCTGCGCAAGGAATTGCAGCGTCTGAAATCGGTCGATCGTCCGGCGGTCATTGCGGCGATCGCTGAGGCGCGGTCCCACGGCGACCTCTCGGAAAACGCCGAATACGATGCCGCCAAGGAACGCCAGGGCTTCATCGAAGGCCGCATCAAGGAGGTCGAAGGCAAGCTTGGCAACGCGCAGATCATCGATCCGGCATCGCTCGATGCCGATGGTCGCGTCGTCTTTGGCGCGACGGTCGAACTTGAGGACATGGACAGCGGCGATGTAGTCACCTACCAGATTGTCGGCGACGACGAGGCCGACATCAAGTCGGGCATGCTTTCGCTGAATTCTCCGGTAGCACGGGCGCTGATCGGCAAGTTCGCCGGCGACGTGGCCGAGGTGCAGACTCCCGGCGGACGCCGGGAATATGAAATTCTCGACGTCAAATACGTCTGAATGAGGGGCTTCTTCTCCGCGCTGTACAGCATCGCGGTGACCGTCTGGGTCGGAAGCCTGCTGGCGATCGGTTACCTCGCCGCGCCGGTGCTGTTTTCCCAGTTGTCCGACCGCGGCGTGGCCGGCAACCTCGCCGGCGTGATGTTCACCTACACGGCCTGGATCGGATTGGGCTGCGGTGCCTATCTGGTCCTCTTCCTGCTGGTCGGCAAAGGCTGGCGGGCGATCCAGTCCGGAGTGTTCTGGATTGTGCTGCTGATGCTGGCGCTGACCGCCGCCGGCTACTTTGGCGTCCAGCCGATACTGGCCCAGCTGAAGGCCGATGCGCTGCCGCGCCAGGTCATGGAGAGCGCACTGCGAAGCCGCTTTGCGACCTGGCACGGAGTTTCGAGCGTGCTATATCTGGTGCAATCCCTGCTGGGAGTCGCCCTGGTGGTGCTGCAGGAACGCGGCAGGAGCCGCTAGCGCTTTTGGCTGCGCGTTTCGCTGCGTGCGGCAGCCTGCTTCTTGGTCGCCGGCTCCGCCTTGCGCCGTGCCGCCGGCGCCAGCGCTTTGCGTCCCTCCGGGAACTTTTGCGGCGTGGCATCCTTGGGATTCTCGCGCCACAACACCAGCAGGTTGCCGATGTGCTGAACCTCGGCGCAGTCGAGCGCCGTACATATTTCGAGGAACAGTGCCTCGCGCACTTCCCGCTCAATGCCGTAGAGTCGTAGCTTGATCAGTTCGTGGGCCTTGAGGCAACGGTCGATTTCGGCCAGCACGGAAGGCGTCAGGCCCTTCTGGCTGATCGAGACGACGGGTTTCAGATGGTGCGCGGCGGCCCGCAGGGCGCGGCGCTGGGTGGGGGAGATTTCAATCATGGCGGGATTGTAGCTTGAGCAGCAAGGTAGAAAGCAACAAGAAGAACAAGACCAACAAGGCCTGGATCCACGAACACGTCAACGATGCCTATGTGCAGCGCGCCCGTGCCGAGGGCTGGCGCTCGCGTGCCGCCTTCAAGCTTACCGAGATCGACGACAAGGACAAGCTGCTCAAGCCCGGCATGACGGTGGTCGACCTCGGGTCCGCGCCGGGCAGCTGGTCGCAGGTCGCGGCGCGGCGCGTGGCGCCCGGTGGTCGCTTGATCGCGCTCGATATCCTGCCTATGGATGCCATGCACGGGGTCGAATTCATCCAGGGAGACTTTCGCGAGGATTCGGTCCTGCAGGCACTGTCCGCCGCCCTGGGAGGCCGCCAGGTCGATCTTGTATTGTCGGACATGGCCCCCAATATGTCGGGTATCGCCGTCGTAGATCAGGCGCGGGTGATGCTTCTGGCAGAGCTGACGCTGGAATTTTGCACGCAGCACTTGAAACCCGGTGGCGACATGCTGGTCAAGGTGTTTCAGGGCGACGGTTTCATGGAATTGCGCAAGGCACTGCAGGAGCAGTTCGCCAACCTGCAGATGAGGAAGCCCGCGGCGTCGCGCAACCGCAGTGCGGAGATTTACCTGCTGGCGCGGGGGAAAAAGGCCTGACGGCCTGAAGCTTGCGGTTTGCAGGGCGGTGCATTCGGCACTACAATGATTTGATTCGTAATCCCGGTTGCGGGAAAGAGAGGCTCCACTTGAATAACATGTTCAAAAGCATGGCGATCTGGTTGGTGATCGGCATCGTCCTGATGACCGTTTTCAACCAGTTCAACACGCGCCAGGTCGCGCTCGGGTCGCTCGAGTACTCGCAGTTCCTCGAAGAGGTCAAGCAGGGCAGGATCACCAAGGTGGTGATCCAGGGCCGCACGCTCGAGGCGACCACCACCGACGGCAAGCGCATCACGACCTACGCGCCGCCCGACCTGTGGATGGTGTCCGACCTGCTCAAGAACAACGTCAAGGTGGTGGCCAAGCCGGAGGAGGAACAGTCCTTCCTCACCAGCATTTTCGTTTCGTGGTTCCCGATGCTGCTGCTGATCGGCGTCTGGGTGTTTTTCATGCGCCAGATGCAGGGCGGTGGCAAGGGCGGCGCGTTCTCCTTCGGCAAGAGCCGGGCGCGCATGATGGATGAATCGTCCAACAACATCACCTTCGCCGATGTCGCCGGCTGCGACGAGGCCAAGGAGGAAGTCTACGAGATGGTCGACTTCCTGCGCGATCCGTCCAAGTTCCAGAAGCTCGGCGGCCGCATTCCGCGCGGAGTATTGCTGGTCGGCTCGCCGGGTACCGGCAAGACCTTGCTGGCCAAGGCCATCGCCGGCGAGGCTAAGGTGCCCTTCTTCTCGATTTCCGGCTCCGACTTCGTCGAAATGTTCGTCGGCGTCGGTGCCGCCCGCGTGCGCGACATGTTCGACCAGGCCAAGAAGGCCGCGCCCTGCATCATATTCATCGACGAACTCGATGCCGTCGGCCGCCAGCGCGGCGCCGGCCTCGGTGGCGGCAACGACGAGCGCGAGCAGACCCTGAACCAGATGCTCGTGGAAATGGACGGTTTCGAAGGCTCGGCCGGCGTCATCGTGGTTGCCGCCACCAACCGTCCCGACGTGCTCGATCCCGCGCTGTTGCGCCCCGGTCGTTTCGACCGCCAGGTCGTCGTGCCGCTGCCCGACATCCGTGGCCGCGAGCAGATCCTCAAGGTGCATATGCGCAAGGTGCCGGTGGCACCCGATATCGATGCCTCGATCCTTGCTCGCGGTTGTCCCGGTTTTTCCGGCGCCGACCTTGCCAACCTGGTGAACGAAGCCGCACTGTTCGCCGCGCGCGGCAACAAGCGACTGGTAGACATGGAGGATTTCGAGCGCGCCAAGGACAAGATCATGATGGGCGCCGAGCGGCGCTCCATGGTGATGCCTGAGGAGGAACGCAGGAACACGGCCTATCACGAGTCGGGCCACGCCGTGGTGGCGAAGTTGCTGCCCAAGACCGATCCGGTGCACAAGGTCACCATCATTCCTCGTGGCCGTGCCCTCGGCCTGACCATGCAGTTGCCCGACCAGGAGCGTTACAGCCAGGATCGTGATCGCTTGCTGAGCACCATCACGGTGTTGTTCGGCGGCCGCATCGCCGAGGAACTCTTCATGCAGCAGATGACCACCGGCGCTTCCAACGACTTCCAGCGCGCAACCGACCTGGCGCGGCGCATGGTGACGCAGTGGGGCATGTCCGACAGCATGGGCCCGATGGTCTATGGCGAAGAGGAGGGCGAGATATTCCTCGGCCGTTCGGTCACCACGCACAAGAACGTTTCCGAATCCACGATGCAGAAGGTCGATAACGAGATTCGTCGCATTCTCGACGAGCAGTATGCGCGTGCGCGCAAGCTGCTCGAAGACAATCGCGACAAGGTCGAGGCGATGACCGCTGCCCTGCTAGAAATGGAAACCATCGACGCCGACCAGATCAACGACATCATGGCCGGCCTGCCGCCGCGTCCGCCCAAACCTTCCAGCGCGGCACCCACGCCCCGCGGCGACAACTCGCCGGGCCCGGAGCCGACGGCGCCGGCACCGGCCTGACCTCTTCGCCATGGAACAAGCCGCCGAATAGTTCGAGATTCGGCGGCTTTCTCTTTTCATGACCCAGCATTTTCATTGCGGCCGCCACGTCCTCAACGCCGAGCGTCCGCTCATCATGGGCATCGTCAACCTGTCCGACGATTCCTTTTCCGGTGACGGACTGCACGGCAATGTCGCGGCCGCGATCGACCAGGGCCGGCGCCTGATCGAGGAGGGGGCGCACATTCTCGACCTGGGTGCCGAGTCCTCGCGTCCCGGCGCGGCGCCGGTGCCGGCCCGGGTGGAGATCGAGCGCCTGCTGCCGGTGATCGAGGCGCTGCACGATTGCGGAGTGGCGCTGTCGGTCGATACCGTCAAGCCCGAGGTGATGCGCGCGGTGCTCGCCGCAGGCGCCGACATGATCAACGACATCAATGCCCTGCGTGCACCGGGCGCGATGGAGCTGGTCGCCGCCAGTCGCGCCGCAGTTGGCCTGATGCACATGCAGGGCGAGCCGCGCACAATGCAGGAGAATCCGCACTATGCGGATGTCGTCGGCGAAGTCGCCGCCTTTCTTGCCGAGCGCGTCGCCGCGGCCGAGGCGGCCGGCATCGCGCTGAACCGCATCGCCGTCGATCCGGGTTTCGGCTTCGGCAAGACTCTCGAGCACAACATCGAACTACTGCGTCGCCTGGATGAACTGGTGGTCCCCGGCTTGCCGCTGCTGGTCGGCATGTCGCGCAAGTCCATGCTGGGATTGATCACCGGGCGCGCGGCACCCGATCGCGTTCATGCCGGGATCGCCGCGCACGTGCTCGCCGTGTTGCGTGGCGCGCGGATTCTTCGGGTGCATGATGTCGCCGCGACGCGCGATGCCATTGCCGTATTGCAAGCTGTGGAGGATTACTGATGGGACGCAAATATTTTGGCACCGATGGTGTGCGCGGTCGTGTCGGCCAGGCGCCGATTACCCCCGATTTCGTCATGCGCCTGGGCTTTGCAGCCGGTGCGGCGCTGGTCGCGCGTGACGGCCTGCGGCCCCAGGACCGACCTGCCGTGCTGATCGGCAAGGACACGCGGATTTCCGGCTACATGCTCGAAGCGGCGCTGGAGTCGGGATTCGCAGCCGCCGGCGTCGACGTGATGCTGTG
This sequence comes from Rhodocyclales bacterium, assembly GCA_016235805.1. Taxonomy (GTDB): domain Bacteria; phylum Pseudomonadota; class Gammaproteobacteria; order Burkholderiales; family Rhodocyclaceae; genus Sulfuritalea. Next base: position 15,436 of record JACRIY010000039.1, read on the forward strand.
CGGGCCGATGCCGACGCCGGCGGTGGCCTACCTCACGCGCGCGTTGCGCCTGCAGGCGGGCGTGGTGATTTCCGCCTCGCACAATCCGTTTGACGACAATGGAATCAAGTTCTTTTCGGCCCAGGGCACCAAGCTGCCCGATGCGGTGGAGCTCGACATCGAGGCGCGACTCGAACAGCCGATGACCTGCATGGATTCAGCGCATTTGGGCAAGGCGCGCCGGGTCGACGACGCTGCCGGGCGCTACATCGAATTTTGCAAGAGCACCTTCCCCAACGACCTCGACCTGCGCGGCCTCAAGGTAGTGGTCGATAGCGCACACGGCGCGGCCTACCATGTGGCGCCGAACGTGTTCCATGAGCTCGGCGCCGAGATAGTCGGCGTCGGCGACGCGCCCAATGGCCTCAACATCAACCACCAGGTCGGTGCCACGGCGCCTGCGGCGCTGCGCCAGGCGGTGCTCGACCATCAGGCGGACTGTGGCATAGCGCTCGATGGCGACGGCGACCGGCTGGTGATGGTCGATGCCTCCGGCACCCTCTACGACGGCGATCAGCTGCTTTACGTGATCGCCCGCCACCGTGCACGCAGCCAGCCGATGCCGGGAATCGCCGGTACCCTGATGAGCAACCTCGGCTTCGAGCACGCGCTGGGCCGCCTGGGAATCGTGCTGGGCCGCGCCAAGGTCGGTGACCGCTACGTCCTCGAAATGATGCAGGACAAGGGCTGGATCCTCGGCGGCGAGAACTCGGGGCACATCATCTGCCTCGATCGCCACACCACCGGCGACGGCATCATCGCCGCCTTGCAGGTGCTGGCGGCACTTCGCGCGACGGGCGAGACGCTGGCGGAAGCGTGTGGCGACCTGACGCTGTATCCGCAGAAGCTGATCAACGTGAAGATGCCGGCGGGCTTCGACTGGGCCGCCGACACAGGGATCAAGTCGGCGGTAAAGGCTGCCGAGGTCACGCTCGACGGCAACGGACGCGTGCTGCTGCGTCCATCCGGCACCGAGCCCCTGCTGCGGGTGATGGTGGAGGGGCGCGATGCCGGCATCGTCCTGAGCCAGGCGGAGGCCATCGCGGGTTCGGTGCGGCAGGCGTTCGGCGCCTGATTCGAAACTCGCAGACTCGCGGCGGGCCCGCGCGTCAGGGATTTTGCACCGCCCGCAGCACCGTCTGCGTCTCGTCGTGGCGAACCCGGTTGGTGAACCACCACAGTCCGGCTTTCTTGATGGTCCAGTCGGCTTCCGTGCCTGCCAGCAGCAGGGATGCCAGCCGACCCAATGCCGGCTGGTGGCTGACCAGGATGATCGCACCGGGGTGGTCCGGCCAATCGGCGGCGCCGAGCAAGTCGGCGACGCTGGCGCCTATTCCGAGCTGAGCCTTCACCTTGATCGGCAGGCCGAGCGTCTGCGCGGTCTGCAGGGTTCGCCGCGTCGGGCTCGACAGCAGCGTGACTTTCGGCAGCTTCTGCCGGCGCAGCCATTCCGCCATTTCCTGTGCGTGCTTCAATCCGCGTGCGGTGAGCTCCCGGTCCGCATCGGCCACCGGGCCGTCGCCGTCTTTCGCTTCGCCATGGCGCCAGAGTATCAGGTCCACCCCATCCTCCTTTTTTGTCGAGGCCGGCAGCATATGCCCTCGGCGTGACAGGCGGATGACAGGTGCGGAGGCGGCGTCGCTGCGCTATCGGGTCGTCTGGCCAGGAGTCGGCGCTGGCGGCACGGCGCGCGAAATCGAAACGTCGTTCGTCGCGCTAGTCGCGGAGCGTGGTGCGGGATTCCAATCGCCGCGAGCGCAGCAATGCCAGCACTTCGATCACTCCCCAAAGCAGCGTCCCCGCCAGTATCAGCGAGCGTTCGGCGATCGGCTGGCGCATGGTGTTCTCCTTGCGAACATGGAAGCGGCTGCGGGGGGCGCTGGCTGCGCCCGCTCAAAACTCGTCGAGTTGCCAGACGACAACCCATGGCTCGTCGAACATGCGGTCAAGTTCTCCGAACAGACGGTCGATCAGGAATTTCATGGCGATCTCCAGGGGCGCTTAGCGTGCGGACAGCATAGACAGCCGACGTTTCAGCGCGATTGCGCCTTGATGACGACTTGCTCCGCGGCACGCGATGGCGCGATCGGACGGCATGGCCGACTCCGCCTTGCGCTATGCTGTCGGCGGTATGTATCCGGTTCGAATCAGGGCAGTGGCGATGACGTGGACAGATATTGACGAGCTCGAAGAACTGGAACAGATCGTGGCAGGTGGCGGCCCCGGGGTCGAGGTGCGAACCTTGTGCGAAGTCGATTGCGGTCCGCGACGCCTCCCTGTTCATGCGATATGCATCGGGAATCGTGATCCCGCCGCGCCGGCGATCGGCATCTTCGGCGGCGTGCATGGCTTGGAGCGGATAGGCGTGCAGGTGGTGCTGGCCTTCCTGCAGAGCATCATCAGCAGGCTGCGCTGGGACACCACGCTGCATCGCCAGCTCGATCAACTGCGTCTCGTATTCGTTCCCGCGTTGAATCCCGGTGGCATGTGGCGGCGCACGCGTGCCAACCCCAATGGCGTCGACCTGATGCGCAATGCGCCGCTGGAGGCGAAGGAAAAGACTCCGCTGCTGATCGGCGGACATCGACTGGGGCCGCGACTGCCCTGGTTTCGCGGGCCGGCCGGCGCCGCCCTGGAGATGGAAGCGCAAGCCCTGTGCCGCGTGGTTGACGACGAGTTGCTCAGCCACCATTTCAGCATGGCCGTCGATTGCCATTCCGGTTTCGGCCTCAGCGATCGACTCTGGTTTCCCTATGCGCATACCGCGCAGCCGATACCGCACCTCGCGGAAATGCATGCACTGCTGGAGATTCTTGACCAGACCCACAACCACCATCGCTACGTGTTCGAGCCGCAGAGCCGGCAATATCTGGCGCACGGCGACCTGTGGGACCACCTGTACCTGCGCGCGCTGGATAATCCCGAACGGCTGTTCCTGCCACTGACGCTTGAAATGGGTTCCTGGCTCTGGGTCAAGAAGAATCCGCGACAGTTGTTTTCCAGGCATGGCATGTTCAATCCGCAGATCGAACACCGCCGGCAGCGGGTGCTGCGGCGGCATCTGGCGTGGCTGGATTTCATGACCCGCGCCGCCAGCGGCAGCGCTCTCTGGCTGCCGACCGGTGCTGCACGGGAGATGCATGGCCAGGCCGCGATGCGGCGTTGGTATGGCGGGCAGGCGGCATGAAGGCTGCGCCACCCTGGATACTGCTGCGCGGCCTGACCCGCGAAGCGCGGCACTGGGGCGACTTTCCGCGGCAGCTCGGCGAAGTTTTTCCCGAGGCGCCGGTGATCTGTCTCGATCTGCCGGGCAATGGAAGGCTTAATGGTCTGGCCAGTCCCGGTAGCGTCGAAGGTATGGCTGACTTCTGCCATGCCGAACTTGCGCGCCTCGGGATTGCAGCGCCATGCCGGGTACTGGCGATGTCGCTCGGCGCGATGGTCGCCGTCGCTTGGGCGCAGCGTCATCCGCAAGACCTAGCTGGCGTTGTGCTGATCAATACCAGTCTGCGACCGTTCAGTCCATTTTTCCGGCGCCTGCGGCCGGCTAACTACCTGCGCCTGTGGCACCTGTTCGCCTTGCCTGCCAGCGAGCGCGAGATCGAGACGACGATTCTGCACATGACCACTCGCCTCGTTCCCGATCCTGACACCGTGATCGCGCAATGGCTACAGTGGCGGCGCGAGAATCCGGTATCGCGGCAGAATGCCCTGACACAATTGCTGGCGGCGATGCGCTACCGTGCGACGCCAAAGCGCCCAAGTGAGCGGATCCTGCTACTTGCAGCTGCGCGCGATGAATTGGTCGATGCGCATTGCTCGCGGCAGATTGCAGCATTGTGGGAGATCGAGATCAACGTCCATATGGCAGCCGGACACGACCTTCCGCTCGATGATCCGGCTTGGGTCATCGAGCGGTTGCGTTGCTGGCTCGCGGACGATCAGAAAGCGACCTGACCGCGAACGCTGAGAACTTTTTCGTCCATGGCGGTGTTGGTCTGGCCTGCCAGTAGGGTGACGTCGACCGGGGTGACCGCGGTGTTGAATCGGGTCCGGTCGTAATTGAGCATGATTCGCGTATTCGGATTCAGAATCCAATTCAAGCCGAGTGTAATCGTGTTGCCGATGTCGGAGTTCTGCTCCCGGGCGGCACCGGCCGCCGCGGTACCGTTGCCGACACTTATGCCGGAGGCGTCATACTTTGCGTAGCGTAGGCCGAGCTGCCAGGCACCGATGCCGCTGCCGGGATTGAAGTTGTTCTTCGGGGCAATGCCGCCGAAAGCGCCCGCCCGGTAGGCATTAGACCAGCTTTCTCCCGTGATATTCCATACCGCCTGCGCGTAATAGGCGCGCAGGTCGCCTTGGACGAAGGATCCGGTCGCAGCATGCCGCCCATCGATTTTCGCCTTTACCCATTCGCCCTGAAACTTGACCGGACCATAGGCGGCCGCGAGTTCCATGCCTTGCAGCTTTCGATTCACTTCGGCATCGGTATTGGAGGCGCCGCCGTAGGTAGCCGTGGTCAGCGCATCGCCGGCAAGTTGCGCCCGGTAAATATTGGTCAGCCCGCGCGCGGCGGAGCGGAAGCCGACAACCGTGCCGCGTGTGGTCGTGCTGGCGGCGGCCGAAGTCTGGGAGGATGTTGTCGGAGTGAGGTTATAGTCGCCCGACGTCCCCGCAAGTCCAAGGTGCATGACACTGTCTTTCCATCCGGCCAGATCGGCAATGTTAACTGCGGCGCGGCCCGCCACCTGCTTCCCCCTGGCGGTCTCGTTGGTGGTTTCGTTGAAGCCTTCCTGGAAAACCGAAATCCCGTAGTTCACTCCCTTTGCCGGCTGGCCATGCAGCATGGCGCCAAGCTTCTTGGCCGGACTGAGTTGGTTGGCGTAGGAAGCCTCGAGGAAGTCGGACGCATTGGATCCGCTGATTTCCTCGAGGTTGAACGGTTGCGTAAACCGACCGACGCGCAACTGCACCGGCTTGAAGTAGCCCAGATTCATCAATGCTGTGTCGATGGTATTCGTATTGGAACCGACAAAGCTGCCGACGACTTCATAGCCGATGTCCTTGTAGAAGTATCCCTTCACGCCCAGTTGGGCACGGCGCAGCTCGTAATTGTTGGCAAGCGACGAGGTATCGCGATCGTAGTTCTTGGCAAAACTGTTGCTGTTGTCACGATAGTCGAAATGCATGCGGCCGGTCAGGCCAACGGCATGCTGACCATCACCGGACTCCCAGGTCAAGGCGTTCTTCCACTTGCTGACAACCGCGTCTTTGCTCGCCGCCTGTGTGCTCTCCGCCGCCTGCGCTGCAAGGGCCTTGTCTCGTGCCGCCTGCCCGCGCTCCGCACGGGCCATCTCGCGCATTTCGTTGTATTCCTCGGTCGTTAGTACGCCTTTCTTGTGCAGGCGTTCGAGCAGGACTTCCATGTTTGACGCATTCGCGGGAGCTGTGATTGCCAGGAGCAAGGCCGCCAGCGACGCCGCCGCAGCTGGAAGTTTGGTGCAGGAAGATTGTGAGGTCATGATCGGATTCCCAAGTGATTAGGTAATTTGTGGGCTGCCAATGGCAGACCGATCACATGCTAGGGTTGCAGGATTACGATGCCATGAAAGGAGTATTACAAAGCGTCGTTCCGGTGGCGATTGCTGTCTCGAAGCCGGCAATCGGGTCGCCGGTCAGGCAAGGCGCGGCAGCGTCAGATCGCTGACCCGTTTCAATTTCTCTGGAATATCGTCGAGCAGCGCCGCGTGGCGCGGACCGTGCCAGCCGCCCACCAGCGTCACCGCTTCGCGCAGTTGCGTATCACGTCCCGCACAGATCATCAGCAGCGTGCCGGCGCTGGCAAGGTCGTTGAGCTGTCCCAGTTCGTCCTGCAGCGCGGCGAGGCGCTTGACCGCCGTGGTACCGGATTTGCCAGGAATCATTGCGTCGAAAAACTCGATGGCATAGCGCAGGCGCTTGATGGCGATGCGCAGTGCGTGCAGCGATGGCGGGCTTTCGGGACGCGCGGCGGCGGCGAGCCGATGTATCGATTCGAGCAGGCGTCGCAGTCGGCGGTCGGCAAACTGGAGCAGCGACGGCCCGGCGGGTTCCCCGGCGGGCGGCGCGATGAACGGAGCCTGGTGGAACAGCCTGGATGCCGTCAGCAGGAACTGGCTGTAGGCCGGTCGGCGCAGCACATGGCGGATCTCGGTGCGGGCGGCATACAGGCGGTTGGTGATCGCGCCTGCCAGGTCGGCCAGGCGTGGCTCGTCGGGCAGGGCGGCGGCAACGGGGGCCACGATTTCACCCATCAGCACGTCGAGGTCGCGGGCCTGCCCGAGCGCCGCCATCAGCTCCCGCATCGGTGGCGCCAGTTGTTCGGCGAAGCCCTCCGGCAGCACCGGGCGGAACATGCGCAGCGCGGCGCGCAGGCGGCGCATGGCCACCCGCATCTGGTGCACGTATTCGGGATCATCGATACGTACCGCGCCGTCGTGATTCAACTGGAGATGGGTCAGGCAATCCAGCCCGATCAGGCGAAAGGCGGCCAGCGGGGTATCGGTAGCGTCGATCGCGACATCGCCGGCCTTTACCGGAGCCGGCACGGTGCCGCGAAACAGCCGGTAGCCGCGCTCCGCCTTGGACAGCAGCAGCGGCGGCAGGGCTTCGCGCTGCGCCAGTTGCAGGGCGATCTGGTAGAGGCTGTCGATGCTGCCGGTGACGAGTTGCAGTTCCAGTTCGGAGATCGCTTCGCGGCGCCCGTTGGAAGCGATCCAGCCACGGTCGAGCTTGACCTGGATGCGGGTGTTCGGCGTCGGGTCCAGTTCCCAGACGGTGCGGCGCAGGTTCGTCTCGAACACGGCGGCGAGGCGGCCGTCGATCTTGTCGCGCTGCAGCCACTCGCGCAGTTCGACATCATCGACGTGCGTGAAATCGAAGTGGTTGAGGTAGGGCGCCTGCCACTCCGGCCGCATCGTCAACCCGCCGCCGGACGGCTCCTGGCGCTTGACCATCTGTTGCCAGGATGCGCCATGCTTGCGCAGGCGCAACAGTACGCCGGCGCGGCGCAGCGCCAGACGCCCGGTGTCGTAATAGATGCTGACGAGCGGTTGTTGCGCGCGGCTGGTGGCGGCGGCAAGAACCGGGTGCCTGAGCAGTCCGCCGTGGCGGTCTTCGGCGACTGCCAGTTTCAGTACGACTTGCTGGTTCATCCGTGGAGGTGGCGGCAGGAAATGGTTGCCAGTGTAGCCACGGCTACGGTCTGGATCATTACGATTTTGTTGCAAGTTCTTTACAGGCCAGCCCCACCTCCGGCACGGGTTCAAGAGTCGGCGCTGGTGCTACGGCGACCGGTTGCCAGGCGCGAACCAGTTCGAGTCGTCCATCGTGGTGTTCGACGATGGCGGTGCAGCTATCGACCCAGTCGCCGCAATTGACATACACCACGCCATCCACGGCGCGGATCGCGGCGCAGTGGATATGGCCGCAGATCACGCCGTCCAGCCCGCGTTCGCGCACGGCATGGATCAGCGAGTCCTCGAAATCGAAGACGAAGGACACCGCGCGCTTGACACGGTTCTTGGCATAGCCCGCCAGCGACCAGTAGCCCGGGCGGCGCAGCAGGCGACGCAGGCGGGAGAGCGATGCATTGATCCGCACCAGCAGGTTGTAGCCGACGTCGCCGATTACCGCCAGCCAGCGGTGGTAGCGCGTCACCTGGTCGTATTCGTCACCGTGCAGCAGCAGGTAGCGGCGGCCGTCGGCGGTATCGTGGATGTGCTCGCGCTTGACGACGATGTCGCCGAAGGAGAGCCCGTCGTATTCGCGCATGGCTTCGTCGTGGTTGCCGGGGATCAGCATGACCTGCTCGCCGTGGCGGGCACGGCGCAGGATCTTCTGCACCACGGTGTTCTGTGCCGGTGTCCAGTGTATGGATCGATTCATGGCCCAGAAGTCGATGATGTCGCCGATCAGGAACAGGTTCTCGCTTTCATAGTCGCGCAGGAAATCAAGCAGGCGATCTGCCTGGCAGCCGCGGGTGCCGAGATGGACATCTGAAATGAATATGGAGCGGACCTTCATCGGCCGGCGAGCACGTGGAGCGTGGAGCCGCCATCCGCTTGCAGCGTCGCGCCGGCGATCGCCTCGCGCAAGGCCGACTCGAGCTGGTCGTGGATGCTGTCCCAGTCGAGCATGGCGACGCTGTAGGGCGCGGCGATGGCGGCGCGGCGGCGGGCACCGGGGCGGGTCACCAGATCGAGGGCGGCGCGCTCGAACTGGTCGCTGGCGCCCGGTTCGGCCAGCATGCCGTTGCTGCCGTGACGGACCAGTTCGGCCGCCGCGGCCATGCGGTAGGCGACTACCGGCAGGCCGCTGGCCAGCGCTTCGAGCGTGACGTTGCCATAGGTATCCGTCATGCTTGGAAACAGGAACAGGTCGGCCGAGGCGTAGTGGCGGGCGAGGTCCTCGCCATGGCGCATTCCGGCAAAGATGTGTTGCGGATGCTCCGCCTGCAGCTGGGCCCGCGCCGGGCCGTCGCCGACGAACAACAGGCGCGCGCCCGGAGCGTGGCGGCGGATCGCCGTGAAGGTGCTGAGTTCCAGCGGGAGGTTCTTCTCCGGAGCCAGGCGGCCGACGTGGGCCACGACCAGGTCCTTTTCACCGACGTTCCAGACGGCGCGCAGGCCGGGATTGCGTCGTGAAGGATTGAACAGGTCGGTATCGACGCCGCGCGCGACCACGCGCAGATTGCGGTAACCCTTCTGTCGCAGGTCGACGCCGAGCTGCTGCGAGGGCACCAGGGTAAGCCGCCCGCGGTTGTGCAGGCGACGCAAGTGGATCGCCACCAGGCCTTCCAGCCAGGCGAAGCCGTAGTGCCTGCTATAGCTGTGAAAATTGGTATGGAACTCGGAAACCACCGGGATCCCCAACTCGCGTGCGGCACTTACCGCCGATGCACCGAGCGGGCCTTCGGTGACGACCTGAATCACATCGGGCCGTTCCGCCTTCCATTGGCGCAGCAACAATCTCCGCGCGGGCAATCCGAAGCGCAGTCCGGCATATCCGGGAATCGGCAACCCGCGCACCAGCGTGGTCGGAGGCCGCGCCGGAGTCGTTACGTCTTCTTCGCCGGCCTGGCGCGGCCGCGTCAGGCTGACGTGATGCCCGCGTGCCAGCAATCCCTTCACCATGCGCCCGATGGTCATGGCGACGCCGTTGACTTCCGGCGGGAAGGTTTCCGTGACGACCGCGACATGCAAGGGCGTACTCATGTTCAGTTCAGCAGGATCAGCGACCAGGTCGCCACGACATTGATCAGCGCGATCAGTACCGCCGCGCTGCCGATGTCCTTGGCGCGCTTCGAGAGCCGGTGCCGATCCAGCGAAATGCGATCGATGGCCGCTTCGACCGCCGAGTTGAGGAGTTCGACGATCAGCACCAGCAGCACGCTGGCCACCATCAGGGCGCGGGCCAGGCTCGGCAGGGGCAGCAGCACGGCGAAGGGAATCAAGATCGCGGCGAGCAGGCATTCCTGGCGAAAGGCATCCTCGTTGAGGTAGGCGGCACGCAATCCCGACAAGGAATAGTTGAAGGCGTTCCAGATGCGGCGCAGGCCGGTTTGCCCCTTGTAGGGACTTTCCTCGACGACCGGTTCGGTACTCATCGCGATGCGACCTGGGGGTTGGCGGCATCCAGCGCCGGCGCAGGGCGCAGCAGTTCTCGGTACAGCCCTGCCAGGCGCGCGCCCTGGGCGTCGGCATCCCATTCGCGGGCGAAGGCGATGCCCTCCCTGGCCATCGACGCGAGCTTCGCCGGGCGGTCGAGCAGGCCGAGCAGTTGCACGGCGAACTCCTCGGCGCCATCCGCTGCCGCCATCGCGCCGCGCCCGGGCGAAACGATATCGGCTGTGCCGAGCGCGGGAATCGCCAGCACCGGCAGGCCGACCGCCATGGCTTCGAGCAGTACCAGTCCCTGCGTTTCGGTACGCGAGGCAAAGGTGAACACGTCGGCCGCCGCATAACAGTCACGCAGGCCGGCGGCGCGAGGCAGGTAGCCGACGAAGCGGACGTGGTCTTCAAGGTGCAAGGCGGCCGCCTGCCGCCGCAAGGCGGGGAGTGCCGGCCCTTCGCCGGCAACCACCAGCATCAATTGCGGTTGCAGCCGGCAGGCGATCGCGGTCATTTCGAGTAGGAAGCCGATGTTCTTCTCGAAGGCCGCACGGCCGACGAACAGGGCCAGCTTGCGGGAGGCGGCGATGCCCCACTGCTGGCGAAAGCGAAAGCCGTTGCCGCGCACGAACTGGCTCTCGGGCATGCCCGTGGGAATCACCTGCAGCGGCCTGTGGATGCCATAGTCGCGCAGCGTGTCCGCCATTGCCCGCGAGGGTACGACGACGGCATCGAGGCTGTTGCATTGCTGCCGGGCCAATGCGCGCGCCGCCAGTCGCAATGCGCTCCTGGGCAGGAAGCGTATGTAATGGAACAGATATTCCTCGAAGTGCGTGTGGTAGGTCGCGATGCAGGGGATGCGCCGCTTGCGCGCAAAGCGCAGTCCGGCGTAGTGCGCTGCGAACGGCGTCTGGACGTGCACCAGGTCGAAGTCGGCGCCCGCCAGGCGGCGATCGAGTTCGGCGAGCGGTTTCCAGCGCATCAGCCGATCTTCCGGATCAAGCGGAACCGCCCGCGACGGCAGGCGGATGATGTCCACCCGCGGATTCTGGGATAGCGTGCCCGCGGCACCTGCCTCGGGAATCCCGTCATGCGAAGCATCGGCCACGGGTTTGGTTGCGGGATAGTCGGGCGCGACCAGCGTGATGTGCACACCGAGGCGGGCGAGGGCGTCGCCGAAGGTTTCTATCGAGGTCGAGACGCCGTTGACGCGGGGATGGCAGACGTCGCTAAGCATCAGGATGCGCATTGCGCAACCATTGGCCTGCGTGCGGCCGCGATCGGCGGTCGACCTCGAATCGCCGGGGGGCACCGCGATTCCCGTCACGGGGCGACCGATGCCGTCGGTTTGACGAAGTGGCGAAGGTAGCGCGGGTTCATGCGCGACATGGGCAGCAGCAGGAGCAAGTCGGCGGTATTGAAGTCCGGATCCCAGGCGGGTTCGCCGCAGACCCAGGCCCCGACGCGCAGGTAGCCCTTGATCAGGGGCGGGACCAGCGCGGTCTGTCCGTTGGCAAGGCGTTCGAAAGGCAGGCCATGCTGAGGGAATACGCGGTATTCGGCCGGAGCCATGTGCTCCTGTGCCAGTTGGCTGAAGAGGTTGGCGGCGTTGTGGCCGCCATCGGCCATGCCGATCGAGGCGCAACCGATCAGGTAGTCGTAGTTGTTGCGCACCATGTAGTCCGCCAGGCCGGCCCAGAGCAGGGTAATCACGCCTCCGCTGCGATGGTCGCGGTGGATGCATGAGCGGCCGACCTCCACCATGCGATTGCGCAGGTTCTGCAGCCGGTTGATGTAGAACTCGTTTTCTGAGTAATAGTTGCCCACGCGCCGCGCCGCCGCCGGCGACAGGATGCGGTAGGTTCCGACGATGCGGTCGTTCTGGTTTTCGCGCACGATCAGGTGCTCGCAGAACGGATCGTAGAGGTCGCTGTCATGGCCCGGAATCCGGGCCTGGATGCGGGCGCCGAGTTCTTCGACGAAGACCTTGTAGCGCAGGCGTTGCGCTTCGCGGACTTCTTCCTCGCTGCGCGCCAGCGTCACGCTGTAGCCGACTTTCTCGTGGGGGGCGGGGATTTCGCTCAGGTGCTTGTGCATGGTTTTCTCCTTGTTCGCGCTCTCTGGGTTCGGTGCCATTCTCCAGAGGCCGCGTTACCACCTGATTGCCGCCTGGTTACCGGGATGTTGCATGCGGGGCGCGGCTGCGGTCCTCCGCGGGGCGGCGTATCGCTTGCGGCCGATCGCCAATCTGCGGGGCTAGCGGGCGCCGGCCAGAGCCGTGGCGACTGCCTGGTGGGCGCTATGGGCCAGATGGCGCCGATCCGGCAATGGAGGCTGGAAGCGGGCGGCGATGGAAAGGCGGGCGACCAGACCCCGTGTTTGCAGGATTCGCTTCAGGCAATCCATAACGCTGAGGTCGTCGATATAGGCGGGTGCCGAGGAACGCGAGCCGTCGGCGTGGTGGTAGCTCAGGGCGAGCGCGTGCACGCTGGCCCCGGCGTCTATCGCGCCCTGGAAAAGTGCGCCGTGAAATGGCAGGACACGATCACCTGCCGTCGTGGTGCCTTCGGGGAAGATCGCCAGGCGCTCGCCGCGACCCAGCGCCTCCAGCATGGCGTGCCGCGCGCCATGGGCCGCTAGCCGGTTTCCGCGCTCTATGAACACGGTGCCATTGCGCCCGGCCAGCCAGCCGATCAGGGGCCAGCCGGCGACATCGCTCTTGGCGACGAAGGCGGAAGGCGACACGGCGTTGATGACGAAGATGTCGAGGAAGGAGATGTGGTTGGCCACCAGGAGGCCGGCTTCGAGGCCTGATTCGATGCCGGCGCTGGCTTCGATGCGAACCTCCAGAATTCCCAGGAGCTGGCGCGACCAGATACTCCTGAGCCGCATCCGTCCGGATTCCGAGGCGACGGGAAACATTAGCAGAGTCAGCGCTGCGCCCCATAGCAGGTGCGATCCGACCCGCAGCAGTCGCAGCCTGGTCCGGATCGAGTGATGAATGGATGGCATCGGCGGAAGGTATCCCGCTGCTGTTACAGAGGCATTAAGCACAGGTCCGGCCGCGATCGCGTTGGGCGGGTTTCACGGATCTGTAACATTCGGCACCTAGACTGCGGGCTTCCGTTATCGCAAGTACAAAGGAGTCACCTGATGAAAGCCCTGAAAATTGCCGCAGTCGTAGCCGGCGTGTTCGCTTCTGCCGTTGTTCACGCGCAGACACTGATCAAGATCGATGGATCCTCGACGGTGTTTCCGGTCACCGAGGCAGTGGCCGAGGATTTCCAGAAAACCAAGAAGGGCAGCGTCCGCGTCACCGTGGGCATTTCGGGCACTGGCGGCGGCTTCAAGAAGTTCTGCCGCGGCGAGACCGACATTTCCGACGCATCGCGTCCCATCCTCAAGAAGGAAATGGAAGAGTGCGCCAAGGCCGGCATCAAGTATGTCGAACTGCCGGTGGCTTTCGACGCACTGACCGTCGTCGTCAATCCCAAGAACAGCTTCATCAACCAGCTGACGGTGGCCGAACTGAAGAAGATGTGGGAACCGACCGCGCAGGGCAAGGTGATGAAGTGGAAAGATGTCAATCCGGCCTGGCCGGACGCGCCGCTGAAGCTGTTCGGGCCGGGCGCCGATTCCGGCACCTTCGACTACTTCACCGAAGCCGTGAATGGCAAATCGAAGTCCAGCCGCGGCGATTTTACCGCCTCGGAAGACGACAACGTGCTGGTGCAGGGCGTCTCGCGCGACAACAATGCGCTGGGCTTTTTCGGCTTCGCCTACTATGACGAGAACAAGGGCAAGCTGAAGGCGGTGCCGATCGTCAATCCCAAGGGCAAGGCCGTGACGCCGTCGATCGATGCCGTGATGGCAGGCGAGTACGAACCCCTGGCGCGTCCGATCTTCATCTATGTCAGCGCCAAGTCGATGGATCGCCCCGAGGTCAAGGAATTTGTCGAGTTCTATCTCAAGGAAGGCGGCAAGCTGGCCAAGGAAGTCAAGTACGTGCCGCTGGGCGCAGCCGATTACAAGCATGCCTTGGACAACTTCAGCAAGAAGAAGACCGGCACGGCTTTCGGCGGCGAGGCCGAAGTCGGGGTCAAGGTGTCCGACCTGCTCAAGCGCAACCCTAAAGAGTAAGAATCGGTGATCGGCGAAACGGACGCCGCCATGAGCTGGCGTCCGTTTCGGTCGTACCGCGCTCCTATAATGACGCAATGTCCCGAATTCAATAGTTCCGGAACTCCGCAATGACCGCCAGCGCATCCATGCCTTCCGACCCTCTGCCGCTTGGCAGCGGCATCAGCGACCGGCTGAGCAAGAAGGCGTCGCGCCACATCAAGGAGCGCATCATCGAGGCCCTGCTGTTTGCCGCAGCGGCGTTCTCGGTATTCGTCACGATCGCCATCGTCTATGTGCTGGTCAAGGAATCCTGGGTGTTCTTCGAAACCGTCCCGCTCTCGGATTTCCTGTTCGACACGCAATGGACGCCGCTGTTCGACGACGCCCACTACGGCATCATGGTGCTGCTATCGGGCACCCTGACCAGTTCCGGCGTAGCCCTGCTGGTGGCCATCCCGCTGGGCACCATCATCGCGATCTACCTGTCCGAATTCGCCGGCTTCAAGGTGCGCGAGATCGCCAAGCCCTTCCTCGAACTGCTCGGCGGCGTGCCGACCATCGTCTATGGCTACTTTGCCCTGACCTTCCTGACGCCGATCCTGCAAAAAATCTATCCCGACCTGCCCGGCTTCAACCTGCTGTCGGCCGGGCTCGTCATGGGCATCATGATCATCCCCTACGTCGCCTCGCTGTCCGAAGATGCCATGCGTGCGGTGCCCATGTCGCTGCGCGAAGGCTCCTACGCGATGGGCGCGACCCGCCTGCAGACGGCGCTGTGGGTGGTGACGCCGGCGGCGACGTCGGGCATCGCCTCGGCCTACATCTTGGGTATTTCGCGCGCGGTGGGCGAGACCATGATCCTCGCCGTGGCGGCCGGCATGCAGCCGAACCTGACTTTCAACCCGACCGAACCCGGCGCCACCATCACCTCCTACATCGTGCAGGTGGCGCTGGGCGACCTGCCGCACGGATCGATCGGCTACCAGACCATCTTCGCCGCCGGGCTGACCCTGCTGCTGATGACGCTGGCATTCAACCTGCTTGGCTACTGGTTACGCAAGCGCTTCCGCGAGGTGTATTGAAATGCTGAAAGCCGCCGACCTCGAAGCCATTCGCGCGATCATTGCCCGCGCCAAACGCTGGGACCTGTTCTTCTCGCTGCTGGGCATTCTGTCGCTGATGGTGGGCGTGCTGACCTTCACCGTGCTGTTTGTCGACATGGCGATTCAGGGCGTGCCGCGACTGAGCCTGGATTTCTTTACCTCCTTTCCCTCGCGCCGAGCCGAAAATGCCGGCATCCTCTCGGCCTGGGTCGGCACCGTGCTGGTCATGATGGTGACAGCGTTGTCCGCCGTGCCGCTGGGCGTGGCGGCCGGCGTCTACCTCGAGGAATACGCGCCAAAGAACTGGATGACCGACATCATCGAGATCAACATCAGCAACCTGGCCGGCATCCCGTCCATCGTCTATGGCCTGCTGGCGCTCGGATTGTTCGTGTATTACTTCGGTTTCGGCCAGAGCATCCTTTCCGCCGGCCTGACGCTGGCGCTGCTGATCCTGCCGGTGATCATCGTCGCCACGCGGGAGGCGATCCGCGCCATTCCGCAGTCGATCCACGAGGGTTCCTACGCCTGCGGCGCGACCACCTGGCAGACGGTCAGCGACCACATCCTGCCGTATTCCAGCGCCGGCATCCTCACCGGCGTGATCATCGGCATGGCGCGCGCGATCGGCGAGACGGCGCCCATCATCACCATCGGCGCGCTGACCTTCATCGCCTTCCTGCCGACCGCGCCCTTTGCCGGCGATCCTCCGGCCGGGTTGTTCGAGTGGATCTTCGCGCCATTCACGGTGATGCCGATCCAGATGTTCAACTGGACCTCGCGTCCCGAGGCGGCATTTACCGTCAATGCCGCCGCCGCCGGTTTCGTCCTCGTCTTCATGACCCTGGCCATGAACGGCCTGGCCATCTACGTGCGCTATCGTCTGCGCAAAAACATCAAGTGGTGAACAGCATGCAAATTCAGACCGGGTTGGAGGCGGGAGTCGAAGGCGCCCTGCTCAAGGCCGATGTGCGCGAACTGGACTTCTATTACGGTGCATTCCACGCCCTGAAGCGGGTGTCGATGCCGATCTACGATCACAAGGTAACCGCGCTGATCGGTCCCTCGGGCTGTGGCAAGTCCACCCTGCTGCGCTGCTTCAATCGCATGCACGACCTGTATCCCGGCAACCGCTATGCCGGCGGCGGCATCGTGCTGTTTCCGGACGACACGAATCTGCTGGCGCCCGGGGTCGACCCGATCGAAGTGCGCATGCGCATCAGCATGGTTTTTCAAAAGCCCAATCCCTTTCCCAAGTCGATCTACGAGAACGTCGCCTACAGCCTGCGCGTGCGCGGCATGAGCAACAAGAACGAACTCGACGACCGCGTCGAATCGGCGCTGAAGGGCGCGGCCCTGTGGAACGAGGTCAGCAACCGCCTCAAGGAACTCGGTGCCAATCTCTCCGGCGGCCAGCAGCAGCGCCTGTGCATCGCACGCGCGCTGGCTTCCGATCCTGAGATCATCCTGTTCGATGAACCGACCTCGGCGCTGGATCCGATCGCCACGGCCAGCATCGAGGAACTGATCACCGAACTCAAGGAAAAGGTCACCATCCTGATCGTCACCCACAACATGCAGCAGGCGGCGCGGATTTCGGATTACACCGGCTACATGTACCTGGGCGAGATGGTCGAGTTCGGCGTCACCGACCAGATCTTCATCAAGCCGCAGAAGAAGGCGACCGAGGACTACATCACTGGAAGGTTCGGCTGAGCCTTCCAGCGATTCAGCGGCACAGGCTAACTTGAGCGCAGCGAACGTTAAGGCGCGCAGCGCCGGCCGAAGCCATTACGCGGAAGGCCGTTTCGGCTAAGCGCAAGAAGTCGGCGCCCTACAGGGACTTCCTTCGGTCGCTGGCGCTACGGCGGTTCAGCGGCAGGCCGCGACGGCTGGCGGCTTGGCCGGTGCTGGCGGCGCAGCATCCGGCGACAGCGATTCCAGGAAGGCCACAAGGTCCGCACTTTCCGCTTCGCTCAGATTAAGCGGCTTGAGGATGCGTTCGCCGTCGGCATGCAGGCGATCTTCATCGAGTTCGGAATAGTGGCGCACCACGTCGCGCAAGGTGGCGAGGGTGCCGTTGTGCATGTAGGGCGCGGTGAGCGTCAAATTGCGCAGCGTCGGCACCTTGAATTCGCCGAAATTTCGATGCTCCGGCCGCAGGTATTGGGTTCCCGTGGCATTGCGCCGGGTGGCGTCGTCGTTGTGGGTGCCAAGCAGGTTGTAGGGACTCGCCAGCAGGCGCTTGACGCCGCCCTGGCGACCCGGATCGACTCCCGTGGGCTTGATGAAGAAGGGCACGCCGATGTCGCCGAATTCGCCGTTGGTGAACAGCGGCCCGGCATGACAGGTCGAGCATTGTCCCCGACCCAGGAAGATTTTCAGGCCGCGTTGCGCCGCCGCCGGATACAGAGCGGCAGCCGCGAGATCCTTGCGTTCCAACGCGTCGCGAAAGCGGTCGAAAGGTGTCGGCGGGGAAACCAGAGTTTCCTGCCAGGCAGCGATGGCCTTGGCGACATTGACCAGCAGTTCCGGGTCGGTGGCGGCCGGCGCCTTGCCGAAGGCTTTCCGGTACTGGCAGGCCAGTGTTGCGGACCCACGCAACAGCGTCGCGGTTCGCGCGGCGCTGCCGCTCATTTCGCCGCGATCGAGGATCGGCCGCAGGCTGGCGGACCACAGGTTGTCGTGGCCGCCGTCCCAGCCGAACCAGCGCTGGTGGCGCACATTGAGCAGGCCGGGCGTGTTGCGCGTGCCATCGACCAGCCCGCGCGCGGTGGTGCGTCCGTCCTGGAAGCCGCGTGCCGGGTCGTGGCAGGTGGCGCAGGCGACGCGACCGTTCGCTGACAGTCGCGGCTCGAAGAACAGCCGTTGGCCGAGGTGAATCGCCGCCGGGTTGGCGGAAACCCGGTTTCCCGCATCGCGCAGCCATTCCGTCGGCCACGGGCCATGCGAGGCAATGCGCTCGAGTTCGCTGGCGCTGAATCCGTCGGGCTCTGCGGCGGCGGCAGGCGCAACCAGGAAAAGCAGTGTCGCGAGAACGCGCCGGCTGCGGTGGTGCTCAGTCCGCCTGAACGTCATGGGTGAGTCGGGTGATTTCCTTGCCGGCCTGCACTTCGAAGGCAAGCTGCCATTGGCCCGCCATGTGAAACATCATGCCGTCGACGCGAAAGCGCCCGTTACCGAGCGGCTTGATCGTCGGTCGATAGTTCATGCCATGCTTGTGCGCCGGCATGCTGGCATCGGCCTTCACCAATTGCGCGGTCGAGACGCCATTCTTGTCGCACAACTGAACTTCCAGCGCGAAATGTCGGGCCATGGGAATCCGGCCGCTTTTCAGGAAAGCGTCCACTTGAAGCGGGCGCCAGGCGAGGGTGATTTCGCCCCGGGTGATCGTGGTGCCGTCGGTCGTGGCGGGCGGGCAGGCGGCGTTCGCCGCGCCGGTGATGGCTCCCAATGCCGTCAGAAACAGGGCGCGGCGCAGGAAATCGCCGTAGCGCCAGCGCCGACTTTTGATGGGTTGCGAGCCCGGGTTCATTTGGTCGCCATCATCGACGCGAACAGGGTTTCGCCGTTGCGCCAGCCGATGCGCTCGGCGATGTCCTTCGGCAGGTCGGCGAGCCACGCGCGCGACCAGTCGGCGTGCTCGGCGATGTAGTACCAGCGCTCCGGGGTAAACGTGTCGGTACCGACCAGGAAGCGGTCGGGGAACTCGATGAATGCCTCGCGCCAGGCGGGATCGACCTTGCCGCCGGTGGCGTGGTCGTTGCGGAAGGCCAGGTCCGCATACAGCCTGCGGTGCTTTTTCAGCATCGCGCGCACCGCCTCCGGCCGGTCGAAGCCGGAGTGCGCCCAGAGGATGCGTGCCTCGGGATCCTGGACCAGCACGCGCTCGATGGCGTCACTGTCGCCATGCAGGTGCAGCCAGAGCTTGTACTGCTTCGCCAGTTGCACCATGCGCCGCACCACCGGCAGGTCGGCATCCGAGCCATAGACGTGGAACTCGCCGATCGCCGCGTAGCGATACTTCTTCAGGCGCTCTTCAAGGTGCGGGATGACCGTCTCGTCGCGCACCCAGGTCGAGATCTCGCCGCGCTTGCGGTAGGGCCGCAGCGACGGCACAACGAGGTCCGGCGCTTCGGCGTAAAGCTTCTGCGTGCCATCGTCGCTGGAACTGGAGACCATGGCCCGCTTCAGCCCGGCCTTGCGCAGTATGGCGATGGCTTCCTTCGGCGGCGTGCGGTCCCAGGCATCGTGGCTGTAATGCACGTGGGCGTCGAATATCGGCAGCCTCGGTTCCGCCGCCGCGGCAGGCAGCATCGCCAGTGCGCCGGACAGGGCGACCAGGACAGTGAGCATGGCGGCCATCGGCTGCGCGCAGGCACCGGCCATCGGTGCGTGTGGGTGAAGCTTCATGCGTCGCTCCTTCGGATGATGCTTCGGGAAAATTGAAGTTTGACCGAACCCGATGCAAGTATCCATCGCCACCATGCAGGGCGTCAATCGGGTTTCGGGTCTCCGGGCGACGCCGATGGCGGGCAGGATGCGGCGGCAATTTCTTTCGCCAGCGACCAGGCGACGCGCAGCATGACGTTGAGCAGTTCCTGGGCAATGAGTTCGCGCAGCGGCACCAGGGGCCGCGGAAGTCTCACCGAGCGGCTCAGTGATCGCGTTTCCTCGGCATACAGCCGGAACAATTCGTAGAGCAGTTGCGCGAACTCGTCGCGCGAGTAGCTGGCCTGCAGCGCGCCGCGCAATCGGAGGGGGGCCTCTCCCGCCGCAAAGACCCTCAGCGCGGCGTCGTGCAGCAGCTTGATGCGGCGGGCGCGGATCGGAACGATCTCGTCGTAACGAACCACGATCTCGATCGGGAAGTTGCCGACACGGGCCAGGAACTGGCGGTCGATTTCCTTGGTGGCCAGCATCAATTGGGTCAGTGTCGCTTCCCGGTCCCTTGCTTCCCCGACGGTCGGTTCGCCGGCGCGCAATATGACCAGCGTGTCCTTTTCGACTTCCTTGCCGACATTCAATGCCAGTACCGGCTCGAGATGGGGCAGCGCAAGTCTTAACGGCAACGCTGCACGCAGCGCCGCCGTGGTGCGCCGGCTATAGGCGTGGAGCATCCGGCCGTTGAGCCGGGCGAGCGCTTTCGCCCGCTTCACTTCGCCTGCATTCCCGTCGGTTGATCAGGAACCGGCAGCAGGTTTGACCGCCCGATGAAACCCCAGCATGCCGTGGAACACCGTGTCGACAGTCACTTCGACGTAGCCAAGCTCGCGCAGCAGTATCGACAGTTCCTCGGCGGTATAGAAGAGCTCAAGTGCGTCGAGGAAATATTGCTTGGCTTTTACCGCCGCCGGGCCGCTGCCGACGATCAGGCCGGTAATGCCGAGGCAGCTGCGCAGGTAAGTGTAGTAGAGCTGCTTCACGATCGGATTGCGCGGGCGCAGCATGTCCGAGTGGTGGAAGTGTCCTCCGGGCTTGAGCACCCGCAGGATTTCGGTGAATACCTCGCGCACGCGCAGGTGGCGCGAGGCGAACTGCAGCGTGACGACGTCGAAGTGGTTGTCCGGGAAGGGCAGCACATGCACGTCGCCGATCGTGCTCTTGATCTGGAACCCCTGCGCCGCGGCGCGCTGCTGACCTACGGTTTGCATGGCCACGCTGCGGTCCATCGCGTGCACGTCCAGCGTCGGCTCGCGCTGGAGCAGGGCGATGCCGATCGCGTTGGTTCCGGCGCATACGTCCAGCACCTTCTGTTGCGGCTTGAGGTCGACCAGCAGCATGAAGCGGCGCAGGAAGTTGCCGAACTGGCCGAGTGCGGCGATGTTGTTGGCCCGGTCGTAGTAAGGGGCGACGTCGGCAAAGACGTCGTTGAGGTCGTTGCTCCAGACGTCGCCGAGCCTTTGTTCGCGTACCGCCTCGCGCGAGGCCAGTGGGGGAGGTGCCATCGGTCTTGGTCTTTTTCGGGAGTGTGGTGGGTCAGATTCGCAGAAGGAACAATGCGGCCGCAATACTACCAACGATTGCGGCGACATAAAGTACCGTTGCGACCAATGTATCGGCGCGCAGGCCGAAGTCGTAGCAGGTGCAGCGCAGGCGATGCGCCGAACTCCAGGCCGACAGGGCAATCACGCCGAACAGGACCAGTTTGCCGATTCCGCCGGCGGCGAAGGCATGCAGCTTTTCGTAGCTCAGGCCGGCCGGAACATGGCCGAGCGCGGCGAGGAAGGTGAGGAGGACGATCACCGGGATGCAGAAGGCGATGACCGTGCCGCCTGCGGCGAAGGGAAACCAGACGACAGGTTTGTGCGATTTGGCCATGGTCAGAACACTCCCGCAAAAAACATCACGACCAGCGACAGCAGGATCCAGACGGCGTAATGCGCGCCCGAGATCACGTTGCCGGGCACGAAATCTTCGCCGATCTGCAGCGGCATGGCCTTCTGCGTGGCATTGAACCAGGTGGCTGCGTGATACACCGCCGCGATCAGGCAAAGGAACTGGAAGACGATCGAAGCCGGACTGCGCAGCGCGAGCAAGAAGCCTTCCCAGGCCGCCGGACCGGCAGCAAGTCGTTGCAGGCCGACGACCAGCAGCACGCAGTAGGCGCCGACGAAGATGCTGGTGATCTCGCGCGACATGTAGCGCAGGTAACGCGGCTGGCGGAAATACCAGGTGGTCGGTGGGCATTCGCGAACCAGGGGTTTGCGGCTCATGACTTTCCTCCCGGAATCAGGTGTTCGACGATCCAGTCGATCGAGCCCACGATCTTCAGCTGTTGCAGGGCGCTGGCCGGGTCGACGTGGGCGGGGCAGACCTCCGAACAGGCACCGACGAAGGTGCACTCCCACACTCCCTCTTTTGTCGCGACCACCTCCATCCGCTCCTTGCGACCGCCGTCGCGTGAATCCAGGTTGTAGCGGTGGGCCAGGGTCAGGGCCGCCGGACCGATGAAGCTCGGCGTCAAGCCGTACTGCGGGCAGGCCGCATAGCACAGCATGCAGTTGATGCACATCGAATACTGGCGGAACTTCATCAGCTGCGCCGGTGTCTGCTTGTATTCGCCCTCGCTGATCGGCTTCTCTTCCTTCGGGATGACGTAGGGCTTGACGCGCTTGAGCTTCTCCATGAAGTCGTCGGGTGCCGTCACCAGATCGCGCTCGATCGGGAAATGCGCCAGCGGCTCGACCCGGATCACGCCTTCGTAGCTGCGTAGGAAGGCGTGGCAGGACAGTTTCGGTTCGCCGTTGATCATCATGCCGCAGCTGCCGCAAACGGCCATGTGGCATGACCAGCGGTAGTTGAGCGTCGGGTCGATGTCGGCCTTGATCTTGTTGAGGGCGTCAAGCACCACCCACTCCTCCTGGCACATCACTTCGTAGCGCTGGAAGTGGGCTTCGGTATCGGTGTCCGGGTTGTAGCGCAGGACTTCGAGCTGGACCAGGCGCTCTTTGAGTGGCGTCATTTGTGGTCTCCCGAATAGTCGCGCACGCCAGGTGGTGATTTGGTGATCACCACATCGAGGTAATCGACGCGGGGGACGTCCAGCCCCTGGTGATAGACCATGGTGTGGCACAGGAAATTCTTGTCGTCGCGTTCGACGTAGTCGAGACGCTGGTGCGCGCCGCGCGATTCCTTGCGGGCCAGCGCGCCGACCGTCACGGCTTCGGCGCAGTCGAGCATGGACCCGAGTTCAAGCAACTGGAACAGGTCGGTGTTGAAGACGCTGCTCTTGTCGGTGAGCCTCACCCGCTGGTAGCGTTGGCGCAGTTCGTGAATCTTGTTCACGCCCTCCTGCAGGCCTTCCTCGGAGCGATAAATGCCGACGTTCTTCTCCATGGTGTCCATCATTTCGCGGCGCAGCCCGGACATCGACTCGGTGCCGTCGGTCCGGCTCATGAGGTCATCGATACGCGATTGCGTCTGTTCGGCGCAGGCGTTCAGCGCGGCGGCGTTCGGTGTCGGCGCGCCCTGGACGTGCTCGATGGCCGAAAGCGCGGCGCGGCGGCCGAAGACCAGAAGTTCGACCAGCGAATTCGACCCGAGGCGATTGGCGCCGTTGAGGCTGACGCAGGCACATTCGCCGGCGGCGAACAGCCCGGGCAGGGGAGTCGCGGCTTTCGTATTGGTCGAAATGCCGCCCATCATGTAATGCACCACGGGACGGATCGGCACCGCGTCCTTGACGATGTCGACGCCGAGGTAGGCCTCGGCCAGTTCGCGCACCAGCGGCAGGCGTTCGTTGATCTTCTTTTCGCCGAGGTGGCGCATGTCGAGCAGCACGCATTCGCCCCACTGGGTCGTCACGGTGTTGCCTTTCTGCAATTCGTGCCAGTAGGCCTGGCTGACCCGGTCGCGCGGCCCCAGTTCCATGGTCTTGAGTTGCGGCTGGCCGACCGGAGTTTCCGGGCCCATGCCGTAGTCCTGCAGGTAGCGGCGGCCGTGCTTGTTGACCAGGATGCCGCCTTCGCCGCGACAGGCTTCGGTCAACAGGCTGCCGGTGTTGGGCAGGCCGGTCGGGTGGTACTGGACGAACTCCATGTCCTTTAGCGGCGCACCGGCGCGGTAGGCCATGGCCATGCCGTCGCCGGTCTTGATCGCGCCATTGGTGGAGAAGGGGAACATCCGGCCGGCGCCACCACCGGCGATGATGACCGCCCTGGCATGGAACTGATGCAGCTCGCCGCTGCGCATTTCGAGTGCGGTGACACCCTGGCAGCGGCCGTCGTCGACCAGCAGGTCGAGCGCGTAGAACTCGTCATGGCGGGTGATCGAGGGAAATTGCAGGGATGTCTGGAACAGGGTGTGCAGGATGTGGAAACCGGACTTGTCGGCGGCGAACCAGGTGCGCTTCTTCTTCATGCCGCCGAAGGGACGCACCGCCACCGATCCGTCCGCTTCGCGGTTCCAGGGGCAACCCCAGTGCTCCAGTTGCAGCAGTTCCTTGGGGGCCTCGTGGATGAAGTATTCGACGCAATCCTGGTCGGAAAGCCAGTCGCCGCCACCGACGGTATCGTCGAAATGCAGGTCGAAGCTGTCGTCCGGCTTGATCACCCCGGCGGCGCCACCTTCGGCAGCGCAGGTATGGCTGCGCATGGGGTAGACCTTTGAGACCAGGGCAATGCGCAGCTTCGGATCCGCTTCCGCCAGCGCGATCGCAGCGCGCAGACCGGCGCCTCCAGCTCCTATGATGACGACGTCGGTCGATATGCTTCTCATTGCGCTCACCTTGGCGGTATTCGTGGTTCTTGGGCCGACAGTATCGGCGCTTTGCCGGCAGTTCTGTTGACTTGAGTCAAGTTGGATAGATGGCACGGGTGATGCGTCGGCATCGGGGCACGGTGTCTCGTCCGTATCCGCTTGTGGTCTGGCGTTTGGCCGGCCCTGCCGCTATAATGGCGGGCTTACCAAGGATGCTGGCTTTCATGATGCGTACCAAACTCGTTGCCGGAAACTGGAAAATGCATGGCAGTCTCGCCGCCAATCTGGGGCTGCTGCACGCAGTACGTGACGGTGCCAAAGGCGGCGCGGAAGTCGCGCTATGCGTTCCTTATCCTTATCTTGCGCAGGCTAAAGCGGTGCTTGATGGTAGCAGCGTAGCATTGGGTGCCCAGGACGTTTCGGAGCACGCACAGGGAGCATGGACCGGCGAGGTCAGCGCAGCGATGCTCGCCGATTTCGCCTGTCGTTATGTTCTCGTCGGTCATTCCGAGCGCCGGTCCTTTTTCGGCGACACCGATGCCGTGGTTGCTGCCAAGTTCGTCGCCGCGCAAAAAGGCGGGCTGGTGCCGATTCTTTGCGTCGGTGAGTCGCTCGCGGAGCGCGAGGCCGGAATTACCGGCGACGTCGTGACGCGCCAGATTGATGCCGTCCTTGCCAAGTGCGGCATCGCAGACTTTGCTCGGGCCATTGTTGCCTACGAGCCTGTCTGGGCAATCGGTACCGGGCGCACCGCATCCCCCGATCAGGCGCAGGAAGTTCACGCACTGATTCGCAACCGCTTTGCGCGGGAAGACGCAGATGTGGCCGGTGGCCTGCGCATCCTTTATGGTGGCAGCGTCAAGGCCGGCAATGCGGCAGAACTGTTTGGCCGGCCCGATATCGATGGCGGCCTGATCGGCGGCGCATCCCTGGTGGCGACGGATTTCCTCGCGATTTGCGCAGCCGCCGCCTGAGTACTGATTTGAAGAGGTTTTCATGGATATAGTGCATACCCTGCTGCTGACCGTGCATATCATTGCCGGGGTCAGCGTCATCGGCCTGGTGCTTTTGCAGCATGGAAAGGGCGCCGACATGGGCGCGGCCTTCGGCAGCGGAGCGTCGGGCAGCCTTTTCGGTGCTACGGGCTCGGCGAATTTTCTTTCGCGCGCAACCGCGGTTCTGGCGGCCGTCTTCTTTTTGACGAGCCTCGGACTCTCCTATATCGCCAATTCGGCGCCGCGGGCGTCGGGCAGCGTGATGGATTCGGCGCCCGTGCAGGCCGTGCCGGCTGCGCCCGATTCGACATCGACGGCACCGGATTCGAAAGCCAAGGAAATTCCGAAGTAGGCGTCAGCGCCTCGAAACGAATAGATTTTTTTGTTGCGGTGCATGAGCGGCTCAATGCCTTGTTATATAATTCGCGCCGCTCGCGCTTAGCGCAATTGCCGACGTGGTGAAATTGGTAGACACGCTATCTTGAGGGGGTAGTGGCGAAAGCTGTGTGAGTTCGAGTCTCACCGTCGGCACCAGGTAATTTGTCGGGTAGTGGGTAGTAAAAGGGTGGTCGAGTTCCGGTACTTCTGTGCGATTTCGCAGTCTGGCCGGTCATGTACAACTTGTGAAGAAGTGGCCGTGCCACCAAAATGCTGGATAACTACTTTCCTGTCCTAGTCTTCATCCTGGTTGGCCTGGCTTTCGGCTGTGCACCCATACTCCTGGGTTGGTTGATCGCGCCAAACCGCCCCGACAGCGAAAAGCTTTCGGCATTCGAATGCGGCTTTGCGCCGTTCGAAGATGCGCGCATGAAGTTCGACGTGCGCTACTACCTGATCGCAATTCTCTTCATTCTGTTCGACCTTGAAATCGCCTTCCTGTTTCCCTGGGCCTCGATCTTCAAGGAAATCGTCAATACCGAATCGGTAAAGCTGTTCGGTTTCGTCGAAATGTTCGTGTTTATCGGCATCCTGGTGGTTGGCTATATCTACGCCTGGGCCAAGGGCGCGCTGGACTGGGAATGAAAGAGACTAAGGACATCCTCGCATGAGCATCGAAGGCGTTCTGCAGGAAGGCTTCGTCACCACTTCGCTGGACAAGATCATCAACTGGACTCGCACCGGTTCGATGTGGCCAATGACTTTCGGCCTGGCCTGTTGCGCCATCGAAATGATTCACGCCGGATGCTCGCGCTACGACCTCGATCGCTTTGGTATCGTGTTCCGGCCGAGTCCCCGCCAGTCGGATGTCATGATCGTCGCCGGTACGCTGACCAACAAGATGGCGCCCGCGTTGCGCAAGGTTTACGACCAGATGGCGGAGCCGCGCTGGGTGTTGTCCATGGGTTCCTGCGCCAATGGCGGGGGTTACTACCACTATTCCTATTCGGTGGTGCGCGGCGTCGATCGCATCGTGCCCGTCGATGTTTATGTGCCTGGCTGCCCTCCGACGGCCGAAGCCCTGCTTTACGGCCTGATCCAGCTGCAGAGCAAGATCCGCCGCACTACCACCATTGCCCGCTGACCCGAACTCATGAGCGAGAAACTGGAACGTCTTGGCCGGCTGCTGAAGGAAAGCTTCGGCGATCGCATCGGCGAACCCTTGCTGGCACTGGGTGAGTTGACCGTTGTCGTTCCATCGGAAAACTACGCCGAAGTGATGCTGCAACTGCGTGACGATCCCGCTTTTCGTTTCGAGCAACTGATGGATCTTTCCGGTATCGATTACTCCGAATACACCGGTTACCAAGGCCGGCGGTTCGCGGCGGTCAGTCAGCTGCTTTCTCTGACCCACAACTGGCGCCTGCGCGTCAGGGTGTTTGCGCCGGACGATGATTTTCCCGTCGTGGCGTCCGTGATGGACATCTGGAGCTGCGCCAACTGGTACGAGCGCGAGGCATTCGACCTTTTTGGCATTCACTTCGAGGGTCACGTCGATCTGCGCCGCATTCTCACCGACTACGGTTTTGTTGGCCATCCCTTCCGCAAGGATTTTCCGATTTCGGGTTATGTCGAGATGCGCTATGACCCGGAACAGAAGCGGGTGATATACCAGCCGGTGACCATCGAACCGCGTGAAGTGACGCCGCGCATCGTGCGCGAAGACTCGTACGGAAAAGGCAGCGGCCGTGGCTGACATCAAGAACTACACGCTCAATTTCGGTCCCCAGCATCCGGCCGCGCACGGTGTGCTGCGCCTGGTCCTTGAGCTCGACGGTGAAGTCGTGGTGCGTGCCGATCCGCACATCGGCCTGTTGCATCGCGGCACCGAGAAACTGGCGGAGACCCGCACCTGGCTGCAAACGCTGCCCTACATGGACCGCCTCGATTACACGTCGATGATTCCCAGCGAGCATGCCTACTGCCTGGCGGTCGAACGCCTGCTTGGAATCGAGGTCCCGATTCGGGCACAGTACATTCGCGTCATGTTCGACGAAATCGCGCGAATCAAGAACCACCTGCTGAACATCGGAACGCATGCGCTGGACATCGGCGCCATGACCATGGTGCTCTATACCTTCCGCGAGCGCGAGGACCTCTTCGACATTCTCGAAGCCACCTGCGGCATCCGCATGCACCAGGCGTACTTCCGGCCGGGCGGTGTCTATCGAGATCTGCCCGACCAGATGCCGAAGTACCAGGAAAACCGTTTCAAGAACGCGCAAACGGTTAAAGAACTGAACGAGGCGCGCAACGGCACGCTGCTCGATTTCCTTGAAGATTTCACGAATCGCTTTCCGGTCTACCTCAGCGAGTACCACACCCTGCTGACCGACAACCGGATCTGGAAGCAGCGTACCGTAGGCATCGGCGTGGTCAGTCCCGAGCGCGCTCTGCAACTCGGCTTCAGCGGCGCGATGCTGCGTGGTTCCGGCATAGAGTGGGATTTGCGCAAGAAGCAGCCTTACGAAGTTTATGATCGGATGGATTTCGACATTCCGGTGGGCGTCAATGGCGATACCTATGATCGCTATCTGGTGCGCATGGAAGAAATGGCCCAGGCCAATCGCATCATCAAGCAGTGCATAGACTGGCTGCGCAAGAATCCGGGGCCCGTCATCAGCGACGACCACAAGGTGGCGCCGCCCTCGCGGGAGAAGATGAAGGGCAGCATGGAGGAGTTGATCCACCATTTCAAGCTGTTCTCGGAGGGCATGCACGTACCGCCGGGCGAAGCTTATGTCGCGATCGAGCACCCGAAGGGCGAGATGGGCGTGTGGGCGGTTTCCGACGGCGCCAACAAGCCCTACCGAATCAAGCTGCATACGGCGGGGATTCCCCATCTGGCTGCAACCGATGAAATGTGCCGTGGCCACATGCTGGCCGATGCCACCGCCGTGATCGGGACCATCGACCTGGTCCTTGGCGACGTTGATAGATAGACCGCATGAATACGCCGAACACCATGTTGAGTCCCGAGTTGAGCCCCGAGTCCCTGAAAAAGATCGATCGGGAGGTGGCCAAGTATCCCGCCGACCAAAAGCAATCCGCTGTCATGGCGGCGCTGGTCATCGCCCAGGACGAAAAGGGCTGGCTGCCCAAGGAAACCATCGCCGCCGTTGCGACCTATCTCGGCATGGCGCCCATGGCGGCCTACGAGGTGGCGAGCTTCTACAACATGTACGACCTGCATCCGGTCGGCAAGTACAAGATTACGGTTTGCACGAACCTGCCCTGCGCACTGTCGGGTGGCGTCCATGCCGCCGACTACATCAAGCAGAAATTGGGCATCGACTTCAACGAGACCACGCCGGATGGCATGGTTACCTTGAAGGAAGGCGAGTGCATGGGAGCTTGCGGCGATGCGCCGGTGATGCTGGTGAACAACAAGCGCATGTGCAGCTTCATGCTCCCCGAACAGATCGACAAGCTGCTGGCGGAGTGCAAATAAGATGGCCCTGATCGACACCATCAATCCGCTGCTGACCACCGGCTGGACCAAAGGCGATGCCGGCTGGAGCCTCAAGGACTATGAGGCGCGTGGCGGCTACAAGCAGTGGCGCCGCGTGCTCGAAAGCAAGATGAGCCAGGACGATCTGATCGCGGAGGTCAAGAAATCCGTACTGCGCGGCCGTGGCGGCGCAGGCTTTCCGACCGGCCTGAAGTGGAGCTTCATGCCCAAGGCGGCGCCGGTGAAGTACGTCGTCTGCAACACCGACGAAGGCGAACCGGGTACCTTCAAGGACCGTGACCTGATGCGCTTCGATCCGCATTCCGTGATCGAGGGCATGATCATCGCCGGCTATGCGGTCGGCGCCAAGGCCGGCTACAACTACATCCACGGCGAAATCTTCGAGGCCTACCAGCGTTTCGAGGAAGCCCTGGACCAGGCGCGTGCCGCCGGCTATCTGGGCGACAACATTCTCGGTTCCGGTTTCAGCTTCGACCTCTTCGCGCACCACGGCTGGGGCGCCTACATCTGCGGCGAGGAAACCGGCCTGCTCGAATCCATCGAAGGCAAGAAGGGGCAGCCGCGTTTCAAGCCGCCCTTCCCGGCGAACTTCGGCCTCTACGGCAAGCCGACCACCATCAACAATACCGAAACCTTCGCTGCGATTCCCTTCATTCTCGGCATGGGCGGTGAGGCCTACCTGAACCTGGGCAAGCCGAACAACGGCGGCACCAAGCTGTTCTCCGTTTCCGGTCACGTCAATCGCCCCGGCAACTTCGAAGTGCCGATGGGTACGCCGTTTTCCAAGCTGCTCGAGATGGCCGGCGGCATGCGTGGCGGTCGCAAGCTCAAGGCGGTGATCCCTGGCGGTTCGTCTGCTCCGGTATTGCCCGGCGAGGTCATCATGGACTGCACCATGGACTACGACTCGATTGCCAAGGCCGGCTCGATGCTCGGTTCCGGCGCGGTCATCGTCATGGACGAGACGGTCTGCATGGTCAAGGCGCTGGAGCGCCTGTCCTACTTCTACTATGAGGAATCCTGCGGCCAATGCACGCCCTGCCGCGAAGGCAGCGGCTGGCTCTACCGCGTCGTGCATCGCATCGAACATGGCGAAGGCCGTCCCGAGGACCTCGACCTGCTGAATCGTGTCACCGACAACATGATGGGCAAGACCATTTGTGCGCTCGCCGATGCCGCCGCCTTCCCCGTGCGCAGCTTCATCAAGCATTTCAAGAGCGAGTTCGAGTACCACATCGAAAACAAGAAGTGCCTGGTCGATCCCGAGATCCAGCGCATGGGTAGCGGCTTCTTCAAGGCAGGGGCAGCGTAATGGTCGAAATCGAAATCGACGGCAAGACCCTGCAGGTCGAAGACGGCAGCACCGTCATCGAGGCGGCGCACAAGCTGGGCACCTACATTCCGCATTTCTGCTACCACAAGAAGCTGTCCATCGCGGCCAACTGCCGCATGTGCCTGGTGCAGGTGGAAAAGGCGCCGAAGCCGATGCCGGCCTGCGCCACCATCGTTGCGAACGGCATGAAGGTGTTCACTCATTCCGACCTGGCCGTGAAGGCACAGAAGGCGGTGATGGAGTTCCTGCTGATCAACCATCCGCTGGATTGCCCGATCTGCGACCAGGGCGGGGAGTGCCAATTGCAGGATCTCGCCGTCGGTTACGGTGAGTCCGCCTCGAAGTACGAGGAAGAAAAGCGCGTCGTACCCGACAAGGACCTCGGTCCGCTGGTGTCGACCGACATGACCCGCTGCATCAACTGCACGCGCTGTGTCCGCTTCACCGCAGAGATTGCCGGCTTCATGGAACTCGGCCAGTCCTATCGCGGCGAGCGCGCCGAAGTCATGCCTTTCATCGGCAAGACCGTGGATACCGAACTCTCGGGCAACATCATCGACCTCTGCCCGGTCGGTGCGCTGACATCCAAGCCCTTCCGCTTCTCGGCCCGCACCTGGGAACTCTCTCGCCGCAAGTCGGTGAGCCCCCACGATGCGCTGGGCAGCAACCTGATCGTGCAGACCAAGCACGACAAAGTGCTCCGCGTGTTGCCTCTGGAGAACGACGACATCAACGAGTGTTGGCTGTCGGACAAGGAGCGTTTCTCCTACCAGGGCCTGAGTTCCGCCGACCGACTGACCAAACCGATGGTGAAGCAGGGCGGCGAATGGAAGGAGGTCGACTGGAACGTCGCCCTCGATTACGCTGCGCACGCGCTACGCGACGTGGCCAAGACTCATGGCGGGGCGGCGATCGGTGGCCTGCTCAGCCCGCATTCGACGGTGGAAGAACTTTATCTGGCGCAGAAGCTGTTGCGCGGACTTGGCACCGAGAACGTCGATTTCCGTCTGCGCCAGAGCGATTTTTCGGCCGATGGCAAACGCGCCGGTACGCCGTGGCTGGGCATGAAGATCGCCGACATCAGCCGCCTTGACCGCGTTCTGGTAGTCGGGTCCTTCCTGCGCAAGGACCATCCGCTGATCGCCCAGCGCCTGCGCCAGTCGGCAAAGAAAGGCGCGCAGGTCAGCATCCTGCACAGCGCCAACGACGAACTTCTGATCAACCTGACGGCGCGCGCCATCGCTGCGCCGTCGCAACTGCCCGCCTTGCTCGCGCAGGTCGTCAAGGCCGTGTGCGCCCTCAAGGGCGCAACTGCCGACGCCGCTTTGTCCGCCCTCACGGTATCCGCCGAGGCGCAGGCGATCGCCCAGAGCCTGGCTTCGGGCAGCAATACGGGCGTCCTGCTGGGCAACTTCGCTCAGCAGCATCCGCAGGCGTCCACCCTGCAGGCGCTGGCCGGCCAACTGGCAAAGGCGCTGGGCGGCAAATTCGGCTTCCTCGGCGAGGCCGCGAACAGCGTTGGCGGCTATGCGGCCAAGGCCGTTCCCGGTGCCGGCGGACTCAATGCCGTGGCGATGATCAAGGATCCGCGCCAGGCCTACGTGGTTCTCGGCGCAGAACCCGAACTCGACTGCGCCGATGGTGCCCAGGCATTGGCTGCGCTGCAAAAGTCTGCCGTCACCGTCCTCCTGACGCCATTCAAGTCGCAGGCCATGCTCGATTACGCCGCCGTACTGCTGCCGGTTACGCCCTTTGCTGAAACCTCGGGCAGCTTTGTCAATACCGAAGGCCGCGTGCAAAGCTTCTATGCCGCCGCTAAGCCACTGGGCGAAGCCCGTCCGGCATGGAAGGTTCTGCGCGTGCTGGGCAACCTGCTGGCCCTCAACGGATTCGAGTTCAACAGCAGCGAGGATGTGCGCAGCGAAGCGCTTGGCAGCCAGACCGAGTTCGTCTCCGGCCTCGACAACGGACTTTCGCCGGGTGCCCTGAACCTGTCTGCGAGCGCTGCAGGCATCGAGCGCGTAACCGACGTACCGATTCATTTTGCCGATGCCCTGGTGCGTCGTGCTCCGGCTTTGCAGCGGGCGGCCGATTCCGCCGCGCCCTCCGCGCGCATGAATGCTGCGATGTTGTCCAGGCTCGGACTCGCTGCAGGCGATCTTGTGAAAGTCGGCGCTGGCGGCACGGCGAACGCAAGCCTCGTGGCACAACTCGACGCCGGGTTGCCCGATGGGGTAGTGCGTGTGGCCGCGGCGCACGCCACCACCGTCGCGGTGGGTCCGATGTCTGCCGTTCTGAGCGTGGAGAAGGCGTGATGGAAGCCACCGTCCTCAACCTTCTCGCCTCGGTCCTCGGCTCACTTTGGGCTCCGCTATGGAACCTGATCAAGCCGGTGTGGCCGCTGCTCTGGACCCTGGCCAAGATTGTCCTGATCATGGCGCCGCTGTTGCTGTCGGTTGCGTACCTGACCTTCGTCGAGCGCAAGGTCATTGGCTGGATGCAGGTTCGCATCGGTCCAAATCGCGTTGGCCCCTGGGGCCTGCTGCAACCGATCGCCGACGGCCTCAAGCTGTTCTTCAAGGAAGTCCTGTTCCCGGCCGCCGCGGACAAGAAACTGTTTGTGCTCGGTCCGATCATGGCCATCGCGCCCGCCCTTGCACTCTGGGCGGTGATCCCGTTTTCGTCAGGCTGGGTGCTGGCCAACGTCGATGCGGGCGTACTCTACCTGCTGGCGGTTGGTTCGATCGGCGTCTACGGCATCATCATCGCGGGCTGGGCGTCGAACTCCAAGTACCCGTTCTTCGGTGCCATGCGTGCTTCGGCCCAGATGATTTCCTACGAAGTCTCGATGGGCCTTGCTCTGATCACAGTGCTGATGGTGTCGAACAGCCTCAACCTGAGCGACATCGTGATGGCGCAGGACAAGGGCCGCGGAGCGAGCATGGGCCTCGGATTCCTGTCGTGGAACTGGCTGCCGCTGCTGCCGATGTTCGGTGTCTATTTGATTTCAGGAGTTGCTGAAACCAATCGCGCCCCGTTCGACGTGGTCGAGGGCGAATCGGAAATCGTCGCCGGACACATGGTCGAGTATTCCGGCATGGCTTTCGCGATGTTCTTCCTCGCCGAATACGCCAACATGATCCTGATATCGGCGATGACTTCGATTTTCTTCCTCGGCGGCTGGCTGTCTCCCGTCGGTTTCATTCCGGACGGATTCCACTGGATGGCTGCGAAGATGTCGGCGATCCTGTTCTTCTTCCTCTGGATTCGCGCCACCTTCCCGCGCTATCGCTATGACCAGCTCATGCGCCTGGGCTGGAAGGTCTTCGTGCCGCTGACGCTGGTCTGGATCCTGGTGGTCGGGGTCTGGATGATGTCGCCGCTGACGATCTGGAAATAGGGCCGGGAGAACTCGACATGGGTGCAAAAGACATCATCGGCAGCTTGTTCCTCAAGGAACTGTTCAAGGGCATGGCGGTCACCGGCCGCTACATGTTCGCGCGCAAGATCACCGTGCAGTATCCGGAAGAGAAGACGCCGCAAAGCAATCGCTTCCGCGGCCTGCACGCGCTGCGCCGCTATCCGAACGGCGAAGAGCGCTGCATCGCCTGCAAGCTGTGCGAGGCCGTCTGTCCCGCACTGGCGATCACCATCGAGTCGGCCGAGCGCGACGACGGCAGCCGGCGTACCACTCGCTACGACATTGACCTGACCAAGTGCATTTTCTGCGGGTTCTGCGAGGAAGCCTGCCCGGTCGACGCCATCGTCCAGACCCGAATCTTCGAATACCACGGCGAAGCGCGCGGCGATCTCTATTACACCAAGCAGATGCTGCTGGCCGTGGGCGACAAGAACGAAGCGCAGATCGCCGCCGATCGCGCGCAAGACGCTCCCTACCGCTGATCCCGCCATGGAATTCAAGAGCATACTTTTTTATATCTTCTCCACCGTGACGGTTCTCGCCTCGCTGCGAGTGATCACCGCGCGCAATCCGGTGCATGCGGCCCTGTTCCTGGTGCTGGCCTTCTTCAACGTGTCCGGGTTGTGGATGCTGCTGCAGGCGGAGTTCCTCTCCCTGGTGCTGATCATGGTCTATGTCGGCGCGGTGATGGTGCTGTTCCTTTTCGTGGTGATGATGCTGGACATCAACATCGAGCGTGTTCGCCAGGGCTTCTGGAAGAACCTGCCGATCGGCGCGTTGGTGGGCGCCCTGTTGATCGCCGAAATGGCGGCGGTGCTTTCCAGCCGCTATTTCGGTCTCACCAACCTTCCGGCGCAGAACATGCCGGCGAATTACAGCAATACCAAGGAACTGGCCCGCGTTCTCTATACCGACTACGCCTACCCGTTTGAAATCGCGTCCGTCATCCTGCTGGTGGCGATCATCGTCGCCGTGATGCTGACGCTGCGCCGACGCAAGGACAACAAGGCGATGCAGGCCTCCGACCAGATCGCGGTTAAGGCGAAAGACCGCATGCGTCTGGTCAAGATGGCACCCGAAATCGATCTGCCCGCGGCGAAGCAAGGGGAGAAGGCATGATCTCGCTGTCGCACTACCTTATCCTCGCGGCGATCCTCTTTGCCATCGGCGTCGTCGGCATCTTCCTCAACCGCAAGAACCTGATCGTGCTGCTGATGGCCATCGAACTGATGCTGCTGGCCGTGAATCTGAATTTTGTCGCGTTCTCGCATTACCTCAACGATCTTTCGGGCCAGCTCTTCGTGTTTTTCATCCTCGTCGTGGCGGCCGCCGAGTCGGGTATCGGTCTCGCCATCCTGGTGGTGCTGTTCCGCAACCTGTCCTCCATCGATGTCGAGGATCTCGACAGTCTGAAGGGCTAAGGGGCAAACGGAATGAAGACACTTTATCTGATGGTCCCCCTGGCGCCGCTGGTCGGTGCCATCCTGGCGGGCTTCTTCAGCAGCCTGCTGGGTCGCGCCGGCGCCCACACCGTCACCTCGATCGGCGTCGCGATCTCCTTCGTCCTTTCCGTGATCATCTTCCAGGACGTTCAGGCCGGCCACACCTTCAACGGCACGGTGTATCAGTGGATGGAGTCGGGCGGCCTCAAGCTCGAAGTCGGCTTCCTGATCGACCAGCTGACCGTGCTAATGATGCTGGTGGTGACTTTCGTTTCCCTGATGGTGCACATCTACACCATAGGCTACATGGCGCACGACGAGGAAAACTGGCCGGAGGGAAGCAAGGCCGGGACCAACAGCTACCAGCGTTTCTTCAGCTACATCTCGCTGTTCACCTTCTCGATGCTGATGCTCGTCATGAGCAACAACTTCGTCCAGCTCTTCTTCGGCTGGGAAGCGGTGGGCCTCGTGTCCTACCTGCTGATCGGTTTCTGGTCGGTGCGTCCGACGGCGATCTACGCCAACCTCAAGGCCTTCCTGGTCAATCGTGTCGGCGACTTCGGCTTCCTGCTCGGCATCGGCCTGATCGCCGCCTATGCGGGCACCCTCGATTACGCCCAGGTCTTCGCCAAGCGCAACGAATTGGCTGCGCTCACCGAAGCCGTCACCGGCTGGCCGCTGATCACCGCCATCTGCATCTGCCTGTTCATCGGCGCCATGGGCAAGTCGGCACAGTTCCCGCTGCACGTCTGGCTGCCCGACTCGATGGAAGGCCCGACCCCGATCTCCGCGCTGATCCATGCCGCGACCATGGTCACGGCCGGCATCTTCATGGTTTCGCGCATGTCGCCGCTGTTCGAGCTGTCGGACACCGCACTGTCCTTCGTCATCGTCATCGGCGCCATCACCACGCTGTTCATGGCCCTGATCGCCATCGTCCAGACCGACGTCAAGCGCGTCGTCGCCTACTCGACGCTGTCGCAGCTCGGCTACATGACCATGGCGCTGGGCGCATCGGCCTACTCGGTGGCGATCTTCCACCTGATGACCCACGCCTTCTTCAAGGCTGTGCTGTTCCTCGGCGCCGGCTCGGTAATCATCGCCATGCACCACGAACAGGACATGCGCAAGATGGGCGGCCTGCGCAAGTACATGCCGATCACCTACGCCACCATGCTGATCGGCGCCATCGCCAATGCAGGCCTGCCGCCCTTTGCCGGATTCTTCTCCAAGGACTCCATCATCGAGGCTGTGCATCTTGCCAACGTGCCGGGCGCCGGATTCGCCTACTTCTGCGCCCTGGCGGCGGTATTCGTCGGCGGTTTGTATTCCTTCCGCCTGATCTTCTTCACCTTCCATGGCGAAGAGCGCTTCCGCAAGGCACATGACGACCACGGTCACGGGCACGATGCCCACCACGACGCGCATGACGATCACGGCCACCACGGCCCGGTCGAGCCGCACGAGTCGCCCAAGGTCGTCACGCTGCCGTTGATCCTGCTGGCGATTCCCGCGATCGCCTCGGGCTGGCTGATCGGCACCATCCTCTACGGCAACTGGTTCGGCGGTGCGATCACCATTTCCGAGGTGCACAAGGGCATGGCCACCATGGCCCACGAATTTCACGGCATATTCGGCATGATGACCCACGGCGTAACCACGCTGCCGTTCTGGCTTGCCATCGGCGGTGCCGCCACGGCCTGGTACCTCTACATCGCGCGTCCCGACCTGCCGGCGGTGATCAAGCAGAAGCTCGCCTTCCCGGCCATGATCCTCGAAGAGAAGTACGGCTTCGACCGCTTCAACGACTGGTTCTTCGCCGGCGGTTCGCGCCTGCTTGGCCGCGGCCTGTGGAAGGCCGGCGACCAGGTCCTGATCGACGGCGTCATGGTGAATGGCTCGGCTGGCGCCGTGGGCTGGTTCTCCTCGCTGGTCGGCCTGATCCAGTCCGGTCGCATCTATCGCTATGCCCTGGGCATGATCTTTGGCGTGGTCGCACTCCTGTCGCTTTGGAGGGCCTGACGCAAGAGCGTGCTCGAGCCTACGGCCTGATGGAATAAATATCCGATGAATTCGCAACTTCTGAGTCTCGCAATCTGGGTCCCCATCCTCGGCGCACTGCCGGTGTTCTGGATCGGCTCGGAACGTCGCGCGCTGGTGCGCTGGCTGTCGCTGCTGGTGGCGGTTGCCGGTTTCCTGGTGACCATTCCGCTCTACACCGGCTTCGATGTAAGCCAGGCCGGCATGCAGTTCGTCGAAAAGACGCCCTGGATCACCCGTTTCAATGTCCAGTACTTCCTCGGTGTTGACGGTATTTCGATGCCCTTCATCCTGCTCAACAGCCTGATCACGATCTTCGTGGTGCTGGCCGGCTGGGAAGTCATCGAGGAAAAGCAGGCCCAGTACATGGGCGCCTTCCTGGTCATGTCGGGCCTCATGAACGGCATTTTCAGCGCGCTCGACGGCATTCTGTTCTACGTATTCTTCGAAGCGTCGCTGATCCCGATGTACATCATCATCGGCGTCTGGGGCGGCCCCAACCGCGTCTATGCGGCCATCAAGTTCTTCCTCTACACGCTGCTCGGCTCGCTGCTGATGCTGGTCGCCCTGATCTGGCTGTTCCTCGAGGCCGGCGGCAGCTTCAGCATTCTCGACTGGCACAAGATGCATATCGGCATGGCGCCGCAGATCCTGATATTCATCGCCTTCCTGGTCTCCTTTGCCGTCAAGGTGCCGATGTGGCCGGTGCATACCTGGTTGCCTGATGCGCACGTCGAGGCACCAACCGGCGGCTCGGTGGTGCTGGCGGCCATCGCGCTGAAACTGGGTGCCTACGGTTTCGTCCGGTTCTCGCTGCCGATCGTGCCCGACGCGAGCCACCATCTGGCACCGATGATGATCGCGCTGTCGCTGATCGCCGTGGTCTACATCGGCTTCGTCGCGCTGGTGCAGACCGACATGAAGAAGCTGATCGCCTATTCCTCGATCTCGCACATGGGCTTCGTCACCCTCGGCTTCTTCATCTTCAACGCCATCGGCGTCGAGGGCGCGCTGGTGCAGATGATTTCCCACGGCTTCATCTCGGCGGCGATGTTCCTTTGCGTCGGCGTCATGTACGACCGCATGCATTCGCGCCAGATCGCCGATTACGGCGGCGTGGTGCACACCATGCCCAAGTTCGCCGCGTTGTTCGTCTTCTTCGCCATGTCCAATTCCGGCCTGCCGGCGACTTCCGGCTTCGTCGGCGAGTTCATGGTCATCCTCGGCGCCATCAAGGCCAATTTCTGGATGGGCTTCGCCGCCGCAACGACCCTGATCCTCGGCGCCGCCTACACGCTGTGGATGATCAAGCGTGTGGTCTTCGGCCCGGTCGGCAATTCGCACGTCGCCGAACTCACCGACATCAACGGACGCGAATTCCTGGTACTCGGCCTGCTCGCCGTCTGCGTGCTGGCCATGGGTCTCTATCCCTTCCCCTTCACCGAGGTGATGCACGCTTCGGTGGATAACCTGCTCAAGCACGTTGCGGCGAGCAAGCTTTGAGCCCAAGGCACACGACTAGAAAGACACGAGAGAAGCGATGCTGAACAATTTCGTGATGCCCGACCTGTACCCGGCAGCTCCGGAGATATTTCTCCTGCTGATGTCGTTCCTGGTGCTGTTCGTGGACCTGTTCTTTGGCGCCACCCACCGCTGGATGGCCGCCATGCTGACGGCGATCACCCTGCTGGGATGCGCCGCGCTGACGTTGGTGACGTCCGACGGACAGACCACGCTGACCTTCAGCAACATGTTCGTCGACGACCTGTTGTCGGACTTCCTCAAGCTGATGACCTACCTCGCCGTGCTGATGATGCTGGTCTACAGCCGGCAGTACCTGGCCGATCGCGGGCTGGACAAGGGCGAGTTCTATGTCCTGGTGCTCTACGCGACGCTGGGCATGATGGTGATGATCTCGGCCGCCAGCCTGCTGACGATGTACCTCGGCCTCGAACTGATGTCGCTGTCGCTGTATGGCCTGGTCGCCATCGACCGCGACTCGACCCGCGGTACCGAGGCGGCGATGAAGTATTTCGTGCTCGGCGCGCTGGCGTCGGGCCTGCTGCTCTACGGCATGTCGATGATCTACGGCGCCACCGGCAGCCTGGAACTGGGCGGCATCGCGCAGGCGATGTACCAGGGCCACGGCGAAAAGACGGTGCTGATCTTCGGACTGGTGTTCCTCGTCGCCGGCGTCGCCTTCAAGCTCGGCCTGGTACCCTTCCACATGTGGATCCCGGACGTCTATCACGGCGCACCGACCGCGGTGACCATGTTCGTCGGCTCCGCACCCAAGCTGGCCGCCTTCGCCATGGCGCTGCGCCTGCTGGTCTACGGCATGTTCGGGCTCGCCGGCGACTGGCAGAAGATGCTGCTGGTGATGGCCGTGCTCTCGATCGGTCTGGGCAATCTGGCCGCCATCGCGCAGACCAACATCAAGCGCATGCTGGCCTACTCGGCGATCTCGCACATGGGCTACATGGTGCTCGGCCTCATGTCCGGCGTGGTCGGCGGGCAGGTCGACGCCTTCACCGCCGTCAATGCCTACAGTTCCGCGCTCTACTACAGCGTTGCCTACGTGCTGATGACGCTCGGCGCCTTCGGCACGGTCCTGCTGCTGTCGCGCGCCGGCTACGAGGCGGAGAACCTCGAAGACTTCAAGGGCCTCAACAAGCGCAGCCCGTGGTTCGCCGCGATGATGCTGATCTTCATGTTCTCCATGGCCGGCATCCCCTTCTTCATCGGCTTCTTCGCCAAGTTCGCCGTCCTGCTGGCTGCCATCAAGGCCGGCTACACCACGGTGGCCGTGATCGCCGTGATGTTCTCCCTGATCGGCGCCTTCTACTACCTGCGCGTGGTCAAGCTGATGTACTTCGATGCGCCGGCCGATTCGGCCCCCATTTCGGCCGGGCTCGACCTGCGCGTGCTGCTGTCGCTCAACGGCCTCGCGGTCGCCGGCTTCGGTCTCTTCCCCGATGCATTGATGCTGGTCTGCACCACGACCCTGATGCGCTCGCTCTGACGCTCGCCGCGCTCCGGCGCGTATCGAAGAAGGCCGTCCTGCAGGCAACGCAGGGCGGCTTTTTTTCGCCCTGCGCACGGGCCGACTTCGACGCCGCCGGTTCGCTGCAGGACGCTTTTCCCTGCGGCGCGGGCGGAGTTTCGGCGCCGGCCTGATATAAGATAGTCCGTTGCGAAGCCGCGCAAATTTCCATCATTTTTCGACGACCTCATGGACGATTCCGAGCTGATCGAGCACACGATCACCAGCGAGCCGGTATATGACGGCAAGCTGCTGCACGTCCGGCGCGACGTGGCGCGCCTGCCCAATGGCGACGAGGCAGTTCGCGAGTGGATCACCCATCCCGGGGCGGTAGTCGTGATCCCGGTGCTGGACAACGGCAAGCTGCTGTTCGAGCGCCAGTTCCGCTACCCCCTGCGGCGCATCTTCATCGAGCTTCCCGCCGGCAAGATCGATACCGGCGAGCACCCGCTGGATACCGCCAAACGCGAACTACGTGAGGAGACCGGCCACCAGGCGAAGCACTGGCGCCACCTGGCGACCATGCATCCCTGCATCGGCTACGCCGACGAGCGCATCGAAATCTTCTGGGCGCAGGGCCTGATCTACGTCGGCCACCAGCGCGACCACGGCGAGTTCCTCGAAGTGATCGAAATGAGCGTGGCCGATGCCATGCTCGCCGTTCAGGACGGCGAAATCACCGACGGCAAGACCCTCAGCGCGCTGTTGTGGGCCGACAAGATCACCAGCGGCGCATGGCAGATGCCCGAATGAGCAAGCCCGACGCCGCCGCCGCGCTGGAGCATCTGGACCTCGATCCGTCCGGCGGCCACACGCTGGAAGCGCTGCACGTCCTGTCGGAAATCGCCAGCAACCTCGCCGACGAAGACGACCTCGACGAACTGCTGGGCCGCTTCCTCGGCACCATGATCCGCCTCGCCAAGGCCGATGCCGGCGTGGTACGGGTACTGACCAGCGACGGCAAACACCTGCGCATGGTCGCCTCGCGCGGCCTGCCGCCGGCGGTGGTCGAGAAGGAGCGGCTGGTCTCCCGTGATTGCGGCGTCTGCGGAATCGCCATCGGGCAGAACCGCCCGCTGTTCGAAATCGAGCTGAAAGGCTGTGCGGAGCGCACCGGCGGAAATTTCTTTGCCACCGGCTGCCAGGCCATGGTGGTGGTGCCCCTGTCGAATGGCGGCCGCCTGCTCGGCACCTACAACCTGTTCCTGCCGGAAGCCTTCGAGCTGCCCGAGGAAGTCGCGCTGCTGTTCCGTTCCATCGGCGAGCATCTCGGCATGGCGCTGGAAAACGCGCGGCTGAAGCGCGAGAACCTGCGCATCGTGCTGACCAGCGAGCGCCAGATGATGGCTGCCGAAATCCACGACTCGCTGGCGCAGACCCTGGCCTACATGAAGATGCGCATGGCGATGCTCAACGATGCGTTGGCGGACCAGTCCCTGGAGAAGAGCGCCAAATACGCCGGCGACGTCAGCCAGGCGCTGGACGACGCCTACGGCCACCTGCGCGAGCTGCTGGTGCAGTTTCGCAGCCGGATGGACCCGATGGGCCTCCACCATGCGCTGCAGGGCCTGGCCTGCGGCTTCCAGGAGCGCACCGGGATCGTCCTCCACTATGACAACAAGCTGACCGACCTGCGCCTGGAGCCGGAAAAGGAAAGCCAAGTCTTTCACATCCTGCAGGAAGCACTGGCCAATGTCGCGCGCCATTCCGGCGCCACCGAGGCGCGCATGACGCTGGAGGCCGCCGGCGACTACTACGACGCCACGGTGGAAGACAACGGCAAGGGCGGCCAGGGCTTCTTCGCCATCGCCAATCGCGTCGACGGCTTCCAGGAACATGCGGGGCTGCGCGACCATTTCGGCCTGGCCATCATGCGCGAGCGCGCTGAAAAAATTGGCGGCCACCTCGAGGTCGCCAACCTGGCCAGTGGTGGCTTCCGCGTCAGGCTCAGCTTTCCCCCGGGCGGAGGCATCTCGGGATGAGCCTGCTGGTTGCCACCGATCCGATCCGCGTCATGCTGGTCGACGACCACACGCTGTTCCGCAAGGGCCTCGCGGAACTGCTCGAACAGCGCGGCACGATCAAGGTCGCCGCCATCGCCAGCAATGGCGATGACGCGCTGCGCCGGCTTGCCGACGCCCGCCCGGATGTCATCATCACCGACCTCAACATGCCGCCCAACGGCGGCCTGAGCCTGCTGCGGCAACTGGTGGCCGGCGGCTGGCTCGGCCCGGTGCTGGTGCTCACCGTGAGCGACGCCGAGGACGACCTCGCCGCCGCGATGCAGGCCGGCGCCAAAGGTTATCTCTTGAAGGACATGGAGCCCGAAGACGTGGTCGATGCCGTGCAACGGGCCGTGCGCGGCGAAACCGTGGTCGCCCCGGCCATGACGCTGAAGCTGGTGAACCTCCTGCAGGGCGGCAACGCCGCCAATGCCAAGGCCGACACGCTCAAGCTGCTCACCGCGCGCGAGCGGGAAATCCTGCAGCACCTGTCGCAGGGCCTCTCGAACAAGGCCATCGCCCGCGTGCTCGACATCAGTCATGACACCGTCAAGCTGCACGTCAAGCACATCCTGGCCAAGCTCAACCTGAGTTCCCGCGTCGAGGCCGCCGTCTTCGCCGTCGAGCAGAAGGCGGCGGAGCAGGGCCGACGCAGCAACTGATTCCCCCCGCAGACAAAAACCCAAAGGAGATATGCATGAAGCTCTATTACAGCCCCGGCGCCTGCTCGCTCTCGCCCCACATCGTGCTGGCCGAGGCCGGCCTCGCCTACAGCATCGAGAAGGTCGACCTGAAGGCCAAGAAGACCGAAACCGGCGCCGACTTCTTCGCCGTCAATGCGGCCGGCTACGTGCCGGCGCTGGTGCTGGACAACGGCGAAGTGCTGACCGAAGGCCCGGCCATCGTGCAGTACCTCGCCGACCAGGCGCCGGCCAAAAAGCTGGCGCCGCCCGCCGCCAGCTTCGAGCGCGTGCGCCTGCAGGAAATGCTCAACTTCATTTCCACCGAGGTGCACAAGTCATTCAGCCCGCTGTTCAATCCCGCCACGCCGGAGGAATCGAAAACCGCCGCGCGCGCGCTGATCGGTCGCCGTCTCGACGTGCTGGAGAAAAAGCTGGCGGGGCGCGACTACCTGCTCGGCGACTTCTCGGTGGCCGACGCCTACCTGTTCACCGTGCTTAGCTGGGGCCGCATGGTCGGCGTCGATATCAAGGAAGGCCGCCCGCGCCTTGGCGACTACTGGTCGCGCGTCAAGGAACGGCCCGCCGTGCAGCAGGCCATGAAGGAAGAAGGCCTGATCAAGTAGCGCCGTCGCCGGCCGCCTGGCGCATCACGCCCAGCAGCGCCTCGGGCGGCTGCGCCCCGGAGGCCGCCAGCTTCTGGTTGAAGACGAAGAAGGGCACGCCGCTGATGCCCATGCGCCGCGACTGGTCGGCGTCCGCCTTTACCGCTTCGGCATCTTCGTCACCATCGAGGTAGGCCTTCACCGCCGCGGCGTCGAAGCCGCAGGCGCCGGCCACCTCGGCCAGAACCGCGCGGTCGCCGACGAAGCGGCCGTCGAGGAACTGCGCGGCGAACAGCGCCTCGACCAGCTTCGCCGTATCGCCAGCGCCGACTCTCTGCGCGTAGTGGATCAGCCGGTGCGCCGCCAGCGTGTTGGCGCGCAGTTCGATCTTTTCGAAAGCGAAATCCACCCCGGCCGGCTTGCCCGCCTCGCGCACGCGTTGCCAGATTTCGGCCAGGCCCTGCGGCCCGCCGAACTTCTTTTCCAGGAAAGGCCGGTAAGGCTCGCCGGCATCGGGCGTATCCGGGTTGAGGAAGAAGGGGTGCCAGTTCACCGTGATTTCACTGTCCGGGTGCTCCGCGCGCCATTGCGCGAGGGCCTTGTCGAGGTGGCGCTTGCCGATGAAGCACCAGGGGCAGACTACGTCGGATACGACGTCGATTTGCAGTGCGCTCATGCCTTGCCTACCTCCAGAACGATCTTGCCGATATGCTTGCTGGATTCCATTAGTCGGTGCGCTTCCGCCGTCTGCGCCAGCGGGAAGCGGGCGTAGAGGTGCGGCAGCAGTTCGCCGCGTGA
Source organism: Rhodocyclales bacterium (assembly GCA_016235805.1). Lineage (GTDB taxonomy): Bacteria > Pseudomonadota > Gammaproteobacteria > Burkholderiales > Rhodocyclaceae > Sulfuritalea. The sequence goes on from JACRIY010000039.1 coordinate 59,824, forward strand.
CAGCGCGGGCCAGATGTTCGCCACCAGCGCGTCGCGGATCGCCGCCTTCTCGGCCAGCGTCCGCGGCCGCATGGTCGAGCCGGTGATGGTAAGGCGCTTGATCATCACCGGCATCAGGTCGGCCTCGCCTTTGCTGCCTTCGAGGAAGGCCACATATACCAGCCGTCCGTCGCGGCGCAGGCTGGCGAGGTTGCGTTGCAGGTAGGGAGCGCCCACCATGTCCAGCACCACGTCCACGCCGCTGCCGCCGGTGATGCGCTTCACCTCCTCGGCAAATTCCTGCGTGCGGTAGTTGATCGCATGAGCGGCGCCCGCCGCGCGGCAGAAGGCGGCCTTCTCGTCGTTGCCCACGGTGACCAAGCACTCCACGCCGAGGTGCTTCGCCAACTGGATGGCGACGAGGCCGATGCCGCTGGAGCCGCCATGCACCAGCAGGCGCTCGTCCTTCTTCAGGTGGCCGAGATCGACCAGGTTGGCCCAGACGGTGAACCAGGTCTCCGGCAGCGCCGCCGCCGTGGCGTAGTCCATGCCGTCCGGAATCGGCAGCGCGTGGGCGGCGGGGGCCACGCAGTACTCCGCATAGCCTCCGCCGGGGGTGAGCGCCGTGACGCCAGCGCCGACTTTCCATTGCGTAACTCCTTCGCCGACGGCAGCAACGCGGCCGGCGACTTCGAGGCCGAGCACGGGCGAGGCATCGGGCGGGGGCGGGTACTTGCCCGAGCGTTGCAGGCAGTCAGGCCGATTCACGCCGGCGCAGACGACTTCGATCAGGATCTGGCCGGGCGCGGGGCTGGGCGCCGGGCCGTCGGCCAGCGCCATGCACTCCGGGCCGCCGCCCGTGCCGTGTTCGATGAATTTCATTGAATGCTCCATGGTGGGGTGGCGTGAGTCTAGCAGGGGGGGCAGTCCTACGGCGCCGCCGATCCGGCCGCATCAGCGGCACTGGCCGTGGCGTTTGGGGCGGACCGTGGCGCAGGGGTTCCGGGCTGGACGTCGGTTTGCCAATGGCGTATTCTGAATGGGAAGTTGTGGCGGTCGGGACGCCAGCGCGTTTCTTGCTGAGCCGCAAGTTTTCACGCCGGTGTCAGCGTGTGTTTTTAGGCCCCCCCTAAATCGGAGCAGTGCATTGACAAGCATGTGTTTTTCGATTTTCCGAAAGTTTTGTCCGGCCCAACTGATGGAAAGTTTCCCATCTTTTCGGCAGCCGACTTAACGAATGAAAGGGACTTCCCCGTCCCGAGGCTGCGGCGGAAGCCGCAAACGGCAACGAGTGCCAAGATGAGATTTCGCGATCACATCAAAACCACGAAAGGGGGAAGTCCCTTTCATTCGTTAGCCCCATTGAAAGCCGCTATGACGTTGTCCGATCCTGAAAAGCTGGTTCGTTACGTCCGGTCACTCCCGGGCTTCGAGGTTTACGAGACCATTGACGGCAACTACGACCACATCGGTGCAACTGTCGCTGACGCTATTCTTCAGGCAAACAATAAGTACTCGACCCACGTAAAGCCGAGAGTGAATCGAATCCTTGCCCAGTATCCTGAAGCGCGATCAACAAGTTTTGTGCTGCGCTTGCTGAAAGTAATTCCGGCAACGGAATTACTCGACTGGCGCGGCGAAGACCGCGCTGAACGCTTCAGACAAGTTCTTGAACTGTTCGCGGCCGAGGGAATAGAAGTCGAAACAGACCTACGAGCTTGGTTGGCGAAAGAAGAGAACTTGCCGAAACTGCGCTCCATAAAAGGAATCGGCCCCAAGACCATCGACTATTTCAAAATCCTGGTTGGCGTATCCACCAGTGCTATCGACAGGCATCTCCTTAACTTCCTTGGGTTGGCTGGTATAGCACCCTGTGGCTATCTCGATGCTCAAACCATCATTAACGCGGCTGCTGACATCCTTTCAATTGATCGAGCCTACTTCGATCACAGCATTTGGCAGTTCATGAGCAAGAGAGCAGCGTCGCAAACGGGGGAGTGTCATGGCTATGTGGGCTAACCCGGAAGCATAAAAAGGGTCATCTTCGGATTTTCTTCCATCGCACAGATTCTCGCCGTGCCGCCAGCGCCGACTTTTTGACCAGCGAAACGAACTTGAATCCGGTTCGAATCCGATCGGCTTCCTCCTAGATTTTCCGCCAGGGAATCCGCCTTGATCTGGCGCCGATGTCATAACATCGGGCTTTCATTCACATCCGGGGTTGCTCATGGAAAACGTTTACCTGCCCATGCAATTGGCGCCAAACAATTTGAACCAGCCGATCCTGCCGAACTGGTCGTTCAGCCTGTTCAACGTCAACCTCGGCGCGTCGTCGAATGCGGCGATCGAACAGGAAACACTCCAGTCCGTTGGCAGCTACGGCAAGCAGATCGGTCATCTGGCCGAGGCGCTGGAACTCGTGATCGGCAAGCTGAACCTGCTCGAAAGCAAGGAATTGTCGCAGTCGGAAAAGGACACCCTTCGGGTCTTCTTGGGCGACGTATCGGCCGTCCGCAAGATCAAGGATTCACACGCATAGGCATGACTACCCCATCCCGACGCGCGCCGGCGCCGAAACCCGAGCCGGCTCCCCGGCGGTCCGCGCACTCCGACCCGGCGGGCGCCGGGCCCTTCCTTCGCTTCCATCACTCCGCGGCGCTGCGCAAGAAGACGCTGGCGCTGCTCGCTGCCATCGAGCAGGCCGACGACGCCACGGTGCATCGCGATGCCCTCGCTGAACTGGTGGTGGAACTGACCGGCAGCGGCCTCGATGCCTTTTTCCTCAAGCCGCTCAAGGCCGCCCGGGCCGGCTTCATCGTCGAACAGTCGGCGGCGCTCGGCATGAAGGGCGTGCAGCAGGTCATGGCTTCGGTCATCCGCCAGATCATCGGGCGCATGGGCAACCCGCAACTGCTGTCCGTGTCCGGCTCGATCCGGCAGTTCATGCTCTGAAGCGCCAGCGGCGGGCTTTCCCGGCGGGCTGGGCGGCGCTGGCCCCCTGCAAAAGTCGGCGCCCGCGCGACGGCGTAATATGGTTTCCATGCCCGCCGACACCCTGCAAACCGGATCCGTGCCGCCCATCGACCTGCTGGTGATCGGCGGCGGCATCAATGGCGCGGGGATCGCGCGCGATGCGGCGGGGCGTGGCTTTTCGGTGGTGCTGGTGGAGCGTGGAGACCTCGCCGGGGCGACCTCGTCGGCGTCCTCCAAGCTGGTGCATGGCGGCTTGCGTTACCTGGAACAGTTCGAGTTTCGCCTCGTGGCGGAGGCGCTGGCGGAACGCGAGACGCTGCTGCGCATGGCGCCGCACCTGGTCTGGCCGGCGCGCTTCGTCATGCCGCACGTGCCCTCGCTGCGGCCGCGCTGGATGATCCGCGCCGGGCTGTTCCTCTACGACCACCTCGGCGGCCACCATGCCGGATCATTGCTGCCCGGGTCCGGTTCGGTAAGGCTGGACCGGCCGCCCTATGACGCCGGCCTGCAGGCGCGCTACCGCCACGGCTTCATCTATTCCGATTGCCGTACAGACGACGCGCGGCTGGTGGTGGCCAACGCGCGCGACGCGGCGCGGCTGGGTGCGCGCATCCTGCCGCGCACCGAATTGCTGGGCGCCGAACGCGTGGACGGACTGTGGAAGGTGGAACTGGCGGGTGGCGAAATCCTGAGCGCGAGGGCCATCGCCAACGTCGCCGGGCCCTGGGTCAAGGAGGTGCTGAACGGTCGCCTGGGCGTGCCCTCGGCCGACTCGGTGCGCCTGGTGCGCGGCAGCCACCTGGTGCTGCCGCGGCTGTATGCGGGCGAGCATGCCTTCATCCTGCAGAACGACGACCGCCGCGTGGTGTTCATGATTCCCTGGGAGGAGCGCTTCACGCTGCTGGGCACCACCGACGTGGTGGAAGCCGGCGATCCGCTGCACCCGCAGGCCACGGACGCGGAAGCCGAGTACCTGTGCGCCGCCGCCGGGCGCTACCTGAGGCAGGCGCCGCGACCGCAGGATGCGGTGTGGCGCTACGCCGGGGTGCGCCCGCTCTACGACGACGGCTCGGGCGATCCCTCCGCCATCACCCGCGACTACACGCTGCGCCTCGACGGCGACGGCGACGGCAAGGCGCCGGTGTTGTCGGTGTTCGGCGGCAAGCTGACCACCTACCGGCGGCTGGCCGAGCAGGTGGTGGATCGCCTCGCGGCGGCGCTGGGCGATGCGCGCCCGGCGTGGACCGAAGGCTCGACTCTGCCCGGCGGCGCGATGCCGGCCGGTGGCCTGGCCGATTACGTCGCACAGGAGGTCGCGCCGCGCTATCCGTGGTTGCCAGCCGCGCAGCGCGATGCGCTGGCGCGCCGCCACGGCAGCGAACTGCCCGAGCTGCTGGGTGACGCGCGTGGCATAAGCGATTTGGGCGAGGATTTTGGTGGCGGCCTTTACGAGCGCGAACTGGAATGGATGCTCGCCCGCGAGTGGGCGCGCTCGGCCGAGGACGTGCTCTGGCGCCGCAGCAAGTGCGGCCTGCACATGACGCCCGCGCAGCGCGAACGCGTGGCGCAGCGGCTGGGTGCGCTGCTGCCGGCTTGAGGCGACCAAGAGTCGGCGCCCCGCAGGGACTTGCTTCGGTCGCCGGCACCGCGGCGTTGCGGTGGCTTGTGGTCGCGCGGGGTTCACGGCACCATGCGGGCGCGGACGTCGCGGCGGCGCGGCGCCATGAAATGGAGGTATGCACATGAGCGGAAATCCGGTGCGGTGGTTCGAAATCTACGTCGAGGACATGGCCCGGGCCAGGGCGTTCTACGAGGCCGTGCTCGGCATTTCCCTGGCGCGGCTGGACGGTGCCGAGATGGAAATGTGGGCCTTCCCGTCGCAGATGGAGCAGTACGGCGCATCCGGTGCGCTGGTGAAGATGCCCGGCTTCCCCTCGGGCGGCAACAGCGTGCTGGTCTATTTCGGCAGCGAGGATTGCGCGGTCGAGGCGGCGCGCGTGGCGCAGGCCGGCGGCAGCCTGCAGAAGGAAAAGTTTTCCATCGGGCAATACGGCTTCATCGCGCTCGCCGTCGATACCGAAGGCAACATGTTCGGCCTGCATTCGATGCAATGAGGCGAGCATCTGCATTCGGCGCACTGCGCGCCTGGCTGGTCGTTATCGCTGTCACCGCGCCGGTGGCGGCGGCTGCCGCATCGATCAACATGGCGAAAATCGTGGTGTCGAAGGCGGATTCGGGCGTCGCGCCGCTCTCGGTGTTCTTCGACGCGACCGGAATCAAGTCGCCTGCGACCGATCGTTCGTTCATGGAAATGGATTGCAGCTGGAACTTCGGCGACGACGACAAGCTGACCTGGCGCCACGGCACCGGTGCCAACAACAAAAAGAATCGCGCCTACGGACTGATCGCGGCGCACGTCTATGAAACCCCCGGAACCTACAAGCCGTCGGTCAGTTGCAGCGATGGCGCTTACAGCAGTCCGGTCACGATGCTGGAACCGGTGGTCGTGGCGGATCCGGACACGGTCTACGCCGGGGCCGCCACGCGCTGCTATTCGCGATCGGGCGCGTTCGACGGCTGTCCGGCTGGGGCAGAACAGATTGACGACGCCGGCGGTAATTTCACCGCGTTGATCGCGCGCGACCTGCGTCAGGGGCGACGACTGCTGTTGCGTCGTGGCGAAAGCTGGACTACGCCAACGATCGCGATTCTCAACGTGAATGGCCCCTGGACGATTGGTGCATATGGAAGCGGGGAAAAGCCGGTGATCCGGTGGAGCGGCGGAGCATCGATTCTCGGCTTCGGGTGGACTGGTTCCAACACTTACAAGGATGCCCGTTTGATCGACCTGGTGCTGGACATCGGCCCGGTCGCGCAGAAGCCCTTCGCCCAGGCGGGCGTGACGTATTACGGCAAGTTCGACCAGGTTACCTTTCTGCGCATGGACATGCCGGGCGGAGTGGTTCAGGACTTGATGAAGCCCAAGCTGACCGACGCATGGGACCTTTCGACTGTCGTCGACTCGACGATAAGTCCGATTTTGGCGGCTGCCCTCGGCGGCTACGGCATGTACCTGAGCTCGAGCCGGGCGGCGGTTCTCGGCAACCTGTTCGATAACAACGGTGGTGGAGAACACAATGTGCGAGTCATGCACATGGACAAGCTGGTTGTTGCCCACAATACGTTTCTCAGACCGCACGCGCTCAAGGCAAACCTGACCCTGCGCGGCGTGGAGTGGTACTCCGGGCTCGGGCCGAAACCTGCCGGGACCTATTCCCAGCATGCAATCATCTCCGACAACAAGTTTGTGGGAGCGCCAAATGTATCCGTTCCGGTCAATACGTCGATCGACGCATCCCATGAGGCGCGAACCCGCTACATGGTCTTCGAGCGGAATTGGTGGATCAATCAGGTGGCAACGGTTACGGCGCTGAATCTGAATTCCAGTTTCTCTGCCGTTCGCAACAACATCTTCGACCTGAGCGCCGGGGCCGGCGGCCAGGCAATCGGAGTGACCAATAACAAGGATACGCAGTCGGCGACAGGAAACGCGATCTACAACAACACCATCTATGCCAGGCAGTCGCCCCCCGCCCACGTTCGCGGTATTCGCATGTTCAACGGCGCGCTCGATACCGAGATACGCAACAACCTGATGTACGCGCCCTCGGCGAAATCCGCGATGGTGGTCGATGCCGCGCTCGGCGCCGGGACGGTCGGCGCCGGCGGCACTCTGGGCAATTCGTCGGACGCGCAGGCGAAGAACGTCGATCCGCTGTTCGCCAATGCCAGCCGCAACTTTTCCAAGCCGGCGGATTTCCGGCCGGGCGCGGGCAGTTACGCCATCGGCGGCGGCGTGGCGGTTCCTGCGCGGCACGACTTCTTCCGCAAGGCGCAGGGCGCGGCGCGGGACGTCGGGGCGGTGGCGCATTAGCGCGGAGCCTCCCTGCGCCAAGTAGAATGAAGCGGAACCAAAAGTCGGCGCTGATGACACGGCGCCGGCCGCGACGAACCAACGACGGAAGCGCGAAATGTCCCTCGAAATCTGGCTGGCCTATGTCGTGACCGTGGCGGTGCTGCTGGTGATTCCCGGTCCGACCATACTCACCGTGATCGGCTATTCGCTGGCCCATGGCCGGCGCGCCAATGCGGCGCTGGTGGCGGGCGTGGCGCTGGGCGATTCGACCGCGCTGGCGCTTTCGCTGCTCGGCCTCGGTGCCTTGCTGGCGGCCTCGGCCTGGTGGTTCACGGCGGTCAAGACGGTGGGCGGGCTGTACCTGGTCTGGCTCGGCTGGCGCATGCTGCGCGCCGGCGTCGGTCCGGCCGAGGTGGCATTGCCGGCGGCGCCGGATTCGCTCTGGCGGCTGTTCGCCAACACCTGGCTGGTGACGGCGCTCAATCCCAAGGGCATCGTGTTCTTCGTCGCCTTCCTGCCGCAGTTCATCACGCCGGGCAGCGCGGTGGCGCCGCAGATGTGGCTGCTGGCGTGCACCTTCGTGGTCATGGCAATCATCAACGCCGCGCTCTACGCGCGCTTCGCCACGGCGGCGCAGGGCCTGCTGGCTTCATCGCGGGCGCGGCGCGGCTTCCATCTGGCCGGTGGTTCTCTGCTGGGTGTGGCGGGTGTATGGGCGCTGCTGGCGCGGCGGCCCGCATGAGGGCCGGCGGTCGCGGCGCCGCGACCGCAACGATTCTTTCAAGGAGCAGGCCATGCTGAAACTGGTATTGATCGTCGTCTTGCTGGGCATCGCCGCGCTGCTGTTCGTCGCCGGTCGGCGACCCGACCGCTTCCGCATCGAACGCTCGATCCGCATCGACGCCCCGCGCGAAAAGCTGTTCACCGTGGTCAGCGACCTGCGCCAGTTCGACGGCTGGTCGCCCTGGGCGGCGCTGGATCCGGACATGCGCAAGACCTACTCCGGCGCTTCCAGCGGCGTCGGCGCCGCATATGAGTGGCAGGGCAACGGCAAGGTCGGGCAGGGGCGCATGGAAATAATCGATGCGGTGGAGCCCGCGCGGGTGGTGATCAAGCTGGACTTCCTCAAGCCCTTCGAGGCGCACAACACGGCCGAGTACGTGCTGGTGGAAGCCAAGGACGGCACCGAATTCACCTGGCTCATGCACGGCCCCAACAGCTTCATGTCCAAACTCATGAGCCTGTTCTTCAGCATGGACAAGATGGTCGGCGGCCAGTTCGAATCGGGGCTGGCGCGGCTCAAGGCGCTGGCGGAACGGAGCAAGGCATGATCGAAGGCGGATGCCTGTGCGGTGGGATACGCTACCGCTATGACGGCGAGATCGAGGAGATCTCTTACTGCCATTGCTCGCAGTGCCGCAAGGCGCATGGCGCGCCCTTTGCCGCGGTGAGCCCGGTCGCCACGGACAGGCTGGAATTCGTCATCGGGGCGGAACTGCTCAGGGAATACCGCTCCTCGCCGGATAAGCTGAGGGTATTCTGCGCCGCCTGCGGCAGCCCGATCTACTCCGCCAAGGACGACCTGCCGCACATCCGCCGCCTGCGCCTGGGCACGGTGGATACGCCCTTCACCTGCGCCAACGCGTTCCATATCTTTACCGAGTCGGGTGCGCCCTGGTGGGATTGCGACGACGGCCTGCCGCGCTACGCGCAGCGGAAGCCCTGAGATGGCCGCTGCGCTGATGCCGCGTTCGGTGGACGAACTGGACCGGGTGCGCGCCGCCTGCAAGTCCATGGTCCGGCGCCGCGCGGCGACCTCCGGCGGCATGTCGCTGGTGCCGCTGCCGGGCATCGACATCGCCGGCGACGTCGCCCTGCTGATGGAACTGATCCCGGCCATCAACCGCAAGTTCGGCCTCACCCCGGAGCAGATCGAGGAACTCGACAGCCACCGCCAGGTGCTGATCTACGCCATGCTGAAGAAGGTCGGCAGCGACCTCGCCGGGCGCGCCATCACCAAGAAGCTGGTGTTGCTGGCGCTGAAGAAGGTCAGTACCCGGCTGGCGACCAAGCAGGTACTAAAGTACATTCCCTTCGCCGGGCAGGCCGCCGCCGCTGCGCTCAGCGTCACGGCGATGCTCTACCTGGGCAATTCGCACATCGACGCCTGCTACGAAATCGCCCGGGGAACCCTCAAGGAATGAACATGGAAAACAATGACGACGCCGTCGCGCGCTACCGCATCCCGACCAGGCTGGAGACCGATCGCCTGCTGCTGCGCACTTTCGTCGACGCCGATTGGGAGGGGCTGCACGAGCATTTTTCGGACCCCGAATGCACGCGCTACACCTTTCGCCGCGCGCTGACCGAGGCCGCTACCTGGCGCGCCATGGCGAGCATGGCCGGCCACTGGCTGCTGCGCGGCTACGGCCCCTACGCGGCGGTGGAAAAATCCAGCGGCGCGGTGATCGGCACGGTCGGGCCCTGGTATCCGATCGAATGGCCGGAGCCGGAGATCAAGTGGTCGCTGTCGCGCCGCTTCTGGGGCAAGGGCTACGCCAGCGAGGCGGCGCGCGCGGTGCAGGCCATGGCGCGCGAACACCTGCCCGAACTGGCGCTGATCAGCCTGATCGACAGCCGCAACGAGCCGTCGATCCGACTTGCGCTCGCGGTGGGGGCCACCCTGGAGCGCGAAATGGAGTTCGCCGGCGCGCCCTTCCACGTCTATCGCCATCCGCGGTCCTGATGGAACACGGCCGCTTCGAACTGCGCACGGCCGATGGCCTCGGCCTCGCCGCCCAGGCCTGGCTGCCGCCGGCGCCGCGCGCGCTGATTGCGCTGGTGCATGGCATTGCCGAACACGGCGGACGCTATGCCTGGCTGGCGGCGCAGGCGAATGCTCAGGGCATCGGCGTGGTGGCGGTGGACCTGCGCGGGCATGGCCGCTCGCCGGGCGAGCGTTCCTATGTCGAACGCTTCGACGATTACCTGCTCGACGTCGATGCGCTGTGGGCGCGGACTGGCGAACTGGCCCAGAGAATGCCGCGGTTCCTGATGGGCCACAGCATGGGCGGGGCCATCGCCCTGCGCTGGGTCGCGCAGCGGCGGCAGGCCATGGCCGGGCTGATCCTGTCCTCGGCGGCGCTCAAAATCGGCGGCGACGTGCCGCGCCTGTTGATCGCGCTGGCACCGCTGCTCTCGCGCTGGCTGCCGCATTTGCGCGGTACGCGCTTCGATCCGGCGGTGATCAGCCGCGACCCGGCGGCCGTCGCGGCCTACGTCAACGACCCGCTGGTCAGCCTCAAGGCGCCGCCGGCGCGCACCGGCGCCGAACTGCTGGCCGCGATGGAAGCCAATCGCGCGGCGGCGGCGGGGCTGGACTTGCCCGTGTATCTGTTCCACGGCGATGCCGACCGCCTGACCGACCCCGAGGGCAGCCGCGAAATCCATGCCGCCTGGGGTGGGGCCGACAAGACGCTCAGCCTGTGGCCGGGCAGCCGCCACGAAACATTGAACGACCTCGACCGCGATGCCGTGATCGCCGAATTGCTGGACTGGGTGCGGATGCATTGCGCCGTCGGCGGCGGCGAATGAACTCCGCGAATACGAAAATCAAAAATATCCATCAGGTTTGAAGGGTCACCGGTCTTATAGTTGACCGGTCACACGTGATCGGATCGAAACCCTGGCCCGATCGCACGCCCGAGCTGGTGCCAACGCGCCGGCTCCTCCTTGCAGGCGGGGAGCAACCCCCGACTGCGACGTGATCGAAGCGACGGTGTCCGCCCTCAAGGCCGCAGCCGGCGCTTCATGAATCGCTCGACCACGATTGGCCGGCGTCTGCGTTTTTGCGCATTTGCCGCCAACAGGGCTGTAGCGAAAACCATGTTCATGTCGCGGTTTTGTTGAGGCTTAAACAAAACCGCGTGACGGAGGGAGCGGGCGGTTTGGAGTCGTTGACGAATCTCGCGGTGGCAGGTGGCTTCATGGCCGGTCTGGGCGTGCTGCTCGCGCTGCTGCTCGCCATCGCCAACAAGAAGCTCTACGTCTTCGAGGATCCGCGCATCGGCCAGGTCGAGGACCTGCTGCCCAAGTCCAACTGCGGCGCCTGCGGCCAGGCCGGCTGCCGCGACTTCGCCGAGAAGGTGGTCGGCGGCGAAACCATCCCCGCCAAATGCACCGTGAGTTCGCCGCAGCAGCGCCAGGGCATCGCCGACCTGCTCGGCGTCGCCGCCGGCACGGTCGAAAAGCAGGTGGCGCGCCTGGCCTGTGGCGGCGGCCGCCACGTCGCCTTCCTGCGCGCGCGTTACGAAGGCCTCAAGACCTGCCGCGCGGCAGCGGTGGTCTCCGGCGGCGGCAAGGAATGCGCCTGGGGCTGCCTGGGCCTGGCCGACTGCGCCAACGTCTGTACCTTCGATGCCATCCAGATGGACTTGCACGGCCTGCCGGTGGTCGACAGCGAGAAATGCACGGCCTGCAACGACTGCGTCGAGGTCTGCCCCAAGGGCCTGTTCAGCCTCGA
>JACRIY010000042.1 GCA_016235805.1 Rhodocyclales bacterium
CGAATCCTTCCCAGTTCCTTCATGGTAATCATCGCCCCATCTACCCTGCTCAAATGTTGAGCAGCGGAGGTTAATTACCCTGGTCAATTTTCAACGCGCACAACGGCGTCTAAATGGTCAATTTTCAGTGCGCGTCAACACTTACAGGCCTTGCCGCGCTGGGTGCGGCCATGGGCATGACCGCGTTCGATCAATTGAAGGGGCTCGTCGAGCGCCACAACAAGCATACGGATAGCTTTGACGCGGAGGTCAACAATGCCCGCGAGGCGTTAGCGAAGGACGAAGTGCTCAAGGCACTGCCGGATTGGCAGGAGAAGTCGGGCAAGGTCTCTACTGCGCGCGAGAATGCGACCGCCGCACGTGAGGAGGCCGAAAAGATAAAGAAGCAAATTGCCGATCTTGAGTTGGAGGTTAGACAGCACCGGCGACCTGCCGAGGAGCTAAATGAAGAAGTGGCTGCCTACCTTGGTCGAGACGAGCTGCGATTTGAGGTTGAGCAAAATGGCTATCGGATCACGCGTGGTAGTCAGCCCGCCACGCATCTCAGCGACGGAGAACGCACGGCGATTGCATTCCTCTATTTTCTCAAGTCGCTCAAAGGCACTGATTTTGATATGGAGACTGGAGTGGTGGTAATTGACGACCCCGTTTCAAGCCTTGATGCCAACTCGTTGTTTAGCGCCTTTGGCTTCATGAAGCAGAGGACTGCGACAGCTGGACAGCTTTTCGTGCTGACCCACAATTTCACTTTCTTTCGTCAGGTTAGAAACTGGTATTACAACCTCCCTGGTCAGAAGAAGGCGGACATTACTCGGCAGCCGGCAAGGTTCTATATGCTAGCCACGGAATTCGTGAACGGGAGCCGGACTGGCAAGCTGGAGCTTCTTGACCCATTCCTGCACCAGTACGAATCCGAGTACCACTACCTGTTCAAACGAGTTCACGAGGAAGCGCACAAGCCCGCTGGCCAAAGTTTGGAGGCGTACTACGCCATTCCCAATATCGCAAGAAGGCTGCTTGAGGCCTTTCTTGCGTTCCGAGTGCCGGATAAACCGGGCGAGCTATTCCAGAAGCTCGAAGTCGTCCAGTTTGACGCGGCCAAGAAGACTCGCATCCTTCGGTTCCTCCATACCTATTCGCACTTTGACCAGGTAGCGGAGGCCGGTCACGACCCGTCCGTGCTGTCGGAAACCCCGGCAATTCTTCAGGACGTTCTTGCGCTTATCAATGGCTGTGATCCTGCACACTTTAAGAGCATGGCTGAACTCGTTTCTCCCCCGGCCGTTGCCCCGTGATTTAGTGCATTGCCGCAGGTCATGTTGATTTCAGTTGGTTTGCCCTATTCATCAAAACATGGATGCTGCCTGTTATGTGGCAGTCAAGGCCGTTGAAGACGTCAATCATCGGGGTGTCGGCGCTGTGACGTTTCGCCCAGCCGTCATTCGAGAACTCCATCACCAGATCGGCCTCGCGGCGGAGATTTCTGATCGCGGTGTGTGACTTTTGTTGGCGCACCCCCTCGTACTCAAATGGGGTGACGACAGCGGCAAAGGTCAGGGCGCCGGCCTCATGCGCAAACCTAGCCAAGATTGGCGTTACGGCACTACCAGTGCCGCCACCCAAGCCAGCCACAAGAACGACCATATCTGCGCCGGCTACCAAAGCCTGCAACACTTGGCGCTGCCGCAAGGCCACAGCACGCGCACCATTGACCCACCCGCCAGTACCCACTGGCGCTAGCGCTATGGTCTTAACTGGCGCAAGTTCAGGGTGTTTTTCGCTGGCGGCGGCTACATACCGCAGGGCTTGCTCGCCAAGATCGAGGCAAATGAACTCAGTCTGGTCGGTGCTCTCCAAAACGGCGCTTGACCACGCAGCCCGGACAATATTGCAGCCGGCACCACCGATGCCAATAACCTTGCCTGATCCGGCTGTACGGCCATTTAAGCCGGACCAAAGCGACTTTCTCGGTGTTGCCGGCAGCTGCAACCATGCCGGCGATGCCGTGGCGGGAAAACTTAGGCCAGCGATGCCCGCGCCAACTCCCTGCAAAAATAGACGTCGATTCACTGCTGCTGTTCTCCATCGTTAGCGAGACGCGACTACCACTTCTCTTCGGCGGCCGGCGCTTTGTTCGTGATCTGTGATTGCGCCCCGTCCGTCGCGTAGCCAGAATGAACTTCGCGTTCATTGACGGGCCTGATAACAATGTCGCCGGAGTCCAAGAGGCGGACGTACATGTAGTCGCCGGCGTGCAGGGAAGCCCGTTCGGCGATGTGCTGCGGCATGCGTAACCCGAGGCTATTGCCCCATTTGCATAGCTTTGTTGGCATGGTGGAACCTCACTGGCGGTTGATCGACTATGGCTATCACAAATTGCCAATCCGGGGCGCGGCACCGACCTGCTGTGCTGCCCAGGTCTGACTCGCTTACGACCAGTGTTGGTGCAGCCAGTCACCCGCAAGGTAGTCAGGTGAACCGAATGACGCTCCGGTGGGACTCCGCTCGTTGATGATCTGCATCAGGCTTTGTCCAGTCGCGAAGTAGCGTAGCTGCTCAAGGACGGCCTGCGTATCGGATTGACCAAGTTGATACGCCCGCAGCAGTTGCAAGGCTTCCTGCCCGCCAACATTGCCGGCTACCCGGATTACTTCAATCCATTGCGCTGTCCAAAACAACATTCCCCGAGTATTGGCCAGAACCGCATCGAGCCATTGGTCCGGTATTGCCTGAATCGTTGGTAGGAGTGCGCCAGTATCTCGGTAGAGGTGGTACAGCGGCAGTGCCATCAGGAAGTCATCACGGCCAACGGGGTGGAATTCGCGAAGCCACTCATCGAAGGTTAGTTCGCCTGCGTCAGCGGTATCGACGGCCCGATGATCGTCAATCTCGACGAAATCCAGAACCGTGCCGAATGCCCCAGCTTGGTCGGTCGCGAGTAACCCGATGACGGCTTCAATGCTACCTGGCCGCGGTTCGCCGGATTGGCTAATCAAGGTCCGCAACCACGGATTTGGCGTATTGGCGGCGAGAACGGCCCGCAGTCGTTGATAGCGGCTGGCATCCCCTGCGTCGCCGTAGTTCCATCGGAACTGGACCACGCGCCCACCGGGTTTAGGTGCCAACTGCCCCCCGAAGTCGGGCATGCGACCGGTTGCCATACGCCCTCTATTTGTTGATGCCTTGTTCAATCTGAGTTAGCCACAATTGCGGATTCGCGCTTGCGAAGGCGTGACCGTCGCCAGTCGTGGTTTCCAAACTGATGAAGTTGATGCCTGACTTTGTCGCTATGTCCGCATAGTCACTGAGGTCCCGGTCCGAGAAGTACGAATCCTTGGTGGCGTAGACCCATGCCTGATTCTTGAACTTCGTACCGCTCTCATCAAGCATCCTGTGAGTCATGTTGTTCTTCGATTCGCAGGCCGTCGTCCAGCCACCGCTGATATTTACCGCGTAGGCCACCTTCTCGGGATGCCGAGCGCTGTAGTAGCTGGACAGGAACCCGCCACGGGAATGGCCCATGACAATTACCTTGTCGACCTTATATTCGGCGCGGACCCAATCGACGAATTGGTCAAGCTGGGGTTCAGCTTCCTCGACGCCACGCATCTGGTCACTCCAGGAACACGTGCGCGCATCTTCCTCGGTGAACTTTCCTTCGCTGTTGCCCCGACCTTTTCGCATCACGACAAAGACTCGGTAGCCTTTAGCTACGAGTGCCGGGGCGACCTTGACGAATCTGACAGGCGTTTTGACACGCTTTTCATCGTAAGCCGTGCCGCCGTGTCCTATCCCCGTAGAGCCATGGTTGATGACGACAATTTTCCCGTTCCACTTGGTCGGTTCGGTGGCAAGGACTTCAAGCTTGAGGGGCGTGTCGCTGCCAAACGTGGCTTTTTCCATATAGGTGAACCAGCGCTGCTCTTGACTGATTTTCGGTGGCGTAGGCGTGCGCTGGGCGCTACTGGCTGGTGTGGGGATGTTTGCGTCGGAAGGGTCTGTCGCATAGGCAGTCGTTACCAGGCTGAGTAGCACTACTACGGCCCCCAGTGCGCCCAATTGCAGTTTCATATGAAATCCTCGTTTAGATTGCCCGCTGCGTTTCTTATTGCGTTTCATGAGATGGTTGCGTAAGACGCCACAGAAGTGAAGGCGTAACCGGCGCTGTCGCTGCGCCGGTTACTTTGCCCGAAGAACTACTTGATTGGCTTCATCGGTGTTACGGTCATGAACCAGGTCAAACCAAGATCGGCGAACTCACTCAAAATGCAGCGCGAGGGATCCGACTGAGGGGCCGGGTCTATCACATAGGCGAAAGTCTGTTTCGGATTGCCAAAGTCCTTCATGCGATGATGAAGAAGAATCCTTCCTTGTTCCATTTCGGGGTCGGTGTCTTGCCATACCAGGCATGTATCCGGCAGGTCCTTTAGCGAAGATACTTCGCGCCAGTTGCTCGCAACGTACCCGTAGGCCGCGAAGAGAATTTGAAGGCGGCCTTCCTCGATAAAGTAAGGCCCGTTGGTCGGCCTCAGTTTGAATTTATCAATTGCAGTTTTTAAGACGTCTGTGATCGGTTTTCCCGAGATCATTGCGATGCAAGCTAAGCCATCCGTTGTTTCTGTAAGCTGCTCGGTTCGCTTGTAGGCAGGGGTAAATGCGGCGGGTAGAGATGCCATGAAGGTTGCTCCTTGAGTTGTGGTTCGAGGATTGTGGTGCGAGGAATACGAGCAGCCGCCCGCGCCCGAGTGGAAATGCCTCGGGGACTCAGGTCAACGAATGAGGGTTTGTAGCTCGACGAAGATCCTGTCCCGGTGCAACAACGCCGGGGCGGTCCAATCAAGCGAGGGGTCTGCTACGCAGTGGTCGTGTTCGGAACTGCTAGCCAAAAATCTGGCGCGAGCGCGACTGAGTGAATTATGCCACGGGACTATTTAACGTGTTTCAGGAAAAAACTTTGCCACACAGCGTCAAAGATATTGTTGATCCGACAGCGCCTTAGATCGTATTCCCGTTCCTTGTAGATGTTTGCTTTCCGGGCGTCTATTCGGAAGGTCATGCCAACTGCGAGCACTATTGTCGCTGACATCGACTTGCATTCCGGAAGCGAAAGCGTGCCCGGATGATGTCTGGTGGTAGCCGGGCAGGGATGTCGGATGATTCTGGAAGAGTAGAATGAAACGGGAAGAGCGGCAGTTTTTACCTAAGAATCAATAGCTGCCGAAAATGTGTGTATCAATGTGCGTATTTTTGCCATTAAGCATATCTACTGTTGTTTGTTATCAATAAGTTAGAATAGGAATTGCTGTTATGGCACAGGATCAGAACGCGCTCGTCTGGCTGGACATGGAAATGACCGGACTGCTTCCCGACAGCGACCGCATCATCGAAGTGGCGCTGGTGGTCACCAATTCCAACCTCGACATCGTCGCCGAGGCGCCGGTCTGGGTCGTGCATCAGCCGGACGAGGTGCTGGATCGCATGGACGAGTGGAATCGCGGCACCCACGGCAAGTCCGGGCTGACGGCGCGGGTCAAGGCCTCGATCCTGACCGAGGCGCAGGTCGAGGAGCAGGCGCTGGAGTTCCTGCGCCGCCACGTGCCCAAGTCGACCACGCCGATGTGCGGCAACTCGATCTGCCAGGACCGGCGCTTCCTCGCCAACTACATGCCGAAGCTGGAGGACTGGTTCCACTATCGAAACCTCGACGTGTCCACGCTCAAGGAACTGTGCAAGCGCTGGAAACCCGAAATCGCGAAGGGCCTCAAGAAGCACGGCAAGCACGAAGCGCTGGCGGACATCCTCGAGTCGATCGAGGAGCTGAAGTATTACCGCGAGCATTTCCTGAAGCTGTAGCTAGTCGGCGCGGCGGTAAAGCCGCAGCCGTTCGCTTTTGTCGCCCGGGCGCGAAGCATCGCGCAGCAGGATCCAGCCGTCGACGCCCTTGTCGGCACGCGGCGAGGTCTGCACGATCAGGTAGCGGCAGTCCCGGGCGTGGCTGCCGCCCACGGTGCGAATGCCGTTGAAGTAATCGAGCGAGGCGCGTTGCGCCAGGCCGAGGCCGCGCCGTGCGATGCAGCCGGGGTGCTTGCCCAGCGTCTGGCGAAAGTCGGCGCTGACGCTACGGTAAGTCTTGCCGTAGTCGATCCACGGCAGCCAGAGCAGCGTCAGCAGCACCCACATCGTGGTCAGGCCCACGCTCCAGCGGGCGGCGGCGCGCCATGGCGAGCGCGGCGTGCGCAGCATGACGGCGATCCAGGCGACGCTGACGGCGATGGCGAGCAGGATCACCAGCGGCGAGGCGTCGGCGACGAAGCCGGGCGCGGGCTTGCTGAAGTTCTTGGCTACGCGTTCCGGCTCGCCGGTCAGCATGGCGATGCCGCCCAGCCAGATCAGGCCGGCGACCAGGGTGAAGGTCATCATGCCGAACCAGTCGAAGGCGTTCGCCGCGCCGCGCCGCAGGCGTCCGGCGCAGGCGGCGCCGAGCAAGGTCAGCGGCACCAGGCTGGGCAGCAGCGCGGTTGGCTTGGGCGTGTCGATGGCATAGGTCGCCAGACCCGCCAACATCGCCACCAGCAGCAGGAATGTATGCGCTGCGAAGGGACGGCGGCGTTCCAGCCAGAGGCTCCATAGCGCCAGCGGCAGCACCGGCCAGGCGGCCCAGGCCAGCAGTTCGAGGTGGTCGCGGGAGAAGCCGCCGGGCGGCGTGAAACTCGCCACTTCGGCGGTCCACCAGATATCGAACAGTGCCGGGCTCTGCTGCCACAGCAGCAGCGGCCAGGGCAGGCTCAGCGCAAGGGCGACAACCGCCGCCGCCGGCCAGGCCAGAAGGCTGCCGCGCGTGCGCCAGGCCGGATGCAGCAGCAGCAGCAGGCCGGTGACGAGGCCGATCGCCATGCCGTTGAGTCCGCTGCCGAGGAAGCTCATGGCCAGCCCCAGGCCGAACAGCGCTCCTCCGGTTTGCGCTTGTCGCTGCCAGATTGTCAGTCCCCACACGCTGAGGGCGAAGCCGGCGATGCCGGCCACCGCCGGCTGTGCTTCGTGCAGGGGCACCAGCAGGCCGAGCGTGCCGATGGCCAAAAGCGGCGCGGCGAGCGCGGCACTGCCGCCATGCAGACGCTGCGCGGTGCGCGACAGCGCCAGCAGCAGGAGCGCGCCGAACAGCGCGGACGCCAGGCGCGCCGCGTCATGCCACGGCAACAGCCATCCCAGCGCCTTGCCACAGGCCGCCGCGACCCAGTGGTAAAGCGGCGGCGTGACCAGCCAGGGATCGCCGGCGATGCGCGGCACCAGCCAGTCGCCGCCGGACATGCCAAAGGCGACGCCGAGGTGCAGGGCGTCGTCGGTCTTCCAGGGATCGTGGCCGATGGTTCCCGCCAGCAGCCAGATGGCGCACAGCAGCAGCGCGCCGTAGCGCGCCGCTTTCGGTGCGGAGCCGGGTTGGCGGTCGATCAGGTCAGGCACGATGGGAGCTTACCAGCACAAATTACGGGGCGCCGCGCCCGCGTCCCGTTCGCGGAGACACAAAAAAGGCAGCCCAACGGGCTGCCTTTTTGGCACGACGCAGGACTGAGCGGAACTCAGGCTGCCTTCTTGCTGTATTTCTGGCGGAAGCGCTCGACGCGGCCCGCGGTGTCGACGATCTTCTGCTTGCCGGTATAGAACGGATGGCAGGCGGAGCAGACTTCGATGTGCAGCGGCTTGACGTTGGTGGAACGGGTGCTGAACTTGTTGCCACAGCTGCAGGTGACTTCAATTTCGGCGTAATTCGGGTGGATGCCGGTTTTCATGGAGTTTTCCTTTCAGGATCAAGCGCGATTCGTGGGTTTGGCGAACCGACAGAGCCGCGCATTATCCGCTAATTTGCCGCGATGCGCAATCGGCCCGGCGCATCAGCGCTGGCGCATGGCGTCGAAGAATTCGCCGTTGTTCTTGGTGGCCTTGACCTTGTCCAGCAGGAATTCCATGGCTTCCATGTCGTCCATGTTGTACAGGAGCTTGCGCAGGACCCACATTTTCTGCAGCACGGCGGGGACCAGCAGCAGTTCCTCGCGGCGGGTGCCGGAGCGATTGACGTTGATCGCCGGATAGACGCGCTTCTCGGCCATCTTGCGGTCGAGGTGAATTTCCATGTTGCCGGTGCCCTTGAACTCCTCGTAGATCACGTCGTCCATGCGCGATCCGGTTTCGATCAGCGCCGTGGCGATGATGGTCAGCGAGCCACCTTCCTCGACGTTGCGCGCGGCGCCGAAGAAGCGCTTGGGCTTTTGCAGGGCATTGGCGTCCACGCCGCCGGTGAGCACTTTGCCCGAAGCCGGTTGCACGGTGTTGTAGGCGCGGGCGAGGCGGGTGATGGAGTCGAGCAGGATCACCACGTCTCGCTTGTGTTCGACCAGGCGCTTGGCTTTTTCGATCACCATTTCGGCGACCTGGACGTGGCGCGTGGCCGGTTCGTCGAAGGTCGAGGCGATGACTTCGCCCTTGACGGTGCGGGTCATTTCCGTGACTTCCTCGGGACGTTCATCGATCAGCAGCACGATCAGCGTGACGTCGGGATGGTTGGTGGTGATGGCATGGGCCACGTGCTGCATCAGCACGGTCTTGCCGGCCTTGGGTGGCGAGACGATGAGGCCGCGCTGGCCCTTGCCGATCGGTGCGATCATGTCGATCACGCGGCTGGTGATGTTTTCCTCGCTGCGGGTCTCGCGCTCCAGCAGCATGTGCACCGTCGGATGCAGCGGCGTCAGGTTCTCGAACAGAATCTTGTGCTTGGCCGCCTCGGGCGATTCGCCATTGACGCGATCGACCTTGACCAGGGCGAAGTAGCGCTCGCCTTCCTTGGGGGTGCGGATCTCGCCTTCGATGGTGTCGCCCGAATGCAGGTTGAAACGCCGCACCTGGCTCGGGCTGATGTAGATGTCGTCGGTGCTGGCGAGGTAGGACTCCTCGGGCGCGCGCAGGAAGCCGAAGCCGTCGGGCAGGATCTCCAGCACGCCGTCGCCGAAGATGGTTTCCCCTTTCTTCGCCTGGTTTTTCAGCAATGCGTAGATCAGTTCCTGCTTGCGCAGCCGGTTGGCGCCCTCGATGTTGTTGGCGGCCGCCATCTCCAGCAACTGGCTGACATGATGGGCTTTGAGCTCGGATAGGTGCATGGATTACCTGCGCAGGGATGCCGGCGGAAAGCGCCGGAACGGGGGAATCTGGGGGGTGAATTCAGGAATGAATTCGGACAGGGGGAGAATCGATTCGGCGGTGAAACGGCTTGGGCGCCGGATACAACTGCTGCAGCGGCCCGGAATCAGACTCCGGGCCGAAATGTAACGGGATCAGAGATTGCTGTCAATGAAGGCCGTGAGTTGCGATTTCGACAGGGCGCCGACTTTCTGCGCCTCGACCGCGCCGCCCTTGAACAGCAGCAGCGTCGGAATGCCGCGAATGCCGAACTCGCCGGGTACCTTGGGGTTGTCGTCGATGTTGAGCTTGGCGACGCGCAGCTTGCCGGAGTAGTCCTTGGCGACCTCATCGAGAATCGGGGCGATCATCTTGCAGGGGCCGCACCATTCGGCCCAGAAGTCGACCAGGGTCGGCACGGCGGAGTCGAGAACCTCGGCCTTGAAGGTACTGTCGGTAACGTGGTGAATGTGTTCGCTCATGAATTCCTCGGGGGGTTGCGCGCCGCGTGGGGCAATGGCTGCCGGATGGCGCGATGGATTGCAAGGCCTGCTTCGCTTGCGGGTATCAATGCTAGCAAAAAAAACCCGTCGTGGCGAACGCCTCCATGCGCCAAGCGGGCACGGCAATGGTAAATTGTCCGGCGAATACGGAGCCTGAACATGACCTACGTCGTCACCGAATCCTGCATCAAATGCAAATACACCGATTGCGTGGATGTTTGCCCCGTGGATTGCTTCCACGAGGGGCCGAACTTCCTTGTCATCGATCCTGAGGAATGCATCGACTGCACCCTGTGCGTGGCCGAGTGTCCGGCTGAAGCGATTTTCGCTGAGGATGACGTGCCCAAGGGGCAGGAGCATTTCACCGCGCTGAATGCCGAGCTATCCAAGCAGTGGCCGGTGATCATCGAGCGCAAGGAGCCGCCGGCCGATGCCGACGAGTGGCTCAAGAAGGACGGCAAGCTCGCCCTTCTGGAGCGTTGATCCTTCGCTGATCCGCAGTTCTTTTCGCAGTCTGGATTTATCCCATGGCCGGCAATACCTTCGGTTCGTTGTTCTGCGTCACCTCCTTTGGCGAATCACACGGACCGGCGATCGGTTGCGTGGTCGACGGCTGCCCGCCTGGCATGGAACTCACTGCCGCCGACATCCAGCATGAACTCGACCGGCGCAAGCCGGGCACGTCGCGCCACGTTACCCAGCGCCGCGAATCCGACACCGTGGAAATCCTTTCCGGCGTTTTCGAGGGGCGCACCACCGGGACTCCGATCGCGCTGCTGATCCGCAACGAGGACCAGCGCAGCAAGGATTACGGCGACATCGCGCAGAAGTTCCGCCCCGGCCATGCCGACTATACCTACTGGCAGAAGTATGGCATCCGCGACCATCGCGGTGGCGGCCGGTCGTCGGCGCGCGAGACCGCCGTGCGCGTGGCCGCCGGTGCCATCGCCCGCAAGTGGCTGAATGAACGCTACGGGGTCACGGTGCGTGCCTGGATGAGCCGCCTCGGCGAGATCGACATTCCCTTCACCGACGAATCAGCGATCGACGGCAACCCCTTCTTCGCGCCGGATGCCGCTGTCGTGGCGGAACTCGAAGCCTACATGGATGCCCTGCGCAAGTCGGGCGATTCGGTGGGTGCCGAGGTCACCGTCATCGCGCGCGGCATGCCCGTGGGCTGGGGCGATCCGGTGTACGACCGGCTCGATGCCGACATTGCCTACGCCATGATGGGCATCAACGCCGTGAAGGGCGTCGAGATCGGCGCCGGTTTTCGTTCGGTGACGCAGAAGGGCAGTGAACACGGCGATGAACTGACGCCGCAGGGCTTCCTCGGCAACAATGCCGGCGGCGTGCTGGGCGGGATATCCACCGGGCAGGATGTCGTGGCGCGCATCGCGGTCAAGCCGACGTCCAGCATCCGCCTGTCGCGCCGGACCATCAATGTCGCGGGCGAGGCGACCGATATTTCGACACTCGGCCGCCACGATCCCTGCGTCGGCATCCGCGCCACGCCGATCGCCGAGGCGATGCTGGCGCTGGTGCTGATCGACGCCGCGCTGCGCCATCGCGCCCAGTGCGCCGACGTCGATTGCCCGACGCCGAAAATTGCGGCCGAGGCTCCGAGGCGCGGCTGATAGAATTTTTCAACATTTTTTCAAAGCTATATTCAGGGAAGAAATCATGCGCGTCGATCACCACGATCTCTATACCGAATTTCCCGACATGCGCGACGCCATCGACGCCTTGAAGGCGCAGGGCGGTTACATCGGCAGCCTGTTCGGGCGTTACAACCGGCTCACCGGAAAGGTCGAAGACCTCGAGGAACACGACATGCCGGTCGCCGACTTCACCCTCGAGGACATGAAGAAGGCTCGGGTCAAGCTCAAGGACGAGATCTTCCATTTGCTGGTGGCCTTCCGCGCCGGCCAGAAACACCCGGCTTGATCTTTCCCCCGCACGGCCGGCTGGCCGTCTGGTACTTCTGGTACTTCGCGTTCATCGGCGCCTTCCTGCCGTACTTCGCGCTGTACCTGCAAGCCATAGGGCTGTCCGCCGGACGCATTGCGGTGCTGATGTCGCTTGGTCAGTTCATGCGGCTGCTGGCGCCCCTGCTCTGGAGCTGGCTGGCCGACAGCAGCGGGCGGCGGGTGCGGATCGTCGTCGCGTCGACGGTGGCGTCGCTGGTGAGCTTTTCCGCCGTATTCCTGACCCAGGATTTCGTCGGCCTGCTGCTCGGCCTGGCCCTGCTGCATTTTTTCTGGAGCGCCTCGTTGCCGCTGGTCGAAGCCCTGACCCTGGCGCACCTGGCGCCCAATCCGGAGCGTTACGGGCGCATCCGGTTGTGGGGATCGGTCGGCTTCATCGTCACGGTGCTCGGGGTCGGGCTGCTGCTCGACGTTGCGCCGATCAGTGCGCAGCTATGGGTCAGTTGGGCGCTGCTGCTGGGCACCACGCTAAGCGCGCTGACCCTCACCGAGGTGAAGGGGGCGGCAGGCCAGGTCACCAGCCCGATCATGGACGTGCTGCGCCAGCGCAAGGTGGCCTACCTGCTGGCGGCCGGGATGTTCATGACGGCGGCGCACGGGGCGCTCTATGTCTTCTATTCGATCCACCTGGTGGCTCAAGGGTATGGAAAGACCCTGGTCGGCCTGCTGTGGACCCTCGGCGTCGTGGCCGAGATCGCCGTATTCCTCGTAATGCCGCGCATCGCGCGACGGGTTTCACTGCGGCGGATCCTGATGGTGTGCTTCGCTCTGGCGGTGCTGCGTTTCCTGGTCATCGGCTGGGCCGTCGAATTCGTCGTCCTGCTTTTCATCGCGCAACTGCTGCACGGTGCCAGTTTCGGCGCGCACCATGCGGCCACCATGGCGGCGCTCAACCACTGGTTCGCGGCCGGCCAGCAGGCAAGGGCCCAGGCGCTCTACGGCAGCGTGGCCTATGGCGCGGGTGGCCTGGGCGGTGCTCTGCTGGCCGGCGCCTTGTGGGAAAGCGCCGGTCCGGCCATCACTTTCAGCGCCGCGTCCGGGCTGGCACTGATCGGCCTGATTCTGGTCTGGCGCGGCGTTCCGGCGGATCCGGCGCCAGAGCCTGTGCGATAATTACGGGTCCATTTCGCGTCACCCCACATCATGGCAAGAACGCTTTACGAAAAACTCTGGGACAGTCACGTGGTCCACGTCGAGGACGACGGTACGGCGCTGCTCTACATCGATCGCCACCTGGTGCATGAAGTGACCAGCCCGCAGGCCTTCGAGGGCCTCAAACTGGCCGGGCGCAAGCCCTGGCGGGTGAGTTCGATCGTCGCTACGGCCGACCACAACACGCCGACCTCGCATTGGGAACAGGGCATCACGGATCCGATCTCGCGCCAGCAGGTCGAAACCCTGGACGCCAACATCCGCGAGGTCGGGGCGCTGGCCTACTTCCCGTTCAAGGACAAGCGTCAGGGCATCGTGCACGTCGTCGGCCCGGAGAACGGTGCCACGCTGCCGGGTATGACGGTGGTCTGTGGTGATTCGCACACCTCGACGCACGGCGCCTTCGCCTGCCTCGCGCACGGCATCGGCACCTCCGAGGTCGAACATGTCCTGGCGACGCAATGCCTGCTGCAGAAGAAGTCGAAGACCATGCTGGTCCGGGTCGATGGAAAAGTCGGCGCTGGCGTTACGGCGAAGGACATCGTGCTCGCGCTGATCGGACGTATCGGCACCGCGGGCGGCAACGGCTATGCCATCGAGTTCGGCGGCTCGGCGATCCGCGCGCTGTCGATGGAGGGCCGCATGACGGTATGCAACATGGCGATCGAGGCCGGTGCCCGGGTTGGCTTCGTTGCCGCCGACGACACCACCATCGCCTATCTCAAGGGCCTCAGCTTCTCGCCCAAGGGTGCAGACTGGGACAAGGCCGTTGCCCATTGGCGCGGCCTGGTGTCGGACCCCGATGCGCGCTTCGACGCGGTGATCGAGATGGATGCGAGCCGCATCGTGCCGCAGGTGACCTGGGGCACCTCGCCGGAAATGGTCACCGGCATCGACGGCACCGTGCCGGCGCCCGAAGATTTCAAGGATCCGGTCAAGAGCGAGGGCGTGGCCCGCGCGCTGCAGTACATGGGCCTGACGCCGCGCATGCGCATCGACCAGATCGCCATCGACAAGGTCTTCATCGGTTCCTGCACCAATTCCCGCATCGAGGATCTGCGCGCCGCCGCCGCCGTGGCCCGGGGACGCCATGTCGCCGCCAACGTCAAGCTCGCGTTGGTGGTGCCGGGTTCCGGTTTGATCAAGGCGCAGGCCGAGGCCGAAGGCCTGGACAAGATTTTCACCGCCGCCGGTTTCGAGTGGCGCCAGCCGGGCTGCTCGATGTGCCTGGCGATGAATGACGATCGCCTCAATCCTGGCGAGCGTTGCGCTTCCACCTCGAACCGCAATTTCGAGGGGCGCCAAGGCGCGGGCGGCCGCACCCACCTGGTCAGTCCGGCAATGGCGGCAGCGGCGGCAATCGCCGGCCGCTTTGCCGATGTTCGTCAGTTGTCGTAAGGAGATTGTCGTGAGCAATACGCCCATGTCCCGCATCCTGGTTGCTTTAGCATTGATGCTTGCCCTGTCCGCCTGCAATACGGTGTCCGGCATCGGCAAGGACCTCAAGAAGGGTGGCGAAGCCATCGAGAAGTCGGCCAAGTAATGGAAAAGTTCATCAAGCTCGACGGCCTGGTGGCGCCACTCGACCGCGCCAACGTCGATACCGATGCCATCATTCCCAAGCAGTTCCTCAAGTCGATCAAGCGTTCCGGCTTCGGTCCGAACGCGTTCGACGAGTGGCGCTACATGGATCATGGCGAACCCGGCCAAGACTGCGCGAAGCGGCCGAAGAACCCCAATTTCGTGCTCAATCAGGAACGCTACCAGGGAGCGTCGATACTGTTGGCGCGCAGCAATTTCGGTTGCGGCTCGTCGCGCGAGCATGCGCCCTGGGCGCTGCATGACTTCGGCTTTCGCGCCATCATCGGCGAATCCTTCGCCGACATCTTTTTCAACAATTCCTTCAAGAACGGCCTCCTGCCGGTGGTCCTGCCCAAGGCAGAGATCGACGCCCTGTTCGGCCTGACGGAGCACACGCCGGGCTATCGTCTGACGGTCGACCTTCCTGCGCAGGTGGTAGTGCGGCCCGACGGACATGCGATCCCGTTCCAGGTCGACGCGTTTCGCAAGGAATGCATGCTCAATGGCTGGGACGACATCGGCCTGACCCTGCGCCACGCTGAAAAGATTCGCGAATTCGAGGTTCGCCGGCGAATCGAGCAACCCTGGCTTTTTGCCTGAAGGATAGTTGATGAAGATATGTGTTCTCCCCGGCGACGGTATCGGCCCGGAAATCATGGCCGAGGCAGTGCGGGTCCTCAAGGCGCTTGACCTCAAGCTGGAACTGGAGGAAGCCCTGCTGGGCGGCTGCGCCGTGGATGCGACCGGCAGCCCCTATCCTGATGCAACCCAGAAGCTTGCCCAGGCCGCGGACGCCGTGCTGCTGGGCGCCGTCGGCGGTCCGCAATGGGACAACAATCCGCGCGAGCAACGACCGGAACGCGGCCTGCTGGGCATTCGCAAGCAACTGGGTTTGTTCGCCAACCTGCGCCCCGCGATCCTGTATCCGGAACTCGCCAATGCCTCGACACTGAAGCCGGAAATCGTGGCCGGCCTCGACATCCTGATCGTGCGAGAACTCACCGGCGACATCTATTTCGGCCAGCCGCGCGGGATCGAGGTGCGCGATGTCGACGGCCAGAAGCAACGCTTCGGCTTCAATACCATGCATTACACCGAGAGCGAGATCCGCCGCATCGTGCGCGTCGCCTTCGAGGCGGCAAGAAAGCGCAGCAGGAAACTCTGTTCGGTGGACAAGATGAACGTGCTCGAATGCACCCAGCTCTGGCGCGATGTGGCGACCGAGACGGCGAAGGAATATCCGGACGTCGAACTCACCCACATGCTGGTGGACAACGCCGCCATGCAGTTGGTGAAGAATCCCAAGCAGTTCGACGTCATGGTCACCGGCAACATGTTCGGCGACATCCTTTCCGACGAAGCCTCGATGCTGACCGGCTCGATCGGCATGCTGCCCTCGGCGTCTCTCGATGCCAACAACAAGGGCCTTTACGAGCCCTCGCACGGGTCGGCGCCCGACATCGCGGGCAAGGGCGTGGCCAATCCGCTGGCGACCATCCTTTCCGCCGCCATGATGCTGCGCTACACTTTTGCGAATGAGGCTGCCGCCGGGCGCATCGAGGCCGCCGTGAAGAAGGTCCTTGCCCAGGGCTTCCGCACCGGCGACATTTTCGAACCCGGTACCCGAAAGGTCGGCACCCGGGAAATGGGCGACGCCGTGGTCGCGGCGCTGTAATCCGATAATGAGAGATTGATCATGAAGCGAGTAGGTCTGGTGGGTTGGCGTGGCATGGTAGGTTCGGTCCTGATGCAGCGCATGCGGGAGGAGGGCGATTTCGCCCTTATCGAGCCGGTATTTTTTACGACCTCGAATCCCGGCGGCAAGGCACCGGCGTTTGCCGATGGCGCGCCCCCGCTCAAGGACGCAAAGGACATCGAAGCGCTGCGCCAGCTCGATATCATCATCAGCTGCCAGGGTGGCGATTACACCACCGAGGTGTTCCCCAAGCTGCGCGCCGCGGGCTGGAACGGCCACTGGATCGACGCCGCGTCGAGCCTGCGCATGAAAGATGACTGCGTGATCATCCTCGATCCGGTCAACATGGACGTGATCAAGGACGCACTGGCCAGGGGCGGCCGCAACTGGATCGGCGGCAACTGCACGGTCAGCCTGATGATGATGGCGCTGGGCGGTCTGTTCAAGGCTGGGCTGATCGAATGGATGACCTCGATGACCTATCAGGCGGCATCCGGCGCCGGGGCGCAGAACATGCGCGAACTGCTGTCGCAGATGGGCGAGGCGCATCGCGTGGTGAAGGATCTGCTCGACGATCCCGCGTCGGCCATTCTCGACATCGATCGCGAAGTGGCCGGAATCCTGCGTGATGACGGATTCCCGACCGCCAACTTCGGCGTGCCGTTGGCCGGTTCGCTGATTCCCTGGATCGACAAGGATCTGGGCAATGGCCAGAGCCGCGAGGAGTGGAAGGGGCAGGCCGAGACCAACAAGATCCTCGGCCGCAGCGCCACGCCGATTCCGGTCGATGGCCTGTGCGTTCGCATCGGCGCGATGCGCTGCCACTCGCAGGCGATGACGATCAAGCTTGCCCGCGATGTTCCGCTGGACGAGATCAACGGCATGCTTGCGGCGCACAACGACTGGGTCAAGGTCATTCCCAACCAGCGTGATGTCACCTTGAAGGAACTGACCCCGACAGCGGTGACCGGAACGCTGGGCGTTCCCGTCGGTCGCCTGCGCAAGCTCAGCATGGGACCGCAGTACCTGTCGGCATTTACCGTCGGCGATCAGTTATTGTGGGGCGCTGCGGAGCCCTTGCGACGCATGTTGCGCATTCTGTTGCATTGATGCCGTGGCTCATGTGTCATTGGTATGTGATGGGAAGGTTGAGCTTGCATCGCTAATATCATGATGTTATTTTAGTTACGGTTGCCGGGGTTGGCCCCGGGAGCCGAGGGGTCAAGCCGCTAGCGGGTTATCGGCATTGGCCATCGCGCGAAGCGCCGACAAGGCTGGCGTTAGCCCTCATTGAAGCAGGAGGTTTTGGTTCCGGCAGATGCGCCCATGAAGCGGGCGGCAGCCTCAATTGAAACTTCGTTTTGATAACATGACAAAAAGCCCGTCGGGAGTCACAGTGCCCAATACTGCCAAGCGAAATCCATTCAAGGCCACCGTCATCGCGGCAGCCATTGCCATCCTGCCGCTGGCGACACATGCAGCCGGTCTGGGAAAGATCACCGTGCTCTCTGCCTTGGGGCAGCCACTCAAGGCAGAGCTGGAAGTCTCTGCGAGCCGCGATGAAGCCTCGTCCCTGGTCGCCAAGCTGGCGGCAGCCGAGGCTTTTCGGCAGGCCGGCATCGAGTACTCGCCGATTCTCGCGAACCTGCGTTTTTCGCGCGACCTGAAGGAGCGCGGCGGGCGTCGCTATATTGAGATCAGCACCGACCGTCCTCTGAACGAGCCGTTCATCGACATGTTGGTCGAGTTGAGCTGGGCGTCGGGCAGGCTGGTTCGCGAATACACCTTCCTGCTCGATCCTCCGGAACTTGCCGCGAAAGCTGTGCCGGTGCCCGTTGCGGCGCCGGAGGTACGGGCAGTCGCACCTGCAGCCAAACCTGCCGAAAAGGCCGCGGCGGTTCCCGCCGAAGCCAAGCCGGTGGCTGAGGGTCGCGCACCGGCGCGGTCGGCGGAAGCGCCTGCTGCCAAGCCTGCCGCCGGAGCAACGCGCGCAGTGGTGGCGGGAGATACGCTGGGCAAGATCGCGGCGCAAACGGTGCCGCAGGGCGTCAGCCTTGATCAGATGCTGGTTGCGCTTTTCCGCAATAATCGGGACGCGTTCATCGGCGACAACATGAACCGGCTGAAGGCCGGCAAGATACTTTCTATCCCCGATGCCGAAACAGCCGGCAAGGTATCGCTGGGCGATGCACGCAAGGAAATCGTCGCGCAGTCGGCCGATTTCAACGCGTATCGTCAGCGGCTCGCCTCGGTAGCTGCGGCGGAACCGGCGCGCGACCAGACGGCCAAGCAATCGGTCAGCGGCAAGATCGCGCCCAAGGTGGAAGACAAGACTCCCGCGGCTACCGGTAAGGACAAGCTTGAAGTCTCGCGCACCGAGGCAGCCCGCGACGCGAAGGGCAAGCCCTTGCAGGGGCGCATCGCTGCTCTTGAAGAAGATCTGGTGACGCGTGATCGGGCGCTCAAGGAAGCTGGCAGCCGCATCGCCGAACTGGAGAAGAACCTAACCGATCTGAAGAAGCTTGCGGAACTCAAGAGCCAGGCTGGAGCCGATCTGCAGAAATCGGCACAGGCTGCCAAGCCTCCCGCGGCAGAAGCCAAGAAGCCGGAAGCACCGCCTCCGGCGCCCGCGGCAGCAGTAAAGCCCGCGGAACCACCCAAACCCGTTGAAGCTCCGAAGCCGGCCGAACCGGCAAAGCCGGCGGAAGCGGCAAAGCCCGCAGACGCCGCCGTCGCGGCCAAGCCGGCCGAGGCGGCGAAGCCTCCCGAGGCACCCAAGCCGGCGCCGAAGAAGGTCGTTCCGCCACCGCCCCCACCGCCGGAGCCCGACTTCATCGAAGAGAATGGCCCATTGGTGTTTGGCGGAGGTGCCTTGCTTGCCGCCCTTTTCGGTTGGCTCGGATTCTCCGCCTATCGGAAAAAGAAGGCGGCGGCGAGCAGTGCCAACGCCTTGGTTGCCGAGGCCGATCTTTCTGCGCATTCCGTATTCAGCACCACCACCGTTGCGCCGCCCCCGAGCGAGCAGGAGGCGAGCCAGTTCAGCACTACCGGCGTCGGCATGGTTGCCAGCAACGAAACCGTCGATCCGGTAGTCGAAGCGGATACTTTCCTCGCCTTTGGTCGGGAAGCCCAGGCTGAGGAAATCCTGCTTGAAGCGCTGAAGACGGAGCCGAATCGCCAGGCGATCCACCTCAAGTTGCTGGATATCTATTCCGGGCAAAAGAACGCCGGCCGGTTCGGCGAAGTCGCGCAGGACATGCACGCACTGACCGGTGGCAGCGGCGATGTCTGGGACAAGGTCGCTGCGATGGGCGTCGCGATCGATCCGGAGAATTCGCTGTATTCGTCCGCCAGGGCGGTCGATCACGATGCCACGGTGGTGCGTGAGCCGGACATGGAGTCGACCACGATTCTGCGCGGGCCGCTTCCAGGAAGCGAGCCGGCTGCGGAGCAGGCTCCCGCTGCCGCGGAAGTTGCCGATGCCCCCGTGGTCGATTTCGACCTCGATATCGGTACCGCCCCCACCCCCGAAGTTGCCGCAGCACCCGCTGCAGCGGATCTCGGCGCCGGCCTGGATTTCGACCTTGATCTTGGCGCGCCGGAGACCGCCCCGGCGGCGGCCGAGGCTGCAGCGAAGAGCGACGATGTGGTGCTCGATATCGATTTCGACATGCCGACGCCTGTGGCGGCGCCTGCCACGATCGATTTCCCGCTCGAAACTCCCGCCGCCGCCGCAGTACCGGAAACACCCGCGGTCGCCGCCGATTCCGGCAGCATTGATTTCGAGTTCGACCTCGGAGCCGGTGGCGGGGCGATAACGACCCCTGCGCCGGAATTGGCGCTTGATGTTCCGGTAGCTCCGGCCGTGGCTGCGCCAAAGCCGCTTGATCTTGGCGACATCAGTCTCGACCTGGACGCACCGGCGGCTGCATCTGTCGACGCGGACATTGCGGACAATCCCGAAGTCGCCACCAAGTTGGAACTGGCGGCGGCGTATGCCGAGATGGGCGACCGGGACGGCGCTCGCGAATTGTTCCAGGAAGCCATTGCGGAAGGCAGTCCGGCGCAGCAGCAGGTGGCACGCGCCAAACTTGACAGTCTCGGCTGACCGACATCCTCCCGGCACGAGTGTGCCGGGAGAAAATGTCTCCGTGAAATCCGGATCTCAGGGACAGCCGCCATCGGCGATGCCCTCTGCGGCGAACTGGACACCTCACCCCGCGAGCCTGATCCTCCTTTGTACCGCGCTGCTTGTGGCGGCCTCGTCGCGTGAAGGCGGGCAACTCGCCATTGCATGTTCGATCCTGATGGCGCTGGCGCTGGTTTCAGCTCGGGCCCACTTCCTCAAATTGGTCCGGCGCAGCCGCTGGCTGCTGCTGACCATCCTGCTCCTGTTTGGTTGGCTGACGCCCGGTACGCCCTTCGCGCCGCTGCCCGGGGCCACCCAGGAGGGCGTCCAACTCGCGGTAAAGAACCTGGCCTACCTGCTGGTTGCAATTTCCGTGGTGGCGGGCCTGCTGACCTTGCTCTCGCCTCCGCAACTTGTTGCCGGCCTGCGTTCCTTGCTTGCGCCGTTTGGTCGCTTCAAGCTGTCGCCGGACCGGATAGCGGTTCGCCTCGCGCTGACCCTGGAGCAGGTTGAGGCGTCACGGCGGGGCCCAGGCAGTGCCGCCGACGTTGCAGTATCCACGCTCTCCCTTCCGGCGGCTTCCTGGGGGCCGGGCGATGCAGTGCTGGGGTGTATGACCGGGGCCTTGTTCGTGCTCGCGTGGTTTGCATGAGGATCGCGCTCGGCCTTGAATACGAGGGTTCCCGCTTTTGCGGCTGGCAGTCGCAGGCGGGCGGTGGCGCGGTGCAGGACGCCGTGGAAGCGGCCATTTCGCTGGTTGCTGATGCCGCAACCCGCGTGGTCTGCGCCGGACGAACCGATGCCGGCGTGCATGCGCTGGCCCAGGTGATTCATTTCGACACGCAGGCCGTTCGCCCTGACAGCGCCTGGGTACGCGGAGTCAATGCCCATTTGCCGGCCGGCGTCGCGGTACGCTGGGCGCAGCCGGTCGCAGATGAATTTCACGCGCGATTTTCAGCGCGCGGCCGGCGCTATCGTTATCTCCTGCTCAATCGTCCAGAGCGACCGGGCCTGATGTCTGGGCGCGTCGGCTGGTTTCACCGTCCACTCGCGGCGGATGTCATGTGCGAAGCGGCGGCATTGCTGCTTGGCGAGCATGACTTTTCTGCATTTCGTGCCGTCGAATGCCAGGCCAAGTCGCCGATCAAGACGCTGCGCCGCGCCGCGGTGGTCCGCCATGGCGAGTTGCTGGTGTTCGAATTCGAAGCCAGTGCCTTCTTGCACCACATGGTGCGCAACATGGTCGGGGCGCTGGTCTATGTAGGCAAGGGCGCTCATCCACCGGCCTGGATAGGCGAACTGCTGGACGGACGCGACCGGGCCCGCGCGGCGCCGACCTTTGAGGCTTGCGGTTTGTATTTCGCCGGAGTCGACTATGATCCGGTCTGGCAGTTGAAAGTCGGCGCTGGCGACACGGCGCTGGTTCTGCCCTGAAGCAGGTTCCCATGACGCGTACCCGAATCAAGATTTGCGGCATCACCCGCGAGGAAGACCTTGCCGTCGCCGTTGCCGCAGGCGCCGACGCACTCGGGTTCGTTTTCTATGCCCCCAGTCCGCGCCATGTCACGGCGCTGCGCGCGGCACGACTGACGGCACTGGTGCCGGCTTTCGTGACCCGGGTCGGTCTTTTCGTCAATGAAACGGAGCAGGTGGTGCGTGATGTCCTCGCCACGGTCCCGCTTGACCTGCTGCAGTTCCATGGCGATGAGGATGCGCGTTATTGCGCCCAGTTTGGCAGGCCCTGGATCAAGGCGGCGCGGGTCAGGGCAGGGTTCGATTTGTTAGAATACGCGGCCGCGTTCGCCGGAGCCGAAGGCAACGCTGGACTGCTGCTGGATGCCCATGTCGAAGGCTATGGTGGGGGTGGCAAGACCTTCGACTGGTCGCTGATTCCGCGGTCCCTGCCGCTGCCGGTGATCCTGTCGGGAGGCCTGCATCCGGGCAACGTTGCCGAGGCGGTACGTGCCGTGAAGCCGTGGGCGGTCGATGTCAGCAGTGGCGTCGAGTCCGCCCGAGGCATCAAGGACACGCAGAAGATCACCGATTTTGTTGCCGGAGTGCGAAATGCAGATGCAGGACCTTCCCTATAGCATGCCCGACGCCGGGGGCCACTTCGGTCCCTATGGCGGCATCTTCGTCGCCGAGACGCTGATGCCGGCGCTGGCCGAACTGCGCAACGCGTATGCCGCGGCGCAGGCCGATCCGGAATTTCGCGCCGAGTACGAATATGACCTGAAGCACTATGTCGGCCGGCCGAGCCCGATCTACCACGCCAAGCGCTGGTCGGGGCTGCTCGGCGGCGCACAGATCTACCTCAAGCGCGAAGACCTCAACCACACCGGCGCGCACAAGATCAACAACTGCATCGGCCAGGCGCTGCTGGCGCGGCGCATGGGTAAGCCGCGCGTAATCGCGGAAACCGGAGCCGGCCAGCACGGCGTCGCGACGGCCACCGTGGCCGCGCGCTACGGCATGGAGTGCGTGGTTTACATGGGCTCCGAAGACGTCAGGCGCCAGGCCGCCAACGTCTATCGTATGAAGCTGCTGGGCGCCACCGTGGTGCCGGTGGACTCGGGCTCGAAGACGCTCAAGGACGCCCTGAACGAGGCCATGCGCGACTGGGTGACCAACATCGGCAACACCTTCTACATCATCGGCACCGTCGCCGGACCGCATCCGTACCCGATGATGGTGCGTGATTTCCAGGCGGTGATCGGCGAGGAGTGCAAGACCCAGATGCCGGAGCTTGCCGGGCGCCAGCCCGACGCGGTGATCGCATGCGTCGGCGGTGGCTCCAATGCAATGGGGATCTTCCATCCCTACATTCCGGTGCCCGGCGTCAGGCTGATCGGCGTCGAGGCGGCGGGTCACGGGCTCGACACCGGCAAGCACTCGGCATCGCTGACGGCAGGCCGCTCGGGCGTGCTGCACGGCAATCGCACTTACCTGCTGCAGGACGCGGATGGGCAGGTGATCGAGACGCACTCGATTTCAGCCGGCCTCGATTATCCCGGGGTCGGTCCGGAACACGCCTGGCTCAAGGATTCCGGTCGCGCCGAATACGCCACCATCACCGATGCCGAGGCCCTGCAGGCCTTTCATGACCTGTGCCATTTCGAAGGCATCATCCCCGCGCTCGAATCCAGCCACGCGCTGGCTCATGCCGCGAAGCTTGCGCCGACGCTGTCGTCCGACAAGATCCTGCTGGTCAACCTTTCCGGACGCGGCGACAAGGACATGCACACCGTCGCCGAAGCATCCGGCATCCAGTTCTGACATGTCGCGCATCCCCAACACGTTTGCAGCGCTTGCCGCGCAAGGCCGCAAGGCGCTGATTCCCTTCATCACCGCCGGTGATCCGCACCCCGACCAGACCTTGCCGCTGATGCGTGCTCTGGTGGCCGGCGGCGCAGACATCATCGAGCTCGGCGTGCCGTTTTCGGATCCGATGGCCGATGGCCCCACCATCCAGCGCGCCTCGGAACGCGCGCTGGCGCATGGTATGAGCCTGCGCCGGGTGCTGGGTCTGGTGCGGGATTTCCGCCGCGAAAACGCCGCGACGCCGATCGTGCTGATGGGCTACGCCAATCCGGTGGAAGCCTACGGTGTCGATGCCTTCGCACGCGACGCGCACGAGGCCGGCGTCGATGGCGTACTGGTGGTCGACTATCCGCCGGAGGAATGCGCCGCATTTGCCGCGACTATGAAACGCGTGCAGATAGATCCGATCTTTCTGCTGGCGCCGACATCCACCGCGAAGCGCTTCGGCGAGGTGGCACAGTTCGGCGCCGGCTACATCTATTACGTGTCGCTCAAGGGAGTGACGGGTTCCGCCACGCTCGACCTCGACGAGGTGGCGACGCGCATTCCGCTGATCCGCGCTCAGGTCGGCATGCCGGTCGGCGTCGGCTTCGGCATCCGCGACGGCGCCACGGCGGCACGCATCGCGACGGTGGCCGACGCCGTGGTGATCGGCAGCCGCATCATCGAAGAGATCGAGAATTCCCCGGCAGGCGAGGCTGCGGCGCGCGTGCAGGGTTTCCTTTCCGGCATCCGCGCGGCGATGGATGCCGCCACCAAACAGGGAGTTGCAGTATGACGACCTTCCCCCCTTCCCCCTTCCCATGGCAGGGGGTGACACGGGTTCGCTGCGCTCCATATCTATTGGCTGTCCCTCCTTGGGGCGGCCCTGCGGAGGGACCATGAGCTGGCTCCAGAAACTATTGCCGCCGAAGATCAAGCGTTCGGAAGGCGTACGCAAATCCATCCCCGAGGGACTGTGGGCCAAGTGCCCGGCCTGCGAGGCGGTGCTTTACAGTTCCGACCTGGAAAACAACCAGAACGTCTGCCCCAAGTGCTCGCATCACTTGCGCTTGCGGGCCAGGGTCCGGCTCGATGCGCTGCTCGATCCCGAGGGTCGCTTCGAAATCGGGGCCGAAGTGCTGCCGATGGATCCGCTCAAGTTCAAGGACAGCCGGCGCTATGTCGATCGCCTGGCGGCGGCGAACGAAGATACGGACGAAGCCGATGCGATGGTGGTCATGCAGGGCGCGATCAAGACCGTGCCGGTGGTGATCGCCTGTTTCGAATTCGAGTTCCTCGGCGGCTCGATGGGCGCGGTGGTCGGCGAACGCTTCGTGCGCGGGGTCAAGGCGGCGATCGAATTGCAGTCGCCCTTCATCTGCATCACCGCCTCGGGCGGCGCGCGCATGCAGGAAGGCCTGTTCTCGCTGATGCAGATGGCCAAGACGACGGCGGCGGTCACGCAACTGGCTCGCCACCAGTTGCCTTTCATCACGCTGCTGACGGATCCGACCATGGGCGGCGTTTCCGCCTCCTTCGCCTTCGTCGGTGACGTCGTCATCGCCGAGCCGGGTGCCCTGATCGGCTTCGCCGGCCCGCGCGTGATCGAACAGACGGTCCGCGAGACCCTGCCCGAGGGTTTCCAACGCGCGGAGTTCTTGCTGGAAAAGGGCGCCATCGACATGATCGTCGATCGCCGCGAACTGCGGGATCGACTGGCCTCGCTGCTGACCCTGCTGCAACGCGTTCCCGCCGTCTGATGCCATTGGGGCTCGACGGCTGGCTGGCGCGGATCGAAGCGCTTCATCCGCGCGGCAGCGCGGGCATTGAACTGGGTCTGGAGCGTGTCGCCGCCGTCAAGGCGCGGTTGGGTCAGCGCGAATTTTGCCCGGTCATCCTGGTCGGCGGTACTAACGGCAAGGGCTCGACCTGTGCCATGCTGGAGCGAATCCTGCTCGCCGCCGGTTACCGAGTCGGGCTCTATACCTCGCCCCACCTGCTGGATTACAACGAACGCGTTTGCATCGACGGCGTCGCGGCGTCCGACGCCAGTCTGTGCGCCGCCTTCGACAGGGTCGAGCGTGCGCGCGGCGATGCCGCGCTGACCTACTTCGAATTCGGCACCCTGGCCGCATGGGAAGTCTTTGCCGCGGCCGCAACCGATGTCGCAATCCTCGAAGTGGGCCTCGGCGGACGACTGGACGCTACCAACATCTACGAACCTGCCTGTACCGTCATCACCGGCATCGATCTCGATCACATGGAATTCCTCGGCGCGAACCGCGAGGCCATCGGTAGGGAAAAGGCCGGGATTTTCCGCAGGGGCATTGCGGCGATCTGCGGCGACGCGCGGCCGCCGCAATCGCTGCTGGATCATGCGGCGGCCATCGGCACAGGCCTGCAGGTCATGGGGCGGGATTTCGGCTATCAGCGGCAGGAGCAGCAGTGGTTGTACTGGGGCCCGGAGGCTGGCGGCGACGGAGTCGCGCGCCGCGGCGGGCTGGCTTTTCCGGCGCTGCGCGGCGAACGTCAATTGGCGAACGCGGCCTGCGCGCTCGCCGCGCTGGATGCGCTGCACCAGGTCCTGCCAG
Source organism: Rhodocyclales bacterium (assembly GCA_016235805.1). Taxonomy (GTDB): domain Bacteria; phylum Pseudomonadota; class Gammaproteobacteria; order Burkholderiales; family Rhodocyclaceae; genus Sulfuritalea. Next base: position 26,112 of record JACRIY010000042.1, read on the forward strand.
TGGCGATGAAGGACATTCGCCAGGGGCTGGGCGAAGTCGAACTGGCGGGGCGTTTCCAGGTCCTGCCGGGCCGTCCGCTGGTCGTCCTCGATGTCGCTCATAACCCGCAGGCAGCGCGCGTGCTGGCGGCGAATCTTGGCGACCAGGGCTTTCACCGCAATACCTGGGCGGTGTTCGGCATGCTCGCCGACAAGGACATCGGCGGTGTGATCGACGCGCTGGCCGACCGGGTAACGCATTGGCTGCCATGTACGCTGGATGGACCCCGTGCCGCCAGCGCCGACTTTCTGAAGGCACGTCTGGAGTCCCGTCGCCTGAAGGTTGCCGCCAGCTTCGCGATGCCCTCGGCGGCACTGGCTTACGCGCAAGAGAACGCAGGCGAAGATGATAGAATTCTCGCCTTCGGATCCTTCCTCACTGTTGCTGCGGCCCTGCAATCACTTGGCCGTTCAGCGTAACCACGATGGCGGAACACGACACATCGCCTGACGCAGACCTGCAGTTGAAGAAGCGTGCCCGCCGCCGGCTGGTCGGCGCCGTCGCGCTGGCGTTGCTGGCCGTCATCGTGTTGCCGATGGTCATGGATCGCGAGCCGCGTCCCGCGAGCCAGGACATACAAGTGCGCATTCCGAGCCAGGACGCCACCGGCCTCGCTTCCAAGGTATTGCCCGGCAAGCCCGCAGCCACGCCGATGCCGGCACCGGAACCCCGCGCCGCTGCCGAACCGGCTACAAAGACCGATGCTCCAGCTCCTGCTTCAGCCCCTGCTGCTGCCGCAGTGGTGCCCCCGGCAAAGTCATCCTCCGCGCCCGCCTCACCACCGGCCAAGACTTCCGAAGCATCTGCGCCGCCAGCCAAGACTCCCGAGCCGACCCCCAAGCCCGCGCCCCGGGCTGCCGCTGACGCGAAGCCTGTTGCGGATGCCTCCGGACAGTGGATCGTGCAACTCGGTGCCTACAAGGAAGCCGGCAACGTCAAGCTTCTGCTGGGCAAGCTGAAGGGGATCGGCGTTCCGGCATATTCCGAAAAGTTCGAATCGCCGCAGGGACAGCGCACTCGCGTTCGTGCCGGCCCCTTCCCCAGCCAGGAAGCGGCTGAGAAGGCCCGCACGAGGATCAAGATCATCGGCGTCGACGGGCCGGTAGCTCAAAAGTAGGGCAATGACTGCGTTCGATTACGCCGTGCTGGCGCTTGTTGTTGCGTCGGCGCTGCTCGGATTGTGGCGTGGCGTGGTGAGCGAAATGCTGGCCCTGGTGGCTTGGGTGGTGGCCTTCCTGGTGGCGCGTGCAGAAGCGCCGCAGGTATCGGACTGGCTGGCGGCGCAAGTGGTCGAACCGGGTATGCGTCTGGCGGCGGCCTATGTGCTGGTGTTTCTCGGCGTGTTGCTGGCCTTCGCCGTTGCGCGCCTGGTGATCTCGCTGATGGTCAAGGCGGTGGGCCTCGGATTGCTGGATCGTTTGCTCGGTCTCGCGTTTGGTGTTTTGCGCGGCGTAGTGGTGGTATTGTTGGCAGTTCTGGTTGCGGGCATGACGCCGTTGCCAAAAGCGGACTGGTGGCGCAATGCAATGCTGGCGCAACCGCTGGAGACGGCGGTGATCGCGGCAAAGCCCTGGTTGCCGCCGGAAGCGGCAAAACGGATTCGGTTTCGATAGAGGACGACCATGTGCGGAATTCTGGGTGTGGTGGCGACCACGCCGGTGAACCAGTTGCTCTACGACGGCCTGCAGGTGCTCCAGCACCGCGGCCAGGATGCCGCCGGCATTGCCACTGCCGATGGCGGGCGCTTCCACATGCACAAGGGCTCGGGACTGGTGCGCGACGTATTCCGTACCCGCAACATGCGCAGCCTGCTGGGCAACTGGGGCATCGGCCACTGCCGTTACCCGACCGCGGGTTCGGCCGACAACGCCGCCGAAGCGCAGCCCTTCTACGTCAATTCACCCTTCGGCCTGATGCTGGCGCACAACGGCAACCTGACCAATGCCGACCAGCTGAAGCAGGACATGTTCCTCCAGGACCTGCGCCACATGAACACCAACTCCGATTCGGAGGTGCTGCTCAACGTGCTGGCGCACGAACTGCAGGCCGCGTCAACCAAGTACCAGGTCGATGCCGAAACCATTTTCAAGGCGGTGGCCGGCGTGCATCGCCGCGTCAAGGGTGCCTACGCCGTGGTGGCGATGATCGCCGGTTACGGGCTGCTCGCTTTCCGCGATCCCTGGGGCATTCGCCCGCTGGTGATCGGCAAAAACGAGACGGCCGAGGGCACCGAGTACCTGGTGGCTTCCGAGAGCGTGGCAATCGACACGCTCGGCTTCAAGATGTTGCGAGACGTCGAGCCCGGCGAAGCGGTGCTGGTGGACATGCGCGGCAACTTCGTCAGCCGCCAGTGTGCCGAGGCCACCCTCCATGCGCCCTGCATGTTCGAGTTCGTCTATTTGGCGCGACCCGATTCCGTGATGGACGGGATTTCGGTGTACGAAACGCGAGCCAAGATGGGCGACTATCTGGCCGACAAGATCCGTCTGACCATGCCGCACCTGGCGATCGACGCCGTGATCCCGATTCCCGATTCCAGCCGGCATTCGGCGATGGAACTGGCGGCGCGGCTGAACCTTCCGTATCGCGAGGGCTTCGTCAAGAACCGCTACATCGGCCGCACCTTCATCATGCCGGGACAGGCGACACGGCGCAAATCCGTGCGCCAGAAGCTCAATGCGATCAGCCAGGAGTTCAAGGGGCGCAACGTGCTGCTGGTCGACGACTCCATCGTGCGCGGCACCACCAGCCGCGAGATCATCATGATGGCGCGCGAAGCCGGCGCGAAGAAGGTCTACTTCGCCTCCGCCTCGCCGCCGGTGCGCTTTGCCAACGTCTATGGCATTGACATGCCGACGCGCAGCGAACTGATCGCCGCCTATCGCAGCGACGAGGAGATCTGCCGCGAGATCGGCGCCGATGCGCTGATCTACCAGGACCTCGACGCGCTCAAGGCGGCGGTGCGCTCGGTAAATCCCACCGTGACGCAGTTCGAGACTTCGTGTTTCGATGGCCAGTACATCACCGGCGACGTCTCGGCGATCTACCTGCAAAGCATGGAAGACAGGCGCAATCTGCCTCCTTCGGACAAGTCCGAGGATAACGACGGTTTCGACGGTGCCGATGGCGAGCAACTGGATCTCAACCTGGTGCAGGCCGGATGAGCCTGGCCGACGAACACCCGGACGCTGCCTGGTCCTTCGATACCCTTGCAGTGCGCGCCGGCCATGAGCGCAGCCAGTTCAACGAACACTCCGAGGCGCTTTACCTCACATCGAGCTTCGTCTTCGAAAATGCGGCACAGGCCGCCGCGCGCTTTTCGGGAACCGAGCCGGGCAACGTCTACGCCCGCTTCTCCAATCCCACGGTAAGCACCATGCAGGACCGGTTGGCGGCACTGGAGGGCGCCGAAGCCTGCATCGCCACCGCGACCGGCATGGCGGCGATCCTGTCGACCGTGATGGCGCTGATGAAGTCCGGCGAGCACATCGTATCTTCGCGCAGCATCTTCGGCGCCACGCAGCAACTGTTCGGTACCATCCTGCCGCGCTTCGGCGTCGACACCAGATTCGTGGACCAGGGCACGGTGGAGGCCTTCCGCGCGGCAATGACGCCGACGACGCGACTGGTTTTCATCGAGACGCCGTCGAACCCGCTCACCGAGGTTTTCGACATCGCGGCGCTGGCCGAGGTCGCGCACGAGGGCGGGGCGCTGCTGGTGGTGGACAACTGCTTCTGCTCACCGGCCCTGCAGCGGCCGCTGACCATGGGTGCCGACCTCGTGATCCATTCCGCCACCAAATACCTTGACGGACAGGGACGAGTGCTCGGCGGTGCCGTCTGCGGCGCGAAGGCGCTCACCGAGGAGGTCTTCAAGTTCCTGCGCACGGCCGGACCGACGTTGTCGCCTTTCAATGCCTGGGTGATCCTCAAGGGCCTGGAAACCCTGTCGGTGCGCATGAAGGCGCAGTCGGCCAATGCGCTCGAATTGGCGCAGTGGCTCGAAGCGCAGCCGGGCGTGACGCGCGTGTTCTATCCTGGCCTGGCCTCGCATCCGCAACACGCGCTGGCGATGCGCCAGCAGGCCAGCGGCGGCGCCATCGTTTCCTTCGAAGTCAGGGGAGGGCGCGAGGCGGCGTGGCGCGTGGTGGATAACTGCCGCCTCCTGTCGATCACCGCCAACCTGGGCGACACCAAGACCACCATTACCCACCCGGCATCGACCACGCACGGCCGCATCAGTGCCGAGGCCCGGACCGCATCGGGAATCGGCGAAGGCCTGCTGCGCATTGCGGTGGGACTGGAAGCGCCGGCCGACCTGAAAGCCGACCTGGCGCGGGGCTTGGGCTAGCGCGACAGGTCGAGTCGGCGTACGCCGGCCGGTCCGATTTCCAGCGCGTCACCGCGCCCCGTATCCCAGTCGGACAGCACCCAGCGCTCGGCGCTGCCGGAGTCGAGCGCGATGTCTTCGCGGCCCGGCCGATGGGTGTGGCCGTGAATCAGCCGGGTGCAGCCGTGCGTCGTCAGCGCGGCCTTGATGGCGTCGGTGTTGGCATCCATGATTTCAGCCGATTTGCCCTGCATCGCCTCGGCGCTGCGGCGGCGCAGGCTGGCGACTTCGGCACGGCGTTCGGGCAGCGGTCGCGCGAGGAACTGCCGCTGCCATTGCGGCGAGCGCACCATGCGGCGAAACTCCTGGTAGGGCAGGTCGTCGGTGCAGATCGTGTCGCCGTGCATCAACAGGGTTGCCGTGCCGCCAGCGCCGACTTTTTCGACTTCGTCGAGCAGCGTGATGCCTGCCGCGGCGGCGAAGCCTGCTCCGATCAGGAAATCGCGATTGCCGGCGATGAAGCACAGGCGCGGTCCCATGTCGGCCGCGCTGCGCAGCAAGCTGCAGACCTCCGCGTTGAACTCATCCTGCAGGTCGTCGTCGCCGATCCAGTATTCGAACAGGTCGCCGAGGATGTAAAGCACCTCGACATTGGATGCGGCGGTATCAGCGAGGAACGCGGCGAAGCGCTGCGTCAGGTCGGGTCGTTCCGACCGCAAGTGCAAGTCGGAGACGAAGCGCGCGGTTCCAGTGATGGTCAGCATGGAACCGCGGGTGGTTACACGACTTCGGCGCGCTCGATGATCACATCTTCCTTCGGCACGTTCTGGTGGAAGCCCTTGTTGCCGGTCTTGACGGCCTTGATCTTGTCCACCACGTCCTGGCCTTCGACGACGCGGCCGAAGACGCAGTAGCCCCAGCCGTCCTGGCACTTGTCGTTGTCGAGGAAATCGTTGTCACCGACGTTGATGAAGAACTGCGCGGTGGCGGAATGCGGGTCGCTGGTGCGCGCCATGGCAACCGTGTAGCAGGCGTTCTTGAGCCCGTTCTTGGCCTCGTTTTCGATCGGATCGCGAACCGGCTTCTGGTCCATGCCCGGTGCGAAGCCGCCGCCCTGGATCATGAATCCGTCGATCACGCGATGGAAGACGGTGTTGTCGTAATGGCCGGACTCGACGTAGGCGAGGAAGTTGGCGGCGCTGATCGGTGCCTTTTCCGCGTCGAGTTCGATGGTTATGGCGCCGTGGTTGGTGGTGAGCTTGATCATTGGATTTTCCTTCGGATTTACTTTTTGGCCGGTAGCAGCTTGACGGATTCGATGAGGACCGGGGTGGTCGGCACGTTCTGGTGCGGGCCGGCATTGCCGGTGGGCACGGCGGCGATCTTCTGGACCACGTCCATGCCTTGCACCACCTTGCCGAACACGGCGTAGCCCCAGCCGTCGCGGCTCGGGTAGTCGAGGAATCCGTTGTCCTTCAGGTTGATGAAGAACTGTGCGCTCGCCGAGTGCGGATCGCCGGTGCGCGCCATGGCCAGAGTTCCGGTTTCATTCTTCAGGCCGTTCTTGGCCTCGTTCTGGATCGGCGCGCGGGTTTCCTTTTGCTTGAGGTCGGGCGTGAAGCCGCCGCCCTGGATCATGAAACCGGGGATCACGCGGTGGAACACCGTGCCGTTGAAGAAGTTGTCCTTGGCGTACTGCAGGAAGTTCTCCACCGTCTTCGGAGCCTTGTCCTGGTAGAGCTCGATCACCAGCATGCCCTGCGAGGTCTTGACTTCGAGCTGCGGGTTTGCGGCGTGCGCGGCCAGGCTGAAAAGGAATGCGAATGCGACAAGAATCAGGCGATGCATGTGACCTCCGAAACAGGGGAAAAAGGGGTGTGCGAAGAGCGAGGTACTACACGGCGCCTTCGAACACGATCTTCCAGCGGCCGCCTTCCTTGATCCAGTACTGGCGTTTCTTCATCTGGTTGGAAAGGTTGCTGGAGCGGTAGTCCTGTTCGAAGGTGACGACGACATATTCTTCCTTGCCGGGATTGCGGAACATGCTGATGTCGCCGGTTCCGACCTTGATCCAGCTCTTGCCGGCATTGACCTTGCGCTTGTGTTCCACCCACTCGCGGTAGCCCTGGCCATCGGCATTGAATTTGTGCGAATAGTGCCGCGCGTACTGGTCGATGTTGCGGCTTTCCCAGTCCTGCCGCCATTCCTCGATCATCTGCAGCAGGGAACTGCGCTCGGTCTGCCAGTCGTCGAGCGAGAGCCATTCGATGCTGTTGCTGATGATCACCGGGGTCAGGCCGACCTGCAGGCTTTTCGACAGCGAGTCGAGGTCCTGATTGGCCAGCACGACGCAGCCATCGGAGGCCTTGGGAGGCCGCGAGAATGTGTCGGACGGGGTACCGTGCAGCCAGATGCCGTGGCCGTTGCGTCCCTGGCGCTTGTCCCATTCGTTCGGGTAATTGATGGGAAAGGCGCCACTGCCGTAGAAATCGGTCAGCTTCTGCCGGGGCAGGCTGGAGGTGACGTGATAGACCCCGATCGGGGTTTTCTTGTCGCCTTCGCGGAACTTCTCGGCGCCGAGCTTGCCTTGCGAGATGTAGTAGTCGGCCACGAACCGCGGCGTGCCCTTGTCGTTCTGGTACAGGTAGAGCCGGGATTTCTGGGTGTCGACGACCACCGCGTGCTTCTGCTCGGGATGCATCTGCAGCAGATAGCGCGGCACGTAGTCCGCCGGCGGTTTGCTGCGATAGCCCTTGAGGCGGACGATGGCTTCGTCGCGCAGGTCGGCCACCTTTTCACCGGCAGCAGGTCCGCCGCCTTCGCCGAAGGCCATCAGCGGTCGTGCGCGCGCCAGCAGCAGGTCGCCCTTGACGAGGTGCGCCAGGCGGAAATTGGGATAGGCCTTGGCCAGCATTTCGGCCTGCTGCATGGCCACGTCGAGCTGGTTGGCTTCGATGGCATCGAACACCTTGGCCAGCAGGGGCTCCGGACCGGAGTCCGTATAGCGGGGCTCGACCGTCGAGCTGGCAGGGTTCTTCTTGATGTGGCTGGGCGCCTTGCCGGCCGCGAAGGCCAGGCCAGCCGCCAGCAGCAGGCTGCATCCAGCGACGACGGTGCGGGATCGCAGCATGCGCTTCATCAAGTGCCGACCCGCTCCTGCAGGATCTGCCACTTGCCGTCGCGCTTGCCCAATTGCAGCACCTTGTTGCTCGATGTCTTCAGCGTTGCCGACTTGTAGTGCTGGCGGAATTTCGCGGTCGCCGTGTCACCATCAACGCTGATGCGCAGGTTCTCGTAGCTGACCTGGATGGCGCCCGGCTTCTCAATGCGCTTCTGCCGTTCGGCATCCCACGCTGTGCGCGATTCCCCGGCCGGTGTCTTGAAGTCGCGCGCATAGGCGCCGAGGTAGGTCTTGATGTCCTTGCGCGACCAGGCGGCGGCCCACAGGTCGATCGCACGCGTGACTTCCGCTGTCACGTCCCCGGCGGGCTTTGCCGCGGCGGGTTTGGCGGGTTCGGCCTTGGCGACCTCGACGGGTTTGGCCGGCGCGGCGACCACGGGGGGGGCAGCGGGTACAACGGCCGGTGCGGCCGCTACCGGAGCGGCGGGTGTTGCTGCCACAGGAGCGACAGGGGCTTTCGGTGCTTCGGCGACCTTGATCGGTTCCGTCGGCCGCGCATCACCGATCGGCTTGATGGTCTTGCCCGGACGGTTGCCGGTGCCCATCAAGTCACGTATCAGCGCCAGCTTTTTTTGTGCGGTGGGATTGGAGGAGTCGATCTGTAGTGCCTTGTCGTAGGCCTGGCTGGCAAGGCGGGCGTAGATGTCGCCGAGGTTTTCGTGGGCGGTGGCGTAGGACGGGTGGGTGCGGATGGCCATTTCCAGCGCCTGCTTGGCCTTGTCGAACTGCTTTTGCTGGGCGTAGATCACCGCCAGGTTGTTGTAAGGCTCGGGCAGCTCCGGGAAGTCTTCGGTCAGCTTGGAGAAAACGGCGATCGCGTCATTGGGCTTGTTCATCTCGGTGAGCACGATGCCCTTGAGGAAGCGGCCCTGGGCGTCCTTGGGTTTGCCGGCGAGGTATTTGTCGACCTGCTCCAGTGCCTGGGCATGCTGTCCCTGCTTGATCAGCTTGCTGATGTCCTGCAGGGTGTCGGCTTGCGCCGCCGGCGCCAGCGCCAGGAGGACGACGGAAGCGGCGGATGCCAGTAAGCGTGCGGCATTGAGGCGGATTTGGGTCATGGTATATACTTCTCGTTGGCGGTTGCCCGAAATTGAATTGAGTGACGGCCGCTGCGCTCGACTCCGGTGGGACTGGTGTCAGCCTGCTCTGAAACTGCGTTTTCGCCGGACAAACCATGCGGGATTCAGCGTTGGATTCTAACAAGAAGCCTGCCCTCCCCACAACCTGAGCCTGTTTGATCGATGGCCCGATAATGCCGGCCTTTGGCGCCCATTTTCCTGCTTAACCCGTCGTCTGGTGCTAGCCCTTTCCATGCTGAAGATATACAACACCCTCGCCCGCGAAACGCAGACATTCGTTCCGATCCGATCGGGTCACGTCGACATGTACGTGTGCGGCATGACCGTATATGACTTTTGCCATCTGGGCCATGCCCGCGTGATGGTGGTGTTCGACATGGTCGCGCGCTGGTTGCGTACCAGCGGCTATGACTTGAACTACGTGCGCAATATCACCGACATCGACGACAAGATCATCCGCCGCGCGCAGGAGAACGGCGAGACGATCCGCCAGCTTACCGACCGCTTCATCGCCGCGATGAACGAAGATGCCGGCGCACTGGGCGTGCTGCGGCCGGACGCCGAGCCGCGCGCCACGGAGTACGTGCCGCAGATGCTGGACATGATCGGCACGCTGGAACGGAACGGCTACGCCTATGTCGCCGGCGGCAACGACGTCTGCTACTCGGTGCGCAAGTTCGACGGCTACGGCAAGCTGTCCGGCAAGTCGCTGGAAGACCTGCGCGCCGGCGAGCGCGTCGACGTCATGGCCGGCAAACAGGATCCGCTCGACTTTGTGCTGTGGAAACACGCCCGTGACGACGAACCTGCGGAAGTGAAGTGGGAATCGCCCTGGGGGCCGGGCCGTCCGGGCTGGCACATCGAGTGTTCGGCGATGGGCTCGCAACTGCTCGGCAAGCACTTTGATATCCACGGTGGCGGCCAGGATCTGCAGTTTCCGCACCACGAAAACGAGATCGCCCAGTCGGAAGGCGCGCACCAGTGCCAGTTCGTCAACTACTGGATGCACAACGGCTTCGTCCGCGTCGATGACGAGAAGATGTCGAAGTCGCTGGGCAACTTCTTCACCATTCGCGAAGTGCTGAAGAAATACGACGCCGAAGTGGTGCGTTTCTTCATCCTGCGCGCCCACTACCGCAGTCCGCTCAACTATTCGGACGTCCATCTCGATGATGCCCGGCAGGCACTCACGCGGCTCTACACGGCGCTGAAGGGGGTCGATGGCGACGTCGCGGTCGATTGGAACGAGGCGCATGCCCAGCGCTTCAAGGCGGCGTTGGACGAGGATTTCGGCACGCCGGAAGCCATGGCCGTGCTGTTCGACCTGGCAACCGCCGCCAATCGCGGCGACGCTGCCCTGGCCGCGCAACTGAAGGCACTGGGCGGCATTCTCGGCATGCTGCAGCGTGATCCGCAGGCCTTCCTGCAGGCGGCACCGGCCGGCGGGCTCAGCAACGACGAGATCGATGCAAAAGTCGGCGCCCGCGCTACGGCGAAGAAGGCCAGGAACTTCGCCGAATCCGATCGAATTCGCGACGAACTCAAGGCTGCCGGGGTCGTTCTTGAGGACGGGCCGCAAGGGACGACCTGGCGCCGGGCGTGATGTACGCGTATTGAAAGGGTGCAGGCTACCGGTGGGTAAGGGCGGTGGCCAGCCTGCGGTACCGCAGTGCATTGACATGTGTCAATCCGCCCCGTGATTTGCGGCGGATAATCGCTGTGGACTGCAGCGCGACCCGAACCTTGGTCGCAAGCCAGTTAAGGTTCCACTCCATGCTCCGGTGTTATCAGCAATGAGCGCGCAGCTCGAAACCGATCAACCGACTGCCGATGCCAGGAATTCGTCCGGGTCCATGACGCCGTCCGGCGATTTCCTGAAGTTCGCCATATGGGTGATGCTGGCCAGCGCGCTCGGGGCGATGCTGATGCTTGTCATCATGGCACCGGACCAGACCGCGAGGGTCGCGCGGCCCGGGTTGCTGGCCCTGGTGGCCCTGCTCGGCTGGCATTTCCTGCGTTGCGGGCAGCGGCGGGCCACCCTGAAGGTGCTGGTGTTCGGTTCGTGGATTGCAGTGACGGTGGTTGCTGCGACCACCGGCGGCACCCACGCGCCGATCGTCGTCGTCTATCCGGCGATCATCGTCCTCGCCGGCTGGACCATGGGATGGCGATCGACATTGACCCTCCTGGTACTCACCACCATCGTGACCCTGTGCCTTGCGATTGGCGAATCCCGTGGCCTGCTGCCGCCGGAACCCGCGACGCCGCCCTTGCTCCATGGTTCGCTGCAACTCATCGTCCTGATCCTTTGCGCGGTGCTGATCACCTACCTGGCGCGGTCCTACCGCGATCGCGTCGCCGAGTTGAGCCAGGCCGGCCGCGAACTCGCCCGGCGTACCGCAGATCTCGAAGTGAGCAAGCAAGAGCTGGATCGGGCGCAGGCGGTCGCCCGGGTGGGCAGTTGGACGCTGGATCCGGTGACCGGCAAGATCGAGGCATCGGTCGAGGCCTGCCGCATCTTCGGCCTGCCGGAGGGAACCGTGGCACCCTACGAGGCCTTCCTTGCCTGTGTCGATCCGCGGGATCGGGCGGCGGCGGACGATGTATGGCGCAAGGGTCTGAGGGGTGGTGCAAGCGCCCACGAATACCGTGTCGTGGTCGGGAGCGAAACGCGCTGGGTGCGCCAGAAGGCCGAGAGCCGCTCCGGTGGAGACGGTCGAGCGCCCAATGTGGTCGGCATTGTTCAGGATATCTCCGAGAAACGCATCGCCGATCAGAGTCTCAAGGCAAGCGAAGCGCGATTCCGCAACATGTTGCAGGAAATCCCCTCGGTCGCGATTCAGGGCTATGGACCCGACGGCACGACCATCTACTGGAACCGGGCTTCGACCCGGATCTACGGCTACGCCGAGGAGGAGGCGCTGGGGCGCAACCTGTTCGAGCTGATCATTCCGCCGGAGATGCGCGACTACGTGAAACCGGCCGTAGATGAGATGTTCGCCAGCGGCCAGCCGATTCCGTCGGGCGAACTCTCTTTGCAGCGAAAGGACGGTACCCGGGTGGATGTCTACTCGAGCCATGCCCTGGTCCAGGTGGACGGGCGGGCGCCGGAGATGTTCTGTGTCGACATCGATCTCACCGAACGCAAGCAGGCCGAGGCAGCAACACGGGAACTGAATCGGGACTTCGTGTCCTTCCTCGAAAACACAAGCGACTTCGTCTATTTCAAGGATGAAAACAGCCGCTTCCGCTTCTGCAGCCAGACGCTCGCCGACATCACCGGCCACGCCAGCTGGCGCGACATGATCGGCAAGCACGACCTGGAAGTCTTTCCGCCCGAAATCGCCCGGATCTACTACGAGGAGGAGTTTCAGATCTTCCGTGAAGGCAAGCCGCTGCTGAACAAGATCGATCCCTACATTGATACCGCCGGACGACGAGGCTGGGTCAGCACCAACAAGTGGCCGTTGCTGGATGCCGGCAAAAGCGGCAAGGTAGTCGGCCTGTTCGGCATCAGCCGGGACATCACCGAGCGCAGGCTGGCGGAAGCCGAGCTCGAACAGCATCGGCATCATCTGGAGGAACTGGTCTTCTCGCGTACCGCAGAGCTTGCCGCTGCGAAGGATGCCGCGGAGGCGGCCAGCCGGGCCAAGAGCGTGTTCCTGGCCAACATGAGCCACGAGCTGCGAACGCCGATGAACGGCATCATGGGCATGACCGAACTGGCGCTGCGCCGCGCGACCGATCCCAGGCAGATCGACCACCTGACGAAGAGCATGGGTGCCGCAAGGCACCTGCTGGCCGTGATCAACGACGTCCTCGACATTTCGCGCATCGAAGCCGATCGGCTGGTGCTGGAAGAAAAGGAATTTTCCCTGGCACAGGTCATCGGCGACGCCCTGGCCATGCAGGAGGAGCTTGCCCGTGTCAAGGGATTGTCGCTGGTCGCCGAGATCGCTCCGGCGCTCCCCGATCAATTCAGCGGCGACGCCCTGCACCTGCGGCAGATCCTGCTCAACTTCATTGGCAACGCCATCAAGTTTTCCGACCGGGGACAGATCTCCGTTCGCGCCCGCGCCGAGGAGGAAGACCTCCAGAGCCTGCTGTTGCGCATCGAAGTCATCGACCAGGGAATCGGTTTGGGCAAGGAACAGCAGTCAAGGCTGTTTCATGCATTTACCCAGGTGGACGATTCTTCGACACGAAAACACGGCGGCAGCGGCCTTGGCCTGGTGATATCCAAACGCATCGCCCGCTTGATGGGTGGGGACGTCGGCGTCGTCAGCGAAGAAGGGCAGGGCAGCACGTTCTGGGTCACGGTCCGACTGCGGCGTTGCGCCGTTGCGCGGCATGCGGGCGTCGCGCCCGACGCCGGTTCCTGGCGTGAGGCGCTGGCGCGGGAGTTCTCCGGGAACCGGGTCCTGGTGGTCGAAGACGAGCCCGTGAATCTCGATGTCGCCATGTTCCTGCTGGAAGACGCAGGACTCGTGCCGGAAGCAGCGCGCAATGGGGCGGAAGCGGTCGATCGCGCGCGCACCGAAAACTATGCCCTGATCCTGATGGACGTGCAGATGCCGGTTCTGAACGGGCTCGACGCGACGCGAGAGATCCGGCGCCTGCCCGGAATGGCGACGGTGCCGATCCTGGCGATGACTGCCAATGCCTTCGACGGCGATCGCGAGCGCTGCCTGGACGCCGGCATGAGCGATCACATCGGCAAGCCGGTGGCGCCGGATGTCTTGTTCGCGACGGTGCTGACCTGGTTGCGAAAGGCGGCCTGATCGATGCCATTGGTTCCGGATGCAACTTTGCGCGTTCCAAGGAGAAAGTAATGAAATCGCTTGCTGCATGGCCCCGCCGGCTGCGGGTACTGGCGCTGATCGCGTTCGGCTTCTCGCCGATGGCACAGGCGGATTCCCCGCCTATCGAAAAGAGGGAGTTCCGCATCCTGCACATAATGAGCTACCACTCGCCATGGCGCTGGACCGACAGGCAACTGGAGGGCTTTCAGGAGGAAATGAAGGGCCTGCCGGCGACCTACAAGGTTTTCCAGATGGATACCAAGCGCATGAGTTCGGCGGAAAGCAAGGAGCGAAAAGGACTGGAGGCCCGCGCGCTGATCGAGAGCTGGAAGCCTGATCTGGTGTACAGCACCGATGACGACGCGCAGGAATACGTGGCGCGGCACTATGTCAATGCAAAGCTTCCCTTCGTCTTCAGCGGAGTCAACAACCAGCCGGCCGTCTACGGATTCGCGGGCAGCTCGAACGTGACGGGGGTGCTCGAACAGGAACACTTCGTCCAGTCGGTGATGCTGGCCAGGAAGATCGTCCCCGATGCCAGGCGCATCGCGCTGATCTTCGACGACGCCAAGATGTGGGAGCCGGTGCGGGCGCGCATAGAAAGTGCCATGCCGCAGCTTGCGGGCATGAAGATCGTGGCCGCCGATACCGTTCTCAGCTTTGGTGACTACAAGCGCAAGATCGCGGAATATCAGAGTCGGGCCGACATCATCGGCACCATCGGCATCTTCAACCTGAAGGATGCGGAGGGCAAGAACGTGCCCTACCAGGAAGTGCAGCGCTGGACGGTGGAGAACAGCAAGCTCCCGGATTTCGCCTTCTGGATCGATCGCGTTTATTACGGCACTCTTTGCGCGGTGACGGTTTCCGAGCGTGAGCAGGGCAGGGCCGCGGGCCGCATGGCGCGCACCATACTGGCCGCGGGAAAGAGCCCTTCCAGCTTCGCGATGGTTCCGACCACCAAGGGCGTGCCGGTGATCAGCCTGGCCCGGGCCAGGAAGCTCGGCCTGCGCCTCAATTCCGACCTGCTGTTGGGCGCCGAGATCATCCAGCGCTTCGAGTGGGACCAGCCATGAAGCACCGCCTGCTGGCAAAGATCCTTCTGATCGCCGCCAGCATTACCTTGATTGGCATGGTCGCGATCTACTTGGCCAGCAGCATCCTGTTTACGCAAACCTATGTTGCTGCGCTGCAATCGAGGTCGCTGGCAATCGCCCAAGGCCTGCAGATCCAGCTCGACCGGATCCAGTCGCTCGGAATCCGCCTCGACGATCTGGCGGGCTTCGACAAGCAGTGCCGGGACGTCGTGGATTCCTTCGATGGCGTCGAGTTCGCGATGGTGGTGGGCAGCGACGATGTCGTGCGTTTCCACAGCGAGCCTGGCCGGCATGGAACGCGGATCGTGGATCCGGCGCTGCTCGCCGCTTTGGCGGCGACAAAAGCGGTGACCGTCGGCTATTCCTTCGACGGCATGGACGGCTATGCAGCGGTGGTTCCGCTGGTCTCGCTGGACGGCGCCCGCCTGGGCAACGTCGTGGTTGGCGTATCGGCCAAGGTGATCGACGAAAAGCTGCGCCAGATGCAGATCGGCAGGGCCGGCGTCGGCTTGCTCGCTGTATTGGCGGGCTTTGCGGCGTTCGTGTTCGTGCTTTCCCGCTTCGTCAATCGCCCGCTTGCCGTGCTGATCGAGTCCATCGAACAGCTTCGCGCCGATACGACGGACCTCAGCCGGCGCGTTCCGCTCAACTCCAACGACGAGATCGGCACCCTGGCCAGGGCCTTCAACGGCTTGATGCAGAGCCTGCAGGAGACCACCGTGACGAAGTCGCAGCTCGCCACGGCCTACGAGGCGCTGAAGGAAAGCGAGGCCAAGTATCGCGAGCTGGTCAGCCATGCCAACGTGATCATCCTGCGTATGGACATCGAAGGCAAGGTCACCTACTTCAACGAGTTCGCCGAGCGCTTCTTCGGGTACTCGGCCGGCGACATTCTGGGGCGCAATGTCCTCGGTACCATCGTACCGCTGCGCGAAGGCGATACCGGCCGCGACCTCAGGGCGATGATCCAGGCGATCGCGGCCGAGCCTGAAAAGTTCGCCGAGAACGAAAATGAGAACATGACGCGCGATGGGCGGCGCGTCTACGTGCGCTGGGCCAATCGCGCCGTCCTCGACGCGCACGACCGCCCCACCGGTGTTCTCTGCATCGGTCACGACATCACCGAGAAGAAGCTGGCCGACCGGGAACTCGACCAGCACCGGCACCACCTCGAGGAACTCGTGCATTCGCGCACTACCGAGCTGGCGCAGGCGCGCGATGCCGCCGAATCCGCCAATCGCGCCAAGAGCGTCTTTCTGGCCAACATGAGCCACGAGCTGCGTACGCCGATGAACGCGATCATCGGCATGACCAATCTTGCCTTGCGCTGTACCACCGATCCCATGCAGACCGACTACCTGCGCAAGAGCCTGGCCGGGGCCCAGCACCTGCTCGCCGTGATCAACAACATCCTGGACATCTCGCGCATCGAGGCTGACCGCATGACGCTGGAAGAACGCGACTTTTCCCTGGCGCAAGTGGTGGATGATGCCTTTAGCATGCATTGGGAGCAGGCGCAAGCCAAGGGGCTGCGCCTTTCATGCGAGCTGGCGCCGGACCTGCCCGGGCAGTTTTGCGGCGATGCCCTGCGCTTGCGGCAGATACTGATCAACTTCGTGAACAACGCGATCAAGTTTTCCGACGATGGCGAGATCCGCGTCAGCGGTCGGCTATTGGGTCAGGACAGCCATGACGTGCTGTTGCGGCTGGAAGTCGCCGACCAGGGCATCGGCATCAGCCCCGAGCAACAGGGTCGGCTGTTCCAGGCCTTCACCCAGGGCGACGATTCGATGACGCGCAAATACGGCGGCACCGGCCTCGGCCTGATCATCTCGAGGCGCATTGCAAGATTGATGGGGGGCGATGTCGGCGTGGTCAGCGCGGAGGGAAGCGGCAGTACCTTCTGGGTGACCGTGCGCTTGCGGCATGCATCGGGAGATGCGACGGAAGGTCGGGCCTCGACGGGCATGTCGGCGCGGGAGGAACTGGTCCAGGAACATTCCGGAACGCGTGTCCTGGTTGCGGAAGACGAACCGGTGAACCGGGAAACCGCGATCCTGTTGCTGCAGGACGTCGGCCTTGTGCCCGAGGTCGCGATGGATGGCGGTCAAGCTCTGCAAATGGCGCAGAGTGGAAACTATGCCCTGATCCTCATGGATGTGCAGATGCCCGTAATGAACGGACTCGACGCCACGCGCGCCATCCGGCGCCTGCCGGGGATGGCCGAGATCCCGATCCTGGCCATGACGGCCAATGCCTTCGACGAAGATCGCGCGGCGTGCATCTCGGCCGGCATGAACGCCCACATCGGCAAGCCGGTAATGCCGGAGGATCTCTACGCGTGCCTGTTGCGCTGGTTGCGGAAATGATGCCAGAGGAGCCGGATCAGCCGGCTCCTTGCACATCAGGACACGAGGCTTCCTGCCGGAGTACCCCGCGATGCCATATCGCCGGCGCCACCCGCAAGGAATACCGCCCCCGGCTCCGCCGGAGGCATAACTCTTGCGCAGGCGGCATCAGCTGCCGAAGAAATCCCTGACCTTGTCGAGCCAGCTTTGCGCACGCGGGCTGTGGCGCTGGGCGTTGCCCTGGCTGATTTCCTCGAATTCGCGCAAGAGTTCCTTCTGGCGGTCGGTGAGGCTGACCGGGGTTTCCAGCACCACGTGGCACAGCAGGTCGCCGTGGCTGGATGAGCGCACGCCCTTGATGCCCTTGCCGCGCAGGCGGAAGACTTTGCCGGTCTGGGTTTCGGCCGGCACCTTGAGCTTGGCGACGCCATCCAGGGTCGGAATCTCGATCTCTCCGCCGAGCGCCGCGGTGGAAAAGCTGACCGGCATTTCGCAATGCAGGTCGTCGTGGTCGCGCTGGAACACGGCGTGGGCCTTGAGGTGGATCTGCACGTAAAGATCGCCCGGCGGGCCGCCATTGACGCCGTGTTCTCCTTCGCCGGTGAGCCGGATCCGGTCGCCCTCGTCGATCCCGGCCGGAATCTTGACCGACAGCGTCTTGTGCTGCTTGACACGGCCTGCACCGTGGCAGCTGCCGCAGGGATCGGCAATGTAACGCCCGGTGCCGTGGCACTTGGGACAGGTCTGCTGGATCGAGAAGAAGCCCTGCTGCATGCGCACCTGGCCGTGGCCGCCGCAGGTGGGGCAGGTCTTGGGTTCGCTGCCCTTCTTGGCGCCGCTGCCGTCGCAGGTTTCGCACTCGGCCATGGTCGGAATGCGGATGCGGGTTTCCGTTCCGCGTGCCGCGTCTTCCAGGCTGACTTCGAGGTTGTAACGCAGGTCGGCGCCGCGATAGACGTTGGCACGGCCGCCGCCACGTTGCCCGCCGCCGCCAAAGATGTCGCCGAAAATGTCGGAGAAGGCATCGGCGAAGCCGCCCATGCCAGCGCCGCCGGCGCCCATTCCGGCTTGCGGGTCGACGCCGGCATGGCCGTACTGGTCGTAGGCGGGTCGCTTCTGCGCGTCGGAGAGGATCTCGTAGGCTTCTTTGGCTTCCTTGAACTGCTCTTCCGCCTTGGGGTTGTCCGGATTGCGGTCCGGATGGAACTTCATGGCCAGCTTGCGGTAGGCCTTCTTGATGTCATCGTCCGAGGCGTCGCGATTGACGCCGAGAACTTCGTAGTAGTCGCGCTTTTTTGCCATGTCGTTGGTCCCGTGAATCTTGTGCAAAGGCCGAGTCAAGCGGCGACGCGCATTTTGAACACGCGGTCCGCTTCAACTCGGCCAGTTAAACAGGCGCGTGGCGCCGTGCTTAACCCTTCTTGTCCTTGACCTCGGTGAACTCGGCGTCGACCACGTCGCCTTCGTCCTTTTTGGCCTCGCCGCCGCCTGCCGGGCCACCTGCTCCGGCGGCTCCCGCTCCTGCTGCCCCCTGGGATTCGGCATAGACCTTTTCGCCCAGTTTCTGCGAAGCCTTTGCCAGCGCTTCGGTCTTGGACTCAATGGCTGCCTTGTCGCCTTCCTTCATCACGTCCTCGGCGTCCTTCACCGCCGCCTCGATCGCGGCCTTTTCATCGGCCGAGATCTTGTCGCCATGCTCGGCCAGCGCCTTCTTCACCGAATGGACCATGGCGTCGCACTGGTTCCGCGCATCGACCAGTTCGCGCGTCTTGTGGTCTTCCGCGGCATGGGCTTCGGCATCCTTGACCATGGCCTGGATCTCGGCTTCGGAGAGGCCCGAATTGGCCTTGATGGTGATCTTGTTTTCCTTGCCGGTGCCCTTGTCCTTGGCTGAGACGTGAAGGATTCCGTTGGCATCGATGTCGAAGGTGACCTCGATCTGCGGCATGCCGCGCGGTGCCGGCGGGATGTCGGACAGGTTGAACTGGCCGAGGCTCTTGTTGCCGGCCGAAATTTCGCGCTCGCCCTGCAGCACGTGGATGGTCACCGCGCTCTGGTTGTCGTCGGCGGTGGAGAAGGTCTGCGCCGCCTTGGTCGGGATCGTGGTGTTCTTCTGGATCAGCTTGGTCATGACGCCGCCCAGGGTCTCGATGCCCAAGCTGAGCGGGGTGACGTCGAGCAGCAGCACGTCCTTGACTTCGCCTTGCAGCACGCCGCCCTGGATCGAGGCGCCGACCGCGACGGCTTCGTCGGGGTTGACGTCACGGCGCGGCTCCTTGCCGAAGAATTCCTTGACCTTGTCCTGTACCTTGGGCATGCGCGTCATGCCGCCGACCAGGATCACGTCGGTGAG